>CANGDH010000001.1 GCA_947452555.1 Bacteroidota bacterium
TACCGTCTTAAGGTGGTTTTGCCGGGGGTGTTCACCTCTTCCCATTCCGAACAGAGAAGTTAAGTCCCCCATGGCCGATGGTACTTGGGTTTTCCTGGGAGAGTAGGTAGCTGCCTTATTTATTAAAGATCCTCATCATTTATTTGATGGGGATTTTTTTTGCCTATACTTTTTTTAAACTATCATAAGAAAGATCCTTCATTTCCATGACAATTATTAAAAAAAATAGCCCAGCAAATGCCAGGCTTTAATTTTATAACAAACAGTACTCGTTATGTATTTATTTCTTTTTTGCTATCACTAGCCAATCCCATGGTTTAGGATCTTTTAACCAGTTTGGTATTTGATGAAATTCAGTATCCCATTCATATTTAATTTTTGTTATCTCTAATACTTTAAATCCTTCTAATATTAGAAGTAATTCCAATTCTTCTTTTAGAAAGTGTTTTGTTGGTACATTGTCAATTCCAATTACCCCATTTTTTATATTTTTAATTTGTTCAATGGCCATTTTCCCGCTAGGTGCTTTCTCATTTTTTGCATCATCTAAATTGTATTTATTAGCAATAATATGACTAAACAATTTTGATTCTAAGGAAGGTACCACCAAAACAAGTTCCCCTCCTTTTTTAATCATTGACGCCATATTTTTATAAAATAAATTGCGTTTTTTCAACTGAGAAGTTAATATCGCGTTTATACAAATTGCAGCATCGAATTTTATAGATGGGACTTTTGTAGCGGACATATCTACGCTTTCATAAGTTACATTTTCAAATTGTTTATAAGCTTTTTTTGCAATTTTTAAATTTTTTAAAGAGATGTCTATTGCATGGACCGTACCGAAAATTGGTGCCAATATTGGAATCCATTTACCTACGGCACATCCAATATCAATTACCGAATGCTTTTTATTTGAAATTTCTATTAATGCGTTTACTATTTTCTTTGATTTATCATTTTTTAAGACGTCAAATATTACTTCTTCATAATTTGGTGCAATTTTTTCCCAATAAATTTTCTCCATTTATATTTATATTTTAGGCTACTTCATGTCCTGTAGAGGCGGCTAGTAGTTTATAGAAATCTTCTCTGTTTAAATCTATGTTCATAGCTTCTTTTGCTTCTATAATTCTTTCAAATTTAGTAGAACCAACTACTGGAACTATATTAACTGGATGCAAATACAAGAATGCTAATAATATTTTATTTACACTAACATTATATTTAATTGACAATTCCTCCGCCGTAAATAGTATGCGTAAATTTTGCTCTGTTTTTTCTGTAAACATGCCATTACCCATTGGCGACCATGATTGTGCTTCAATTTTATTACCATAACATTGATTTAATACCCCGTTATCAAATGCTGCAATATTTGTTAATGATATTTCAACTTGATGATGTTCAACTGCAACAAATTTTGCTAATAGGTTCACTTGACTCGTTGTAAAGTTTGACACGCCAAACGTTTTAATTTTCCCCTCTTTTTTTAACGCTTGTATTACTAATGCAACTTCCTCGGGGTTCATTAAAATATCTGGTCTATGAATTAATATTGTATCAATATAGTCTGTATGAAAGTTCTTTAAAGAGGTTTCTACTGAATTTCTAATATGAGCCGCACTAGCGTTGTATGATTTTATTTCATGTATTGGCCTATTAGGCGTTAACATATTTATCCCACACTTTGTTATTATTTTAATTTGTGAACGTAGGCTATTGTTGTTTTTCAAGGCTTCACCAAAATCTGCTTCTGTTGTATAGTGCCCATAAATATCAGCATGGTCAAATGTATCTAGTCCAATACTCAAACATTGTTCAATTATTGTTTCATATTGTTTTGTATTGAAGTTTTCACCCCATACACCCCAACGCATACAACCTACAATTGGTTTTTGTTTCATTGTTTAAAATTATTTTATGCCTAAAGTTATTCTTATTTCAGGAGCTATTAAAAATAGTAGACATAAAAAAACCCGACTAAAAATAGTCGGGTTTGTATTGGAACGAGGTTGATTAATATCTGTTGTATTCACCACCACCATTACCACCACGATCACGGTTGTAACCGCCGCCAGTTCCGCCGCGATTAAATCCACCACCGCTACCGCCGCGATTTCCACCACCAGCGCCATATGGCTTCTTAGTGAATGTTCTTTCGCCTTCAGGACGTGGAGTTGATTCGTTTACTACGATGTTACGACCTAAGATTTCTGTGTCGTGAAGTTGACTGATTGCAGTACGAGCTTCGTCATCGTTAGCCATTTCAACAAAACCGAAACCTTTGCTTCTGTTGTTGTTAAATTTGTCTGTTACAATTTTTGCACTTGCTACTGATCCAAATGGAGTAAACAAGTTCTCAAGATCTTCGCTAGTCATGTTCCAGCTAAGATTTCCAACATAAATGTTCATGTTCTTTAAAATTAAGTGATCTAAAAACTAATGGTTGCGACATTGCTTCCATTAGCGTTAACGAAGATAGTCATTAAAATAAGATTATCAACATTATTATTAAAAATTTCCCCAAATCTGGAGCATTAAACCCTTAAAACTAACAAAAAGCCCTTTCTGAAGGTTCAGAAAGGGCTTTTAAAGGAAGGTTTAAATTTAAACCTAAATATTGAATGCAGCTTTTATTAAGCTTCTGCTCCGATTTCGATGTCAATTTCAGTGGTTTGACCGTTACCAAAATCAATAGTTGCTTTATAAGCACCTAATTCTTTGATATCATCAGCTACTGAAATTCTTCTTCTGTCGATCTCATATCCTTTTTGCTCACGAATTGCTTTCGTAACTTGTAAAGATGTGATGCTACCAAAGATTCTGTTATTAGCACCAATTTTAGCAGTTAATTTAACTGGACCAGTGGTTAATACAGCGATAACTTTAGTGATCTCAGCTAACATTGCAGCTTCTTTCTTTGCCTTAGCTTTTAAGCGCTCTTCCAATTGCTTTAAGTTAGATGAAGTTGCTTCTACTGCATGTTTAGTTGGGAATAAGAAGTTACGAGCATATCCGTTTTTAACAGTTACCAATTCGTCCTTTCCACCTAAATTGTCTACGTCTTTTACTAATATTATTTGCATAATTATTTTTTTAGTTCCCAAGAGCCCAGTCGCAAATATTATTTTATAACTGTCTCTCGTCTTGGTAATTTATACTACCACGAGATTAGGGATGGTTTACTAATGTTGTTTTATTTCAATAAATCTGTTACATAAGGTAACAAAGCCATTTGACGAGATTTTTTAACCGCGTCCGCTACTTTACGTTGGTATTTCAAAGAGTTACCACTTAAACGACGAGGTAACATTTTACCTTGTTCGTTAATGAACTTCTTTAAGAATTCAACATCTTTGTAGTCTACATATTTGATACCGTACTTCTTAAAACGACAGAATTTCTTCTTAGGTTTTTCCTGTTTGATCGCTGTAAGGTATTTGATTTCATTCTTTGCCATGTTGGTAAAAATTTAATTAAGCCTCTATTGCTTTGTGAACAGGGAAACCGCCGTTTCTCTTAATATGGTTATACTCAACTGCGTTTTTGTCAAGTCTAGTAATCATGTGACGCATGATTTGTTCATCACGTAAGAACTGAATTTTCAATTTTTCGTTGATTGTTGCAGGACCTGTGAATTCTAGTATCCAGTAGATACCAGTAGTTTTCTTATCGATTGGATAAGCAAGTGATTTTAAACCCCAAGGATTTGAGGCTACTGTGTCTCCACCATTTTCTTTGATGAAGTCTTGGTATTTTTTCTGAGCAGTTTTGAAATCTTCCTCAGACAATACCGGTGTAAAAATCACCATTAATTCGTAATTGTTCATTACTTGAATTTTTTGGTTAAATAATTGGTTTTTCCCAGTGGACACTCCTTTTACAGAATGAATCTGCCAAAACAGATTTGGGATGGCGAAGGTAGGCTAATTCAGTGGATTTACGTCAGTTATTAGACTAAAAATCATAGCTACTGGAAAATGGTCACTAAAGCCTCCTCTGAATTCATTTCCATCCCAAGTTCTTTTGGGGTAACCCTGGTATTTTCCATACATTTCGATATGATCTGAATCTTTATAAATAACTGATTTATAATATCTTATCTTATTTCCACCTTCGTTTTCAGTCGCATTATTGGATACAAATATGGTTTTACTTATTAAAATCTGGTCAAACAAATGCCAACTATCTCTAAAAGCAAGACTCCCTTCCCCCTTTTTAAATAAGGAGAAAAAGGGGTTCATTAATGGAATATTCATAATACTCTTGTCTGTTGGGTTGTCATTAAAGTCTCCCATCATGATAATATTTGCTTTGGGATCAATTGCCGTTATGCTATCAATAATATTTTTACAAATAGAGGAGGCCCAAATTCTTTTTTGACTTGATTGTTTAAGACCGCCTCTTCTACTTGGCCAGTGATTTATTAATAAGTGCACCCATGTTTCATTCAAAACTCCTTTTACATATAATATGTCTCTAGTTGGGTAGTCTTTTTCATGTCCTTTAATTGACAAGGACAATGGTTTGTAAATATAGGGTTTGAAAATAGCAGGATTGTAAATAAGCCCCACGTCTATACCTCTAAGGTCTTTAGAGTCGAAATGAATTATTTTATAATTATACTTTTTTAACAATGGCGACTGTATTAAGTTTTCTATTACCTGTTTATTTTCAATTTCTGCCAAACCTAATAAAGCGATTCCATTATAATCTCCTAATAATCCTAATTTATATATCGTGGCTGCAATGTTTTTAGTTTTTTGTAGAAATCGCTGCGAGTTATAGCCCTTGTCACTTTCAGGCAAGAAGTCCTCATCAATTACTTGTATTTGATTTATTGTATCATAGAAATTCTCACAATTATAAAAGCCTATTACGATTTTTTGAGCAGAAATATTATTTTTCATAATTATGAAGAAAAGCAACAATACTATTTTTGATTTTATTTTGATATACATCGTCTTCACTCTTTTATTAGGCTCATTTTAGTAAATTTTTAATTTACAAATCCGCGTATTTGCCGAAGATTTTTGAAAGAATTAATATTTCAAATTGAGTATTCAAAACAGGGATACTTCAAATGAAATATGTAAAAACTTTTTTAATAATAGTATTCAATTTGTACGTTGTTGTTATTAATGCACAATCGGAGACTCAGTACAATATTGACTTTCAGGAAAATGCCCCAGCCAACACGTATAACTGGATTCCCACTTTGTTGTCTTCAGGTCATTCAGTACTATTTCAACTTTCTAGTTTTGCAGGGTATCCATTTGGGTGGACTCCAAGAGGGCAGCAGGATAGGATGTCTACATATATCAATGGAGTGAACTGGCATTCTAAAAATGCTGGATGGAATACAAATATGACTTATGCAGGACTTTATAAGCTATTTAGGCTGGAATCATTTTCAGAACAATATAGTTCAACTCAGAACGGCGTTTCGGCCACAGCTGAAGCAAATTATTTTACGAGTTCGGCTATTCCATACAGAAAATCAATTCAATTTGGAAATCGGTTTTCTAATAATTTTCAATTTAACGAAAGTTTTTTAAATTATAGTTCAGGTAAGCTTAAGCAAAATTGGCATTTACATTCTGTAATGTTGTTTAAAAATAACAAGGAGGCTGCACCGCCTATTGGGTTTAAAAAACTAAATGGTATCGCTATAAGTATTGATAAGATTTTAAAGAGGGATCAAAAAATCGGGTTCTCTTTATGGTGGAACCAATCCAGTCAGGCACGTCAATCACCTTCTGTAAAAGAGGCTTTTTCATTGTCTGGAAATAATAATTATAATCCTAATTGGGGTTGGCTAGGCGGAGTTGCAATTTATCCAAGTACTAAAGAAAATAATGTTCCAGTATCGATGATTCATTACGAAAGGCATTGGAAGGATCGTAAATTTTTCAACATCAGTATTGGGTATGCTTGGGGCATCCAAAAAAAATCTCAGTTGGATTGGACCGCAGCCAAAGACCCGAGACCAGATTATTATAAATATCTACCATCATATAGTAAAGACAGCTTATTGCAAAAATCCTGGACAAATTGGTTATTAATGAACCCTAATAAGCTGCAGGTTGATTTTGATGAAATAGTAAAAATAAATAAATCTAATACTATTGGTAGGTCGCATTATATTATTAATTCAACTGTATTGAAAAGTACTTTGTTTAGAGCAGTATCTAATTATCAACAATTTTATAATACACAATGGTCTTGGAATTTACATGCTAGTATCGCTTTTGACAAAACACACTATTATAATCAATTGAGTAATTTACTTGGCGGAAATTTTTATTATAATTACAATAGTTGGGTGAATGATGACGGTATAACAAACAGTTTTGAAAATAATATTTCAAATCCAAATCAAAAAATTATTAAAGGGGATGTATGGGGTCCGAATTATTGGATTACAAACTGGGAAAGCGCCATAAATGCTCAGTTGAAATTACAGGAAGCTCGCTTTGAATCTACGTTAAGTATGGTGGGCAATAACGATCAATTTTTCAGACAAGGGTTGAACAAAAATGCATTATTCCCGGGTAAGTCTTTTGGCCAATCTGACATATTAAATTTCAATTCCTATGGAATCAAATATAATTACTTATTTAAGTATTCGGGTCGTAGTTATTTGAACGTAAGTATATTTAAAATGCCTGAGCCTATACTAGCTACTGCTATATATATTGATCCCAATATTCAAGATCAACTAGCTTCATTTATTCAGCCTGCGAGTAAACAAGGCATTGATTTTTCATTGATATATCATGGGGTACCTGAGAAATTGCAGTTGAATTTCTATTGGCAGAAAAATATAGGACAGTATGGACATACATTATTTTACCATGATTACTATAATGCTTTTGTTTACGGTTTGTTTGGACAAATGGAATCATTGTTTAAAGGAATAGAGTTTTCATTTGAAACGGATTTTCTTTCATCGATTCAATTACAAGTAACTAGTACTATTGGGAAATACACCATACTCAATAATCCTATCTACGAGATCAAATTTTTAAACGATTTGTATAAAGTCGAGTCGGGTATTTTACAAATAAAAGGTCTTCCAGCTGCCACAAGTCCGGAAATGGTGGAAGCTATTTCGCTCCAATTCCAGCCATCTTATTCCATGCAAATTGGCGCCACTGCTGTTTATGCTATTGATAGATTCGTTGACTACGATTATTTCAGGAGGTCTGCAAAATCACTTAGTCAGCTTAAAGAAAGTAGCCTACTGGAATCTATTCTAAGAGTACCAAAATCGCCGAATCAATTAGTAGTAAATGCTTTTTTAGCAAAAGCTTTCAATATTAAATTACCCCATTCATTACTGCAAATTCGATCCAGTTTGAATATCAGAAATTGTTTTAACGAGCATATTCCAGTTTTGAGTTTTGAGCAGTCCAGGTTTGACTACTTAAATCATAATCCTAATAAGTTTCCAATAAAATATTTATATGACCAAGGAATTAATTGTTCTCTTGGTATTCAATTTCAAATCCAATAATACTATGAAAAAAAATCAGTCACAATTTATTATTTTATGTTTGAGTTTTGTTTCCACCTTCATTTTCATTTCAGCCTGCCTCAAGCAGAATTCATATTCCGCACCCTATCAAGGAACTTCTACAGATTCTATTATGACAATAAAAGCACTAAGAAAGCTACATGTCATGGGTTCAATTGAATCTATAAAAAAGAGTTATGCGATTGAAGCTGTAGTTGTTGCAAATGACGAATCAGACAATTTATATAAAACAATTATAATCCAAGACAGTACTGGGGGCATTATGTTATTGGTGGATGCTACCAATATTTATCAAACATATCCAATTGGAACACAATTGAGATTGCGGGTTCAGGATTTATTATTATCGGATTATAGAAGAATGGTTCAATTAGTTGCAGCTGTGGATACTAGTACAGGGTCTTTGTCTACAACAGGTATTCCGTCTCCCATGTTATCTAAACACATTTCGATTATAAAAGAAAACGTTACAGTATTGCCAATTAACGTGAGTTATAAAAACTTGTCTGATACATTACAAAGCAGACTTATAAAAATCAGTAATGTTGAATTTGCATCCGCTGACACAGGTCAAACATTTTCAGATAAAAAAAATAAAATCGGGGCTAGCAGGGCTGTTAAATTTTGTGTTGGGGGCACTATGTATCTAAGGACTAGTGGGTATGCCAATTTTGCTGGCATTAAACTCCCCTCGGGGAATGGCGAAATTGTAGGTATTTATTCCGTTTTTAATAGTGAGAAACAAATCTTCATAAGAGACACAAGTGACATTTTGTTAAAGGCTAAACGTTGTACAGGAGCGGCTTGGCTGCAAAATTTACCTCAATAGTCCTTGTCGCCCTCGATTTGTTGACAGTCTGGCAGCATATTGGCTTTTGGTATTTAATTTGCCATAGTAGGTCTAAAAGATATCAATATGCAAAAAGGTCAAATACGCGTTCAAACAGAGAACATTTTCCCTATTATTAAAAAATTTCTTTATAGTGATCATGAGATTTTTTTACGAGAGTTAGTAAGTAATGCGGTTGACGCAGCTCAGAAATTGAAAACTTTACATGGAAAGGGAGAAGCTAAAGGCGATTTAGGACAATTACGTATTGACGTAGTGTTAGACGCAAAGGAGAAAACAATATCCATCACAGATAACGGTATTGGCATGTCGGCAGAAGAAGTTGACAAATACATAAATCAATTAGCATTTAGCGGAGCTGAAGAGTTTGTTACTAAGTATAAAGAAGCTAGTGTGATTGGACATTTCGGACTCGGTTTTTATAGTGCTTTTATGGTGAGTGACAAAGTAGACATTTACAGTAAAAGTCATACAGGTGCTCCCGGGGTTTTCTGGAGTTGTGACGGAAGCACAGAATATGAATTATATGAGGTTGATTATAATAATAGAGGTTCTAAGATGGTTCTTCATATTAACGAAGAAAGTGCTGAGTTTTTAGATGCAAATCGTATCAAAGGTATTTTAGAACGCTTTTGTAAATTTTTACCAATTGCCATTTATTTTACCGACGCTAATGCCGAAAAGCCAGCGCCTAAGGAGGCGGACTTGAATGCATCTGACGAAAGCGAAATAATTACTGAAAAGTCTATCAACAATACGAATCCATTATGGGTGCGAAAGCCAGCTGATTTAACTAAAGAAGACTATATCAGTTTTTATAAAGAATTATATCCTTTTGGAGAAACTCCTTTATTCTGGATCCATTTAAATGTGGACTATCCATTTAATTTGACGGGGATTTTATACTTCCCCAAAATCAAGCAAAGTTTTGAGATTCAAAAAGATAAAATTCAATTGTATTGTAATCAAGTATTTGTTACAGACGAAGTAAAAGACATTGTGCCAGAGTTTTTGATGTTGCTACACGGAGTAATTGATAGTCCAGACATTCCTTTAAACGTAAGCCGTAGCTATTTACAAGGGGATCCCAATGTTAAAAAAATTAATGCACATATTACTAAAAAGGTAGCGGATAAATTAGAAGAGATTTTCAATACCGAACGTGCCTCTTTTGAGGAAAAGTGGGAGAGTCTTGGGTTATTTGTAAAATATGGTATGATCACAGATGATAAGTTCTTAGAGAAAGGGAATAAGTTCTTAATTCTAGAAGATGCTGCTACTAAAGGCAAATTCTATACACTAGACGAATATAAGGCTGCTACAGAGACAACTCAAAAAAACAAGGAAGGTAAACATGTATTATTGTATACAACCAATTCGATACAGCAAGACGCTTTTATTCAAGCTGCAGCGGGGAAAGGATACAAAGTAGTAAAATTGGAGACGATGGTTGATGCGGCTTTTATTAATAACGTTGAAATGAAGTGGGAAGGTGTCCAATTTGTTCGCGTGGATGCAGATGTTGTAGACAATTTAATTGATAAACAAGAAAATGTTGATTCCATTTTATCAAAAGAAGAAGTAGAGCAAGCAATAAAATTATTCGAATTCCAAGTGCCAGAAATCACTTTAACCGTAGACGTAAAAGGCTTGAGTAAAGATGCGGCACCTGTAATAGCAACTCGCCCCGAGTTTATGCGTCGAATGAAGGACATGGCAAGTATGGGCGGAGGAGGGATGACTGCTTTTTATGCTCAAATGCCAGACGAGGTTAATTTGACAATTAATGGCAATCATCCAATATATCAAGCTTTATTAAAAGAAACAGACATTGATAAGCAACAAAAACAGGCTCGAAATTTAGCTGACTTAGCTTTGTTGTCACAGGGCTTATTGAACGGGGCAGAGCTAACCAACTTTATAAACAGAAGCGTTGATTTATTAAAATAGAAAAAAAATTCTTTAGAATATGATGACTATACTTTAGAATATGACAACTACACTTTAGTTAAAAAACTAAAAAAGCGACCTAATTTGGATTAAGCCCCTAAGTAAGGTCGCTTTTTTTTATATCTATAACTTGCATTTGAACTGATTGTGTTCCCTGCCATTCATTTAATTGTAATTGAAATACTAGGTCAAATGGTTCACCAGATTTAATTAGTTCTATATGCTGTGGCATATTGTAGCCAATACCTTTTACACTATTTTTCCCTTGAGTGACATTGAAACTAATATGTGCGTCTTTTACTAATTTAGTATAGCCGTTGTCGTAAACTTTTTGGGCTAAAAAAATTGGACGCATATTGTCAGGGCCAAATGGTTCCATTTGAGAAATAATCTGATAAAAATTCATACTAATATTGTCCAAAGGTAGTAAGGCATTTATGGCAATCTCTGGAGTTAATTGTTCCTCTGTAATTCTTTCAGCAACAGCAATTTCAAATGCCGCTTTAAAGTCCTCTAATTTATCAAATGACATAGTCATTCCTGCTGCGGCAAAATGCCCACCATAGCCAAGCAAATGCGTTCTACATGCATGTAGTGCTTCATATAAGTTAAACCCTAAAACACTGCGCGCGCTACCTGCAACAATGTCGCCACTTTGTGTAAGTACAATGGTTGGTTTATAATGTTTCTCAATTAAGCGACTTGCTACAATTCCAACTACCCCTTTGTGCCAATGTGATTGAAAAACCACATTAGATTTCCTATGTATATGGGTAGGGTCCATTTCGATTTGTTCTAGGGCTTCTTCTGTAATACTTGTATCTGCTTCACGTCGATCTAAATTGTCTTGTTGCAATAAAGAAGCAATTGCCAATGCACTTTGATATTCCGGTTCTATAAATAGTTGAACTGCTTTTTTGGCGTCATCCATTCTTCCTGCAGCATTAATTCTTGGAGCTACTGCAAATACTAAATTGCTAATTTTCATTGGGGGAACCTGCTTAGCTAGTTCCATCAATGCCTTGATGCCGAAACTTGGATTCTCGTTCACTTTTTGAATTCCGAAAAAAGCAAGCGTTCTATTTTCATCCACCACTGGTACAATGTCAGCTGCAATTGCAGTAGCCACTAAGTCTAAGTATCTTAAATATGTTTCAGTAGGTAAGTCATGTACTTGCGCTAAAGCTGTAATCAATTTAAAAACAACACCACAGCCGCATAATTCTTTGAAAGGGTAAGTGCAGTCTACTTGTTTGGCATTTAAAATAGCCACAGCTGGAGGTAAAATAAGGTCTGGCAAATGGTGGTCACAAATAATAAAATCAATACCTAATTCCTTAGCATACGCAATTAAGTCAATGGACTTAATACCACAGTCAACAGATATAATTAAGTTAATACCTATTTCTTTTGCATAATCAATCCCTATTTTTGAAACTCCATATCCTTCCTTGTACCTGTGTGGAATATAATAATCAATATGCGGGGACAGTTGTTTTAAAAACTGATACAAAGTAGCAACAGAAGTAGTTCCGTCTACATCATAATCTCCAAAAACTAATATTTTTTCTTGTTTTTCAAAAGCGGCTTCAATTCTGTCCACTGCATTTTTCATGTCCTTCATTAGCCAAGGGTCATGTAAATGATCAAGGCTTGGACGAAAAAATTTTTTTGCAGCATCAAAGTCATCTATACCTCTTTGAACCAATAACTCACAAAGAATTGGATGTATTTTAAGTGCGTCTTGCAGTAATTGCACTTTAGCTGAGTCGGCTTTAAGTATATTCCACCTTTTTTCCATTAAAATTTTCTGTCTGTTGTGTATCTCACTAATTCTTCTAGCGCTTCTCTAGCAGGGGATGGTGGAAATGAGTTTAAAATTAAAAGGGCGTTGTCTCGATACTCCATCATTTTCTGATTTGCGTATTCAATACCACCATATGCCTTTACATTATCTATAACAAACTTCACTTTTTCTTTATCATTATTATTGTTCTTAACGATATAAATAATTTGTTTTTTTAGAGAGGAAGGAACTTTTTGTAAAATATGAATTAGTGGAAGGGTTAGTTTTTTCTCTTTGATGTCATTGCCTGTCGGCTTACCAATTTTTGCATCACCGTAATCAAATAAGTCGTCTTTAATTTGGAATGCCATACCTACTTGTTCTCCAAAATCTTTCATCTTTTGAATAATGGATTCATCCATTGTAACAGATGCGGCACCAGCAGCACAGCTAGAAGCTAGTAAGCTTGCAGTTTTCCCGTTAATTATTTCGTAATATACAGATTCGTCAAAATTCAGATTCCTTGTCTTTTCTATTTGCAATAATTCACCTTCGCTCATCTTTTTAACTGCTGAAGATAGGATGGTTAGAATAGTAAAATCTTTATTTTCCAGGGACAGTAATAATCCTTTTGACAATAAATAATCACCAACTAAAACTGCGATTTTATTTTTCCATAATGCATTGATAGAAAAGAAGCCCCTTCTTTCAATTGAATCATCCACTACGTCATCATGCACTAAAGTAGCGGTATGTAAGAGCTCTACTAAAGAAGCAGCCCTATAAGAAGCTTCTGTTATTTCTCCATGTAATTTTGCAGATAATAAAATAAACATAGGTCGCATTTGTTTACCCTTTCGCTTAACTATGTACTGCATAATACGGTCTAGTAAAGCAACACGGCTCTTTACCGCCTCTTTGAAGCTTACTTCAAAGAGATCTAATTCTTTTCCTATAACTTTTCTTGCTAATTCCATTGGGGACTGTAATTTATATTGAAATGTTATAAGTGTTACTTTTATTTATATGATTCAAATTAGTCATTTAGCATATTAAAGTGAAGTGCTCCAAAATTTTGCAAAGAAGTCAATTTCAAGTCAGCGGCTCCCCATTTTTCGGATTTAACTTGTTCTGCTGAAGGAACTACAACACAGGTCATTCTTGCAGATTTTGCAGCGATCATGCCGTAGAATGAATCTTCAAAACAAATACACTCTAGTGGGTTTACATGTAAGCCTGCCGCACATTCTAAATATACCTGAGGATGTGGTTTTGCGTGAACTAAATGTTGCGCGGAACAACTTGATTGAACATAACTCCTAATTCCTAACTTGTCTTTTATCCATTCAATTAATAATGCTGGAGAAGAAGTTGCCAAACCCATTTTAAAATCTCTCTGTAAGAAAAATTGAAATATATGTTCTACTCCTGGCATTAAAGTAGCTTCTTTGTCAATAAGGTCTAATGCCATCGTGATTATTTTTTGCTCAGCTCTATCAAATTCCGTATGTGGGACTTGGTTTTCATGTAACCAATGAGCTACAAATTCTTTAGATCTTAGTCCGGTTGTGATGGAATATTGGTCTTCGGTGAGTTGAATTCCGTATTGTCGAAAAATTTCAGTTGCCGCTTTATTCCATAAAGGCTCACTGTTAATTAATAAGCCATCTATATCGAAAATTACAGCAGATTTCTTCATTTTCTAAAGATACTATTTGTTAGTTAAAGAGGGGCATTCTGATACATATTTATGTGTTATATTGCACCCGAAACTAACTATTGCACTAATGAGTCTATTGGATCGACTAAAGCGAATTAAAATATTTCGTTCCATTATTTATGGCGTTGTAGGCTTATTCTCTTATCCTGGTATTGCTTTATTTAATAGAATTGTAATTGAGGGTACTGAGAACTTAGAGAAGTTGCCAAAAAAGAACGTTTTATTCGTAAGTAACCATCAAACTTATTTTGGGGATGTAATTGCGTTTGTGCATATTTTTTGTGCAGTTAAATGGGGAAAGTATAATAAGCTTGGTATTCCTTATTATCTATTAAACCCTTTTACCAATGTTTATTTTGTAGCAGCAGAAGAAACAATGAATAGCAACTGGTTAACGAGACTGTTTAAATTAGGAGGTGCTTTAACTGTAAAAAGAACTTGGAGAGCAGAGGGGCAGGATGTACAAAGACAAAGAGATGAATTTGATACTCAAAAAATAGATACGGCATTATCAAAAAGCTGGGTAATTACTTTCCCACAAGGAACTACAAAGCCATTTGCCCCAGGACGAAAAGGAACAGCACATATTATCAAGAACAATAAGCCGATTGTGGTGCCAGTAGTAATTAATGGGTTTTGGAGAGCGTTTACAAAGCAAGGACTTACATTTAAAAAAGTGGGAACTCCTTTGACAGTAAGATTTAAAGCGCCATTAGTAATTGACTATAATGATTCTGTGGAAGTTATTTTGGATCAAATAATGAATGCAATTGAACAAAGCAAGGAATACATGCTAAAAGGTAGACATCATGTAAATGCAGCGGCTAAGCTTCCATAAATAATGCCTTTAATTCAGTAGCATCATTTGGCTTCATTTTCCCGGCTAATACTAATCTTAATTGTCTTCTTCTTAACGCGGTTAGAAAAATCTTTTTTTCATGATCAGATTCTGGAATAATTTCTGGAACTTTTTTAGGCTTCTTGTATTCATCTAATGCAACAAATGTGAAAAAAGCTTCATTGCTTAATACTCTAGTTTGATCAATCATATTTTGATTCCAAACTTTCAAATGAATCTCCATTGAAGTGGTAAAAGCTCTGGTAACTATTGCCTCAATACAAATAACATTTCCTAATTTAATTGGAGTTTTAAAACTGATATTATCAACAGATGCAGTCATACAAGCCGAATTGCAATGCTTAGAAGCCGATAAATAAGCCGCAATGTCCATCCAGTACATTAGTTTACCACCCATCAAATCTCCAAAGGTATTTGTGTCATTGGGTAATACCAATTCATTCATTGTTGTAAAAGAATCGATTGCTTTTCTAGCTTCCATAATTTCAGTTTGTATACTAAAGATACAAATAGTTATACAACACAGGATTCCAATTTGGAAAGGTAGGCTGGGTCTACAGTTGCGCCAATTCCAGGAGCGTCACTTATTGACAAATGCATTCCATCAAATTGAACTCCACCAATTACAGGGTCTATGGTATGGCCTAATAAACAAGTGTCCATATCGTAATATTTCACATTGTCATGTGCCATTGCAAAATGCATTTTAGCACTTAGCGCTAAACGACTTTCTAGCATGCCGCCCATCATGCAAGGTATATTATTGATTTTAGCAATGTCATGAATTTTAATAGCTTCATGAATGCCACCACTTTTTGAAAATTTAATATTTATGGAATGACATGCTTTTTGTGCGATTAGCTTACGTGCGTCATGGTGTGTAAATATAGATTCGTCGGCCATGATGGCAATTGGGGAAGCTACACAAAGTGCTGGTAATGCATCGTCATAATATTTGTGCATTGGTTGCTCGCAAAATTGAATATTGAATTTAGATAAGGCAGTTAATACTGACAAAGCGTCTTCTGTCGCCCAGCCCTGATTTGCGTCTATTCTTAAAATGATATCATCACCAATAGCGGTCCTAATTTGTTTAATTCTTTCAATGTCTTCACTAGGTATTTTTCCTAATTTTACTTTTATCATTTTCACCCCTTTTGCAACAAAATCGACGGCCTGATCTGCCATTTTTTCTGGACTATCAATTCCAATAGTCAAATCAGTTTCAATTGGTTTTGCAATACCCCCTAAATAAGCATAAAGTGGCTTATTGGCTGCTTTAGCGGCAATATCGTATAAGGCTAAGTCAAATGCGCTTTTAGCGGTGTAATTACCCGCTATAATATAATCGAGTTCCTTAAGTCGAGCTGTTATTTCTAGTGGATTCTTTCCTTTCCAAAATGCTGCGAAATCCTTTGCTAAATTATAACAGCTTAATTGAGTCTCTCCGACAATCATGGGAAATGCAGAACATTCTCCCCATCCAATAATAGCTTCGTCCGTGTGTATTTTTATTAAAATGTTTTGGGCAAATTGCATTGTTCCAGTTGCAATAGTAAAAGGGACCATTGGAATTTTATACAAGAAAATTTCTGTCTTTACTATTTTCATGAGAAGTCGGTTTAGGACATAAATATACTTGTAGATCCTTTGGTTTTCAATATTTTGTACCGATATTTGATAAACGAACCCACGTTAGTATGAATTTATCTTTTGACAACACTCAAGCAGCTTTTGCATACAAGTCAACCTCTGATTTAGTAAAAGCAAGATTTTTATTTACGGTAATTCAAAGTCCGTTAATTGTATCTGTAGCCACAAAAGTGACTCCGGTTTTAATGAATTCCGGCTTGCCTATAAATGGCATTATTCGTAATACCATTTTTAAACAATTCGTTGGGGGCGAGACTTTAGAAGAATCTGCAAGAGTGACTAAGCAATTGGGTTCCTATGGAGTACAAGTCATACTAGATTATGGTGTTGAAGCCAAAGAGGGGGATGAGAATTTCGATAGTGTTACTGAAAATATTATTGAGGCAATTGACTTTGCTGCAACTCAAAATAATATTCCATATGTAAGTGTAAAAATTACGGGAGTAGCGAGTCTTGTTTTGTTAGAACATTTAAACGAAGCACCAAGACTAAGAAGTGGCATTCATGACAGTGAATCTGAAAATGCAGCTTGGGAAAGTGTTAGAGAAAGAATGTTTGCAATTTGTGAAGTGGCAAATGAAAAAGGAATCGGTGTTTTAATTGATGCAGAAGAAACATGGATACAAGACCCTATAGACCGCTTGGCGATAGAACTGATGGGGGTTTATAATAAAGAAAAAGTGGTTGTTTTTAATACCTATCAGTTATATAGAAATGACAGGTTGCGTTTTTTACAACTTTCACATAGGATTGCAAAAGAAGGTGGATTTATATTAGGTGCAAAATTGGTTAGAGGAGCCTATATGGAAAAAGAAAGAGAGCGTGCACAAAAAAATGGATATCCTTCTCCTATCCATAAGGATAAATTTGCTACAGACAAAGACTATGACGCAGCAGCTTTATACTGCATTCAAAATATAGATACCATATCATTATTATTGGCTTCCCATAATGAAGAAAGTAATTTAAAAATCATGGATGAAATGTCAAAGTTGGGGATGCAAAAAAATCATGCAAGAATACATTTTTCGCAATTATACGGAATGAGTGATCATATTAGTTTTAATATGGCTATAGAAGGATTTAATGTAAGTAAATATTTACCTTTTGGTCCAATAAAGGAAGTGATTCCTTATTTAATGAGAAGAGCAGAGGAAAATTCAAGTGTGAATGGACAAACTAACAGAGAATTACTATTAATTAGAAAGGAATTGGCGCGTCGAAAAGACAAAAAAAAATGAACCAATAAGTCCGAATCGTTGTAAATTGCAGCATGCAACAATACTTGACTTTATTACAACATGTTTTAGATAACGGGACAGAAAAGACCGACAGAACAGGCACAGGTACCAAAAGCTGTTTTGGGTATCAGATGCGTTTTAATTTACAAGAGGGGTTCCCTTTGGTAACTACCAAAAAAGTACATTTAAAAAGTATCATTTACGAACTATTGTGGTTTTTAAATGGGGACACAAATATTAAATACCTTAAAGACAATGGAGTTCGTATATGGGACGAGTGGGCTGATGAAAATGGAGACTTGGGTCCTGTTTATGGCAAACAATGGAGAAGTTGGGAAGGAGCGAATGGAGTTGTTGTGGATCAGATATCAGAATTGATTGAGCAAATTAAAAAAACACCAGACAGTAGAAGACTTATTGTAAGTGCATGGAATGTAGGTGATTTGTCAAAGATGGCATTAATGCCTTGTCATAATATGTTTCAATTTTATGTAGCTGACGGCAAATTAAGTTGTCAATTGTATCAAAGAAGTGCTGATGTGTTTTTAGGAGTTCCATTTAACATTGCTTCTTATGCTTTATTAACTATGATGATTGCACAGGTTTGTGGATTAGCATATGGAGACTTTGTTCATAGCTTTGGAGATGTACATTTGTATAATAATCATTTTGATCAAGCTCAATTACAATTGTCTAGAACTCCTTTTCATTTGCCAATAATGAAAATCAACCCTGAAGTAAATGACATTTTCTCTTTTAAATTTGAGGACTTTACATTAGAAAATTATGAATCACATCCTGGTATTAAAGCTCCAGTAGCAGTATAAAAACAAAGTATGAAAATAACTTTAGTAGTTGCAGCTTCAGATAATAATGCTATTGGCAAAGACAACCAATTACTATGGCATTTGCCAAAAGACATGCGGTTTTTTAAAAATACAACATGGGGCATGCCAGTTTTAATGGGAAGAAAAACATTTGAATCATTGGGTTGTAAAACATTACCTGGAAGACTAAATTTAATTTTAAGTAAACAGGATAACTTTTCATTAAATGGAGCAACACTGGTTAGAAGTTTAGAAGATGCAATAGCTTTTGCTGATAAACAAGATTACAAAGAGATCATGGTAATTGGCGGCGGGCAGGTTTATGAATTGGCTTTGCCCTTAGCATCCGTCATTTATTTAACGAGGGTACATACACAAATTGAAGGAGATACCTATTTCCCAGAACTCGACAAAGAATGGGTTAAGACAAATTTCGAATCTCATGAGGCAGACCAGAAACATGCATTTTCTTTTGAGTTTGAATGTTGGGAAAGAAAATAATTATATGTACAGCACATTTACCCTAATAAAAAAATATATACAGTATTACGCAAAAGCCTCAAATGGGAAGGGTCATGGAGTGCATTCTCCTTTTGTTTATCAATTCATTCGCGAAGTGCTTTTGAAAAAACAGGAGCATTTAGCTACAATAGCAATTGAAAAAAAAAGAACAGAATTACTTAGTAATAAGGAAATAATTGAAGTTTGGGATATGGGCGCAGGATCAAGACAGATTGATAAAAAATTCCGTTCAATACATAAAATCGCCGCTAATTCTCTAAAGCCAAAAAAATACGGGCAATTATTACACCGAATTATAGCTTATTTCAATCCTGCGAATGTTATAGAAATGGGAACTTCTTTAGGTATTACGACTTGCTATATTGCAACAGCAGTAAACGGCAAGCCTGTAATAACAATGGAGGGAGCTCCAACAATTGCAGCTATTGCAAAAAAACAATTTGAAGAATTAGGGATTAAAAATATTCAAATAGTTGAAGGCGACTTTGATAAAACATTAGCTACTGTATTGTTGGGAATTGACAACGTAGGTGTAGCTTATGTGGATGGGAATCATAGGTATATTCCTACTATTCAATATTTCCATGATTTATTAGAGAAATCAAACGAAGACTCTGTTTTTATCTTTGACGATATTCATTGGAGTGAAGAAATGGAAAAAGCTTGGGACCAAATTAAATTGCATCCTTCTGTTACTGTCACTTTAGATTTATTTTACATAGGACTTGTGTTTTTTAGAAAAGAAAACAAAGAAAAGGAACACTTCATAATTCGTTATTAATTTAATTATTTGTTACCTGAAATTTTTATACAATCATTACAAGGACTTCCTGGTTTCGACGAAGCTGCTTTTAAACAGGTTCATGAAACTGGCGAGCAAATAACTTCATTAAGGCTGAACGAATTCAAGCCACTCTCTACTGATGCTCATCCGTTTTTATTTAATACAGTGGAAGTTCCATGGTGCTCAAACGGCCGCTATTTAAAAGTACGCCCATCTTTTGTATTAGATCCCTTATGGCATGCCGGAGCTTATTATGTTCAGGAAGCTAGTAGTATGTTACTGTATCATATACTTTCACAAATAGCACCAAATCCAATTCATTATAAAGTACTAGACTTATGTGCAGCTCCGGGAGGGAAGTCAACATTGCTTGCCAATTATTTTAAACAAGGATTGGTTGTAGCGAATGAAACTATTAAATCTCGAAATCATATTCTTGTTGAAAATATTACTAAATGGGGTGCAGACCATGTGGTAGTTACTCAAAATGATCCAGCGCATTTTAAATCCTTGCCTCATTTTTTTGATGTGATGGTAGTAGATGCACCTTGCAGTGGCAGTGGTTTGTTTAGAAAAGACCCATCCGCTATTGAGGAATGGAGCTTGGATAATGTGCAGCATTGTTGTGTGAGGCAAGCAAGAATTTTAGAAGACAGTATAGTTACATTAAATGAAGGCGGCTATTTGATTTATGCAACATGCTCTTATTCATTTGATGAAGACGAAAAAATAATGGATTATATTGCAACTTTGCCAGGCATGACAAATATACCATTAGAAATGCCTTCAGCTTGGGGTGTAGAAGCGTGTTATAGTGATAAGGCAAATGCGAAAGGCTTTAGGGCTTATCCAAATAAAGTAAAAGGGGAAGGATTCTTTATAACAGTTTTTCAAAAACTTAAAGTACAGCCACAAGGATATTCAGTTGACGATTTTAAGTTTACAAGTTTAACCAAAAATGAACTGCTTACAATGCAATCTATTTTCGAATTACCTCCCAATTATTTTTATTTGACACATCAAAATACAATTATTGGAATACCTGAACCCTTCAAACAGGATATTCAAATTATACTAAGCAATTTGTATGTTAGGAAAATGGGCCTAGCTATTGGAGAGATAAAGGGTAAAGATTTAATACCTGCACATGCGCTTGCAATGAGTGACTGGAATAATTTGCCATACCAATCTATAGAGGTGGACTTGGCAACAGCATTACAATATTTAAGAAGGGCTGATTTGCATTTGCCAGAAGGGAAGGGTTGGCATGTGCTAACTTATCTTAATATTAGGATTGGATGGGTTAAATTATTACCCAATAGATCAAATAATTATTATCCAAATGAATGGAGAATATTGAATTACTAGAACTTGTATATTAAATTTATATTTAATATAAATTTTAAAGTTTTCTTTGCACTTGATTTTTGTAACTTTGCAACATGTTTAAGAAATGGATGTTAATGATATTGTGTGTTTTGGGCATTTTTGCTCAGGATTCTGCTTTTGCAGCAAAGAAGAAGCAGGTCAAGTCGGTGATACATCAAAAATCTAAATCAACTCATAAGTTGAGTGCTGGTAAGAAAGCAACATCGTCTAAGCACTCAAAAAACAGCAATAAAAAAAGCACTAAGAAGGGAGTTAAAAAAAATAGCCATAGCAAGAAGTCTAGTATCTATGGTAAAAAAAGCAGAAAAGGTAAAACTGGCATAAACGTAGATGCAACTAATAAAATAAATAGAGCAGCACCTTTAGAAATGATTGCTCAAAATCAAGAGAAAAAAAGAGTAAGCGATAGCACACATAAATTGGTTTTTGTAAATGCTAATAAAGACGAGGAAGGATATTTTGCAACATTATTTTCTCGTCAAAAAAAAGCTACAAGTTTTCAAACCTTAGAAGGAACCGCTGCAGTATTTAAAAGTGTAAGTGGATGGGAGGATAAAAAATTCTACATTCTTACAAATGAATTGCCAGTTGGTACTTTAGTAAGAATAACAACTCCAGATCTTAAAAGTATCTGTGCTAAAGTAATAAGTGCTTTGCCTGATGTTAGTGCTAATATTAAGTACCGTCTAAATGATGCAGCTGCTGCCATTTTAGGTATTACCAATAAGACTTTCCCTATTTCTGTAACCTATTAATTGGATTTATGAAATGTAAATTTATTACATGCCTATTAAGTTTGGCAGTATTTTTTGTAAGCTGTGCACAGCCCAATGCGAACAATAATCAAACGGAGTCATTAACATTACCTGCAGTGGCTTTTAAAGAAGCCATACAAAAGCCTGGTGTACAAATATTAGATGTTAGAACAGCAGGTGAGTATGCTGGCGGGCATATTCAAAATGCATTACAAGCCAATTGGACAGATCAAAAAGAGTTTCAAGACAGGACACAACATCTAGACAAAAAAACTACAGTGTATGTGTATTGTCAAGCAGGCGGAAGAAGTGCTGCTGCCCAAACATATTTAATTGAACAGGGTTATAAAGTTGTTAATTTAGAAGGTGGTATGAGTAATTGGAAAATGAATGGATTGCCTGTAGAAGGGAATGCGAACGCAGTTCAAATGCGTGTTGACGATTTTGACAAAGTAATTTCTTCCCATGATTTAATATTGGTTGATATTGGCGCAACATGGTGCCCGCCTTGTAGAAAAATGTTACCTACTATTGATAAAATTAAAGTAACACAAGGAGAAAAATTATATTTTTTAGCAGTAGATGGCGGAGTTGATATGGACGTAATGAAAAAGGTACAATTTGAAGTGCTGCCAACTTTTATTATTTACAAAAAAGGTAAAGAGGTATGGAGAAAAACTGGCATAGTAGAGGAGGCGGAATTCAATAAAGTATTTGCCAATTAATACTAGTTTAAAGTATAATTTCAATGGTTCCCAAGAAGAATAATCTTAATTGAATTAAGCTTTTCTATAACCTCTTAGGAAGTCAACAATAGGCATTCTTTTTTTACCTTCCCATTGAATGTCTTCCAGTAATAAATAGCCATTGGTGCATGCAAATTTTGCAATAGACTTGCCGTCGGTTATAAAAGTTCCAGCTTGCTCAGCTGGTTTTTCTTTTTGAATACGAGTAGAAAATAATTTAACAATCTTGCCTTCAACCTTAGTGATGGCGCCAGGAAAAGGTGCAAGACCTCTCACCATATTATGTATTTTTTCAACCGGGGCTTCCCAGTTTATTTCGCAATCCTTAGTAAATATTTTTGGCGCATGCTTTATTATAGTGTCGTCATTTTGAGGGGCAGGTTTAATACTATTATCAATCAATCCATTTAAGGTTTTTACTAATAATTTGGCACCTACTTCCATCATAATATCGTGCAGTTCTCCTGCAGTCATATTGTCTGTAATGGTAATCCGGTCCTGTAGTAAAATATCGCCTGTGTCTATAGCATGTTGCAATTGAAAGGTGGTTACACCTGTTTCTTTTTCTCCATTCATAATGGCCCAATTAATGGGAGCGGCACCTCGATATTGTGGCAATAAAGATCCATGTAAATTGAGGGTTCCCATTGGGGGGAATGACCAAATTTTTTCTGGTAACATTCTAAAAGCCACCACCACTTGTAAATCGGGTTTCCAGCTTTCTAAGGCATCGAAAAATTCCGGAGATTTAAGCTTCTCAGGTTGTAAAAGTGGCAATCCATTCGCTATTGCAAATTGCTTTACAGCGCTTTGCTGCAACTGCATACCTCGTCCACCTGGCTTATCAGGAGCAGTAACTACCCCAACTACATTCATTTTGGCATCTATTAATGCTTTTAATGACGCTACGGCAAATGCCGGTGTTCCCATAAATACAATACGTGGTGACTGATTCATGGTGCAAAGTTAATCAGAATTATGTACTTTTGCCCTTTGCACCCTAGGTGCTTTATTTAAAAAATACAATATGCAACAAGTAAAAAATGGTGATACCATTCAAGTGCATTATCACGGTACTTTAACTAGTGGTGAAACATTTGATTCTTCAACAGGAAGAGCTCCTCTAGAATTCGAAGTGGGCGCAGGTATGGTAATTCCTGGTTTTGATAATGGCGTTTTAGGAATGACAGTAGGAGAGAAAAAAACAATTAATATTCCTTTTGCGGAAGCTTATGGACCAAAACAGCCAGAAATGATTGTGGAATTTCCTAAGACTCAATTCCCTCCAGACTTAAATCCAGAAATCGGAATGGCGTTAACTATGAACAATGGTCAAGGTCAACAATTTCAGGTAATAGTAGTGGAAGTAAAAGACGAAGTGGTAGTATTAGATGCTAACCATGCTTTAGCAGGTCAAGATTTAACGTTTGCTTTAGAATTAGTAAACATTGAATCTAAGTCTTCTATTATAATGCCTTAATTGCCGATTATAATATTTACAAGGCGTTCCGATTTTTCGGAACGCCTTTTTTTTATCTTCACTTCAAATTTATAAAATGGCGCTCGATAATTTGAATGTGACGGAAAGGTTTATGAAGTATGTGCAAATAGATACGCAAAGTGATCCCAATAGTACCAGTTTTCCTTCTACCTACAAACAGAAAGATTTGTTAGCACTTTTAGTAAGTGAATTACTAGAAATGGGAGTGGAAGATGCGTCCATGAATGAGCATGGCTATGTGATTGCGACTATACCGGCAACTATTTTATCGCAAGTTCCTGTGATATGTTTTTGCGCACATGTTGACACTGCACCAGACTGCAGCGGTACAAATGTCAAACCAATATTACATACAAATTATAATGGAGCACCAATTATCTTGCCAGAAGATCCGAGCCAGGTAATAACTGTAGACCAATATCCTTATTTGAAAAATTTTATTGGGGCCAATATTATTTCAGCTTCAGGAAATACTTTATTAGGAGCGGACGACAAGGCGGGTGTTACAATTATTATGGAATTAGTTGCTTATTTAATGAAGCATCCTGAACTTGATCATGGAACTATTAAAATATTATTTACTCCTGACGAAGAAGTGGGAAGAGGGACAGATTTATTAGATGTCAAAAAATTAGGAGCGGATTTTGGATATACTTTAGATGGTGGTGAATTAGGTAGTTTCGAGATGGAAACATTTAGCGCAGATTATTTAACCTTATATATAGAGGGAGTTATAGCGCATCCAGGAACAGCTAAGGGGGTAATGCAGAATGCAATTAAAATAGCAGGTGATATTATTGCAGCTTTACCTAAAGACAAATGGTGTCCAGAAAAAACAGAAGGCAAGGAAGGATTTGTACACCCTAATCATGTGGAAGGAGGTGCAGAATTTGCACGTATTGAATTTTTAATTAGAGATTTTGAGACAGCAGCATTAAAGGAAAGTGCAGATAAATTATTATCAATTGCAAAAAAGGTGATTGATCAAAACAAAGACTATAACAGAGCAACTGTAAGAATCGAAGTTAAAGAGCAGTATAGAAATATGCGTAGTATTCTTGACGAAAATCCACTAGTGGTTGAAAAAGCAATTGCTGCATATAAAAAAGCGGGCCTGAATCCCATAATAACTCCAATAAGAGGTGGAACCGATGGCAGTAGGCTTAGCTTTATGGGATTGCCCACGCCCAATGTATTCACAGGCATGCAAGCCATACATAGCAGGCACGAATGGATAGCAGTGTCGGATATGGAAAAGTCAGTTGAGGTGATATTGAATATTGCTTGCGTGGACTAATAATTTAACAAATTCATAGTTATTCACATGCATCAATTATTAGATAAAACCGATTAACTTTAAACCATAAATTATAGACTATGTTGTTTTTGTTACAAGTGGCTGATACACAAATTTCTCTTATAAGTTTATTACAAAAAGGTGGATGGATTATGTATCCATTATATGCATTATTAGTAATTGCTATTTATGTTTTTATTGAACGTTTTATTGCAATCAAAAAAGCAGGCACAATCGACCCTCAGTTTATGTTAATCATCCGAGATAGTATCATTTCAGGGAATGTGAGTGCCGCAAAATCTTTGGCAAAGAATACTTTAAATCCTGTTGCTAAAATGATTGAAAAAGGAATCATGAGAATTGGTAAGCCTTTGGATGCAATAGAGAAAAGTATGGAAAATGTGGGCAAGTTAGAAATGTATTCAATGGAGCGAAATCTTAATATATTGTCATTGGTTGCAGGCATTGCTCCTATGTTTGGTTTCTTAGGAACGATTGTTGGAATGGTTCAATTGTTTTATGGTATTGCTTCAACAGGTGAGTATACATTAAATACAATAGCTGGAGGTATTTATACAAAAATGATTACATCTGCAACTGGTTTGATTATTGGATTGATTGCTTATGTAGGTCATAATTATTTGTCAACTCAAATAGACAAGACAGCAAATAAAATGGAAACAGCGAGTGCTGATTTCTTAGATATCTTACAAGAACCTACACATTCATAATAAATGAATTTAAGAAATAGACTTAGACATCAGCCTGAAGTACATACAGGAGCTTTGAATGATATTTTATTCATTCTATTATTATTTTTCCTAATTGTGTCTACTTTGGCTAATCCAAATGTAATTAAAGTGTCTAATCCTAAATCTGCAAGCGATACTAAAGCAAAGCAAACTGTTGTTGTAACTATTGACAAGGACCAGCATTTATTCATCGGGTCCACACCTGTAAGTATTGATTCTTTGCAAGGACAATTAAAAACTTTCTTAGATAAGGAAACAGACAAGCCTTCTGTAGTTATCAATGGTGATAGTGTCGCTAATTTAGGTGTAACTATACATGTAATGCAAATTGTGAAGCAATTGGGAGCAACTCCTGTCGTGGCAGTAGACCCTTCACATTAATTCCACTATGCTTCAAATTAATTACTCGTTTTAAGGCTAGCTCTAAGCATTCTGTCTTTGCCGTACATGTCTTGACGTATTTCAGCATGGTAGCCCATCTCGTCAAACAAAGCAAGTATTGCTTTTCTTTGATCATGATGTATTTCAAAAAATAATTGTCCTTTAGGAGCTAAATATCGCTCACCTAATCTGCCTATTGCTTTATAAAAAATCAAAGGGTCTTCGTTAGTAACGAATAATGCAATAGAAGGCTCATATTTTTTTACCTGCACCTGCATATTGGCAGTTTCTCGAAATGGAATATAAGGTGGGTTACTAACTATTATGTCATAATTATGAGGTAATGAATTTGATTTCAAAATATCATCTTGTATCCATTCAATATTAGCATGCAATGCCTCTGCGTTTTTTTTTGCAACCTCTAATGCTGCTTCACTTATATCTAATGCAGTTATAGTAGAGGTTGGTAATAATTTATTCAAGGAGATAGCAATGCAACCTGATCCTGTACCAATATCAATTATTTGCATTGGCTTCTGAATAATATTTGCATATTCAATAACCCAGTCTACTAATTCTTCGGTTTCGGGTCTTGGGATTAGCACACTCTTATTTACCATGAATTCATTTCCCATAAACCAGGTTTTGCCTAAAATATATTGAATTGGTTTTCCTGTGATTAATTCGTCAGCAAGTTCGTTAACTGTTATTACTTGAGTTTCCTCAATTTCGTCATTCTTACGCATTGCTTGTTTAAGGGTATCCCATCCTGTAACATGTTCAATAAGCATTGCTATAATACTATTTAATTCAATAGATTCATAAGTATTGGTTAACTTATGCTTTAATGCTTGTTTGATTTCAAGTAAACTCATACTGCAATGTTACAAATCATTGGGCATTATGAATTAGCTTTGTAAGGATATTATGGATCCTTTTTATTATTCTACGATAGAGCAGCCTGCTATGGCTGAATTTAAAGACAGGGGCAGTAAGTTTTTTGCTTATAGTTTCCCTATGACTTCTATAGAAGTGGCAAAAAAAACACTAGCTCAATTAAAAAAGGAACACCCAAAGGCGGTACATCATTGTTTGGCATATAGAATTGGAGTGAATGGCAGCACGTTTAGAGTGTCTGACGACGGCGAACCTTCTGGGTCTGCAGGACGGCCTATTTTGGGTCAAATAGACAGTAAACAGCTAACCAATATAATGGTAGTGGTGGTGCGTTATTTTGGTGGCAGTTTATTAGGGGTGCCAGGTTTAATTAATGCATATAAGACAGCCACTTCTTTAGCATTACAATTATCTCCAATTATTCAGAAAGCAGTTGAAGTTGCGTATGAAATTAATTTCGATTACCATCAAATGAATGAAGTCATGATGGTAATTAAACAATTCAATTGTTCGGTGGTGGAGCAATCTGCCCAATTATTTGTAGCACTCAAAGTGGGAGTCCCTAAAAACAGACTAGAAGAAGTTTTAAATAAATTAAATGATATGCAAGGAGTTACATATAAAACAACATTAATCGTATAGTGCCGGTTGATTTGTTTTTAGTACTTATAAAAACCTGCTCCCGTTTTAATTCCTAATTTGCCTTCAGTAACCATTTGAACTAATAAAGGCGCGGGTGCATATTTTGAATTGTCAAATCCTTCTTTCATAATATCTAGAATATTCTTACATACATCAAGTCCAATATAGTCGGCTAATTGCAATGGTCCCATTGGATGTGCCATCCCTAGTTTCATAATTTGATCAATGGTATTTGCATCACTTACTCCTTCTGATAAAGCAATGATTGCTTCATTAATCATTGGCATTAAAATTCTATTAGCAATAAATCCAGGAAAGTCTTTCACAACGCAAGGGATTTTATTAATAGCTTCTGTAAGCTTAACAATAGTTTCTGTAACGGCTGGGCTAGTTTGACTTCCGTTAATAATTTCAACTAATTTCATTACAGGAACGGGATTCATGAAATGCATTCCAATAACTTTTTCCGGACGTGTTGTGACAGCGCCTAATTGTGTAATACTAATGGATGAAGTATTGCTTGCTAAAATACAATTAACAGGAGCAAACTGATCAATTAAAGTAAAAATTTTCTTTTTTATTTCGCTATTTTCTGTAGCAGCTTCTACAATTAGGTCTGCGTTTGCCACCCCTAATTCAATACTTTCAAAAATGCTAATATTGTTTAAGGTATTAGTTTTAGTTGACTCGTCAATAGTTCCTTTGCTTAATTGACGTTCTAGATTTTTTTGAATAGTTTGTAATGCCTTTTCTAAGGCAATATTTTGTGTATCAATCAAATGAACCTTAAATCCTTTTTGTGCAAACACATGTGCTATGCCATTTCCCATTGTGCCTGCTCCAATTACTGCTATAAGATTCATTTTAATTTTTTTTTGATTTGTAATCTCCGCGCTTCCAAGAATTAATAAAGCTTCTCCAAGCACTTGGATTTAAAATATTCATTGGAGGTAATTGACCTGAATAATAATACTTTGACGCTTGTTGACTTAAAGAAGCATTCACTGCTTCTTTTCCGTCATAAGGTAAACTAGAAAGGATAATTCTTTTTTGGCTCATACTTGTATTTTTTCGAGCGGTTTCATACATATCATCATCCACCTTGGCATTTGCAAAATCTCGTTCAAATTGAGCTCTTGTGGGCCTTGGTTTTAAAATAGTAGCTGGTAGAAAATTAGTATCATTTACCATTAATTGTATAACACTATATTGGTTACCTTCCAAATTCGCTGGAATTTGAATTACCCTGTCTTTAAAACCTACGCAAGAGAATGTGATACGTTCCCCTTTATTTACTGCGATGGAGAAAACGCCGTCATTATTAGTAATGGTTCCTCTGCCCTTATTATTAACTACAATGCTAGCGTATGGGATCGCTTTTAAACTATCTGCTGTCATGATAACACCAAACAATTGCACAACGGAATCTCTGTATTCATTAGGTACATTAGTGGTCACTTGTGCCAATAACGGTGCACTTGACATTATTAAGTATAAACAAATAAATCCCCCTATTAATTGCTTTTTCATGTTATTACAAAATTAAGTACCAAAGACTAAAAAACGTAGATAAAACCTATAATCCTTGATTTATTTGGACAAAATAAGCGCAATGAACGTTAACTTTGCCAAGCTTTAATTTTTTTAACAAAAACTTCCAAAATGACAGAGGTAGAAATCCTAAAAGCACTTAGTAATGTGCAAGAACCAGATTTAGGCAAAGACTTAGTGACATTGAATATGATCAAAGACGTTGTCATTAATGGGGACGAAGTTAGTTTTACAATTGTTTTAACGACTCCTGCTTGTCCTATGAAGGATTTGATGAAAAATGCATCTGTAAATGCGATTAAGTTATTAGTGAATAAGGCTGCAATAGTTACAGTTAATTTCACTTCAAATACAACAAGTTTAAGAAAAGACGAAAAGACAGTATTGTCTAAAGTTAAAAATATTATTGCGGTAGTGAGTGGGAAAGGCGGTGTTGGTAAAAGTACTGTGTCAGCTAATTTGGCTTTAGCATTAGCTGCAGGTGGCGCCAAAGTGGGTTTAATGGATGCAGATATTTATGGGCCAAGTGTACCAATTATGTTTGGCGTAAGAGGACAAAGACCTTTAATGAAAGATGCTGCAGGAGAAGGTATTATATTACCACTTGAAAAATATGGAATTCGATTAATGAGTATTGGTTTATTAGTGGATGAAAAAGATGCGGTAGTTTGGAGAGGCCCTATGGCAAGTAGCGCAATTAGACAATTCATTACAGACGTGGATTGGGATGAACTAGATTATCTAGTAATTGATATGCCACCAGGAACTGGAGACATTCATTTAACTATTATGCAAACAGTTCCAGTAACTGGTGTTGTAATTGTTACTACTCCACAAACAGTTGCTTTAGCTGATGCGAAGAAAGCGATTGCTATGTTTGGTCAAGCAAATGTAAATGTTCCCATTATTGGATTGATAGAGAATATGGCTTATTTCACTCCTGCGGAATTGCCTGAAAATAAATATTACCTATTTGGAAAAGACGGAGGTAAACATTTAGCAGATGAGTATGATTTACCTTTTCTAGGACAAATACCTCTAATACAGTCAATAAGAGAAGGAGGGGACTTGGGTGTACCTGCAATGGTTGGGAATGACGAGATAACAAAATTTGCTTTTACCAACGTGGTTTCAAATGCGGTGAGACAAATTGCCATTCGTAATGCAAATCTTCCTAAAACACAAACAATTAATGTAGGGTAGTCATGTCGAAAAAAATTATAATCGCAATCGATGGATTTTCTTCTTGTGGAAAAAGTACTTTAGCAAAAGCTTTAGCAACCGCATTGTCTTATGTTTTTATAGATACTGGTGCTATGTACCGTGCCATTGCGTTATACTTTTTAAGAAATAACATTGACTTTAATAAGGAGGAAGCTATTATAAAAGCATTGTCTCAAATTAAATTACATTTTCAATTTAATCCAAGTACAGGTAAGAGTGATATGTATTTAAATGATGAAAATGTGGAGCAAGCAATTCGTGAAATGTATGTAAGCTCAAAAGTTAGTGAAGTTGCTGCTTTGGCGGCAGTTAGAGACTTCGCAGTAGCACAGCAACAAGCAATGGGTACTACAAAAGGCATTGTGATGGATGGTCGAGATATTGGAACAGTTGTATTCCCAAATGCAGAATTGAAGATATTTGTTACCGCAGCCGCTGCGATCAGAACAGAAAGACGATATTTGGAATTAATGGCAAAAGACCCTGAGATTAGTAAAGAATCGGTTGCTGAAAATTTAGCCCATAGGGATCTGATTGATAGTACACGTGAGCACAGCCCATTAAGACAAGCCGAAGATGCGGTTGTTCTTGATAATTCGAACATGGATCAATCGGAACAATTCGAGTTAGCTTTAAAATGGGCTAAAGCATTAATTTAATTCAGTCTCCCATTTTAAAGTAAGTGCTTCTAAGCCGTCTTCCACTTTATAAAAGGAAGCTATTTTGTAAATCACTTCTTCTACCACTGCGTCCGGACAACTAGCTCCACTTGTCATGAGTATTGTAACAGGGGACTTGGCTGGCAAGTAATTGTCTACAATTTCTGATTGTTTATCCTTCCAATTTGTTTTCTGTATTTGATATTGATTGAAAATTTTACTAGCATCATCAATAAAATAAGTAGGTAGTTTTCGCTCGCAAAGTTCAACCAAATGTGAGCTGTTGCTACTATTCTTGCCACCCATAACAATAGCCAAGTCTGCTTGAGTTTCTAATAGGCCTAATACAGCAGACTGATTGTCATTTGTTGCATAACAAAGCGTGTCACGCGTATCAGCAAAATGAGCACTTAAATTAGTAATACCATATTTTTCAATAATTATTTTCTTTAAATAATCAGAGATTGCTTGCGTATCGCTAGCCAACTGCGTAGTTTGATTTACAACACCAATTTTTAGTAAATGAGTGGCTGGATCAAATTCTGAAGAATATCTACCTTTAAATAAAGTATCAAAATCAGACAATGGCAAATCGCCGGAAATTATTTTCCCCAATAAAACGGTATCGTTCATGTCGTTTAAAATAAGGGTAGGGGTATTGGAAGCTGCATGAGAAAAAGTAGCTCTTGTTTCTTCGTGTTTTGGTTTTCCATGTATAATAATGGAGTAGCCTTTTTTTGCAATTTGCTCACTTCTATTCCAAACCTTTTCAACAAAAGGACAGGTAGTATTGTATTTCTGAATGTTAATTCCCTTTGCTTGTATTTTGGCTTCTAATTCTAAAGTTGTTCCAAAGGCGGGGATCATTACAACGTCGTCCGAATTCAGGGTACTTAATGGAATTAGCTCATTGCCATTAGTGTCATGTAAAAATCGCACTCCTTTTTTAGTAAGATCTGCATTTACTTGTGGGTTATGAATCATTTCACTCAATAAAAAGATCCTTTTCCCTTTATTTTCCTCTATTGTTTTGTAGGCGATATTTATAGCATTTTCCACCCCATAGCAAAACCCAAAATGCCTTGCTAGGTATATCTTTATTGGACCAAGGTCTAATAAGGTAGGCGAAAAATCTTTTTTTAATTTATCATTTTCCTTGCGCTTGAGTTTAATAGCGGTAATTAATCTACTTCTATAACCAGCAGGGACTTCGAAATGTTTCATCGGTTGACATTTATTGAGTAACAAGGGCAAAAGTACATAGTTTATTGTATAAATATGCAGTTAGTAGGCTGTGTAACTTATCTTTGCGCCATGCATTATGTATCAGTAGAAAATTTGACCAAAAGTTATGGCATTACGCCCCTGTTTAAAGGCATCAGTTTCAACATCAATGAAGGGGATCGCATTGCCTTGGTCGCAAGAAATGGAGTGGGAAAAAGCACTCTTTTACGTATTCTTTCGGGAACCGAAGTCCCAGATTCAGGTACTGCTAAATTACACAAAGACGTTCATTTGGTATTGTTCGAACAAGACCCAAAGTTTATCGAAACAGCATCTGTGACACAGAACTTGTTTAATCAGGCGCATCCCATAATGAAAGCAATTAGTAATTATGAGATGGCAATGGAAACGGAAGACGAGAATTTGATTACAGATGCCATTATGGAGATGGAGGAAAATAATGCATGGGATTTTGAATCCAAAGTAAAAACTATTTTAACGCAGTTAAATATTCATCACTTAGAACAGCCGGTGTCTAAATTAAGTGGAGGTCAACGCAAGCGCGTTTCATTAGCTAAAACTTTGATTCAAATCGGGTTTGAACCGAAGCATGTTTTGTTATTAATGGATGAGCCAACGAATCACCTGGATTTAAATATGATTGAGTGGTTAGAGAATTATTTAATGCAAGAAAAAGTAACTTTATTACTTGTGTCGCATGATAGATATTTCTTAGAGTCGGTAACAGATGAAATCTGGGAATTAGAAAGAGAAAATTTGTACACTTATAAAGGGGATTACGAAAATTACTTAGAAAAGAAAGCTGCAAGGATTGAATCCGAATTGGCGAGTATAGATAAAGCAAAAAATACTTTTAGAAAGGAATTGGAATGGATGCGTAAGCAGCCAAAAGCAAGAACAACAAAAAGCAAGAGTAGACAAGATAATTTTTACGAAGTAGAAGCAAAAGCAAAGCAAAAAATAGACGAAAGTAATTTGCAATTGGATATGAAGATGACGCGTTTGGGCGGAAAAATTATTGAGGCGAAGAAAGTGTATAAATCATATGGGGACTTGGTAGTGTTAAAGGGGTTTGATTATACATTCAGCAAGGGAGAGCGAATTGGCATAGTGGGGAAAAATGGAGTAGGTAAGTCAACGTTCTTACAAATATTACAAGGGCTCACGGAACCAGATAGTGGTAAAATTAATGTAGGAGAAACAATTGTCTTTGGTCATTTTTCGCAAGAGGGATTGACGTATAAAAAAGATATGCGTGTTATTGAATATTTGAAATTATTTGCAGAGAATTTTCCTTTAGCTAGTGGGGGGTCATTAAGCGCCACTCAGTTTCTTGAATTATTCCTATTTACTCCAGACAAGCAATACACCTATTTGAGTGCATTGAGTGGAGGGGAGAAAAAGCGTTTACAATTATTAACTATATTATTTAAAAATCCTAATTTCTTAATTCTGGATGAGCCTACTAACGACTTGGATTTGCCAACATTAGCAGTCTTAGAACAATTCTTGATTGATTTTGCAGGTTGTGTTTTATTAGTATCGCATGATAGATATTTTATGGACAAATTAGTTGACCATCTATTTATTTTTGAAGGCGACGGAGTTATTAGAGATTATCCAGGAAACTATACACAATTTAGAATTTTAGAAAAATCAAAAGCTAGCTTAAGTTCAGTTAGTTCTGATATTACAACGCAGAAAACGCATGACGCTCCAGTGGTAAAGGAAGCAAAGGAGGCAATTGAAGTTGTAGAAAAAATAATTACTCTGGCAAAACCTGCCGAAAAAATGACGTATAAAGAAAAGTTAGAATTAGAAACACTTAATAAGACAATGCCGGAATTAGAAATTAAAAAGGAGAAATTAGCAACACAGTTAAATGATCCTAATTTAAAATACAATGAGATAAAAGAGGTAAGTGATCAGTTAACAAATTTAAATAAGGAATTGGAAGTCGCGGAATTAAGATGGCTGGAATTAAGTGAGAAGCAATAGTTTAATATAAAAATGAGGCCCAAGTGTCTTTTAAATGAGGCCTAAGTATTATTAAGCGCATAATATTAGTTTATAAATTAGTTTAAGATTTAAAAATACCCCCGTTTTTAAACTCGATTTCCTAATTAAAACTAATTAATATGAAACCAATCGAGCGTATTGCAATGTATTTGCATTTCAAGTCAATTACTCCACATGCTTTTGAAAAAAAAATCAAACTATCGAATGGGTATTTTTCGAAGCAATTCAGAAACAAAGGTTCTGTAGGTTCTGATATCTTGATCAAGATACATGAACTTTATAAGGACATTGACATCATGTGGGTACTCACAGGAGAAGGTCAAATGTTGAAAGATATTTCCTCGGCAATCAATAATAACATCTCGTCTCAGGTCGACGAATTTTCTTACAAGTATGAAGCGGACAGTAAGAAGTTTAAAAATTTAGAAGACGATTTAGAGAAATTAAATACTGCAGTAAGGGACAAAGAAAAAATTATATCGCTTTACGAATTCATGATTAATAATAATAGTAGTTCAGGTCAGAGTCAAGTTGCCAATATTATTTAAAATAAGAAAGCCTCCCAATCTTAGAATCATGGGAGGCTTTCTTTATATGTCATTATTAGTAACTATCAATGGTTTTTTTAGTAAACTAAAAATCGAGCAAATTAAGCATAAGACGAAACAGGCTCACAAGTGCAAATTAAGTTTCTGTCACCATGTGTGTTATTTACTCTAGCAACACTTGGCCAGAACTTATTTAATTGTACATAAGACAATGGGAATCCTGCTTTTTGTCTTGTGTACTTATGGTCCCAAGCGTCAGCACAAATTACTTGTTGAGTATGAGGTGCATTTTTCAAGGGGTTGTCAGTTTTATCTAATTCACCTTTTTCAATAGCTACAATTTCCTCATGAATAGCTAATAAAGCATCACAGAATCTATCTAATTCAGCTTTGTCTTCACTTTCTGTAGGCTCAATCATAAATGTTCCTGGAACAGGGAAACTCATGGTTGGTGCATGGAAGCCATAGTCAATTAATCGTTTTGCGACGTCCTCTGCTTCAACACCTGCACTTGCCTTAAATGGTCTTAAATCAATTATAAATTCGTGAGCACAGGTTCCATTTTTGCCAGCATATAAAATAGGGTAAACTTTTTCTAATCTCGACTTCATGTAATTTGCATTCAAAATAGCAAAAGAAGTAGATAGGGTTAATCCCTTAGCGCCTAACATTTTAATATATGCGTAGCTAATTAATAAAATACTTGCAGACCCCATTGGAGCCGCACTTACAGCATTAGCATCATTGCCATTGAAATCGTGGCCAGGTAAGAATGGAGCAAGCTTATCATTTACACAAATAGGGCCCATTCCAGGTCCGCCACCACCGTGTGGAATTGCAAATGTTTTGTGTAAGTTTAAGTGACAAACGTCTGCACCAATATTGCCAGGACTTGTCAATCCAACTTGTGCATTCATATTTGCTCCGTCCATATATACTAATCCTCCAAAGTCATGTATAGACTGACAGATATCAATAATGGTTTCTTCAAATACGCCATGTGTTGAAGGGTAGGTTACCATTAATGCACCTAAATTGTCTTTGTGTAATGCTGCTTTTGCTTTAAGGTCTGTAACGTCAATATTTCCTGCAGTGTCACATGCAACTACCACCACTTTAAAACCGGCCATTACTGCACTTGCAGGATTGGTTCCATGAGCACTAATTGGGATTAATACAATATTACGATGTGCTTCATTACGGGCTTGGTGATAAGAACGAATAGTTAAAAGTCCTGCATATTCTCCTTGTGCTCCACTATTAGGTTGTAAGCTACAAGCTGTAAAGCCAGTAGTCTCACATAAGTAAGCACTTAGTTCTTTCGCAATTTCTTGATAACCCAATGTTTGATGTGCAGGTGCAAATGGGTGTAATCCACCAAAGCTAGCCCAACTTACAGGGATCATTTCTGTTGCCGCATTCAATTTCATAGTACAACTGCCTAAACTAATCATGCTCGTATTTAAAGAAAGGTCTTTATTTTCTAAAAACTTAATATAGCGCATCATTTGTGTTTCACTATGATGTGTATTAAATACTGGATGTTGTAAGTAAGTAGAAGTTCGAACTAAATTAGTAGGAACAGTTATATTTTTAATAGCAGCGTTTAAAGCAGATGCTTTTTTACCGGTCAATTTTTCAAACAAAGCAACTATTGCTTGTACGTCATGAATAGCACTTGCTTCGTCGATAGTAATGCTAACTGTTCCGTCTTTTGCATAGTTGAAATTGATATCCGCTGCCGATGCTAATTGGTATAATGTAGTTGCATCAAAACCTTTAATATGCAAAGTGTCAAAATAAAATTCGTTTACTTGTTCAATGCCTAAAGATTTTAATTGTTGCTCTAAGCTTTGTGCTAAAGCATGAATGCTACTAGCAATTTTCTTCAATCCCGCAGGCCCATGATATACCGCATACATAGCTGCCATATTAGCTAATAATGCTTGAGCCGTACAAATATTGGAAGTTGCTTTTTCTCTTTTGATATGTTGTTCTCTTGTTTGCAATGCCATTCTTAATGCGCGATTGCCTTGTGCGTCAATACTTACTCCAATTAGTCGGCCAGGCATTCCTCTTTTAAATTCGTCTTTAGTTGCAAAATATGCGGCATGTGGACCCCCGAAACCCATTGGGACTCCGAATCTTTGCGTATTGCCAACAGCAACGTCAGCATTTAATTCAGCAGGACTTTTCAATAAGGTTAAAGCTAAAATATCTGCAACCAAAATCACATAACCACCTGCTTGATGCACTTGCTCAATAAATGTTGTGTAGTCTTGAATAGAGCCAGTAGCGTTTGGATATTGAATAATAGCACCAAAGAAACTTGCATCAATAGAAATGGATTTGTAATCTCCTTCTACTAATTCAATTCCAATTGGGTTAGCTCTTGTTTTTAATACTGATTTTGTTTGTGCAAAAATAGATTGGTCTACAAACAATTTAGTTTGAGTAGCCACTTCGCTTTTATTGGCATGATTGTAAATCATAGCCATTGCTTCTGCAGCAGCAGTTGCTTCGTCTAGCAATGAGGCATTGGCAATAGCCATACCAGTTAGGTCGGTAACCATTGTTTGGTAGTTTAATAAACTTTCCAAACGGCCTTGTGCAATTTCTGCTTGGTAGGGAGTATACTGAGTGTACCAGCCTGGGTTTTCGAAAATATTTCTAAGAATTACACTTGGAGTGATTGTACCATAGTAACCTTGTCCAATGTAATTTTTTGCAACAATGTTTTTAGATCCAATAGCTTGTAAAGATTGTAACATTTCAAACTCTGTCAATCCCTCTGGGATATTCATTGGCTTTTTTAAACGAATAGAAGCAGGCACTGTCTTTTCTATTAACTCGTCAATGCTTTTTACGCCAACAGCTGCTAACATTGTTGTGGTATCTGCCTCATTTGGGCCAATATGTCTTTGTATAAATTCCGCTTCGCTCTTATTCATTTTCGACTGTATTGAAATTGTTTAAAAATTGCCACAAAGATAATCATTTATAAGTGCTCCTGAGTAAGAATCAAAGAGTGGACGATTCAATGGGGAAAGCTTGTGGAAGAGTTATAAATGGTTTACATTTGTATCCTATTATGGAGCCATCTATTGAACAATTTTACGAGCAACCAGCGCCTGAAATCATTAAAAAGTTTCAAAACTTCCTAAAAAGGGTGGACAAGCGCACTATTTTAAAGCAATTGCCTATAATGCATGAAGCTGCCTTTGAAAAGATTAGTTGCTTAGAATGTGCTAGGTGTTGTAAAACATATTCTCCTCGATTCAAAATGCCGGATATTAAAAGGATTAGTAAGGTGGTTGGAATGAAGGAAACAGCTTTTATAGACACTTATTTGTCGATGGACAGTGAAGGTGACTATGTTACTAAACAAAGACCATGTCCTTTTTTGGGGGATGACAATGCTTGTAGTATTTATGATCATCGCCCTTCTGATTGTGAAAGATTTCCTTATACAGATGAAGACGTATTTTTTAAACGTCCAGTAATAACATTAAAGAATGCAGAATTTTGCCCAGCAGTACATTCTGTTATTGTTGATTTATTAGCGGCAAATAAGTCTACAAATAGTTAATACTCCATCTTTCTTAAAGCAGGAGCTTTAAACCAAGTAGTAGTTACCACTATTATGGTCATAATCCCACCAAATACCACAGAAGGAACAACGCCTAAAGCTTTTGCGGCTAGCCCACTTTCAAATTGACCTAGTTCATTGCTACTATTTATAAACATGGAGTTGACACTCATGACCCTGCCACGCATATGATTTGGTGTTTTAAGTTGAACAATAGTCCCTCTTACTATCATACTAAATCCGTCTAGTATACCGCTCAATACTAATGCAGTAAAAGATACCCAGAATGTGGTAGAAAGTGCAAATACAATAATACACACTCCGAATCCGCCAACAGCAAGTAATAATTTCTTTCCTTGGCTATGATGCACTGGGAAAACTGTAATAATAAATATAATTAAGATTGCTCCAATATCAGACGCGGCATTTAGCCATCCAAATCCAATTGGCCCGGCTTTTAAAATGTCTTTTGCAAACACTGGAATCATGGCTACAGCGCCGCCAAATAGAACTGCGAATAAGTCAAGAGATAATGCACCAAAGACTTCTTTTGTTTGCACTACAAATCGAATGCCTTCTTTCACGCTTTCTAATGTTTTCTGATCACTCACTTGAGCATGGGGTGGTTTGGGGCTAATCCTAGCAATAAAAAAATAACCAATAAAAACTAACGCCACAACAATTATAAGTGATCCAGTGTTTCCAAATCCTGCAATAAAAAAACCAACAGCAGCGTGTCCAATTACGGAAGCGCTTAACCAAATTCCCTGACTCCAAGTGGTTGCATTTTGTAGTAAATTTTTTGGCATGAGGTCTCCTACAATTGTCCCAAACGTAGGACCTGTAAAAGCTCTTATAATACCAGTGCAGAAAATGATAAAATAAATACAAATAGCAATTTGCAAGTTTGAAAATTTATTGGAGCTAATGGAAGAAGATAAAAATAATAATGCTAGTGCGCATACCCAATATAGAATTACACCTTTAAGTAACATTTTTCTTTTTTCGCTAATGTCAATCACATGCCCTGCGTAAAGGGCTAATGAAACTGCAGGGATCACTTCTGCTAAACCAATTAAACCAATGGCAAAAGGCTCGTTTGTAAGTTCGTAAATCCACCAGCCCACCAAAGTTCCCATCATTCTAAGTCCCATTATAAACAAAAAACGACCTGCCATTAAGTTTCTGAATTCGGCAATTTTTAATGCTCCAAATGGGTCTTTAATTTGTTTGGTGTGGTTTGCTTCCATAGGGTATTAGGGTAGGTTGAAATAATGTTGACCTTCTTCAAGGTCCCTTTCTAGTGCGTCAATAATTACTTTGAAATGAGCATCATTGTATAAAAAATCGGCATTGCTAGCGTCTACAAAAATGGTTTTCACATTATGTTGTTTAATATAACTAGTGTAAGTTTCCTGTATTCTGAATAAATATTCGTCAGGAATAGACTGCTCAAACTTACGATTGCGTTTTTTAATATTGCCTTGCAATTTATTTACAGGAGCGTGTAGGTATATTAATATATCTGGAGGAGTGAGTTGTTGGTAAAACACGTCAAACATTTTTTGATATAATCTAAATTCTTCTTCAGGCAAATTTGCTTTTGCAAACAATAAACATTTAGTAAACATGTAATCAGAAACAGTGACTTCCTGAAAAAGGTCGCCGGCTTTAACTAAGTCTTGTTGTTGTTTAAATCGCTCTGCTAAAAAAAATAATTCTAATGGAAATGCGTATTGTTTAGGGTTCTCGTAAAATTTTGTCAAAAATGGATTTTCGGCAAATTCTTCTAATACAGTCTTCGCATTAAAATGTTGTGCTAGTAAATGCGTAAGTGTTGTCTTACCTGCTCCAATATTCCCCTCAATTGCTATAAAATGATGCTTCATATTTTTCTAATACTGAAGGTCAAATATAAGTTGCGGCTTGCTTATAAATCGATTTTTTTATACACAGTAGCTGTATCCTTGCATTCGTGTAATAATTCACTATTTGTTTTATTAAACACAGGATGAATGAAGGTAGGAGCAATCTCTGTTAAAGGCGTTAATACAAAATTCCTTTCTGTCATACTTTGGTGCGGAATAGTCAAGTTCTCAGAAATAAAAATTTCATCGTTAAAATAAATGATATCGATATCTATCGTCCTTGGTCCTAAATAAATTGTTCTTGTGCGGCCTAAAGACAATTCAATAGTTAATAAACTGTGTAACAGATCTGTAGCATTTTTCTCCGTCTCTAAACATAATGCTTGATTGTAAAAAGAGGGTTGTTCCTTAAATCCCCATGCCTCAGTTTCATAAATGGTAGATTGGATTAAAATTTTTCCGCAAAGTTCTGTGATTGCTTTTTTAGCATCCTCTAGATTTGCCAGTCGGTCTCCCATATTGCCGCCTATCAGTAGGTATGCTTTATTCATAGATGTATTCTGAAATTGGCACAAATATCCATAATTTTACAGCGTTACCCTATTTTATGGGCATCTATTTGAAATTAAGTATTCAATCAATTTATTTTAGCATGAAAACGTTCTTCAAGTCTTTTTTAGCGAGCCTATTGGCTTTAATTATATTTACTTTTCTTGGGATCCTAATTGTCATAGGTATTGCAGCCACTATCTCCAAAGACGAGCCTAAAATAATTGCTTCTAATTCTGTATTGGTTATAGATATTGCAGAAACTTTTCAAGAGCAAAGTAAGTCTGATCCAATTACAGAAATCATTAGTAAGAAAAAAGGTAAAACACCAAGCCTTTCAGAATTAGTGAATCTAATCCGATATGCAAAAAACGATTCTACAATTAAAGGAATTTATATAAAGTGTCAACAAAATCCAAATGGATATGCAGCTTCTGAAGAAATCAGAAAAGCAATAATAGACTTTAAGTCGTCGAACAAATTTGTAATTGCATATGGGGAAACGATTACCCAAAAAGGGTATATGATTGGGAATGCGGCAAATTTAATTTACACACATCCTCAAGGAGGCCTTGAATGGAAAGGGTTTAGTTACGAATCCATGTTTTTAAAAGGGCTTTTGGATAAATTAGAAATACAACCTCAAATATTTTATGCAGGTAAATTCAAGAGTGCTACAGAGCCATTTAGATTTACACAAATGTCTGAAGCGAATAAGTTACAGACTAGTGTTTGGATGGGTGGGATTTATAATGACTTTGTTCAAAACACAGCCACTAGCAGGAATAGTTCAACAGATAGCTTGAAATCTATGGCAGACGAGGGTAAAATACAAACTGCTTATGACGCAGTAAAATATAATTTGGTAGACGGTTTAATGTACGACGACCAGCTAAAAAAAATTATTGCTAAAAAAGTACATATCATCAAAGAAGATAAAATTTCTTTTGTAAGTGTGAATGACTATGCGACAAGTGTTGCGATTAGAGGAACAGGTTCAGGCAAAATTGCAGTAGTGTATGCGGACGGAGATATTGTAATGGGGAAGAATCAAAAAACTGCTATTGCAAGTGACGATTTTAGGGCTTTATTACAAAAAATTAGAGCAGATGAGTCTATTAAGGCGGTGGTAATAAGGGTAAATTCTCCAGGCGGAAGCTCTTTAGCAAGCGATATTATTTGGAGAGAGATTGATTTAATAAAAAAAGACAAGCCAGTTGTAGTTAGTATGGGTGATTATGCAGCGTCTGGCGGTTATTATATTGCATGTGGAGCGGATTCTATTTTTGCGAATGCGAATACTATTACAGGGTCTATTGGTGTATTTTCTGTGATTCCCAATATTCAAGGGTTTATGAAAAATAAATTAGGAATTACATTTGACGGGGTTAAAACGGGTAAATATGCAGACGGTCCTTCTGCAACAAGGCCATTAAATGCTACAGAGCAAAGATTCATGCAGTCGAGTGTGGACAGCGTTTATTATGCTTTTAAAACAAGAGTGGCTCAAGGCAGGCACAAATCTGTTGAATATATTGACTCAGTTGCTCAAGGTAGAGTATGGACAGGAGCTGATGCAATCAAAGTAGGCTTAGTGGACAGAATTGGCACATTGAATGACGCCATTGCTTCTGCTGCTAAAATGGCTCATTTGAAAGGATTTACTTTAAAATCTTTACCAGAGAGCAAATCCTTCTTGGAGTCATTTTTAGATGATTTTCAAAATGACGTAAAAGTCAAGGCAATTAGTCAAGAAATCGGTGCCGATCAATGGCAATTATTGCAGCAAATGAAATCGATTCGTCAAATGATGGGAGATCCACAAACTCGTTTACCTATCTTTGTGGTGAATCACCCTTAAGTTAAATATGCAAAAATATCGTCAATGGAGTGCAATGTTAGCTATAACAAGAGCAAGTTTGCGTTCCATATTCAGAAGTCCTTCCGCAGTTATATTTAGTATTGCTTTTCCTCTAATATTCATTCTCGTATTTGGTTTTATGAGTAGTGGGGGGAATGTGTCTGTAAATGTTTCAATGGATACTAGCTCTGACACGTCGAATCCTATTTATGCAAGTATCACAAAAATTCCCGGATTGAAATTCATTAAAGGAGATACTAGTAAAATCAATAGTGAGTTAGCGAAGGGGAGGATTGCAGCGCTAATTCAAATTCAAGCAACAGGGAAACCAGGATCACCATACATTATTAATTTAACAAGTTCTGCAGCAGCAAATCCACAAAACATTCAATTAATACAAACCATTTTAGGGTCTGTAATTAGTAAGATGAATCAAGTTGCCTTCAAAGACATCCCATCTATCGCAACAATTAATAATACGATACGCCAAGTGCCGGGTAGAACTTATCGCACGATAGATTTTATATTACCAGGTCAGCTTGGGTTCTCCTTATTAAGTGCGGGTGTTTTTGGTGTTGCATTTTTATTTTTTAATTTAAGGCAGCAATTGGTTTTAAAAAGATTTTATGCAACACCCATAAGAAGATTATATATCATTTTGGGAGAGGCACTGAGTAGAGTCATTTTTCAATTAATTACAGCCATTATAATTATAGGTATAGGTCACTTTGCATTCAAGTTTACTTTAGTACATGGGCTATTGACTTTTGTGAACATTATGGCCTTGAGTTTTATTGCATTAATTCTATTTATGGGCTTTGGCTTTATTGTAAGTGGGATGGCAAAGAATGAAAGTACCATTCCTCCACTAGCCAATTTAATTACACTGCCACAATTTTTATTAGCAGGTACATTTTTCTCGATAGACAATTTCCCAAATTGGATGCAACCTTTGTGTAAAATATTACCATTGACACATTTTAATACGGCAATGCGTAATATTTCATTTGAGGGAGCTAGTTTATTAGATTGCAGTTCGGATATTACGGTACTGTTAATTTGGACTGTTTTTGTATATGCTATTGCGTATAAAATTTTTAAATGGGAGTAAATGAAATTAGTAAGATTTATAATCATTAGTATTTTAGTTTTAAGCATCATTGTTACTGCAATCTCAAGTTTATTTCCTTCAACGGTAATTGTATCAAGGGCAGCGGAGATAACTACTAGTCCTGAAAGCATTGCATATTTCGTGAGTGACTTGCATCATTGGGATGCATGGATGTCTGAATGGAAAGAAAATAAGGTAACTTTTAAAGACAGTACCGCATATATAGGATCGCAAACAATCAGGCCAATTAGCAAATCGGATACTGCTGTAATTTTTGAATGGGTAGCAACAGGACAAGCTCCATATACAGTTCAGATTGAGTGGATACCTTTAAAGAAGGGGGAATACGTTATTCATTGGTCCTTTGAGCAACATGTAAATTGGTATCCTTGGGAAAAATTCCAAACGCTTTTGAATGAGAAATTATTAGGCGCTAAGATGGAAATTGAATTAGTTAATTTAAAAGAAGCTATTATAAACAAGCAGTAATCCACTACTCCGGCTCCTTAAGAAATTGGATATTTCGTTGAATGCCTTTTAGTTTTGATCTTAAAATAGGGGACTTCTTAAATCTAGCCTTAAAAGTGGTTTCTTCAATTTGCATCCAATCGTCGGAACGCATTTGTAATAATCCATTAAGGGGCTTAAAATGAGATTCATTATTGGCCTTGCTAAATCTATTCCAAGGACAAACATCTTGGCATACATCACACCCAAATGCCCAGTCCTTATAAGGCCTGTCGGTTTCAATAACTTCTTTTTTTAGTTCAATGGTGAAGTAACTTATACAATGATTAGCTTCAATTGTTTTATTAGGAAGGATAGCTTGTGTAGGACAAGCGTCTATGCATTTTGTACATTCGCCACAATAGTCTTTTGCCATTGGGTCGTCATATACTAATTCAAGGTCTACAATTAATGTTGCAATAAAAAAGAAAGAACCCGATTGAGGTCTTATTAAATTACCATTTTTTCCAATCCAACCTGCGCCAGACAAATTCGCCCAAGACCTTTCTAAAACAGGAGCAGAATCTACAAAGCCTCGTCCTTCAATTGGTCCAATCATTGCTTTAGCAGTATCTAAGAATTCAAATAATTTTTGTCGAATTACTTCGTGGTAATCTTCTCCGTATGCATACTTTGCAATTTTAGGATAGCCATCCTCTTGTTGTGTAGTTGGGTAGTAATTTTTTAAAAAAGTAATTACAGATTTTGCGCCAGGAACTAATTTTCTAGGGTCAGTTCTTAAATCAAAATTATTTTCCATGTAAGACATTTCTCCATGATATCCTTTATGGATCCAGGCTTCAAGTCGTTTTGCATCGTCTGTTAATTCTTTTGCTTTTGCAATACCACAATACTCAAACCCCATTTGCTGGGCGAGCTCTTTAATAAATACCGTATTTGAATATTCGTTCACGCTGTAAAAATAGCAGAAAAACCTTGTAGAGACTGACTTTTATTCCGATTTAGTGTATTAAATAAGACATTATAACTTAAATCATAGATTGGCGCTTGTTTTGCGCATACCTTACTAAACATAAACACTTATTATGAATTTAAATCAATACACAATTAAAGCGCAGGAAGCAATCCAAGCTGCTCAGCAATTCGCTTATAACAATACCAATGTATCTATTGAAACTGCACATGTATTGAAAGCAATATTGCTGGATAAGGATAGTTCTACAGAATTTCTATTGAAAAAAAATAATGTAAATCCTGTATTAGTGCTACAGAAAGTAGAAGAACTAATAAATACATTAGCTAAACAACAAACAGGGGAACCTGCTTCAAATTTAAGTAGAGACTTAAACAGTGTTTTATTAAAATCGAATGCAGCATTAAAAACATTTGGAGATGAGTATGTAACAGTAGAACATATTTTAATTGGCATTTTACAAGTGAATGATGCTTCAGGAAAAATATTAAAAGATGCAGGTTTGACAGAGAAGGGTTTGACTACTGCCATAAAAGAATTAAGAAAAGGAGAGACCGTAAATTCAGCAACACAGGAAACACAGTTTCAGGCTTTGTCTAAATATGCAAAGAACTTAAATGAGTTAGCTAATAAAGGAAAATTAGATCCTGTAATAGGGCGCGACGAAGAAATTCGACGCACCCTGCACATCCTTTCTAGAAGAAGTAAGAACAATCCAATTTTAGTTGGAGAGCCAGGTGTTGGTAAGACTGCTATTGCAGAAGGTTTAGCCATGAGAATTGTAAACGGCGATGTCCCAGATAATTTAAAAAGTAAAGTTATCTATGCGTTAGACATGGGACTTTTAATTGCAGGTGCAAAGTATAAAGGGGAATTTGAAGAAAGATTAAAAGGAGTAGTGAAGGAAGTTGCGACCAGTGATGGGGAAGTAATTTTGTTTATTGACGAGATTCATACTTTAGTAGGCGCTGGTGGTGGAGAAGGTGCAATGGATGCGGCTAATATTTTAAAGCCCGCTTTAGCAAGAGGGGAATTAAGAGCTATAGGTGCAACTACTTTAGCAGAGTATCAAAAATTTTTCGAAAAGGACAAGGCTTTGGAGCGTCGTTTTCAAAAAGTAATGATTGACGAGCCTTCAAAAGAAGATGCCATTTCAATTTTGAGAGGATTAAAAGAACGTTATGAAACGCATCACCATGTTCGAATCAAAGACGAAGCAATTATTGCAGCGGTGGAATTGTCAACTAGATATATTACGGACCGTTTCTTGCCAGACAAGGCGATTGATTTAATAGACGAGAGTGCTGCTAAATTAAGATTGGAAATGAATTCAATGCCAGAAGAGTTGGATACTTTAATGAGGCAGATTCGCCAATTAGAAATTGAAAGAGAAGCCATTAAGAGAGAGGACAATCCAGAACAATTAAAAGCATTGAATATTGACATTAGTAATTTGACTGTGCAACAGGATACTTTAAAAGCAAAATGGTCTCAGGAAAAAGAGATTGTAGATAAAGTGCAAAAAGCGAAGTCAGATATTGAAAAATTAAAACAAGAAGCGGAAGTTGCTGAACGTAACGGAGATTATGGAAAAGTAGCTGAGATACGTTATGGTAAATTGAAAGAAGAAGAAACCAATTTAGAAAATTGCACCAAGCAGTTACAAGAATTAGGAGAAAGTGGAAAAAGATTAATGAAAGAGGAAGTGGACGCGGAAGATATTGCAGAAAATGTAGCAAAAGCAACAGGGATACCTGTGAGTAAGATGTTACAGTCCGATAGAGAAAAATTATTACATCTAGAAGATGAATTACATAAACGTGTAATTGGACAGGAAGAAGCAATTACAGCTGTGTCAGATGCGATAAGAAGAAGTAGAGCGGGATTACAGGACCCTAAAAAGCCGATTGGTTCATTTATATTTTTGGGTACCACTGGCGTAGGAAAAACAGAATTGGCAAAAGCATTAGCAAACTATTTGTTTGACGACGATTCCATGATGACGCGAATTGACATGAGTGAGTATCAAGAAAAGCATTCGGTTTCTCGTTTAGTTGGAGCGCCTCCAGGATATGTTGGATATGAGGAAGGTGGTCAATTAACCGAAGCAGTGAGAAGGAAACCCTACAGTGTCGTATTATTAGATGAAATTGAAAAAGCGCATCCTGATGTTTGGAATATTTTATTGCAGGTTTTAGATGACGGACATTTAACTGACAACAAGGGAAGAACGGTTAATTTTAAGAATACGATTGTAATTATGACTAGTAATATTGGTAGCCATATTATCCAAGAAACATTCGAAGGGGTAACTGATAAAAACTTGGAGGACAAAGTGGAGCAATCCAAAATTGAAGTAATGGCATTATTAAAGCAAACTATTCGACCTGAATTCTTGAATAGAGTTGACGAAATAATCATGTTCTCTCCATTATTGCAAAAACAAATGGCGGCAATTGTAAAAATCCAATTAAGCAATTTACAAAAATTGGTTGCCGACAATGGAATGCAAATTGAGTTTAGTGATTATTTAGTGGAATACCTTTCAGACCAAGGATTCGACATGCAATTTGGTGCAAGGCCATTAAAAAGATTAATTCAAAAGCTGGTCGTAAACGAGCTAAGTAAAAAGATCTTAAGTGGCGAAATTGATAAGGCCAAAAAGGTTTTAATCGACATATTTGACGGCTTGATCGTTTTCAGAAACGAGGTATAAGGAATTTAGGCAATCTTAAGCCCCCGTACTTAAAAAGTATTGGGGGCTTTTTGTATATTTACGTCACTATGGCAAACGACAGAAAAGCAGCAGTTGGTTTTATTTTTTTTACATTGGTAATTGATATCGTAGGATTAGGAATTATCATACCAGTTGTGCCTCAACTTATTAAGGGCTTAATTCACACGGACGACATAAGCAAAGTCTCTTTATATGGAGGCTGGCTTACCTTTCTATATGCAACTATGCAATTTTTATTTGCACCAATGATTGGCAGCTTGAGTGATAAGTATGGTAGAAGACCCGTTCTTTTATTTTCTTTATTAGGCTTTGGCTTAGATTATTTATTTCTTGCATTTGCACCAAGTATTTTCTGGTTATTTATAGGTAGAACTATTTCTGGTATAACAGGAGCCAGTGTAACAACCGCTTCTGCATATATGGCGGATATTAGTGACGAAACAAATCGAGCAAAAAACTTTGGTATGATTGGTGCTGCTTTTGGAATCGGCTTTATTATTGGGCCAATGCTTGGTGGATTTTTAGGAGAAATAGGACCAAGGCTTCCATTTCTAGTAGCCGCTGGATTAGCATTGTGCAATGCATTGTATGGTTATTTTGTTTTGCCTGAATCTTTGGCATCGGAAAATAGAAGAGATTTTAATTTAAAAAGATCTAATCCATTAAGTTCTCTTTTTCATTTAAGAAAATATCCTGCAGTATCTGGGTTAATTTTTTCTTTGTTATTTATTTATTTAGGAAGCCATGCGGTACAAAGCAATTGGAGTTATGCCAACATTGAAAAGTTTCATTGGACACCTAAAATGATTGGGTTTTCATTAGGAATGGTAGGCTTATTAGTTGGCATCGTTCAAGGAGTTTTGATTCGATTTATAAATCCTAAATTAGGTAATGAAAAAAGTGTCTATTTGGGGATTGCTTTATATGCATTAGGTTTATTATTATTTGCATTTGCAAGTTCTACTTGGATGATGTTTGTATTTTTAATTCCTTATTGTTTAGGCGGTATTTCTGGCCCTGCCTTACAGTCCTTAATTTCTGTACATGTACCTAAAAATGAACAAGGGGAATTGCAAGGTTCTTTAACAAGTATAATGAGTGTTACTTCTATTGTAGGGCCCTTGATTATGACTAGTCTGTTCGCTTATTTTACTAAGCCTTCAAATCCAATCTATTTTCCAGGTGCATCCTTTTTATTAGGGGCGATCTTTATGGTAATTAGTGCAGTAGTAGCTTATTTTGTATTAAGGACAGAAACTGAGCAAATAAAGGCATAGAGTCCCTTTCTGTCGTTATATTTGTGCCTTAAATCAAGGACTTTATATGACAGCTTTAATGACACAATTAAATGAGACTGCTAAGTTTATTCAATCTAAAATTCAAGAGACTGCCCATACTGCTATTATTTTAGGTAGCGGCTTAGGAAACTTGGCTACCAAAATACAAGTGGACTTTGAGATAGCTTACACCGATATTCCAAATTTCCCTGTTAGTACAGTGCAAGGTCATAAAGGCCGATTAATTTTAGGTACTTTAAATGGAAAAAAAGTCTGGGTAATGGAAGGGCGGTTTCATTTTTATGAAGGTTATACTCCAGATCAAGTTGCATTCCCTGTTCGTGTTTTAAAATTATTGGGTGTTCAAAATTTATTATTATCAAATGCCGCCGGAGGAGTGCATCCTGACTACGGTGTTGGAGATTTAATGATTATCAAAGACCACATTAGTCTGTTTACCATTAACCCATTGATTGGGAAAAATGAAGATAGTTTAGGTACTCGTTTCCCAGATATGAGCGAGCCTTATGCACAAGATTTTATTGATAAAGCAAAGGCAATTGCAACTGCACATCAAATTAAAGTTCATGAAGGAGTTTATGTAGGTGTTACAGGTCCAACGTTTGAAACTAGAGCAGAATATAGATTAATCAAAGCGGTTGGGGGAGATGTGGTTGGAATGAGTACCGTACAAGAGACTATTGCTGCTGTACATTGCGGAATGAAAGTATTTGCAATAAGTGTAGTAACTGACTTAGGTATTCGTGAAGACAATAATATAATTACACATCAAGAGGTTTTAGAAGCGGCTAATGCTGCAGAACCTAAATTGACTTTGATAATAGGAGACTTAGTAAAAGCAATTGCATAAACAGATATGTTCTTTAAACGCATAATATTAGGTACACTTATAATTTGTCTTTTACACTTAAATGTAATCGCACAAATGAATACAGGTGGATTTAATAAAATGCCAAGAAGTAGCGGTTCTGGATTTGGGTCAAAAGGAGCAGTAACCGATTCCTTACAAAAAAGGGATAAAAATGCGGATTCTATTACCATATTCTACAAATTGTATAATAGCAATGAAATAAAAAAACTAGATACTAGTGTAAATGATTTTTTTGTTCATTTTCCTTTTAATTACACAAGCTATAATTTAGGAAATTTAGGTACTGCAAGTAAATCCTATTTATTTACACCCATATTACAATCTGGATGGGATGCAGGTTTTCATGCTTATGACAATTACAAGTATACTATAAATGAAACTCCAATATACCAAACAACGAGGCCATTTACAGAACTCGGGTATTTATTAGGTGGAAAAGGGGAGCAGCTAATTGAAATAAAGCATACGCAAAACAGAAAGCAACAATTAAATTTTTCTTTTGAATATCGTTTTAGTAATTCGCCAGGTAATTTAAAAAACCAAAATGCGAATTTTAATAACATGCGTATTACGGCACATTTTCAATCCAAAAGAAAACGATATGAAAGCTATTTTGTGATGCTAACCAATAAAATGGCTTCGTCAGAAAATGGAGGTTTGGTTAATGCTAATTTATTAGACAGCTTGGCGTTGAATAATCCCTATGAATTAGAAACAAGACTTGGACAAAGTAGTGCATCATTTAGAAACCCTTTTAATACTAGTATTTCAACTGGTTCCATTTATCAGGCAAATAGTTTTATCTGGAAACAATCATACGATATTGGTCAAAAAGATTCTGTAGTTAAAGACACCGTGACTACTTACATGTTTTATCCTAGATTGCGTTTTCAAAACGAGATAAAATATGAGTCAAGTCAATTTTTATTTCAGGACGCAGCACCCGATGCTACTAAGTATTCAAACTACTTTGGCTATCAAGGATTGTCGGACTTAACCATTAAGTTTAAAGACAATTGGAATATTTTCACGAATGACTTTAGCTTATTAAGCTATCCGCAGAAGAGCAATAGTAATCAATATTTACAGTTGGGGGTTGGATATATGAACTTGTCGTCTCAGTTTATTACTTCTCCTTCTTGGTCTAACAATGACTTGTATGGTTTTGGTGTTTATAAGAACAAAACAAAAAATCAGGTTTGGGATATGTCATTGTCGGGAAAATTATTTTTCACTGGGTATCATGCAGGGGACTATAATGCGAGTGCTTTCATTTCTAAAATGTTAAATAGTAAAGGGACTTATTTGAAACTTGGTTTTATCAATAATAATCGAACGCCTTCATCCAATTTCATGGGTATTACCGACTTTCCGATATATGCACTTTCTGGCATTAAAAAGGAAAATATAATTCAAGTGAACGGGGCAGTAGGTAATATTGGAGCACAATGGAAACTAGCATTAGACTATCAGCTGATAAATAATTATCAATATTTTAGTACGGGCTATCAGTCAAATGTGTATGGCAATGCCATAAGTTATATTAGAGGGCAGGTGCAAAATAAGATCAAATTAAGCACTCACTGGAATTGGTATAATGAAATACAATTACAAGTGGTTGATCAAACTGCTCCTATTCATGTTCCCTTAATTTTGACAAGACAAAGATTGGCATTTGAGGGAGTTTTTTACAAGAATTTGAATCTGTCAACTGGATTAGAATTAATATTCCATACTGAATTCAAGGCGGACCAGTATATGCCATTAAATGGCCAGTTTTATACCCAAAATGAGTATACAGCTAGCAATAGGCCTACAGCCAATGCATTCCTGCATTTCATGATTAAGCGCTTTAAAGCATATATCAGAGTAGAGAACCTGAATACCTTATTGCCAACTAGCACAACTGCTGGGAATCATTATAATTTTTACGCTCAAAATTACCCTGGTACAGGCACTTGGATAAGGGTTGGAATTTGGTGGAATTTCATTAATTAGATAAATTTGCTTGGATAAGGGTTGGAATTTGGTGGAATTTCATTAATTAGATAAATTTGCTTTGGTATTTTGGGGTTTTAAACATTCTTTATATATTTTAACATTACTTATTCTTGGTATTCAAAATAGATACTAACTTTGTAGTAATGAAACGTCTATTTGCTTTATTAATGGCTGTAATGTATACGATTTCCAGTATTGGAATGACCGTATCTACACACTATTGTGCAGGCAAAGCAATGACATGCAAATGTACAAAACCTAAAGCCGGCAAGAAAGACCATTGTTGTAAAGACACTGTTACTTATCTAAAAAGCCAAGAAGCACATCAGTTTCAGGAGGCAGGAGATTTTAAAAAACAACAGGCAATTTCAATTGCATTGCCAGTGTCTTTTTATCAGTTAGCGGACTGTAAGACTTTTCAAAATTCACAATGCGCTAATTTCAATACCGCGGCTTCTGTTTTAAATGGACCGCCACTCTACGAGCTTTTTTGTGTTTATAGAGTCTGATACAAAAACTATTTTGTAGCGGAATCTTATTAGTATTTTACTAGTTAAGCGACTCCGCGATTTTCATTTTTCTCATTATTTATTATTCTTATTATTCCGATTAGTTGACTTTTTAATTAAGTCAAATTAGTCATCAAAAATTATATTATGAAACATTTATTTATATCATTCGTGATTATTTTATTAGTGTCAATTACTGCAATGGCTCAAACAACTGCTAGAATTAAAGTTGCAGGCAATTGCGGCATGTGCAAGAAGAATATTGAAACAGCAGCAAAGGCAGCTGGAGCTAGTTCTGCTGCATGGGATAAGTCAACTAAAGAGTTGTCATTAGGATTCGATGCTGCAATAACTTCTACCGACAAAATTGAAGCAGCTATTGCAGGTGCAGGTTATGATACAGAGCACCAAACTGCTAGTAAAGAAGCTTACAATAAGTTGGATGAGTGTTGTCAATACGACAGAGCTACCAAAACTGCAATGACTGATTCAAAAGACATGTCTTGCTGCAAAGACGGAGCATGTGCTAATAAAGGCAAAGACTGTTGCAAGAAAGCCATGACTTCTGCAAAGAAAGGCATGTCTGCTTCTTGTTGTAAAGATGCTTCTTGCTGCAAGAAAGCATAAGCTTTAAAATTAAATAACTACCTATTGATCCGCGTACTTTTTTAGTGCGCGGATATTGGGTTTAAAAACTTGAAATGAAAACAAAATTTATATTTTTATTGGTTTTAATAATAGCTGGCGTTCAGCTAAAAGCGCAGATTAAAACGGCTGAAATTGAAGCTAGTGGCTTGACCTGTTCTATGTGTTCAAAAGCTATTTTCAAAGCCTTGGGCAAAGTCTCATTTGTGGATACAGTAAAAGTGAATATTGAAACATCTACTTATATACTTGAATTTAAGAAAGATGAAAAAGTGCAAATAGAAGCATTAAGAGATGCTGTGTATGATGCTGGATTTGCGATTGCTAAAATGGCAATAGTGATTGATATCCCTCAAAAGTTAGCAGTCGAAGATGCAACCGTTGAAGCTTTTGGCTATCAGTTTAAATGGCAATTAAAAGGCAATAAACCAATAGCTGCACCTCAAAAAGTATTTATAATGAATAAAGATATTCAGCCATTGAATGGGTTATATCTACTTAATTTTTAATTATGCTAAATACAACAATTCGTATAAAGCCGGTAATACTCATCTGCAGCCTATTCTTTTTTGGAACATTCACTTTACAAGCACAGGAATTGTATGTATTTAGTGAACCTGCAAGTGTCATGCCGGCCAGGTCTATAATTGTGAAGCAATCTTTTCAGCAAATGGAAGGAGTACATCCGCAACAAAATTATAATACTCAATTAGAGTTTAGTTTAAATAAAAAATGGATGGCACATTTTGGTACTAATTACAAATCGACTGATTTTTATACCCAGTATCGTTTTTATTCTTCCGATGCTTTACATGAGCATACAAGATTGGCTGGTTATTTTAAAGCAGTAGCTTCTGGTAATAATCCGGCTGAGCAAGCGATACTATTGGATGGCCAACAAAAATTGATGGGTGCTGGTTTTATTGCAACTCGTTTGCAACATAAATGGGCAAGTTCATTAACAATGGGTTGGTTGCATAGATATACTGGGAATACAAATTTCCCCAATGACGCATTTCAGTATTCTTTGTCTAATGGCTTGCTTTTATATCCAATTAAGTATAAAAACTACAATCAAACCAATGTCAATTTCTACATTGAAATTTTAGGTCAGAAATTAACCCAAAATAAAGCTCATTTTTTAGACATAGCCCCTGCCGTTCAATTTATATTCAATAGTCAGGCAAAACTGAATCTAGGCTATCGATTGCCTATATGGGACACAATGCAGCGTAATTCTAGTAGAAGTTATTACATGAGTCTGGACTATTTGTTTTTTAATGCCTTGCCTAGGTCCAAAAGAGTTAAAAAATAAGTAACTTTAGGGGGTGAGGAAATTTGTAACCATACTTTTGACATCTCTATACCTATTAGGTGCTACAGAAGCATATCAGTTACTCAAAGTGCCCCATTTGTTTGCGCATTATAAAACACATCAACAAATAAAGAAAGGATTAAGTTTTTCTGAGTTTATTGACATGCATTATTTTACGAATCAAACCTACGACAGAGATTATCAACAGGATATGCAACTTCCTTTTAAATCGTCTAATCGTACTGTTTCACTTTTGAACTTTGTAAGTTTATTTGCACCAAAGCAAGTTACTATTCCGGTGTTAAGTTTCACGAATAATAAAAACTATATCATATTCGACGACGAGAAGCATTCCTCTAATGCACTCAAGAATATCTTTCAGCCCCCGCGAGCTTAGTTATCTCTTTTATTTTATTGCATACTAGCTATGCCATTTTTCATTTTTTTTGAATAAGAAATATTTATGTTAAACAAAATCATAGCGTATTCTATCAAGAATAAGCTAATTGTAGGGTTATTCGTTGTTTCGCTTTTAGGCTGGGGTATTTTTGAAGTCACTAGACTTCCTATTGACGCCGTGCCAGATATTACTGACAATCAGGTTCAGGTTATTACAGTCTCACCTTCCTTAGGGGCCACTGACATTGAACGACTAGTTACTTTTCCTATTGAACAAGCTTGTAGTAGTATACCTGGCACCAAACAAATCAGAAGTTTTTCTCGTTTTGGATTGTCCTTAATTACCATTGTGTTTAATGACAATATTGATATTTATTGGGCAAGACAACAAATTAGTGAAAAGCTACAAAGAGTGCAACAGGACATACCAGCGGGCACTGGTAATCCTGAATTAGCACCTGTATCTACAGGCTTGGGTGAAATTTATCAATATGTAGTGAGACCGTTGAAAGGCTATGAAGGAAAGTATGATGTAATGCAATTAAGAACTATCCAGGATTGGATCGTTAGACGTCAATTAATTGGAACTCCAGGTGTTGCAGAAGTTGCCAGCTTTGGTGGAAAATTAAAGCAGTATGAAATTGCGGTAAAGCAGGATCAACTTAAAGCATATGGATTAACTATATCTGATATTTTTAAAGCATTAGAAAATAATAACCAAAATACAGGAGGCGCGTATATTGAAAAAGGGCCAACTGTATTATATATAAGAACGGAAGGACTAACTGCGTCCCTAGATGATATTGGAAAAATTGTGGTAAAGCAAGTTAGTGGTGGGGCTCCCCTGTTAATTAGTGATTTAGCTAAAGTACAATATGGTTCTGCCATTAGATACGGCGCGATGACTTTCAATGACGAAGGAGAAGTTGCAGGTGCGGTGGTTATGATGCTGAAAGGTGAAAACGCTTCTGCAGTAGTGAAGCGTGTAAAAGAAAGAATGGCAGAAATTCAAAAAATGTTGCCAGAGGGAGTCGTTATTGAGCCTTTTTTAGACAGAACTAAAATGGTAAACAATGCTATTAAAACAGTGGAGACCAATTTATTGGAGGGAGCATTAATTGTAATTTTTGTTTTAGTATTTTTCTTAGGAAATCTACGTGCAGGATTGATTGTTGCTTCTGTTATTCCATTGGCCATGTTATTTGCTGTAATCTTAATGAACCTATTTGGAGTAGGTGGTAATTTAATGTCACTTGGAGCTATCGATTTTGGATTAATAGTGGATGGGTCCGTAATTGTAATTGAAGCAATTCTGCATAGGTTCGCGCATTCAAAACATTTTAGGTCATTGACGTCTATTGATCAGGAGCAGATGGACGAAGAAGTTGGTAAGTCAACAGGTGCCATGATTAAGTCGGCTGTATTTAGTCAGATCATTATTCTAATAGTGTACTTACCTATTTTATCTTTGCAAGGGATTGAAGGGAAAATGTTCAAACCAATGGCGTATACTATTGCTTTTGCCATTTTTGGAGCATTCTTATTGTCAATTACCTATGTACCAATGATGGCTGCTTTGGTTTTGAAAAAGAAATTAAATCATAAGCAGAACTTGACGGATAGGTTAATGAAATGGATAGAAACCAAGTATCAACCAATTTTAAATAAGGTATTAGGAATTCCAAAGACAGTGATAGTTTCAACTGTGGTGTTGTTTTCGGTTGCAGTTATTTTGCTTTTAAATATGGGTGGTGAATTTATCCCTCAATTGGAAGAAGGTGATTTTGCGGTAGAGACAAGAGTTCTCACAGGAAGCAATTTGAATAATACAATTGAGTCTACCCAAAAAGCGTCTAAATTACTATTAAAGAATTTCCCAGAAATTCAGAAGATCGTTACTAAAATAGGTAGTGCTGAAATTCCGACCGACCCTATGCCTTTTGAAGCAGGAGATATGATGGTTATCTTAAAAGACAAAAAAGAGTGGACATCAGCAAAGTCTTTTAGCGAATTGAGTACCAAAATGACTAAAGTGCTGGAACAAGTTCCCGGTATAACGGTTGGTTTTCAGTTTCCTGTTCAAATGAGATTCAATGAATTAATGACAGGAGCAAGACAGGATGTGGTTTGTAAAATCTTTGGAGAAAATTTAGATTCGCTAACAAAATATGCAGGACAATTAAATAGTATTATTAAGACAGTGGATGGGGCAGTAAATATTTACGAGGAAAAAGTTACAGGGATGCCTCAGGTAGTTATTAAGTATAATAGAGAAGGTATGTCTAAATATGGATTAAATGTATCAGACATAAATAAAGTGGTGAATGCTGCATTTGCTGGACAAATTGCTGGGCAGGTTTATGAGGAAGAAAAAAGATTTGATATGGTTGTGCGTTTAGAAGGGGAGTCTAGAAAAAACATTTCTGACATTCAAAATTTATTAATAAATACAGCACAGGGGATACAAATTCCATTATCTTATGTTGCAAATATTGAGGAAGTAGAAGGCGTGAATCAAATACAAAGAGAAAATACAAAACGCAGAATTATTGTCGGATTTAATGTTAACGGCAGGGACGTTCAGACTATCATGAGAGAATTGCAACAAAAGATCAGCAAAAATTTGAATTTACAAAAAGGGTATACCATTGTTTATGGAGGATCTTTTGAAAATATGACTGCTGCAAAAGAAAGATTAAGTATTGTAGTGCCAATAGCATTATTCTTGATTTTCTTATTACTTTACTTTGCATTTGGGTCTGTAAAACAAGGGCTATTAATCTACACTGCTATACCTTTATCCGCAATGGGTGGAATTTTCGCATTGTCAATTAGGAGCATGCCATTTAGTATATCAGCAGGAGTTGGTTTTATTGCATTATTTGGAGTTGCAGTATTAAATGGTATTTTATTGGTATCTGAATTCAATAGACTTAGAGCGGAAGGCTGGCATGATGTAAAACGAATTGTAATACATGCAACTAAGTCCAAATTAAGAGCAGTATTGATGACCGCACTTGTCCCTGCTCTAGGCTTTATACCTATGGCTATCAGTACAGGAGCAGGAGGTGAGGTTCAGAAGCCACTAGCAACAGTGGTAATTGGGGGATTGATAATTTCAACAATGCTAACCTTATTTGTACTACCTGTATTATATATTTTATTTGAAACCGGTTCAAGCTATTTAAAGATGAATAAAAAAATACCCATTGTTATTTTAGTTTTGTTGTTATTGCATCAAACTGCTTTTGCTCAGGAAAAAATCAGTATCAATGCAGCAATCGATAGTGCTATTAAAAACAATGCATCAATAAAAGCATCTAATGAGCAAGTAAACTATTTCAAGGCACTTAGAAAAAGTAATCTTGATATAGACAGATCAGTTGTTGATTTTGGTTATGGCAAATTGAATGGATTTCAAGACGACAATCGATATGCTATTTCTCAGAGCATACAATTCCCAACTGTCTACAAATATCAAGGGGATATAGTGAAGTCAAATATTGCAATTAGTGAACTAACTAAAATTCAAAGAGAAATTGAATTAAGAACCAATATTAGAAAGCACTTTTATCAGATACTTGTTCTTCAAAATAAAAGAAAGTTACTATTGGAAGCAGACAGCATTTATACAGAGTTTGCAATAAAGGCAAGACAAAGATTTGTCGCAGGCAATACAGATGTATTAGAAAAAATTACTGCCGAAAATCAATTGGTTCAAATAAGTAATCAACTACAGTCTTTAAATGCGGGGTATAAAATATTAAATAACCAGTTTAATATGCTACTGAACTGCAGTAAAATGTATGAGCCATTTGATTCTAAGATTTTCATGTCAATTACTGCAATACCAGACATTTTAGTTGTAAATGAGACACCTTTATTAAAAATTCAAGAAAAGAATATTTTAAAAGCATCACAGCAAGTACAATTAGAAAAAAGTAAATTATATCCTTCATTTAATTTGGGGTATAATTCATCTACTATAATTGGTTGGCAGACCACAACTCAAAATAATGAGCGATACTATGGGGCAGGTCATCGTTTTGCGTCTGTAAATATGGGAATGACAATTCCAATATTTGCTGCTGCTCAAAGAGCTAGAATTACTGCAAGTAGCATAATGGTTAAGCAGAATCAACTTGAGCAAATCGCTTTACAACAGCAACTAAGTGCGAACTTGTCCGACGCAATTATAATTTATGCGCAACATAAAAAATTAGTTGACAATTATCAACTAAATATTCTACCAAATTCCAATATCTTATTACAAGCAGCTTCCTCTAAATTAAATGCAGGTGAAATTGGTTATTTAGAGTGGGTAATGATTGTAAACCAAGCAATTCAAATTAGAAGTGAATTTTTTGGTTATGTGCAGCTATTAAATGAATCTGCAATAGAAATAGAAAAAATCAGTTCGAATAATTAAAAAAATATTTATGAAAATCAATCAAATTATATCAGTAGTATTTTGTAGTCTACTATTTGCTTGTACTAGTGCACCAAAAGCCTCTATTACAAATACTAGTAATTCCGAAGTAAAAGATTCGTCACAGTCTGAAATTGTAAAACTGAGTAAAGAACAGCTAACAAACGCAGCTATAGAAATTGGGTCTGTTCAAAAGACATCCATGCATAAAGTATTAAAAGTAAGTGGCTTGATTGACGTACCACCAACAAATATCGTTTCAGTGAGTGTTCCAATGGGAGGATATCTTAAAAAATCAGAATTAATACCAGGTACTTTAGTAAAAAAAGGGGCTGTTTTAGCAGTTTTAGAAGACCCTGCTTATATTGAGTTACAACAGGATTATTTAACTGCAAAGAGCAAGTTAGAATATGTAGAATCTGATTTTAACAGACAGAAACTACTAAATGAGACTAAAGCGGTGAGTGATAAGGTTTTTCAATTAGCAAAACATGATTTTGAGAGTCAAAAAGTGTTGGTAAAGTCTTTAAGTGAAAAATTGAAATTAATAGGATTGATTCCTTCTAATTTAAATGAAAACAATATATCAAGAGCAATAAGTTTGTATGCGCCAATAAGTGGTTACATAACAAAAGTTAATGTCAACATGGGTAAATATGTAAGTCCTACAGACGTTATATTCGAAATTATTGACCCTAGTGACTTACATTTAAGATTGATCGTCTTTGAAAATGACGCGTCAAATTTAAAAGTGGGTAATAAAGTAAGTTTCTTTACTAATAATAAAGAATCACAAAAATATAGCGCTAAGATTATCGTAATTACGCCAAATATAAATGAAGAAAGAGCAACGGAAGTGCATTGCCATATGCAAGAGGGAATTAAAAACTTATACCCTGGTACTTTTGCAAATGCCGAAATTGAATTAGATAATGCTATTGTAAATGCATTGCCTGAAAATTCAGTAATTAAATGGGAGAATAAGCCACATGTATTTGTTAAATTAACTAAAGATAGTTTCAAATTAGTGCCTGTTGAAATAGGAGTGTCTACTAATGGTCTTGTTGAAATTAAAACAGATTTAGGTAAACAAGAAATAGTAACTAAGAATGCTTATACCTTACTAATGAAATTAAAAAGTAGTTCAGGAGAATAATTTCAAAAAATAACTATAATTAGAATTTCTCAAAATAGGCCAAACTGCCACCTACCCAGGTGGCAGTTTGGTTATAATTAACTCCAATCATTTTTCCTTTACTGAGTCTAGTTAGGTTATTAACTGCTATATATTTTTCTTTTACGATATCCCAAAAATAGAATAGTCTTATCTCTGCCTTTGCATTACCTGTCGGTGTTTCTATAATAGGGGCATATTTAACTTTCTCTTGAATGATCCAGTTTTCCGGATCCTTAATATTATCAATATCCCCATTTTGAATATCTATAATAACACCTTGTCCTGCAAATGAAAATAATGGCTTTATAACATAGTCAGACAAGTCTTCTGGCAGCTTACTAGTATTTTTTAGTACCCCTTGATTAAAAATATGTAGAAACTGAGTTGATGGAACTGATTCATGTTTCAAAAAAGGAATACAGTATTTGCTAATCCTAAAAAAATGGTGGGGGTGTGTAACCCATTCAAGGTCGGTTGCCAATTTAATTAAAGCGCCCTTTGCTTGAATTGATGGGATTTGCTTTTCTAATTCATCCATCACAACTCTGTTATAGATACGCTCAATTTTGTGTTTAATTCCGTCTCTATTATAATACAAGCTTTGTCCTTCCAATATTAATTCAGTAATACATACAATTGGCAAACTAATTAATATATCTGTATAATAAAAATCAACTCTTGTTTTTTGTTGATGCGGAAGGAGCTCTAATAGAACTGTATGTTTATTTCGAGTGCCCTTAATCATAATCTCTAAATGCTTGATATAACTAGCTTTAGTATAACCATTTAAAAAACAACTATAATTTTGTGGAATAGTAAAAACACTTTGAATAGCATCATTTTGTAAAACCTCAAATCCAAATAAGGAAGGGAATCCCTGCAGTTCTATTAATTTTGGAACAATATTATTATGATGATCTACTGCTATAGCAAAGTCCATAACTAAACAATCTGGATGACTTGGCTCGTTTGGAGTTTTTACATTTTCTGGAATTGAATATTCTGTAAGTTTATTGAAGTCAGGATCTAATATTTCAGTACAAATTGTATCCCCTGCTTCTAAAAGTTTTTTTGTTAAATCAATACCAACAAAAATGGGTGTTTCGGCAATTCTAAAATGAATGCTATCGGGAACTGAGTGCTCTATAAAAGATAAATATTTTTCATACCTTTCTTGAGTAAAAGAACTGTTAAATTGTTTTCTTAAATTAGGGATCATCCTATTAATGCTTTGTCGAGAAAATTAGGAATAAAATGGGAGAAGGTATTAGTAGTTTTTGCAGTATCCTCTAATTTCATCATGATTTTTTCCCATTTAGCCAGTCCAAATTCCTCTATGATAGATGCTTTTGTTTCAGGATCATTAAAATAAGTCGACAAAATACTACTTTCTCCTTCTGGATGAAACTGGACACCGTAAATGTAATCATTAAACTTAACAGCCATAATTGCTCTTTCTAAAGGTACAGTGGGTCTTATTTTTTCTAATGCAAGAATTTGCGCCCCCATTTCAGCTATTGCTTGGTCATTAGGTTCCGTAATTTGATAATAACGACTTTCAAGTGCATAGAAGGGATCGCCTAAATTATTAAATAAACTATCCTCAATAATGGGGTGCACAGGTAAAATACCAATTTGTCTAGATTTTCTTAATGAAATTTTCCCAATATCAAAATGCCTACATGCAATTTGAAAACTGTGACAAATTAAGAAGACCCATTTCTTTTCATAGATAATGGTTTCTAGCCATTGCGTATATTCATTGTCCCATTCGCTATTTTTAGAATCTACTGGTGAGCCGGGGCCTCCAGTAGAAATATAAACATCGTAACTAAAATCTGGAATTTGAGTTTGCACGCGTACATTATAGACGTTGATAACGAGCGATAATTTGTTCTTATTGGCCCATATGTTCAGCACTTCTAAAATACAAGTCATCCCTAAATTAGGGCTGCCGTCATACATGTCAAGTATTGCAACTTTAAAGGGGGAAGGCTGCATTATAAATAACTTAAATTAGTCTTAGGTGATAAGTTTAATAATGTTTCATACATCAGCTCTATAGTATCTGCAATATCTTTTTTATGTATCATTTCAACAGTAGTATGCATATATCTTAATGGAATTGATATTAAAACAGAAGGACATCCGTCATTTGCATAAGCGAAACTATCTGTATCAGTTCCGGTACTTCTACTTAGTGTTCTAAACTGTACAGGTATTTTTTTATCCTTAGCTGTTGCTTCTACAATAGCCAACAGTTTATTATGAATAGCTGGAGCATATGCTAAAGAAGGACCTCTGCCACATAAAATATCTCCTTCAATTGCTTTATTAATCATTGGTGTATGGGTATCGTGCGTAACGTCGGTTACAATTGCGATGTTTGGCTTGATTCTTCTAGCAATCATTTCAGCACCTCTTAAGCCAATTTCTTCTTGAACTGCATTCACAATATATAAACCAAATGGAAGTTTCTTTTTATTCTCTTTTAATAATCTTGCTACTTCTGCAATCATAAATCCACCTATACGATTATCAAAAGCACGCCCAATAATAAAATCATGTGCTAATTCGTCAAATCCTTCTTCATAAGTAACAACAGCGCCAATATGAATTCCTAATGCTTCAACTTCTTTTTTAGTTCTAGCGCCACAATCTAATGTTAGATTATCCACTTTAGGTTGAGGCTCTTTTTGTTCAGGGTTGCTCATTCTAGTATGAATAGCAGGCCATCCAAACACCGCTTTTATAGGTCCTTTTTTTCCATGAATCCAAACGCGCATACTTGGTGCAATTTGATGATCCACTCCTCCGTTTCTTTTTAAGTGAATTAATCCTTGTTCATTAATATAATTAACAAACCAACTTATTTCGTCAGCATGAGCTTCTATGACAACTTTAAATGCAGCATCAGGATTAATAACACCAACGGCAGTTCCATAAGGATCCGTAAAAGTAGTATCAACGTATTTTGTTAAATAGTTCAGCCATATTTTTTGTCCACTTGTTTCAAATCCCACTGGCGAGGGGTTATTGATATAAGTCTTTAAAAATTCGTAAGAACCTGGATTTATAAAAGCTTTCTTACTATTAGAACTTGATTTTTTGGACGATGCTTTTGCCATAATAAAGGGTTAAATTAGTCTACTGCAAGATAGTACTAATTGCTTTTATTTTTAGCGAGATAAATACCTACTTTTGCAATTATATCTTATATATTAATAGTCAATGATCCAAGCTCCCTTTGAAATAGATAATTTATGGAATCTGAGTTCAGATGAGTTCTTCACGCTTAGTAAAACCTTATTTGAATGGCAGGCTTCACATAATTTAGTATACAAAGAATGGGTCAAGCTATCGTCAGGTGGAATAAAAAATCCTGATGAGATTACTCAAATACCATTTCTTCCAATTTCTTTCTTCAAAACACATGAGGTAGTAATTGGAGACAAGCCAGCTTTATTCTTTGAAAGTAGTGGTACTACAATGGATGTTGTTAGCAAACATTGGGTAGTAGATTCATCCATTTACGAGGAAAGTTTCAAACAATGTTTTGATTTATTTTATGGAAGTCCAGCTGACTATTGCGTAATTGGATTATTACCTTCTTATTTAGAAAGACAGCATTCTTCTTTAGTTTATATGGTCGAGCAATTAATTAAAAAATCGGGACACGCACAAAGTGGATTTTATTTAAATGATTTCGAACTTTTAAATAGTAACCTTAAGTCACTTGAAGCAAAAAATCAAAAGACTATTTTAATTGGAGTCAGTTTTGCACTTATAGATTTTGCGGACGCTTACCCACAACAATTAAAAAATACAATTGTAATGGAGACTGGCGGAATGAAAGGGCGAAAAGAAGAAATGATTAAATCCGAATTACATGCCTATCTAAAGGAGCGATTAGGGGTTGAACAAATTCATTCTGAATATGGCATGACAGAACTGCTCAGTCAAGCCTATGCCAAAAAAGATGGAATTTTTACTTGCCCCCCTTGGATGAAAGTAATGGTAGGAGACCAAGAAGATCCTGGAGTTTTAAAAACTACTGGGAGAGGAATTTTGCATGTAATAGACTTAGCTAATATATACAGCTGTGCATTTATAGCGACACAGGACTTATGTGAATTAAATGAAGACGGAAGTTTTCAAGTACTTGGTCGAATAGACAATAGCGATAGAAGGGGCTGTAGCCTATTGGTAGTTTAACCCTTTAATAGCTGTTCAATTTCATGAATGTAGCTGTTATTAAGGCTATAATTGTATTGTCGTTTATCTATTTTATCTCTATTTTTTACAATTAATGCTTCTGTTTGCTGAGTCGACATTTTATATTTCTGATTGATTCTAATGAAATAGTCGCTTCGGCTTTTATTTTGAGTAAGTATATCTTTCTGTTGAACTCCAATAATTTTATTAATTAGTTTAGTTGAAATTGCTTCACCTTTTAAATGATGACGGTATAACACATTAATCAATTCCTTTTCTATAATACTTAAAGAGTTAAAAAAATTATTATTTAAAATTGCTACAACCTCATTGGGTATTTTTTTTCTAGATTTTAAATATTGGAAAGAAAAATATACAATGATACAAGAAAGTAGGATTATAATTAAAATGGAGATAGTAGTCTTGTTTTTAAATAAATCAAGGTTTAGGAAGTCACTATTTTTTATATAGATTGTACTAAGATTTGCATTGTCAAAATCTGAAGGGGCAATAGTTAATTTTGTATAAATGAAACCTTTCTCCTCACTCATCATAATCATATATACTTCTTTACCAAGGTTGAATTGTAAAGGGGTGAAGTTTTGTATTTTAATCATTCCGTACATTTTCAACCAAGCACTTCTCAACTCAGTGTTGGTCTGACTTGCCAATCTACCTGTGATATTTTTTGAAAAGTCTAACCAATAAAACTCTAGTTCACTTTCATAAATTAAAGAATCACCAAAATGAAAAACTTGAGAATTTATATTGGAAAATCTTTTTTGCGAAGTAGGGTTTGTTTTACCTAAAGTTGTCCAGCTTTTTGTATTAATATCATATGCGTAAATACTATCCGTTGCATACATGTTAATGCTATTTGGAAAATTTGCAAAGTCAATAGAATTGCTGATATATAGTTTAGGATTTTCTGATTGAAGATTAATATGAGAAATAACTCCTTTTTTAGCATCAAAATAGGACTTTACAACTCTATTTGAGGGGTATATTTCCCATTGATGTGTTTCCTTGCTAAAATAGGTTAATATGCCTCTGTAGTTCCAGAATCCTTCTCCACCATATTGAAAAATGGTATCCCTTACTATGAAATTATAGGAGTAAAAATTTGCTCCAGAATGTATTGTTGAATCTATTCTAGTGATCTTATATTTTCCATTTGATTTTTGAATTGAAAATAGTTTCCCAGTTCCTAATGGTTGTATCCAGATGTTTTTTTTGTCTTTTATGAGATCAATATTGGTATAATCAGATTTCTCTTGCCCAAATTTGAAGTTTTGCCCTACTAGATTAATACTAGTTGTGTTTATAGTGTCTGTTGATAATAGGTCTAGTAATCCTATTTCATATTTATTTAATAGGTTATTTCCCTTTTGTGCTTCAATATTTGTTGAATTACAAAGGAGTAGGTAGCAAAAAACTAAAAATAGAGAAACGGCTTTCATCTACTAAAAGTAAGAAATATATATAATACGAAATTAACTTATCCAAGATAATATATATTTTATATAATATTAATATATAAATTACTATTTAATAATAAATTATAATAGAAATATATATTTCTTCTCTTTGTTTACATATTAATTCTACAACAACTTTTTCTATGGCATATTTACATTATAGTTCAAAAAACAGCTTATTTATATTAAAGAATTATTAAATATATTATCCTTTGGGGGAAGGATAACCGGGGTGATTAGGATTCGTCTTAATCGCCCCAAATTATTTTAATGGTTCCTTCTTTTTAACCATAATTACTCCCAAAATGACTAATATTGTTCCGATTATTTGTAAAGTGCCGATATGTTCATGTAATAGCACTCTTGCCTGAAAAAGGGTTGCAACTGGACCAATGCTAGTTACAATAGCTAAATCATTACTTCCTATTCTTTTCATTCCACTACTTAATAAAAAAGAGGGTATTACGGTTGCTATTAATGCCAAAGCTATTATGTAAACTAAAATAGGAGATCCTAAGGCTAAATAGTGAGGGAATAACTTTATATCCTCAGCTATAAGATAATGGGTGAATATGCCGACTGTAGCAGAAAGCATAGCAACGCTGGTATAGCTACTCACGCCCATTTTAGGAACCAGTTTTCCTGTCCCTACCAGGTAAAAGGCATAAGTGATTCCACAAAGCAGCACCATGATGGAGCCATAAAGGAATAATTGGGTGTTTTCAAAATACTGCATTTCACCCCAATAAGCAATCCCAATTCCGATATAGGTGATTAATATAGAAAACCATTGTCTCTTTGTAATAGCCACTTTGAATATCCATCTATTAATTAGAATTGCTAAAGTGGGATAAATAAATAAAATGATTCTTTCAATTCCAGCTGAAATATACTGTAACCCTACAAAATCAAATAAGCTACTTAAATAGTATCCAAGTATACCCATTGCTATTGCCCAAGCATATATTGATTTAGAAATCGCTAATTTATTTTTCTTTTTACTTAATACATAAAGTACCAATGCATAAAAAGGAAGAGAGAGTAACATACGCAACATTAATAAAGTGGTTGCGTTGATATTACTCTCTCTAAAACAAAGTTTAATCCAAATTGCTTTGGTTGAGAACAATAGTGTTCCTAAGATGGCAATGGCAAATCCTTTGTTATATGTAAATTCTTTTTTTATACAGCTACATTAAAATCTCTTAAAGCATCATTTAAGCTTGTCTTTAAGTCGGTACTTGGTTTTCTTTGACCAATTATTAACGCACAACTAACTTGGTAGTCTCCAGCAGGGAAGGACTTTTTATAAGAACCAGGTATAACAACACTTCTAGCTGGTACACGACCTTTATATTCAACTGGCTTATCTCCACTAACGTCAATAATTTTTGTACTCTTGGTTAACACAACATTAGCTCCTAAAACCACTTCTTTCTCTAAATGCACTCCTTCTACGACAATACATCTGCTGCCAATAAAACAACCATCTTCTACAATTACAGGACTAGCTTGTAATGGCTCTAAAACACCGCCAATACCAACACCTCCACTTAAGTGTACGCCTTTCCCTATTTGTGCACAACTTCCGACAGTAGCCCATGTGTCCACCATTGTTCCTTCGTCCACAAATGCACCAATGTTTACATAGCTTGGCATTAAAACTACATTTTTAGCCAAGTAAGCACCATATCTTGCAACTGCATGAGGTACTGCACGAACCCCTAATTCCGCATATCCAGATTTCAATAACATTTTATCATGAAATTCAAAAGGGGCTAATTCCCAAGTCTGCATTTGTTGTATTCCAAAATACATTAGAATAGCTTGCTTAACCCATTCATTTACTACCCATTCTGTTCCTTCTGGTTCAGCAACTCTTAATCTGCCTTTGTCCACTTCCTCTATAACTTCGCGAATGGCATTACTATAAGTATCGTCTTTTAATAAAGTACGATCGTTCCAAACTGTTTCGATTTTAGTCTTTAAGTCCATTTTAATCAATTTTGGCAAAAATACAAGCTTGGAAAGGAATTATAATAGATTCTTTTGCACAATAATGAACCTTCGTTTATTTGTAGGTATTGTTTAATTTGCAGCATGTTTCCTTATGACCAAGATATACAAGAATGTGTAAAAACCCTTGAAGCAGGGGATTTGATTTTATACCCTACCGATACGGTTTGGGGTATAGGTTGTGACGCTACAAATATGGACGCAGTAAGTAAGATATTCCAACTTAAAAAAAGAGTAGATACAAAAGCTATGATTGTATTGGTACAGGATGAAAGAGTGATATTGCGTTATGTAGAAGAATCTGACTTACAAATATTTGACTATATCAAAGGGATCCATAAACCCACCACTGTTATTTATCAACATGCAAAAAATCTAGCACCTAATTTAATCGCGACTGACGGATCCGTTGCGATAAGAATTTGTAATGATTCTTTTTGTAAGGATTTAATTAGAGAATTTGGAAAGCCTATTGTAAGTACTTCTGCGAATATTTCTGGCTATCCTACACCCTTGTGTTTTAATGACATATCATTAGATATTATAGAAGGAGTAAATTACGTTGTAAAAATTCGTCAGGACGAAACAGATTTAAAACAACCTTCTTCTGTAATTAAATGGGATAAAGAAGGAAATTTAATTATCCTAAGACCATAACACTACCTGCCCCCAATGCAAAAAATATTAGTTATTCAAACGGCCTTTATTGGCGATGTAGTATTAAGCACTTCCTTGTTAGCGTCTTTGCATAATGAATATCCAGACATTAAGCTAGACATTTTAGTACGAAAAGGGAATGAAGCTCTTTTCAATAATCATCCTTATGTTAATTCAGTATTAGTTTGGAATAAGAAGGTGCGAAAGTATAAACATTGGTTACAAATTTTACTTCAAATAAGAAATACAGATTATGATGTAGTTATTAATGTGCAACGATATGCGGCAACAGGATTGTGGACTGCTTTTTCAAATGCTAAAATAAAAATCGGCTTTGATAAAAATCCATTTTCATTTTTATTTACACATAAAATAAAACATTTAGCTGAACAAAAAGGGCTACATGAAATTCAGAAAAATCATGCATTATTAGCAGCCATAGGAGACTTGAAATTGGCAAAGCCAAAATTATATCCATCTATTGCAGACCATCAGAAAGTTGCAGCATTTCAATCTAAACCTTATATCTGTATTGCACCTGCTTCCGTATGGTTTACCAAACAGTTTCCTGTTGAGCAGTGGGTACAATTTTTAAATGAATTCGTTTTTAATGGTGTAGTATATATAATTGGAGGTCCGGGTGACAAAGCAATTGGCGATGCAATCATTGCTGGGCTTAATAATCCTCAAAAAGAAGTGGTGAATTTATCAGGCCAACTAGACTTTCTAGCATCTGCAGCATTGCAGGAAAAAGCAGTTTTAAACTACGTGAACGATTCTGCACCAATGCATTTTGCGTCCGCTGTAAATGCCCCTGTGGTTGCTATATATTGCTCCACCATTCCTGATTTTGGATATGGCCCATTGTCAGATTGTTCTTTTATAGTTCAAACAACACAGCAATTAACTTGTCGTCCCTGTGGAATTCATGGCAAGAAAGCCTGTCCTTTAGGGCATTTTAGTTGTGCTAATAGTATTCAAATGCAACAATTATTGGAACCTTTATCACAAATGCCTCAACATTAGTACTTTTGCGCCCTATGCAGATTCATTTTACAGACAGAGAAACAGAATTGCTTCATGCGGTTGCTAAAGCTGCATCGGGTCTTGGAGTGCCTGCATTTGCAGTAGGAGGGTTTGTACGCGATAAAATATTAGACAGACCAACTAAAGATATAGATATTGTTTGTTTAGGGGACGGTATGGCATTAGCGCAAGCTTTTTCAAAATTATTTAAACCAACACCTCCTGTTTCTTTATTTAAAACTTTTGGAACAGCACAGGTTAAATTTGATGATATAGAGATTGAATTTGTAGGAGCAAGAAAGGAGAGTTATGCTAGAGATAGTAGAAAGCCCACAGTGGAACCTGGGACTATTGAAGACGATCAAAATAGAAGAGATTTTACAGTAAATGCTTTAGCAGTTGAATTAAGTTTTGAACGATTTGGAACTATTATTGATCCATTTGGTGGATTAGAAGATTTAGAAAATAAAATTTTAAAAACGCCATTAGCACCTGAAAGAACTTTCGACGACGATCCTTTAAGAATGATGCGTGCAATTCGATTTGCCACACAATTAGGTTTTGCCATTACGGAGGAAACTATGCATGCTATTCAGAAAATGGCTAATCGAATTTCCATTGTTTCTCAGGAACGTATTACAGACGAGTTGCAGAAAATAATGATGACTCCAAAACCTTCAAAAGGCTGGTACTTGTTAAGAGATGCAGGTTTGTTGCAGGAAATTTTCCCACTTTTGCTACAACTAGAGGGTGCTGAAACACTTGATGGCATTGGCCATAAAGACAATTTTTCACATACACTACAAGTATTAGATAATGTTGCAGCTAATAGTAATGATATTTGGTTAAGATGGGCCGCTTTATTACATGATATTGCAAAACCAAAAACTAAAAGATTTGAAACAGGATTTGGATGGACTTTTCATGGTCACGAAGTAGTGGGCGCAAGAATGGTACCTAAAATTTTTACCCAATTAAAGTTGCCATTAAATGAAAGAATGAAAATGGTACAAAAACTGGTAGCCCTGCATTTGAGACCCATTTCATTAACAAAAGAGACAGTAACGGATAGTGCAGTAAGAAGATTATTATTTGATGCAGGAGAAGATATTGATTATTTAATGATACTTTGTTCTGGGGATATTACTAGTAAGAATCAAAGTAAAGTAAAACGATATTTACAAGGTTTTGAATATGTACGCCAACGAATTGTGGAAGTAGAAGAAAAGGACAAACTCAGAAATTGGCAGCCACCTATCACAGGTGAAATGATCATGGAAATATTCAATATTACACCTTCCAAAAATGTTGGAATAATAAAGGATGCAATAAGAGAAGCCATATTAGATGGAATAATTCCAAATGAATTCGACGCGGCACGTGTATTTATGTTGGCGGAAGCAGCAAAGCTTGGTTTGTATCCAACAAAATAGAAAATAAATAGTAATTTCGCCCATCTAAAAGCACCAAAATGGCAATATTAAAATTCAGGGTTTATTGGGAGGAAGAGGATGCAATTTATAGAGACATCTTGGTGAAGCATACGCAACATTTTTCCGATTTCCATCAGGCGATACTGACTGCGTTTACTTTTGATCAAAAACATGACGCTACGTTTTTTAGAAGTAATGAATTGTGGCAGAGAGGAAGAGAAATTAGCAAAGAAGTTTACCTTAAGGAATATAAAGTTCCCCCTTTAATGATGGAGGAAACTACAGTGGGTTCTGAAATTATTGACACCAATCAACATTTTGTTTACGTGTACGATTTTGCAAAATCTTGGACTTTCTTAATTGAGTTAATACAAGTTATTAAAAATGCAGATTCCGACATGGAACTTAGTTATCCTGTAATTGCAAGAACGGAAGGGGTGGGACCAATGCAATATGGAACCAAGGGATTATTGGGTGAGAAATTTGCTGACATCGAAGAAAAATATGACTTAGCTGAAACTGGTGAAGGATATGGAGTGGAAGGAGAAGAAGACGCACACGCATCTGATCATGGAGGGGAAGACGACGACGATTCAGACGAAGACGATTCAGATGATGCTGACGATGATAACAATGACGATAATCAAGAATCATCTTCAAGTGAATTTTTTGATGGCGACGCATACTAGTATTTTCAAATTATATCCCATTGCATAAAACAGTCTATATTATAATGGGACCCACTGCTGTGGGTAAAACTAGTTTTGCTATTCAATTAGCAAAAGCATTAAATACTGAAATTATTTCGGCAGACGCAAGACAATGTTTTAAGGAATTGAATATTGGGGTTGCAAGACCTAGTAATGAAGAATTGGAAGCAGTTCCACATCATTTCATTGCAAGTCATTCTATAGTGGATACCGTGAATGCTGTAGTATTTGAACAGTATGCATTAGAGAAAACAGCTCACTTATTTACTAATAAGGATTCGGTTGTAATTGTAGGTGGGACTGGATTATATATCAAAGCTTTTTGCGAAGGATTAGATGCCATTCCTGCTATTGACCCATCCATTAGGTCGTTTGTGGCAGCACAATATGAGCAATTTGGATTAGCATGGTTGCAATCCGAAATAGCCGAAAAAGATCCTGCCTATTGGGCACAGGCAGAACAAGACAATCCACATAGATTGATGCGTGCTTTAGAAGTTATGCTTGGGGCAGGGGCCTCAATTTTGAGTTTTCAAAAAAAAATAAAAAAGCAAAGACCGTTTAATATTGTTAAGATTGGATTGGAAATGCCAAGACCAGCTTTAGTCGACAGGATTAATCAAAGAGTATTGAATATGGTCGAAGAAGGGCTAGAGCTGGAAGTGATTGGTTTAAAATCGGCGCTTGATCTAAATGCACTACAGACAGTGGGTTATCAAGAATGGCTACCTTATTTTGAAGGAAAAATATCCAAAGAAGAAGTCATAGAATTGATTCAGCAAAATACTAGAAGATATGCTAAGAGACAAATGACTTGGTTTAAAAAAGATGTCGAAATCCAATGGTATCAAGCTGATTCTGTGACAGTGAGTCAAGTAATATTATAGAAATATTAGTTTTTTAATTTTTTATATTAAATAGATTTAGGTTAGTTTTAAACTAATTAAAATCTATCACATGCGAAAAAAATGCATCTTTAGTTTAGTTGGTTTATTTGCGTTAAATATACTTAGTGCGCAATCTCAAGCCATACAATTTGAAAAATACACATTGCCCAATGGGTTAAAAGTAATTCTACACGAGGACCATTCGGCCCCAGTGGTAGCAGTTACTGCATTATATCATGTGGGTTCGAAAAATGAGGACACCGCTCGTACTGGATTTGCACATTTTTTTGAACATCTTTTATTTGAAGGGTCTGACAATATTAAAAGAGGAGAGTTTGATAAATACATTGCCAATGCAGGTGGAGTAAACAATGCCAATACCTCTCAGGACAGAACTTTTTATTACGAGTTATTTCCGTCTAATCAAGTTGACTTAGGGTTATGGTTAGAGAGTGAAAGAATGATGCATGCTAAAATAGAACAAGTAGGTGTGAATACGCAACGTGAAGTAGTAAAGGAAGAAAAACGACAAAGAATGGACAATCGTCCTTATGGAAGTTTTTTAACAGAAGTTTTAAAACGTGCATTTAAAGTTCACCCCTATAGATGGGCTCCAATTGGAAGCATTGATCATTTAAATGCGGCAACATTAGAGGAATTTGTTCAGTTTTATAAAACCTATTATGTACCCAATAACTGTGTATTGTCAATTGCTGGTGATATAAATAAAGCAGAATTGAAACAAAAAATTGCTAGTTATTTTGGACCAATTGCAAAAAGTGCAACACCAATTATTAGACCTACTATTAAGGAACCGGCTTTAGGGGGTGAAGTAAGGGACACTATTTATGACAATATTCAGTTATCTGGCGTGTTCCAGGCTTATAGAGCACCTAAGCAAGGAGGAAGTGAATATTATGCATTCAATATATTATCTACTATTTTATCAGGCGGAGAGTCTTCTAGAATGACGAAGACATTGGTGGACACCAAACAACAAGCTGCTTTTGCTGGTTCTCAACCATTCTTTAATGAAGACGAGGGTTTGTTTATCACTATTGCATTGGCGAATGCGGGCGTAAAACCAGATTCATTAGAGCTTAGTATTGATAGTGTAGTGAATGACTTGAAAAATAATTTAGTGGGGGAGCGAGAGTTTCAAAAAGTAAAAAATCAAATTACCACGGGACTAGTTTCAAGTAAAGCAACTATGGCTGGTATTGCAGAAAGCTTGGCCGACAATGAAGTCTATTTTGGCGACGCTAATTTGATTAATACTGAATTAGATAAATATAATAAAGTAACAAGGGAAGATATACTAAAAGTGGCTCAAAAATATCTAAACAAAGACAACCGAGTAGTGTTGTATTATTTACCTAAACCAACTACAGCTAAATAGTTTCTAAGCTAAGTTTAAAAAATATATCATGAAAAAATTAGTATACCTTTTTATATGCTGCATGCCAATTACTTTAATGGCTCAGTCTATCGACAGAACTAAAGCACCAGCTCCTGGTAAAGCGCCTTTAATTCAAGTGGGAAATCCAGTTAAATATACATTGGCAAATGGGTTACAAATATTTGTAGTCAAGAACACCAAATTACCAACTGTTGTAGCTTCCTTAGTTATCAATCTAGATGGAGTAAAGGAAGGGGATAAGGCAGGTGTTGCAGATATGGCAGGTCAATTATTAAAAAGAGGAACCACTAGCATGTCTAAGGAAGTATTAGACGAGGCAGTAGAATATTTAGGCGGAAGTTTAAATACAAGTAGTTTGTCTGCTACTGTAAGTTCCTTAAAGTATAATTTTCCTAAACTATTCGAATTAATGTCAGCTGTAATTTTACACCCTTCATTAGCCAATTCGGAATTAGAAAAAGTAAGAGTTCAAACCCTTTCAGGTATTGAATCTAATAAGGACGATGCAGATGCTATTTCAAATAATGTAATGAGTAAATTAGTGTATGGTCCGAACCATCCATTTGGGGAAATAGCTACCACTAAAACGGTGAATGCAGTTAAGATTGAAGATGTAAAAAACTATATTAATTCCTATTGGAAACCTAATATGGCTTATTTGGTTTTTGTAGGAGACATAGAACCTGCTGAAGCTAAAGCATTGGCTGAGAAAAATTTAGGTGTTTGGAAAAAAGGGATTACTATTCCTCAAAATTTCCCAAAGCCAGTTAAGCCTACTAGTACTTATGTTGCAATAGTAGACAGGCCGGCTTCTGTTCAGAGTGTAGTTGCCATTGCAAGCACTGTGGATTTAGTGAAAGGTGCTCCAAATGACATTAGTGCGAATGTGATGAATAATATTTTAGGAGGTAGTTTCTCTGGACGATTATTTAATAATTTAAGAGAAGCCCATGGCTTTACTTATGGGGCTTATTCAAGCTTAACACCTAATAGACAAATTGGAATATTTTCTGCAGAAGCTTCTGTAAGAAATGAAAAAACAGATAGTTCAATTCAAGAAATGTTGTATGAGATTAATGTAATACGCAACAATAAAGTAGGCGATACAGAGTTGAATAGAATGAAAAATTATTTAGCTGGTGGTTTCGCAAGGTCTTTAGAAAGTCCTGCTACTATTGCTAATTTCGCATTGAATATTGCTAAGTATAATTTACCTGCAGACTATTATCAAAAATACCTTACAAAATTAGCGGCTGTGAATGCGGACAATGTTCAAACTGCTGCGAAGGATTTATTAAATCCTAGTCAAATGCATATTGTAATTGTAGGGAATGCAAAACAAATTGCTAAAGGATTAGAAAAATATGGTCCTGTTAAATATTTTAATATAGAAGGTAATGAAGTTACTGCTCCTAAGGAAGCCAAAGTGGATGCTAGTTTAACAAGTGAAGTATTAATTGAAAAAATCACAACTGCCATGGGCGGTGCTGCAATAAGTAATATTAAAGACGTTCAACTAATTGGCAAAGTGAATATTATGGGCCAGTCATTAGACATGAACCAGAAATTATTAATCCCAGGCAATGCCATTCAGACTATGTCAATGGGAGGCATGGTCATTTCAAAGCAAGCAGTAGTAAATGGCAAATATGAAATGTCTCAACAAGGCCAACAGGCACCTATAACGGATGAAGTAAAAGAAGGATTAGATGAGTCAACGCATTTAGTTCCGGAGCAAACTTATGTTTCCAAAGGATATAAGTTTACCATTGTTGGTGCTGAAAAAGTGGATGGTAAAGACGCCATTGACGTTGAACTGGTAACACCTTCTGGTAAAAAGTCACATCGTTATTATGATGCTACAACTTATTTGTTAGTTAAGACCATGAAGTCTCAGGAAGTTCCAGGAAGGGCAGCTGTCGTCCAACAAGAGTTTTTTAAAAACTACCAAACAGTAGAAGGGGTTTCATTTGCAAAAGAAACTACTATTGACCTAGGTCAGTTTAAAATGAATATTAATTACAATGAGATTAAGGTAAACCAAGGATTGAAATTGGAAGACTTAAAATAAATATTAAATTAGTTCAAGAATAAATTAAAAGGGCCGCTCAAATCTGAGCGGCCCTTTTTGTAAAATGTAGGTAATAACTATTTAGTTAAATTTAATACCATAACCAATATTAAACATCAATTGATTGCCTGTATAATTTGCATAAGTATTAGGCTTATCATTTAAACGATAAGGGAATAAAGCGTCTTTTGTGTTTGTATTGGAAACCGTGAAGTCAATAAAATGATTATTGCTTCTATATCCAAGGCCACCGCTTATTACCATGCGTGAAGCTTTGATTTTTTCGTCTTTATAAGGAGTTCCATAATATGCAAATCCTGCTCTTGCCATCCAGTTCCCAGTTAATCTCAATTCAGAACCAACTTTAATGTTCACATTGTTTTTGTAAGCTGCTTTAATGGTGCTATTTAATGCGTCATAATAATCTGTACTGGCTTGGTCATAAGTATTTGCATAATAATGTGTGCCTGTATAATTTACCCATTCTAAGTCGGCACTGATAAAACCTAAAGGCTGTGATGGTTTATTTGGTTGTGCGAAAAAATAGCTACCACTAAAAATAGTTTTTAATGGAGTTGCAATCGTATACTCTCTAATGCCAGGATAGCCGTCATTCAAGTCATTAGAACTTGCAGACTGCACACCAGCATACTTCTCAGTATTGGTAGTCATGTCGGCGCTAATTTTGTCCCTTAAAGTAATCAATTGAGGGGTATGAATAGTGAAGCCTAAACGTAAGAAAGATTCAGGCTTGTATATAATACCCAGTTTAGCGCCTAATCCCCAACCCTTTGAACTAAAGTTTTCATTCAACACAAATCCACCAAAAAAATTGTTTGGATTAGGATTGCCATTTTGGTCTAATAAGTCGGTTTCAGAATACTGTGTAGTTCTGTTATAGTTAATCATTGGCATTACGACACTGGCACCTAAGTATAATTTATTCTCTAAATTACCAGCCCATCCAAAAGCCAATTCATTATAAGATCCACTTGTGTAAGAATCATAATTTTGCATCACGCCAGTTGAGATTGGCACTAAGCTTTGGTATCCAGTTACATTTCCAGCAGCGTTTGCAGTGGTGTCCACTAAATAAGTTCTAAATGCTAATGAGCTTCCATAAATATAATTATTTAATGCAGAATTAGTATCTGCTCTGTCTGCAACTAATTCTTCTAAATATTTTTCAGACAAACTGCTGAAATTATTTTTGCCACTATAATTAATATGATTATTATAATCTGCAATTTGAGTAAAGCTAATAGAGAAAGCACTGCTCGTCCATCTATTAATACTTTTACCGTCTGCAAATACTACCGCAATAGATCCTAAACTTGACTTGGAATCTGTTGAGCTACTAGCGGTCCCTCTAAAGTTGAAGTTGTTATTTGTAACTAAAAATTTAGGCACCATAAGCAATTCACTCTTGGTATAAAAACCAAGTCCAGCTGGGTTGATATGATTTGCAGAAACATCTCCACCTAGAGACCCCATAGCACCACCTAATGCATTACTTCTTGCTGTTCCGTTGGGAGCAAACCAAGAAAGTCTAAGGCCATCTTCAGGACTTTGTGCAAAAGCTGCAACACTAGAGACCATTAAAATCGAAAATAAAAGCTTACTCATAATTCTGTGTATTTATTAATTACAATAAAATGTAAATAGTATAGTTCTAAAAAAAAGTAAATAGTATATTAAATTTTTTTATTTATGTCCGCCGCCACGACCAGCTCTTCCACCCCCTGTTGAAGAACCACTGCTATTGAATCCACCACTTCTTCCTCCTGAATTACTATTAAAACTTGGGGTGTTATTATTGGATGGAGTACTATTCGTTTTGTATTGATTTGTGGAACCTGAATTATTGTTATTGGAGAAATATCTAGCAGGCCTATCAAAACTATTAGCTTGACCTGCATTCGGATTATTTGTAATAACACGTTTCATTAAATTTCCGAAATTATTATTCAAATTTGGGTTTCCAGTATAGCGGGTATTACCATTTATAACTTGATAGCTGCTATTTGAATTATTGTAAGACCTGTTGTTTCTGTAAGAGTTCAAAGCAGGTGCACTTGTTTGCATTGCACGACGACTTTGATAATTATTCCCGAAATGATTAGGGATTCCACCGTATCCGCCGCTATATCCACCTCCGTAATAAGACCCGTAAGGATTCCAATAGCCAGCGTAATAAGGATTCCATCCGTATCCATAACCTCCAAAACCGCCATACCCAAATCCTCCAAAGCCACCATATCCAAAACCGCCATAACCAAATCCAAAATCATTGAATCCCCAACCCATACTATAATATGAATTCATATAAGGAGAATAACCTCCCCAACCCATACTCATGGTATAACCAAATGGGTTGTACCATGATGCGCCATAATAGCCAGTATACCAACTATTCCATCCTGTATAAGAAGGGTAAAATGCATTATTATATCTTGGGTCATTCCAATATCCAAAATCGTCAATAGCTGTCCAACGATTGCGGTTTGCAACTTTCAATCTTAAATATCGGTCGTCCTGATAGTTTTGATAGTCCTGATAATTCTCTTGCTCTTCTGGGGCAACAATTGTTTCAGTTACCTGTTTTTTTGCCGGTATATCGTATAAGTCATCTGCAGCTATGGAAGTAGATTGTTGCAAACTAGTACAGCCAGTTTGTAAAAAACTAAATGCTACAAGACTAATGCCTACGAGCAAAAAAGAGAGTCTAGTTTTTTGATTTTTCATCTTACCGTGTTTTTGGTTTTAATATGCCCCTGATTTAGCATACATTTGACACTATAAAGGTAATAAAGTTTAAAACATAGAGCGTTTTTCGTAGATGTTTTGTTACACATTAAATGTTAAGATTTAGTATACAATGGCAAAGGAATTATCAACAAGAGCACAAGACTATTCACAGTGGTATAATGACCTCGTATTAAAGGGCAATTTAGCTGATTATAGTGCAGTAAGAGGATGTATGGTTATTAAACCATATGGTTATGCATTATGGGAAAATATGCAAGCAACTTTAGACAAAATGTTTAAGGACACAGGACATGAAAACGCTTATTTCCCATTATTCGTCCCCAAATCTTTATTTGAAGCGGAGGAGAAAAATGCAGAGGGATTCGCTAAGGAGTGCGCCATTGTTACACATTATAGATTAAAAGCAGATCCAAATAATAAAGGAAAATTAATGGTGGATCCTGATGCCAAATTGGAAGAAGAATTAATTGTTCGTCCAACAAGTGAAGCCATTATTTGGAATACCTATAAGAATTGGATTCAATCTTATCGTGATTTACCAATTTTGGTAAACCAATGGGCGAATGTGGTAAGATGGGAAATGAGAACACGTCTATTCTTAAGAACAGCTGAATTTTTGTGGCAAGAAGGACATACTGCACATGCTACAAAAGAAGAAGCAGTAGCAGAAACGGTTCAAATGTTAAATGTATACGCTGACTTTGCAGAAAACTGGATGGCAATGCCTGTTATTAAAGGAGTAAAATCTGCCAACGAACGATTTGCTGGAGCAGAAGACACTTATTGTATTGAAGCATTAATGCAGGATGGAAAAGCATTACAAGCAGGAACCTCCCATTTTCTTGGTCAAAATTTTGCAAAAGCATTTGACGTGAAGTTTAGTGATAGGAATAATAAACTTGATTATGTTTGGGCAACAAGTTGGGGTGTTAGTACAAGATTAATTGGAGGTTTGGTAATGACGCACAGTGATGACCAAGGTTTAGTTTTACCTCCGCGCATTGCACCTATACAAGTTGTTATTGTTCCAATTTTTAAAGGCGATGAGCAGAAAGCAATTTTAGATGAGAAAGTGAATGCTATTGTTGCTTCCTTTAAAGAAGTGGGTATTCGTGTTAAATATGACGATTCAGATAATCAAAGACCAGGTTGGAAATTTGCGGAGTATGAATTAAAGGGAGTTCCTGTTAGAATAGCAGTAGGCCCTCGTGACTTGGAGAATAATCAAGTTGAAATTGCACGTCGAGATACCAAGGAGAAGTCGTCTGTATCAATGGACGGTTTAACAGAAACAGTTTCGCAACTATTACTTGATATTCAATCCAATTTATTTGAGCGCGCTAAAAAGTATAGAGACGATCATATTACTAAAGTGGATACATGGGAAGACTTTATAGATACATTGGATAATAAAACCGGATTTGTTTCAGCACATTGGGATGGCACAGCAGAAACTGAAGAAAAAATCAAAGAATTAACCAAAGCTACTATACGTTGTATTCCTTTAGATAATCCATTAGAAGCAGGTGTTTGTATTCAATCAGGAAAACCGTCTACTCAAAGAGTATTGTTCGCAAGAGCATACTAGTTTAAAGTTTATGGGCCTAAAGCAAAAACCAATTCCCGCAGCCTTAACGCCATTTTTAGAAGGCAAGGTTTTACTATTGGATAAGCCAATAGGATGGACTTCTTTCAATATGGTTCAAAAAGTACGTGGGTTAACTAGGGTCACTAAAGTCGGACATGCAGGCACTTTGGACCCTTTAGCTACCGGTTTATTGATAATATGTACAGGTAAGTTCACTAAACAAATTGATACCTATATGGGTATGGTGAAAGAATACACGGGCAGCTTGGTTTTAGGCGCTACCACTCCTACATATGACTTAGAGTCTACACCTGAAAATTTCAAGTCAATTGCAAACTTAACAGAAGAACAAATTCAAGCTGCTAGCATTCCATTTATTGGAGAGATATTACAAATGCCTCCGCAACATTCTGCTATTAAAAAAGATGGAAAGCGTTTATATGAATCAGCACGACTTGGGATAGAAGTAAAAGTGGATCCGAGAAGGATCACCATTCATAGTTTTGAAATTACTAAAATTGAGTTGCCAACCATAGAGTTCAAAGTGGTTTGTTCAACTGGTACCTATATAAGAAGCTTAGTTAAAGATTTTGGAGATCAATTGGGAGTAGGTGCTTATATGAGTGGACTAAGACGAACTAAAATTGGTGATTTTAATGTAGACGATGCGCTCCATTGGGAAGACCTGCAAAAAGAAATTGACTTATTATTAGAAGGGTAAGCCAATTCCAAATTGCCATGCGTAGTTATTCACTTTCATGCCATTTGGTTTTACTTCATTCCACTGCATATTCTTAAAGTCAAGCCACCCATTATTATTTAATCTAGTGGGGTCTTTCATTTTTATAGCATAGTCAACACGAATTATAAAATAATTAAAATCAAAACGGATGCCTGTTCCTACACCTATTGCAAGGTCCTTATACATTCGGTCTAATTTAAATCCTGCAGTAGGATCTTGTTTTGTATCCCTTGTGTTCCATATATTCCCCATATCCATAAATAAGGCAGATCCCATTTTATAAGAACCCCATTGAAATAAGGTATATCTATATTCAATATTAGCTTCTAATTGAAGATCGCCAAAACGGTCAAAATTTTGACTACTAGCACTTGTGTCATAAAACTGAGAGCTTCCTAGTCCTAATTGTCTTAATCCCCATGCACGCATACTGTAGGGCCCACCTGCGGTGAATTGTTTAAAGAAGGGTAATTGACCTCCAAGCTTTTTATCTTTGCTATAGTTATTGCCCCATCCTCCTAAAAAACGCATTGCTAATTCTGTATTTTCAAATTTAAAAGCTTTTCTTATTTCTAATTCGGCTTTAATATAGGTGTAAATATTATTTTTTAAACTAGGTATTAATGCGGCAAAACTTCCTGCATCTTCTATCCCTAAACGTAAATAGTTACTTTGCCTTGAATGGTTTTTAGATGATCCAGTATGTAAATAAGTAAATGTCTGACTCAATACATTCCCTTCGTTAAACGAGGATCTCAAAAACGGATTTAGCAATAATAAACTATCCAATTTTGAATATTTTGTAAGCTGATATAATTCAATGTTTAAAGGCTTGTATAAGAATACATGTTCTCCATTTGTAGATGTATTTTTCCATTCATATCCCCAGTTTGTCGTAAACGATTTTAGTTGGTAATAATTCAAACGATCCATACTAGAACCATTTAAAGAAAAATTACTTCGTGTATTGTAATTCTCAGCATGCCTATGTTTTAAGAATGGAATTATGATATTAGGAAAACTATAAGTATGACCCACACTCCATAATAATGTTTGGGCTAAATCTTCTTTTGAATTATTGAAATTAAGTTCTACTCCAGCTCTTAAATTTGTTATTGAAGGAATAGATTTCTTTTGAACGTTTTTATCACGGTAGGTTAAACTAGTTGCAAAACCAATTAAGTTACCTGCACCTAGCTGAGCTGTGTTTCTACTTCCTTCTAAATCCAAGCTCATACTTCTTCTTAATGAAGGCACGAGTAAGTAGTGAAGATAAACGCTATCGTTAACCAAAGTAGTTCTAGCGTCAATTTGTTGCCAAGCACCCAGGGCACTAAAATTATTGAGTGTTTTATAAAAAAGACGTTCATTGAAAAGGTCGCCTTTTTTTATAAAGGATTGTTGTTCAAATAAACTGGATTTAAATTTAGGCAAATTATATGCGTGAACGATAGTCTTAAATTCATCTTCATGTGTCATTTTTACAAAAATGACAGAATCAGGATTGTCTGAAAGGCTTAAATCACTATAGAATATTTGCCTCCCAATTGGGTATTGTTTTGTAACTAAAGAATTACTATTCCTTAATTGAAAACTAATTTTCCAGGCAGGATTCTGAGCTTCTTTTTTACTTGCAGAAAGTATTTGATTTACCTGACTTAAAGGGTCCAAATTTAATTGCATTAAAGCTTGGTCTAGTGTATCTACTTCGGCAAATATTTTCTCTTTTGTAAAATTATAAAATCCATTTGCTCTAAATAATTCTACCAGCCTATCCAATTCGTTATTAATATTATCATTTGAATAAGTGGATCCTTTTTTCAAATAAGCTACCTCCTTATTTTTTAATGCAATTTTTTGTAAAATAGGGTCAGTTAATTGGTATAGTAAGGTATCAACAATTGTCTTTTTATTCAACTGAATTTTCATTGTTAAGTAAGTTCTCCATTCTTCTTTTAAGGTATCGATTTTGAAGGAAGGAGTTAGTATGGCGTGATTATATCCTTTTGAATTAAGGTACCCTTGCATATAATTAACTGACCTAGGCATTCTGTCTGGCTGAAATTCTATTGGCTGGATCAAAGTGTTAAATATGCCGAATTGTCTTACATGTTTTGCCTTTAAACTGTCATCCCAATAATTGTCTAAAGCAATTGTCAATAATTTTTTTGTCTGCTTCGTCTCGGCATCAGTTATCTTTATATAATTCTCATAAACAAAAGCTTTTTGCTTTGGATAGTTATGAATTATAGCTTTTTTGAGATCTGTACAGGCATTTAATAAAAATAAAAGCCCAAGTAGATAAAATCTTGAGAAGAAACTAATATTTTTAAGCCTACGTAATGACATGTAATGATAAATAAGAATGAGCTCAAATATATTCAATCTTTTGCCCATAAAAAACAATGGGCCCAAGAATCTGTGTTTATAGTTGAAGGACCTAAGCTAGTAGCTGAATTGTTGGACAGTGATTGGATTATAGATAAGATTTATGCCAATGTAGAATGGGCTGATATGCAAACTGATCCCAGTTTAAATATACAAGTTGTAGAAGACTTCGAATTGGAGAAAATGACCCAAATGCAAAAAGCCAATCAGGTAATTGCAATTGTTGAAAAGAAATTGTATATGAAGCCCATTGAGTTTGAAACTCAATTCACATTGGTGTTGGATGGAATTCAGGATCCTGGAAATATGGGTACAATTATACGAACTGCAGATTGGTTTGGCTGCACTCAGATTATTACTTCAGAAGATACTGCTAATTTGTATAATCCTAAAGTAATTCAAAGTACTATGGGAAGCTTTTTAAGAGTAAGGGTAGCTTCTATGGATATTGCTATTGTTTTAAAAGCTGCAAATCTGCCAATTTATGGAGCTTTATTAGAAGGTAGCTCAATATATCAAACCAATTTGCCTACTGCGGGGTTTGTAGTAATAGGGAATGAATCAAAAGGAATTCGTCCAGAAATTATTTCATTAATTACACAAGCCATCTCTATTCCAAAATTTGGAAGCGCTGAATCTTTAAACGCAGCAGTTGCTACAGGGGTCATTTTGTCACATTGGAAATCACAGTAATTAATCGAATCTAATGGTTTGTGCTGGGCTGATTTTTTTAATCCAAAGTGTAGGAATTAAAAAGGAAATATAACTTAACGCCGCAGTTCCAATAATTATTAATATAATTTGACCAGGTATAATATGAATAGGTAATTCTTTCATAAAATAAGCAGATTCGTCTAATTGTATCCAACCGGTAGATTGTTGCAAGAAAGACAAGCCTAGGCCTACGAAACAACCAATAGAAATACCTATCCAGCTTATAAAGCTAGCTTGATATAGAAATACTTGTCGAAGTAATTGATGGGAAGCCCCAATTGCAGTGAGGGTGCCAATCATATTAATACGCTCCAACATCAAAATAAATAAACAAGTAAGAAGATTCACTATTGCAATAAGTAGCATAATTGTAATTGTAACATTTCTATTTACAGTTTGTACCCCAATCCAATCAAAAATTTGAGGATAATAGTCGTCAATGGTACTTGCAACTGTATTAGCAGGCAATGACTTTTGAATCATAGTAACTGCAATATCTTTATCCCATCCTTTATTTAGTGTTATTCCGTACCCTTCAATCTGCTGGGTATTTTGATTAAGTTGTTGAATAAGTTTCATGTCAACTATTACAAATTGCTTATCATAATCGTCTATGCCTGAATGAAATAATCCAACTAGTTTTAATTTACGTTGTTGTACTGAGCCATTATTTAAAAAATACAATCGAACTTCTTCGCCTAAGGGAATATTTAATTTGTGTGCAAGCTCCTTTGATAAAATTATTTCTTTACTAATGCTGTCTGTATTCGTAGTAATATTTCTGCCAGCTACTAAAAACGGTGTAGGCGTATTGTTGGGCATTCCTTTTGCATTAACTCCTTCTATGTCTTGTTTAAATGACAATACGGTGGACTGAGTAATGAATGGGATTATGGATTGGATAGGTCGAAGTGCAAAGATTTTTTTTTCGCTACTGTCGTTTCTTAAAATGGGAATTCCATTAATGGAAGAAATTCTTACCTGCCCCCAAAAAGAGTATACTTTGCTTGCAATACTTTCTTGAAATCCATTAACTATTGAGAAAGTAAGTATGATTGCTGCCACGCTTATAGCAGTTGCCCCTATAGACAATCTGACTATGAATCGAGTATAGGTTTTTTGTTTTTGAAAACTTATACGTTTCGCTATTTCAAAAGCAGTATTCAATTATCTTAAATTTGATCAAATCTAGTTTTTTCTGTTTAATAATAATGAATAAAGAATTAGTTTCGTTAGGAATTAACCAGATACAGCATGTATAAGCGTTTCATTGGGTCATTGATGGTTTTAATATTGTATAGTAAGTCTGCGCTTGCACAAAGCAATCCAGATCAGATTTTTGACCATTCAATACATACGGTCTTAGTTCATCCTATTGGTAATCCTATAGGAATACCTGTTGTCGGCTTAAATGACGGAAGCCCATTATTTATAAGTTTTGATGATTTCAAAGCAAGCTATCAGAACTACTATTATGCTATAGAGTTAGTGAATGAAAATTGGGAACCAGTCCCATTAAGTCCGTTTGATTATTCTAGAGGGTTTAGTCAAAATAAAATAACTAGTTTTTCAACGTCTAGTATCGCATTACAATCATATTATCATTATGAATTTAATTTGCCTAATGAGAACTGTAGACCTACAAAATCCGGTAATTACATTGTAAAAGTATTTAGGGACGGGAATCAAAATGATTTAATTTTTACCAGTAGATTTTATGTAACAGAGGGTACTGCAAACGTTTTTGCAACTGTTCAAGAGCCATTTGACGGAACTATTTCACAGACACATCAAAAAGTACAAGTGAATGTAGATGTTAAAAAAATAAATTATTTTCAACCAGGTCAATTATCCATTCAAGTAATTCAAAACACAAGGTATCAGGATGCAATAAAGGTTAAAGAGCCGAGCTTTATAAGAGGAAATAATGTGGAGTATAATAGTGAAAGGGATTTAATTTTCCCAGCTGGCAAAGAATCTAGATGGCTTGATTTACAAAGTTTAAGATTACAAACTGATAGAATATTTAAGTTTGAAACTACCGATAAAGGAACTAGGGTTATTTTAAAGCCTGATCTTTCAAGAGCTTCAACAGCGTATTATACTTTTAAAGACCTTAATGGCTCTTTTGTTATTTCAAATACGGAATCATTACAGAGTGAAAATCAAAATGACTATGCAACTGTTCAGTTCACTTATATACCCAAAGAGGGTATTCCTTTTATGGGTGAAACCTTGTATTTGTCTGGCGCATTAACTGGAAATGTGTTAAACAAGGAATCAGCAATGCTGTTTAATGCTCAAAAGGGTATTTACGAAAAAACTCTTTTACTTAAGCAAGGATATTATAGTTATCAATATGTGATTAGAGACCAAAATAATCCCCAGCCACTTCAGGATTTTATGGTGACCGAAGGTGATCATTGGGAAACGGAGAATAATTACTCCATTTTAGTTTATTACACCCAAGCTGGTGCACAATACCCTTCTTTAGTGGGCTTTTCTACCATAAATTCAAAACAGCAGTGGTAAATAAAATGGCCCCAATGCAACTTTTTTAATCCCTCTATTTGTCCTACATTTGCACCGGCAGGTCTCACACGACCAGCTCCTGCTGAACTTCCCCAGGGTAGGAATACAGCAAGGATAAGCGGTTGAGCGGTGCGATGTGAGTAGCCTGCCACTTTTTAGGAAGTGGCATTTTTATTAAAAGAGACTTTTTCAATTATAAACCTAACATTATGAAATTTTTTATTGACACTGGCAATTTGGCTCAAATCAAAGAAGCAAACGACTTAGGCATCTTAGACGGGGTTACAACCAATCCTTCTTTAATGGCTCAAGTAGGTGTTAAAGGAGAAGCGGCAATTGCGGATCATTATAAAGCTATTTGCGAATTAGTAGACGGCGATATCAGTGCAGAAGTATTGTCTACCAATTTTGCTACAATGGTTGAAGAAGGGAAAAAATTAGCTGCTATTCATAAGAATATAGTAGTAAAAGTTCCAATGATCAAGGACGGTATTAAAGCAATTAAATGGTTTACCGATAACGGCATCCGTACCAATTGTACTTTAGTTTTTTCAGCAGGCCAAGCTATATTAGCTGCTAAAGCTGGTGCAACTTATGTTTCTCCATTTATCGGCAGAATTGATGATAGTTCTTGGGATGGAATGGAATTGATAGCGCAAATTAGACATATATACGATGTTCAAGGATTCGATACGCAAATATTAGCGGCTTCCATTAGAAACGCCTTGCATATTGTTAAGGCTGCAGAATCAGGTGCAGATGTTTGCACTTGTCCTTTAGATTCTATCTTAGGCTTACTAAAACATCCATTAACGGATATAGGTTTAGCTAAGTTTTTAGAAGACGCAAAGAAGATGTAAATCTATAATCAAATAATTTTTCAAAATGAGTCTCCACAAGAGGCTCATTTTTTTTTTGTACCAGCTTTGTAGAAGCGAAGTCAGCTAGAATACTTACATAAGTGACATAAATCACTTATGTAAATAAAAAGAAAGTCGAGCTTTACTCAAAATACATAGTATGGCAAAGATATTAATTCTCGGAGCAGGTGTTGCTGGACATACAGCCGCTGCCTATTTGCAAAGAGGGCTTAATAAGAAACACGAAATTACAGTTGTGTCTCCTACTAGCACTTATCAGTGGATTCCCTCCAACATTTGGGTGGGTGTAGGCCGAATGACGCCAGAAGAAATTAAATTCGATTTAAGGCCGCTTTATAAAAAATGGGGTATTAATTTTGTTCAAGCAAAAGCACAAACTTTTTTTCCAGAAGGAGATACTGAAATTAATTCTGCATATGTAGAAGTTGAATATACTAGTAAAGAGGAAGCAGGGTTAAAGCTAAAATTAGAATATGATTATTTAATAAATGCTACAGGCCCTAAACTAAATTTTGAAGCAACAGAGGGATTGGCGCCAGGTAATGGTAATATTGCATCCGTATGTACATTTGGTCATGCAAGTCATGCTTGGGAACTATTTCAAGAAAAATTAGATCTTATGCAGAATGGCCAAAAACAAATTTTTGTAATTGGCACTGGACATCCAACTGCAACTTGTCAAGGTGCAGCATTTGAATATATTTTAAATGTTGATTTTGAAATTAAAAGAAGAGGTCTTGAAAAATTCGCTGAAGTAGTATGGATTACCAATGAATACGAATTAGGTGATTTTGGTATGGGAGGAGCCTTTATTCCTAAAGGGGGGTTTATTTCAAATACCAAACTCTTCGCAGAATCTTATTTCGTGGAACGTAATATTACATGGATAAAAAGAGCAGGAGTAAAAAAACTAGATGATCATAAAATTTATTACGAAAATTTAGATGGTGAATATTTAGAGCAAGTATATGATTTTGCCATGTTGATACCAGGTTTTGCTGGACATGGTTTCAACGCCTTTGATAAGAATGGGGAGGATATTTCAACCAAATTGTTTGCGCCAAGTGGGTTAATGAAAGTGGACGCAGACTATACACAAAAACCATTTGAACAATGGTCCATTAATGATTGGCCAGAGACGTATCAAAATCCTAGTTATCCTAATATTTTCGCACCAGGAATTGCGTTTGCACCACCACATTCTATTTCAAAGCCTATGTCAAGTAAGAATGGGACTGCCATATTTGCATCAGCTCCAAGAACCGGGATGCCGTCTGGAATTATGGGTAAAGTAACAGCTGACAATATTATAGATTGGATTAAAACAGGAAATGCAATAATGAAACATAAAGCATCCATGGGTAGAATGGGTGCTGCTTGTATAGTATCTGCAGGATACGGAATGAGTAAAGGTACTGCAGCCACCATGACAGTAAATCCTGTAGTGCCCGACTGGGACAAGTATCCTGACTGGGGAAGAGATATCAATACCACTATGGGAGAACCAGGTTTAGCAGGACATTGGTTGAAATGGTTTATGCACTATATGTTCTTATATAAAGCAAAGGGTAAGCCATTTTGGTGGTTGATTCCAGAATAGAAAACTCTAAAATTATTTCATTATAAAAATACAATTATGGAAAACAGATTAATTATAACAAAGTATTCAGATCAATATTATCCTCCAACTCCTAATAATTTCACTTTATTTTTAAGAAAGTCTGTGATATTTCAAATTATTAGATTTTTCATTTTGAATTATAAAATCATGAAGATTCTAGTTAAAGGACATTCGTAAAATTACATGTGCTAGGTGACAATTGTCACACCAATTAGGATTTTACAAAACTACTTTTGTAATTCTAATAAAAACATATGTCAGCATATACTTCCAACAAATTAAAGATCCGAAAATTATCATTAGTATTTATACTATTGACGAGCGCTTTTAATATAAATGCGCAATCATCCAATCAGAAGCTAGTTTTAGACGAGGCAATACAAAAAGCGTTGCTTGGGAATAGGCAAGTAGCCATTGCCCAAAATGACGAAGCCATAGCGAAATCAAATTACACACAAACAAGTGCAATTTGGATGCCTCAGGTTAATTTATCACAAGTTGGCTACAGTACTAATAATCCATTAAATGCGTTTGGGTTTAAATTACAACAAGCAAGTATTCAACAATCAGATTTCAGCCCCAGTTTATTAAATAATCCTGCTATAACTGCAAATTATACTTCGCAGATTACTATTCAGCAACCAATTGTCAATTTAGATATGTTGTACATGCGCAAAGCAGCTAAACAACAAATTGAATTGTATGCTAATCAATCTAAAAGGACAAAAGAAGCAATTAAGATGCAGGTTGTGCAAGCTTATTTATACTTAGAATTATCATATCAAGTTGCAACAGTGACGAAACAAAGTTTAGAAACTATTAATTCAATTTACAAATTCACATCAGACCGACTGGCACAGGGAATGATTCAAAAATCAGATGTATTAAATGTGGAAGTGCAGGTTAAATTAGCGGAAGTTCAGTATAATCAAAGTGTATCTCAGATTGCAACCATATCAGATCAGTTAAGCGTTTTAATGCATGCGCCACTTGGGATTGTTTATGAAATTGCACCATATCAATTAACTAATATAGAAAATGCGTCAATGGAAGTTTCTTTACTTAGAGCTGATATTAAAGCTATGAATGCTGCAATGAGTTCTTATGATCTTGCAATTAAAAGTACCAAACTAGCCTGGTTGCCAAAACTAAATAGTTTTGCTAATTATCAAATTAACGACAAGTCAATTAATTTAAATGGTCCTAATTCTTATTTGGCTGGAGTGCAATTATCTTGGGATATATTTAAAGGGAATCAGTATAAAAACAAAGCCAATACACAAGTTTTAGAGAAGCATAAAGTGGCGATTCAATTAGAAAATCAAATTGAACAAGGTACTGTAGAAATTAGAAAAACTAAAAGAAGTATTTCAGATGCTAATTATAAAATTGCACAACAGAATAACGCAGTGGACCAAGCAGAAGAAGCACTTAGGATTATTCAAAATAGATTTATTCAAGGTTTGATAAATACAAATGATGTACTAGTAGCACAAACGCAATTGTCAAACCAAAAATTACTTTATGCTCAAGCAGTTTTCGAGCAAAAGTCTGCTATTAACTACCTTGATTTTTTAACAACAAAATAATTACAATTTTAAATAGAATACAATGAAATATAAAAATAAATTAGCTTTGATTTCGGTTTTGATATTGTCCATTTTTACATTTTCATGCGCTAGTAAGGAAACTAAAAACACAGAAGATAATACTACAAGTATTAATGTAATATTGGGCAAATCTGCTGTGAATACCAAAACAGTAAATATGGAATTAACTGGTCAGGTAGAATCTGCACATGCAAGTAATATTGCAACAAGAATTATGGGATATGTTACTAAAATTTATGTGAAAGTAGGAGATAAAGTAAATGCAGGTCAATTATTATTCTCAATAAATAGTACGGACATTTTAGCTAAGAAGGGGCAGGTAGATGCCTCCGTAAGACAAGCGGAAGCTGCATTGCATGTTGCTCAAAAAGATTTTGATAGATATACAGTCTTGTATAAACAAGCTAGTGCTTCCGCAAAAGAATTAGAACAAGTGAATTTACAATACCAGTCTGCAAAGTCTGGTGTAGATGCTGCAAAATCTATGCAAGCAGAAGTAATTGCTCAATTGACTTATGCAAATGTAGTAGCGCCATTTTCTGGAGTAATCACTCAAAAATTAGCTGACGAAGGAAGTTTAGCAAATCCAGGCATGCCTATTTTGACAATTGAACAATCAGGAACTTTACAAATAAGTGCTATGGCACCTGAAAACAGTATAGCAAATTTAAAGCTTGGTGAAAATGCAGCAGTTACTATAAGTGCTGCTAATATTAATTTCATTGGAAAAATAACACAAATCAATCCTTCTTCACAATTAACTGGAGGTCAATATATTATTAAAGTTTCTATTCCAAATACTGTTTCAAATAAAGTTTTAGCAGGGATGTATGCAAACCTATTAATTCAAAATAGTAAAACAGTTAAGTTAGACACAAATAGTTATAAGAACTTATTAGTACCTGCATCTGCTATTATATATAGAGATCAATTAACAGGAATTTATACAGTGGGGTCTCAAAATACAGCATTGTTAAGATGGGTTCGTTTAGGAAATAATTTTGGAAATAATATAGAAGTACTTTCTGGTTTAGCTAAGGAAGAATCATATATTATAAGTGCGGATGGCAAATTATTCAATGGTGCTAAAATAAAAATTAAATAATGGAAAAAGGACTATCAGGTAATATCGCTAAAGCATTTTTACAGTCAAAATTAACCATTTTGTTAATGGTAGCTTTTCTATTAATAGGAGGCTATAGTACTATGTTAATGCCCAGAGAGGAAGAGCCTCAAATAAAAGTACCAATGGCTGATATCTTTTTGGGATATCCTGGTGCTTCTCCAAAGGATGTAGAAACAAAAGTAGCAGCGCCAATGGAAAAAATAATTTCCAATATAAAAGGAGTTGAGTACGTTTATTCCACTTCTATGAAGGGGCAAGTAATGTTGATTGTTCAGTTTTATGTAGGCGAAGATGTAGAGAAATCTATGGTAAAATTATATAGTGAATTATTAAAGAACATGGATAAGATGCCGCAAGGTACTACGATGCCATTAATTAAAACTAGGGCAATTGACGACGTTCCAGTATTGTCTTTTACAATTTGGGGTGAAAATTATGACGACCACCGATTAAAATTAATTGGACAAGAACTTGCTAATGAAGTAAAAAAAATCCCAAATGTATCTGATATTAATATTCTAGGCGGAAGAGGGAAGGAAGTTAAAGTTGTTTTAGATAAATCAAAAATGACTTCAAATCATGTAGATTTTCTATCTATTACTAAAGCTATTCAGGCAAGTAATGCAGAAATGGCTAGTGGATCCATTTTACACAATGATACTAGTTTCTCTGTGCAGACAGGTAATTTTTTAACATCTTCTGATGATGTTGCAGCTTTGGTGGTTGGTATGAATGCTGGTATGCCAGTTTACTTAAAACAAATTGCTACTATTGAAGAGGGCCCAGCAACTGCCTCTCAATATGTATTTTTTGGTTATGGTAAGGCAGATAGTTTAGGTTCAAAATTCAAATCAACTTATCCAGCAGTTACTTTTGCAATTGCAAAAAAGCAAGGAGCTGATGCAATGAAATTATCGGATGAAATTTTACATAAAATTGAGTCACTGAAAAAAGATTTAATCCCATCGGACGTTCAAGTATCAACTACTAGAAATTATGGGGAATCAGCTGCGGACAAAGTTGGTGAGTTATTATTTCACTTATTTATTGCAATTGTAGTGGTTACCTTATTCGTGATGCTTGCTATGGGATGGAGAGGAGGACTGGTTGTGTTTTTGTCGGTGCCAGTTACTTTTGCACTTACTTTATTTGCTTATTATGCCTTGGATTATACCTTAAATAGGATCACGCTTTTTGCATTGGTATTTATAACAGGTATAGTAGTGGATGACTCAATTATTATTGCAGAAAATATGCATAGGCATTTTAAAATGCGAAAATTACCGCCATTGCAAGCTGCAATTTATGCAATTAATGAAGTGGGTAATCCAACTATACTGGCTACTTTTACAGTTGTGGCTGCGGTATTACCAATGGCATTTGTGTCTGGCTTAATGGGACCTTATATGAGTCCAATGCCAATTGGGGCTTCTATTGCTATGTTACTTTCATTAATCGTAGCGCTTACATTAACACCATATTTAGGATATATATTTCTAAGAGAAAAAGAGAAGATTGGCGTTGAACATAATGACAATCATGGTTCTAACTTAGAAGCATCTGGCATTTACAAAATTTATAAACGTGTAATTAATCCAATGTTAGAAGAGCGTTGGAAGCGATGGGCATTTGTAATGGGAACGGTGGTTGTTTTATTAGCATCTATGGTACTTTTCTACACAAAATCTGTAGCGGTTAAAATGTTGCCATTTGATAATAAAAATGAGTTTCAAGTAGTGATAGATATGCCGGAGGGGACAACCTTAGAAAAAACACAAGCAGTTGCAGCCGATATCTCGTCTTATATTGGAAAGCAAACAATGGTAGAGAATTATCAGGCATATGTAGGTACTTCAGGGCCTATAAGTTTTAATGGTTTAGTAAGACACTATGATTTAAGACGTGGAGAGAATGTAGCTGATATTCAAGTGAATCTAGTTGACAAAACAAAGAGAAGTATTCAAAGCCATGATATTGCAAAAGGAATGCGTACAGACATCATTAAAATTGGTTCAAAATATAATGCCAATGTAAAAATTGTAGAGTTGCCACCTGGCCCTCCAGTGCTTTCAACTTTAGTTGCTGAAATATATGGCCCTAATTATAATGAACAAATTGCAATAGGTAAACAAGTTAAAAACTTATTTAACAAAACAGCCGATGTAGTAGATGTAGACTGGATGGTTGAAGACGACGAAATGGAATTTAAAATTAAAGTGGATAAAGAGAAGGCAATGAGACAGGGTGTAGTTACTGCACAAGTAGCCGCACTAGTTAATGGAGCGCTTTCAGGTATGGTAGCTGGCAATTTAAATCAACCTAATTCATATAGTCAAATTCCAGTTAGATTACAATTAAAGGATGCGGATAAGTCAAGTATGGAGAATATACTTTCTTTAAATGTCTTGGGTATGCAGGGAAATATGGTTCCTTTAAGAGATATTGTAAACGTAAGCTCTGTTTTGAAAGACAAGAGTATTTATAGAAAAAATCAAAAGGAAGTAGTATATGTAATGGCAGATATGGCCGGTAAGCTTGAAAGTCCATTTTATGCAATTACTAAAATGTCCGATAGTTTAAAAAACATTAAAATGCCAGCTGGGTTTACTTTAAACGAAGAGTATAGCAAACAACCCACTAAGTTAGATGTGTATTCATTAAAATGGGATGGAGAATGGCAAATCACTTTGGAAGTTTTTAGAGACTTAGGGATCGCATTTTTAGTGGTTATATTAGTTATTTACATGTTGATAGTTGGTTGGTTTCAAAATTTCACGGTGCCTTTAATTATGCTTGCAGCTATTCCTCTTTCTTTAATTGGAATTTTAGTGGGTCATTGGATAATGGGAGCTTACTTTACTGCTACTTCTATGATTGGATTTATTGCACTAGCAGGGGTGATGGTAAGAAACTCAATTCTATTAATTGACTTTATCAATATCAGAATTGACGAAGGAGTGCCTTTGAAACAGGCAATAATAGAGGCAGGTGCAGTAAGAACAACACCTATTTTATTAACAGCAGGGGCTGTTGCGTTAGGAGCAGTTATTATATTATTTGACCCTGTATTCCAAGGATTAGCCATTTCTTTAATGGGAGGAACTGTTACTTCTACCTTTTTGACCTTGATTGTAGTTCCTTTATTGTATTATAAAATGATGAGAAATAAAATAAAATAAATTGTACAACTATGAAATTATTAATTGTAGCAGCAATAAAAGAGTATAATGAAACAGTGGGAACTATTTTGAAAGAAGCCTCTATCCCAGTTTTCAGTATTACGGATATGACAGGAATTAAAAATGGAATTGACTCAAGTTTATTAGACGATTGGTTTAGTAGAGGCGTAGGTAAATTTGATTCAATATTCGTTTTTTGTTTTACTACAGAAGCTAATACTGAACTTGCATTATCCCTTATCACTAAATTTAATGAAAAAGAAGCCTTAGCTTTTCCAATAAGAGCATTTGTCTTGCCAGTTGAAAAATTCTTAAAATAAATAAATTATAAAAAATGTTAGAACGTTATATTAGAGCAATCGCAGGAAGTTTTATTTCCATTAGTGTATTATTGGCAGTTTTTGTCAATATTAATTGGGTCTGGTTTACATTATTCGTTGGATTAAATTTACTTCAGTCTTCAATTACTAAATGGTGTTTAATGGAAGAGATCTTAAAAAAACTAGGAGTAAAAAATAGTATTTAGTTGCTCATTTTATAACAGGTATGATGTTGAGAAAATGGAAGTAACATTATAGTGAAGTTGAAAATGTATAAGGGAGAAGCGCTTATTTGACTTATTGATGTTTTAGTGCTTCTCTTATAGATAGGGACGATAGTGTAGGATGTACTTTCACAAAATTTACAACCCATTTGTCGTCGGTATTTGCATAGGCACGTAATGCCCATCCAATAGCCTTTCTAATAAAGAAATCTTCCTCTAGTATACAATGTTCAATATATTCAGAAAGCAATAGTGTATTTGTTTTGTCTTTGTACATAAGCTGAAATAATATACTCATTCGTTTCAACCATTTATTTTTAGAACGATTCCATTTATGTGTATATGGTGCAATTAGTTCAGGATATTGAATAAAGAATTTTCCAATCACATGTGAATTAGTGCTATCCACTGAATCCCACCAACTATTATGTGTTATCATCCATTCAATTAGGGGTAAGGTTTTTTTACACCATAATTTTTTATGATATCCGAGTAATTCAATTGCAAAATAATGTAGTTCACGTTGTGGTTCGTCAAAGCACTCCTTGATTAATTGGACTAATTCATTATGGTCTACTATTGGATGTGATTTGTAAAATGCTTTACAAATGGTTCTTCTTAATGGTGTTTTAATTCCGTAAAACTCAAATTGATTTAATAAGTACGCTTTAGCACCTTTTGCAATAATTGCATTAGCGTTAGTCGCATATTTCTTTTTAATTTCTTTTAAATAGGGGTGGGGCATAGTTAAATGGATGACTTAGCTATTTGTTTTTTTAAACTCCAACTACTCTTTTATTAAAAGCACTATTGCGTGCGGCTTCCAATACACGAATAATATTCTTACCTTCTTCTGCACTTGTTGGAACTGGCGCGTTATTTAAAATTGCATCCGCCATTTTCTCATAAAATATTCCATAGTTACCTGCGATACTAGGTACAATACGATTAGTTATTAATCCATTATGATCTGTATATAATGTCCCATAATCCGTTGCTGCTTCCTCGCCCCAATTTGGTGTATATGGTTTTTTACCTGCAATCAAATCAGCTTCTTGAACATCTGAACGGTTTTTGATAAAATCACCCTTAGTTCCATAAATTTTATAAGCTGGTAATGAAGTCATAAATACCATGCCACTTGTAAGTGTTATTCTATGACTTGGATAATATAATATCATGCTAAAGTAATCGTCGACTAGAGATACTTTTCGTGTAATTCTAATGTCAGCAAACACCGCTAAAGGCATGCCTGATAATACTAAGGCTTGGTCAACCAAATGTGGACCTAGGTCGTATAATAAACCTGCACCTGGTGTTACGGCCTCTTTGTGTGCTTTAGGGCTTAAATTAGTTCTGTATCTTTCAAAAGAAATTTGAATGTCTAAAAAATTACCAATCTCTTCTTCTACTATTAATTTTTGAAGGGTCATAAAATCGGCATCGTAACGTCGATTTTGATATACGGCTAATTTTAATTCTTTTTTTTGAGCAAGTTCATCTAGTTCCTGTGCTTCCGCCGAACTAATAGTGAATGCTTTCTCACATACAACATGTTTACCTGCTAATAATGCACTTTTAGTATACGCATAATGGGAATCATTGGGACTGTTCACAATCACCAAATCAATAATTGGATCTGCTAATAATTCCTCATAAGTAGCATAGGATTTTGCATTTGGGTAAATGGACTGAATATTTTTTTGAGTTCTTTCCCAACTACCTACTAAATTAAAGTTAGGGTTAGCGTCTAAGAATGGTGCGTGAAATACTTTACCACTCATGCCAAAGGATACTAGTGCTGCGTTTATCATGCTTTAAAGATAAAAAAAATCCCCCTGATTACTCAGAGGGATTATAAAAATTAGTCAGTTGACCTAGTTGTAAATCTTATCCAGCAACTTGCTTTCTGATAATGTTCAATGCTCCACCAGCTTTGAACCACTCAATTTGTTGTTGGTTATAGGTATGGTTTGCTTTGATAGTATCAGTAGATCCGTCCTTATGTGTGAAAATTAAAGTAAGTGGAGTTTCTGGCGCAAAGCTAGTTAAACCTAATACGTCGATTGTGTCATCTTCTTGAATTTTATCGTAGTCTGCCTTATCTGCAAAAGTCAAAGCCAACATACCTTGTTTTTTCAAGTTGGTTTCATGAATACGTGCAAAAGACTTAGTCAATACAACTCTAACACCTAAATGTCTTGGTTCCATTGCAGCATGCTCTCTTGAGCTTCCTTCTCCGTAGTTTTCGTCTCCCACTACGATCGTTCCTACTCCAGCTGCTTTATAAGCTCTTTGTGTGTTTGGAACGGTATCGTAATTGCCATTTATTTGACTCTTAACATTGTCTGTTTTTTCGTTGAAGAAGTTTACAGCACCTATTAATAAGTTGTTGGAGATATTGTCTAAGTGACCACGGAACTTTAACCATGGACCTGCCATAGAGATATGATCCGTTGTACATTTACCTTTTGCTTTAATTAATAATTTCAAAGACTTTAAGTCAGTTCCTTCCCACGCTGTGAAAGGATCCAATAATTGTAAACGTTTTGAAGTCGGGTCTACTGCGACCACTACATGAGAACCGTCTTCTGCTGGTGCTTGGTAGCCTGCATCTTCAACATCAAAACCTTTTACTGGTAATTCATATCCAGTAGGAGGGTCTAATTTTACCTGCTCGCCTTTATCATTTGTTAAAGTATCTGTTAATGGATTGAAAGTTAAATCACCAGCGATAGCTAATGCAGTAACTAATTCAGGAGAACCTACAAATGCATAAGTATTAGGATTGCCGTCTGCACGCTTTGCAAAGTTTCTATTGAAAGAATGTACAATTGTGTTTTTCTCTTTTTTCTCGGCACCTACACGCTCCCACATTCCAATACAAGGTCCACATGCATTCGCAAAAACTTTAGCACCAATTTTACTAAATACGTCTAAGAAACCATCTCTTTCAATAGTATATCTTACTAGCTCAGAACCTGGTGTGATCATGTATTCTGCCTTAGTTGTTAGTCCTTTTTCAGCAACTTGTTTTGCTAAACTTACTGCACGGCTAATATCTTCATAAGAAGAGTTCGTACAACTTCCAATTAAACCAACTTCAATTTTTGTAGGCCATCCGTTTGCTAAAGCCACTTCTTTCATTTTAGAAATTGGTGTCGCTAAATCTGGAGTGAATGGTCCGTTTAAATGGGGTTCTAAAGTATTTAAATCAATTTCGATTACTTCGTCAAAATATTTTTCAGGGTTTGCATATACTTCAGCATCTGCAGTTAAATGTTCAGCAACGCCATCAGCTAATGCTGCAACGTCCGCACGTCCTGTAGAAGCCAAATAGCGACTCATGCTTGAGTCATAACCAAAAGTAGAAGTGGTTGCACCAATTTCTGCACCCATATTACAAATGGTTCCTTTACCAGTACAGCTCATGCTTGTTGCGCCTTCTCCAAAATATTCAACAATAGCACCAGTACCCCCTTTTACAGTTAAGATACCAGCCACTTTTAAGATAACGTCTTTTGGAGCTGCCCAGCCATTCAATTTACCTTTTAATTTAATGCCAATTAGTTTAGGCCATTTTAATTCCCAAGCCAATCCTGCCATTACATCACAAGCATCAGCACCACCAACACCAATTGCTAACATGCCTAGTCCACCCGCATTAACAGTATGAGAATCGGTACCAATCATTAATCCACCTGGGAAAGCGTAGTTTTCTAAAACTACTTGGTGAATAATTCCAGCACCTGGTTTCCAAAAACCTAAACCATATTTATTAGACACAGAAGCTAAGAAATCGTACACTTCTTTGCTTTCTGTTGTTGCTACTTGTAAGTCTTGTTTTGCTTCTACTTTTGCAGAGATCAAATGATCACAATGCACTGTACTTGGTACTGCCACTTTTGGACGACCTGCTTGCATAAATTGCAATAAAGCCATTTGAGCTGTTGCGTCTTGCATTGCTACACGGTCTGGCGCGAAATCAACATAAGAACCACCTCTTTCGAAGCCTTCTAATTTTTGATCACTATGTAAATGAGAGAATAAAATTTTCTCCGATAAGGTAAGGGGACGGCCCAATAATTTACGAGCTGCTTCCACTTTTGCTGGCATTTCAGCATACACTTTTTTGATCATTTCAATATCAAAAGCCATAGTTGTAGATTTTAGTGTTAAAACTGCTGCAAAGGTAAGCCAAAATGCGGATTTTTTTTGATAGTTTTGGCTAAAGAATTCAACAGTTTATGATCCAAAAAATGAAAGATTTTCTAGAATTGCATGCTTTTGGGGTATGTTCCGCCATTGGGGAGCGACTTGGAATTGCCAGTTCTAAGATAAGGATGTGGTTTATCTACATTTCTTTCCTGACTTTTGGGTCTCCTGTAATTGTTTACATGATACTAGCTTTTGTGCGCAGTATTAAGCATTATATACTTTTAGGGAAAAGAAATCCTTTAAATTAAATTACTGCTCTTCTTAGTCTTACTAATTTCTCTAATAAGGGCTCTAATAATTCCAATCTTAACATATTTGCACCGTCACTTTTAGCAACTGCTGGATTAGGATGCGTTTCAATAAATAATCCGTCCGCGCCAGTGGCGATAGCTGCTTTTGCAATAGTTTCAATTAGACTAGGGTTGCCTCCTGTTATACCCGAAGTTTGGTTGGGTTGTTGTAATGAATGGGTACAGTCCATAATTACAGGGACATTATTTTCTGCCATGGCAGGAATATTTCGGTAATCTACCACTAAGTCCTGGTATCCAAAAGTGTTACCTCTTTCTGTTAACATTATTCTTTCATTGCCAGCTAATCTAATTTTATCCACTGCAAATTTCATAGAGGAGCCACTTAAAAATTGTCCTTTTTTTACGTTTACAATTTTGCCGGTTTCCGCGGCTGCAATTAGTAAGTCGGTTTGACGACATAAAAATGCAGGTATTTGTAATATGTCAATAAATTGAGCGGCTATTGCTGCTTCTTCGTGTGCGTGAATATCTGATGTAGTAGGAACATTAAACTTAGTACCTACTTTTTTTATTAATTCCATTCCAGTGTCATCTCCAATTCCAGTGAAAGAATTAGCACTAGTTCTGTTGGCTTTTCTATAGCTTGCTTTAAAAACATAGGGGATACCTAAATTTTTACATATGGTTGAAACCTTTTCTCCAATTTCCATTACAAGTTCCTCGCTTTCTACAACACAAGGACCAGCGATTAAGAAAAAATTATTAGGGTCGTAAGTTTGAGCTTTAAAATGGTCTTGTAAATAAGAAGGGATCATGTGATTAAATTTTCGAGATCAAAGATAATGATTTCAACTCAGAGGGAGTGTAGTTAAAATCTTAAACCTAGAGTAATACCAGCTCCTCTAATTCCAGCCCAAGGGCCAGTCATGTCAGCTATCGCACCTGTACTATTAACAGTAGCCTTAATTTTTAGAGGGTTTGCTTGTATTTCGTTAAGATTTTTTTGAAGTGCTGCTTGTGCTTCAGTAGGTAGTTTTTCGGGAGCTACGAATTCTAGTTTACCATTGGATGAACCATAATGCCCTCCAATTATCCAAATATCTAAAACAAGTTTAGTTAATAGTTGCTGTTGAATTCCCACATAAACTCCCACACTTTGGGATCGTATAGTTCCTTCCAAATTAGCAGTCTTTGTAATTGGAGACAATCCAATCCCTGCGATATTAGGCGTATAGGTATAGGCGAGTGGCACAGTTAAATCAAAGTTGGCGAACCTTGCATATGGTGCAATATAAAAGCCGGACATCTTTTGAATACCTAAATAAAATCTGCTTTCAAACGTGATTGCGTTATTGCCAATTTTAAAATTATCAAAATTAATATCACTGCTTTTAATAAAATTCTTTGCTATGGCTTTTAGTGGGATATTAGATTTTGGCATGGTTCTATAACTTATAGAAAGAGAAACAAAGGGGAGTATGTTTTTTTCAAAAGTTAAGTTATAGTTCTTTAAGGCGTCAGCAGAAAGGTTGGTCTTTAAAATATTATCTCCTCCAATTAAACTTTGTGCATTTGTTTGCAAAGCAGCAAATAGGAATGACAATAAAACTAATTTTTTCATAGTGTTTAAATTAAAGAGATTAGTATAAAAAATTACTTTACTTTTTTATAGGACAGATCTGCAACAGTGCGTTTGTCCAATACTGCTAATGTGTTATCTCTAACTTCTAACATCACTTTATTAATACCGCATTTCTTCTCATTGCACTCGTCGCATTTTTTATAGTAGTTAAGACTTACGCAGGGAAGAAGTGCAATTGGCCCTTCAACGACTCTGAAAATAGCAGATAATTTAATTTTATTAGGAGGCAAGGCGAAAAAATAACCACCATGTTTTCCTTTTTTACTATCTAAAAATCCTGCTTTTTTTAGCTCTAATAAAATATTCTCTAAGAATTTTAAAGGTATATGTTTATTTGCAGCTATATCAGCTATTAATATAGGTTCCTCTGTGGCAGTTTCTGCCATGAAAGAGAGTGCCTGTAATGCGTATTGTGCTTTTTTAGATAACATAAATTTATAAATAACTTATAACCCTAGTACGTCTTTCATAGTGAAGATACCACTTTTTTTATTCGCAAATTCCGCAGCTAAAACAGCGCCGCTTGCGAATCCTTTTCTTGTATGAGCGGTATGTATAATTTCAATATCATCAATAGGAGAGCTATACTTTACAATATGGGTACCGGGAGCAGGGTCAATACGTTCTGAATTGATAATTAAGTCATTGGCATCAGCTGATGCAGCATTAACCCATTTCCTTTTTCTCCCAATAGCCGTTAATACTTGTTCTGCTAATGAAATAGCAGTACCACTTGGTGCATCTTTCTTTTCGGTATGATGTATTTCGGTCATGGATACATCATAGTCAGCATAGGGTTCCATTAGTTTTGCCAAAGTCTTATTAAGTTCAAAAAATAAATTAACACCAATACTGTAATTACTTGAATAAACTAAACATCCACATTTCGAATTGCAAGCTATTGCAACTTCATTCCATTTGTCTAACCATCCAGTAGAACCACTTACTACGGGTACTCCAAATTCAATACATTTCATCACATTTTCAAAAGCACTATGAGGCCCTGTAAATTCTATGGCTACATCGGCTTTTTTTAAATTGTCTGCAATGAAATCTTGACTATTATTCAAATCAATTTTTAGTACAATTTCGTGTCCTTTTTGGATGGCTATTTCTTCGATAGTTTTTCCCATTTTGCCATATCCAATTAGTGCTATTTTCATAATCGATGATTTATTCGCTACTATTTATTTTGCGCTATTATTTTTAAAATGAAGTTGAAAAGATAAACCAGTTTGATGAAACTGTGGTTGATAAGTTGGTTGAATTTTAAATGCAAGATTATTTGTAATGTCAAATTCTTTAAGTTGACCAGACACAGTAGCATCTACCACATTAATTCCCCATGCTAAGATGAACCACATAATGGAATAGTCTCTGTCTTTTCTGAATACATTTCTATAACTCTGCAGTGAGCCTAAACTTAAATTTTTTAAAGTGGGGTCAATTTTTGCAAGATCTGATTCGTCCCCATTGGCTGCTTTAAATTTTGCTTCGTATGCAAATTTCGCTTTTTTGTATAAGTCTGAATTGTATTGAAAAGTTGCCGCAGGTATAGCTAAAGCTCCATATACTAGAGGAATTTTCCAATATTGTCTGTTATATGCTTGGCCCCATCCAGGAATTAATGCTGAACGCTTTGTTGCTCGACTAGGTATATGACGTGGCATTGAAAAAACAGCATCTTTTTTCAATTGGGTACTGTCCTGACTAAATGCAATTGATTGCATTGTGATAAAAAAAAATATAAATAAAGCCGGCTTCATTAGCTGATGCTTAATTGCATTGCTTCTAAAATTTTGTTTAATCCATTTAAATCTGCGTATTCAACAGTGATCTTACCACTACCGTTTTTTTGATGTTGTAAATGCACTTTAGTTGAAAAATGATCGCATAATTTGTCCTCTAATTTTTTATAAACAGGAGATAATTGATTTTTATTTGTGCTAGTATTAGTTGGTGTTGCTTTGTTTGCATTCCCCATTTTCTTCACCAATTCTTCTGTTTGGCGAACCGTTAAACCTTTTTCACTAATCTCTTTGAAAAGAAACAATTGTTTATCAATTTCTTTACCAATTAATATTTTAGCCAAGCTAACACTTAAGGTTCCCTTACGGACTGCTGCTTGTATTACTGGTGGTAATTCTAGTAGCCGAATATAGTTTGCAATAGTAGATCTGTCCTTGCCCATTCTTTCAGAAACTTTTTCTTGGGTATAGTTCAACTCTTGCATCATTCTTTGATAGCTTAATGCTACTTCAATTTCATTCAAGTCAACTCTTTGCAAGTTTTCTAGTAATGCCAGCTCTAATAGTTCTTGGTCATTGCCAGAACGGATATAAGCCGGAATATCTGTTAAACCTGCTAATTTAGAAGCACGGAATCTTCTTTCACCAGCTATCAATTGATATTTGCCATTTGGTAGTTGCGCAACTGTTACTGGCTGAATAAGGTCATGTAATTTTATAGAATGTCTTAATTCTTGTAAAGCTATTTCATCAAAATCTTTTCTTGGATTCTTTGGATTTACTTGAATGTCTGCAAGCGGTATACGATTAGAAGCAACTGCTTTTTGAATTACAGCAGGTTGTACTTGACCAGCTTTGTTTTTATATTCCGCGTCTATTCCTTGTAATAAAGAACGTAGTCCTTTTCCAATCATATCTTTATTTGGGGTACTCTTACTCATATTTAATCAATTATACGCTCGGCATTACTCATATTAGTCATGCCATTTTTTTGTAAAATTTCCTTAGCTAAGTTTAAGTAGTTAACTGTTCCTTTGCTATCTGCATCATATAAAATAACAGGTTTACCTACACTAGGAGCCTCGCTTAAACGAGTATTCCTATGAATGATTGTTGAGAATACCATATCATCAAAATGCTTTCTAACTTCACTTACCACTTGATTGCTTAAACGCAAACGGCCATCATACATCGTCATTAAAATACCTTCAATTTGTAATTCCGGATTCAACCTACTTTGAACAATTTTGATGGTGTTTAATAATTTTCCTAAACCTTCTAATGCGAAAAATTCACATTGTACGGGAACTATAACACTGTCTGCAGCCACTAATGCATTTACAGTAATTAAACCTAAAGAAGGCAAACAGTCTATAATGATAAAGTCGTAATTATCTCTAATAGGAGCTAAAAGCTCTTTTAATACATTTTCTCTATTCGGAAAGTTAACTAGTTCAATTTCGGCTCCAACAAGGTCAATATGGGAAGGGATAACGTCTAAATGAGGAATCTCTGTTTTTAGTATAATATCATTTAGAGGAGTCCCATTAATCATTCCATCGTATAAACTAGTTGTGATATTATGTAAATCAAAACCGATACCTGTAGTGCTATTTGCTTGAGGATCAGCATCTATAAGTAAGGTTCTGTATTCTAAAACAGCCAAACTTGCCGCAATATTGATTGCAGAAGTAGTTTTTCCTACCCCTCCTTTTTGATTCGCGATTCCAATAATTCTAGCCATAAAATAGATATCCTTAATTTATGCCAAAAATAAGGTATAAATGGTAACATTTTGGCCCTAATTTTGCGCTTTAAACCAAGCTATGAGGAATCCACTTTTTTTAATCATTTTGGTATCTGTACTGATACTAATTGACTTTTATATTTTTCATGTAATTAGGACTATCCTGCAAGGCGGACCCTCTACCACAAAAACTGCTATTGGAATTGCTTATTGGGCATTATGTGTCATTAGTCTAGGTAGCTTTCTATTATTCCCTTTTTTAGTAAATCCTTATTTCAAGCAGTATATATTTTCCATAAGTATTGGATGGGTAATTTGCCAGGTGTTGCTGTCATTATTTTTTGCTATTGATGACATTAGACGTGGTACTTTCTGGACGGTTGGCCAAATAGCTTCTAGCGCGGGTGCCAAATTTATTAGCACAGAGAATGGCATACCACGTTCTCAGTTTTTGAGTTGGTTAGGTTTGGGCTTGTCTTCTACTTTATTCTTTTCATTACTTTATGGTTTTGGTAATAAATACAATTATAAAGTAGTTCGCAAGAAATTGGCTTTGAAAGGATTGCCTGAAGCGTTTAAAGGCTTTAAAATTGTACATATAAGTGACATTCATAGCGGAAGTTTAAAGGAGCGAGATTCGGTGTTGAAAGGAATAAAAATGATTCAAGACCAAAATGCAGACCTGGTTTTATTTACGGGAGATTTAGTAAATGATAGAGCAACAGAAATGCATGAATGGATGGATGTTTTTAGTCAAATTAAAGCGCCGCATGGAGTATACAGTACCTTAGGAAATCATGATTATGGAGATTACGTGCAATGGGATACGCCTAATGCTAAAATTCAAAACTTAGAAGACCTAAAGAAAGTGCATCATGATTTAGGTTGGCGTTTATTAATGAATGAGAATGTGTCTATTGAAAAAGAGGGTGCGAACATTAGATTAGTTGGTATTGAGAACTGGGGAGCCAAAGCTAGATTTCCTAAATATGGAAAAATGGATTTAGCCATGAAAGGGGTTCAGGAGGAAGAAGTTATAATATTAATGAGTCATGACCCAAGTCATTGGGAAGCGCAGGTCGTAACCGAGTATCCTCAAATCAATTTAATGCTTTCTGGTCACACCCATGGGATGCAATTTGGCTTAGAAAATCCTTATTTTAAATGGAGTCCTGTACAATGGGTGTATAAACAGTGGGCAGGTATTTATCAAAAAAAGGATCAGCAAATTTATGTGAATAGAGGATTTGGATTTTTAGGATATCCAGGCAGGGTAGGAATAATGCCAGAAATTACTTTATTGGAATTGGTATAAGTAACATTTTTCAAGTTTTATCGTTTTAACCCTCAAAATTAGTTATCATGAAAAAAGTCATTTTTGTTTTACTAGTAATAATTAGTAGTGTACCGGTTTTTGCACAAGACCATTTTACAATTGGCATCAAGCTAGGTCAAAATTTTTCAAAAGTAAACAACGTTATTGCCGACAAGACAAGTGCATCATATCATGTTGGGGTAGTAACGCAATTTAGTATAACTCCACATTTAAGTATTGCTCCAGAAGTAATTCTATCACAAACTAAATTAGAAGCGGATCCAAGTATTTTAGATGTGGTTGGGTCTAATAATTTACAACCTGCAACTTATCATTTGAATTATATCTCTTTCCCAGTATTGCTTCAAATCAAACCCGTTAGTAAATTTGTTATTGAATTGGGGACTCAGTATAGTGTATTAATAAATCAGTCTAAAGACGGCAAGGAAATTGCAAGCATGGCTTTTAAATCTGGAGAGTTTGCTTTTGTGTCTGGTGCTAAATTAAATTTAGGAGGTTTATCGTTGTATGGCAGATATGTAGTTGGAATGCAGGATATAAATGCAATACAAGACCAGAACAAATGGAAAACAATACAGTGGCAATTAGGGATTAGTATGACCCTATTTGGTCTGTAGTTTTATATTTTATTTAGCCTTAAGTTGTTTTTTCAAACTTATAATATTCAATTTGAGTTTTGCTAGTAATTCATTTTGTTCTAGGATGAAGCTATTGTTCTCAATACTTCCAATCACCTTGTTCATCTCAGCTTCATTTTCATATACCATTTTCCTAAATGGATTTTTATAATCCTTGGCTCTAGTATATAAAATGCTATGGGTAATGTCAGACTTTATTGTAAGGTATCTATCTATATGAACTAATAATGCTGCTGATTTAATACTACTCAATTTGTCTCCAGTAATTAATTCAAAACAGGCAAGTGCGTGTGCTGCTTTTTGTTGCTTGTATTTTGAAGATGTTTTTTGATAATAGGCATGTACTTCGTCCCATTCAGTGATCGTGTCATCCTTGATTTGACTTAATAAAGTTTGAACTGACTTATTTGGCATTAACTGACCACCCACATTAGTCCAATCCATTTCCTTGGTACTTGGTTTTAATGCTTGTATGGAAGACAATGTATCTTTACTTTTATTATTTATTAATGATTCAATAATTGTATCCATGCCGTAAACCAAAATCATTTTTTCAAAACTATGGTAGGCGTCGTATACTTTTATTAATCTAGTTTTTCTTTTGCTATTTTCAAAACCCTCAGCATAAATATCCAAACTATCAATTTCCTTTTTTGTTTTTGTAGCTAGTAGTTTTTTACCTATTTCAATAAGTACTTTCTCGGTTGTATTTGTCTGCTTCTTGTCTTTTTCAGCATAAGCTTTTGCAACAGCTAATGCCATAATGTCTAAGGACTTAATCATTTCATTAACTGAATCCGGTGCTAAATAATCAAATTCTATTATTGGAGTCTTGTCAATGCGTCTATCTCTATCAATATATTTCCAAGCATTTCTTGCTAAAGCATAAAAATTATATAAGAACCAATAGCCTGGCATTACTACTAATTCGTCTTTAATGGTGTCATTGCTAATTAAAGAGAAGGGTATTGGTATATTTAATTCATAAGCATAGTCGCCTTTGTTTAACAATGTAAAACTTGAAAAAATAGAATTATGTTTTATACTAACACATAAGCCTGGCCAGAATCCACGTCCCATAATTACTTCGCCGTCGGCACTTCTACTATTATGATTTGAACCTAGTGTTGCACCTGCAGCAATATTAGATTGCCCCATCACTAATGCAGCACATAAAAATGAATTATTATGATGTTGTTCGTGTGCAGGAAATATTAAAGAATTTAAAACCTCGCAACAAGAAATGGTCGCATTGGGTCCTAAAAACGAATTGATTAATCTTGCACCATATTTTAACTGTGAATAGTCAGATAAAACAAAACGAACTGCTTTAATACCATAAAATATTCTACAGCCGTATCCGATAATACCATTCACTAATTCACAACCTTCTCCAATTTGTGTTTTTGCTTTTGAGTCTGAATTAATTGTTACGTTTTTGATTTTGTTGGCACCTTTTAAATAAGCATCAGGTCCAATCCAAACGTCTTTTATAATCTTACAATTTTTAATAACAGTACGGTCACCTATTTTACCATAATACCCTAACTTGTCATCATATTGTTTATCCGTTAAGGCAATGAATTTTTCTTGTAAAAGGTCGTCCTGCCTATTTCTGGTCCATAAATAGGCATCTCCAGAAGTCATGCCATTAAAAGGTAATACTTTTCTGCCGGTATTCTCATTGCACAATTCCATCCAAATACGAACAGAGGCTTGTTCTCCTTTTTTAATTATACCATTTCCAAACTTCGAGTGGTTAGTAGTCACCAACTCGTTCACGTTGGTAATAATAACTTCATTTCCTATAATATAGTGTGAAAGATAATTTACGTTATGAATGGCAACATGGTTACCAAAGTCACAACTTATAATTGTCGAATTATATAAGCCCTCCGGCACTACTAAATCGCTAAAGCAAAGGCAGTTATTTTCTAAATTCCCAATTCTATTTAAGCCAAAAAAGGAACAATTTTTTACTAATTCAGGGTTAAAAAAATTAGACACCTGTATCTTGTTCCAATCATCACTTGTGTTTCTATTCCTAACTAATATTTCAATCTCTAATGCGGTTAGACTTCTGTATTTAATTCCGCTGCGATTCTGTTTGTCACGTAAGTAATATTCGTCTTTTCCTTTGGGAGGGTTTTGGATAAATCCATAACCTAATTGACTGACAGCTATCTTTTTTATATTATTCATAAAATAGATTCAATTGAATTAAAACTAATAAATATACCTAAATAGGGAGTTCGTTAAAACTTACAAAGTTTAAGTTAATCAAAAATAATACTACCTGCCCGTTTTAGCGGTAGGAAATCTTCTTTTTTGACCTCCAGGTTGTCCGCCTCTTTGTCCACCAGCTTGACCACCTTCTCTTGGCGCTCTTCCTCTTGGTTGGCTTTTTCTTCCCCAGCCCGCATCTTCAGAAGTTTTATTCGCATGAAACTGCTTCATTGGATATGGATGTTCTTCTACCACTGGAATTTTTTTACCAATTAGTTTTTCAATATCATTTAAGAAAGCTTTCTCTTCGTAGTCGCAAAATGTATAAGCAGTACCTGAAGCACCTGCTCTTCCAGTTCTTCCAATACGGTGAACATAAGTTTCAGGGATATTTGGAATCTCAAAATTGACAACATGTGCCAATTCGTCTACGTCAATACCTCTTGCAGCTATATCTGTAGCAACTAATACTCTTGTTGTTTGTTCTTTAAAATTAGTTAATGCTCTTTGTCTTGCATTCTGAGATTTGTTGCCATGGATTGCTTCAGCAACAATATTATTTTTAATCAAAAGGTTGACTACTTTGTCAGCACCGTGCTTTGTTCTAGTAAATACTAATACATTTTTGATTTTCTCGTCTTTCAATAATTCCATCAACAAAGAATTCTTATTAGCCTTGTCCACAAAATAAACGGACTGATCAATAATTTCTACAGTAGAAGATACGGGCGTTACTGTTACGGAACTTGGATCATGTAAAATAGTACTTGCTAATTTCACGATTTCAGGAGGCATGGTTGCAGAGAAAAATAGGGATTGTCTTTTCTTAGGTAATACAGCTAATAATTTTCTTACATCATTTACAAACCCCATGTCTAACATCCTGTCTGCTTCGTCCAGGACAAAGAATTCCACATCTCTTAAACTGATATGTCCTTGGTTCATTAAGTCTAGTAAACGGCCAGGAGTGGCAATTACAACGTCTACTCCATTTCTCAATGCAGTAACCTGTGGTCCTTGTCCAACACCACCAAAAATGACAGTGCAGTTTAAGGCGGTATGACGCCCATATGCATTAAAACTCTCCGCTATCTGAATTGCCAATTCACGTGTTGGAGTAACAATTAATGTTCTAATTTTTTTTCTTCGTTCAGCTGGCTTGTTCTTTAATAACAACTGTATAATAGGAAGTGTGAATGCTGCTGTTTTACCAGTTCCAGTTTGGGCACAACCCAATAAGTCTTTACCCTCTAATAATATAGGGATAGACTGCGCTTGTATAGGCGTAGGGGTTGTGTAACCTTCTTCAAATAATGCCAATAAAATGGGTTCTATTAACCCTAGTTCTTTAAAATTCGTACTCATAATGGTTTGCAAGGTACACCTTTTATATTTGAGCCATAAAACGGCTGTAAATCAAGGCTTATTTCTTGCTTGCAGCCCAAAGGTCCATTTTAGCTTCCAATACGCTTAAAGGCAAAGACCCGTCTTTCAAAATTGCCGTATGAAACTCAGCCAACTTAAATTTATTGCCTAATTCATTCTCGTATTTTGTCCTAAGGGCTCTAATTTTCATTGCACCTGTTTTATAACCTAATGCTTGTCCTGGCATACCCATATAACGTTCTATTTCTGCAGTAGCACCTTGTTCGCTTATAGCTTCATTGTCCATCATATATTTTATAGCAATTTCTCTGCTCATATTCTTAGTATGTAAAGCAACGTCTACCACTAAACGAATGGCACGGTGCATCTCGTCCCCTAAAGCACCCATATATTGGTAAGGGTCTTTGTACAATCCTAATTCTTTACCTAATGACTCACAGTATAGTGCCCAACCTTCAACATAAGCATTATGTCCACCAAATCGACGGAACTTAGGAAGATTCGTATTCTCCTGTGTTAATGAAATTTGGTAATGGTGACCAGGGATTGCTTCATGTAAGAATAAAGACTCCATTCCAGAAGTAGTATTGAAACTAGTAGCATCTAAAATTGGTACATAAAAAATACCTGGGCGTGATCCGTCTGCAGAACCTTGATTGTATTCTGCACTTGCAGATGCTGCTCTAAACGCTTCTGTTTGTCTTATTTCAAATGGCGTTTTAGGCTCACTCTCAAACATTGTTTTCAAATTAGGTTTCATGCGTTGATGAATGTCTTCAAAAGCAGCAATGACTTCCTTTGGTGTGTGATAAGGCATGAATTGCTTATCCGTTTTCATATATTCAAAAAACGAAGCTAAGTCACCTTTATAACCAACACTCGTTTTAATGCTATCCATTAATCCCCTTATTCTCGCAACCTCACTTAAACCTGTTTGATAAATTTCTTCGGGAGTTTTATTAGTAGTGGTTTGTAATTTTACTTGGTAGGCATACATTTCAATGCCTCCAGGAAGGGCAGATAATCCAGAAGCGGTCATTGCTTTAGCTAAGTATTCGTTTTGTAAAAAATCAGCTAATTTTTTATATGTTGGAGCAATCACTGTTAGAATCATGTTACTATATGCTTTCGTTAATCGATCCTTATCTGTGGTAGAAAAGCTTGCTGGCATTAATTCGATTGGACCATAGAATAAACTTTTCTTTGGATCTGTCACAACCATTCCATGCATTTGAGGAATCATTTTTACAACTAATGATTTAGGTAATACAATTCCAGTAGCCATTCCTTTTTTGAAATTTCCTATGGCAGTGTCTGCCCATACTGAAAATGCTTTTACACGCTTCATCCAATCCTCATAATCTTTAACTGTTTTGAAGGGTTGCGCACCTGTGCCCGAACCTAATTGACCAATGGTCAATGGCAATGCAGTCATTTGATTAAATGGCAGGTATTCAAAATGGTATTTATCACCCTCTAAATTTAGGTCTAATTGATATTTTAGTACATCAAATGAAAGTTGGTCATTCGCAGTTAAGGAGGCACGATCATAATTTTTCAAACTGTCTAAAAAGCGTGTATTAAATAAAGTCCACTCTTTCAAAAAAGCAACAGATCCGTCGTTTGGAAGTAAGTCATTGTATCTGTTATCTCCTGCAAAAGTAGCTTGTAATGGACTTAGCTTTAATTGTTCTTGATAGTAATTCTCCAAAAAGGTGGTGAACTTTTGATTGTCTTTACTTGCTTGTTTACAAGCTCCAAAACCAATCAACAACAAAACTGCAAATACTATTTTTTTCATTTTGAAATTATTTGAGATAAATATTTTATTTAGAATTCTTCTATTATTAAAACCATCAAGCCAAAATCCGGACATGATTATTCCACCGTTACTGATTTCGCTAAGTTTCTTGGCTTATCAACATCTATTCCTTTTGCAACACCAACATAGTAGCTTAATAATTGCATTGGGATGACGCTTAATAATGGCGCAATTACTTCGTCAATATCTGGAACGTACATGATATTTTCGGCAAGGGTTGGCAATATGGTATCACCTTGTGTTGCCACTGCGATGATCTGTCCTTTTCTTGCTTTAATTTCTTGAATATTAGAAACTACTTTATCGTAATAAAGGTCTCTTGTTGCAACAAAAACAACAGGAAGTGTTTCGTCCACTAATGCAATAGGACCATGCTTCATTTCGGCAGCAGGGTAACCTTCAGCATGTATATAAGAGATCTCTTTTAATTTTAATGCACCTTCTAGTGCAATTGGAAAATTATAACCTCTTCCTAAGAATAAGAAATCGCTAGCGTCTTTATATTTTTTTGCAATACTTTCAATAACAGAAGTGTCTGCAATAATTTCTTTTATTTTTTCTGGCACAGCAGCTAATTCATTTATTAAGTGCTCGTATCTTTCTTGTGTAATACTACCTTTTGCATGTGCTATTTTTAAAGCCATCATACTTAACACGGCCAATTGGCCAGTAAATGCTTTGGTACTTGCTACTCCAATTTCCGGTCCAGCATGCGTGTAAGCACCTGCATGACTTAATCTAGCAATACTACTTCCAACTACATTTACGATACCAAAAATGAAAGCTCCCTTTTCTTTAGCACTTTCTAATGCTACTAAGGTATCGGCAGTTTCTCCACTTTGAGAAATTGCAATAATCACGTCACCTGGGTGAATAATAGGATTACGATATCTAAATTCAGAAGCGTATTCAACTTCTACTGGAATACGACATAATTCTTCTATTAAATATTCTGCATACAAGCCAGCATGCCAACTAGTACCACATGCAACAATCATGATTCTTGATGCTTTTGTTAAAGCTTCAATATGATTATCCACTCCAGCCATGATAATTTGTTTTTGATCGTGTAATAGTCTTCCTCTTAAACAATCAAATATAGTTTCAGGTTGCTCAAATATTTCTTTTAGCATGAAATGGTCATAACCACCTTTTTCTATTGCTGCTAATTCTAAGTCCAGTTTTTGAATAAAAGGAGTTTGCTTCTCATTTCCTAAATTCTTTAAAATCAACTCGTCTTTCTTTACGATGGCGATTTCGTAATCATTTACATATACCACTTCCTTTGTGTATTCAATAATAGGAGAGGCGTCACTTGCTAAAAAATGTTCCCCCTTTCCAATTCCTATTACTAAGGGGCTGCCTTTTCTTGCTGCTATAATTGTTTCAGGATCGTCTTGGTCAATTAATAAAATACAATAAGCGCCTACAATTCTTTTCAATGCAATTCTTAAGGCTTCTTCTAAGGTACTTTTATTATTGTCCTGAATGTCTTGAATGAAATTCAATAAAACTTCGGTGTCGGTATCACTTTTAAAAGTATATCCTTTGCTTAATAATTCTTTTTTGATGGGGGCATAGTTCTCAATGATTCCATTATGTAACATAGCAAAACGGCCATTGTTGGATAAATGAGGATGCGCATTCCTGTCAGAAGGCTCACCGTGAGTAGCCCATCTTGTATGGCCAATACAAATATTTGAATGTAAATTTTTCCCAATTACAGCTTCTTCCAATTCAGCCACTTTGCCTTTCTTTTTGTAGACTGACAATTTCCCGTCTTGAATAATAGCAACTCCGGTACTATCATATCCACGATATTCTAAACGTCTTAATCCCTTAATTACAACTGGGTATGCTTCTCTATTTCCAATATATCCTACGATTCCGCACATAAATAGTTATTTGAGTTAAATCAATAATTTGAACAAAAATAAACATTAATATGGTAATGATTGCCAAGAATTAGGCAATGTAAATCAAAAATCAGGCAACGCAAATCAAGAATTAGGGTATTAAAGCAAGGTTCCCTTAAGTATGAGTAGGGCAACGCTGAAATAGATGATTAAAGCGGTTACGTCCACTAAAGTTGCTACAAATGGTGCAGAAGAAGCTGCAGGATCGGCGCCTAGTCTTTTTAATAGAATTGGCAACATAGAGCCAGTTATAGTACCCCAAATTACAACACCTAATAAAGTAAATCCAATTGTAATAGCGACAAGGATTGGATGCACGCCGTAGTAGCCTGGGTTGATATAATGCCATATCATAATTCTGAAAAAACCGATAATTCCCAAGACGCCTCCAAGTAATAGACCACTAGTTAACTCTCTTTTTAATATTTTCCACCAGTCAGTAATTGTAATTTCACCAATGGACATGGCTTGAATAATAAGTGTAGAAGCTTGAGATCCAGAATTACCGCCACTTGATAATATCAATGGAATAAATAAAGTCAATACAATCGCTTTTTGCATTTCTCCTTCAAAATAGCCCATGGCAGTCGCTGTGAACATTTCTCCGAAGAATAAAATTACCAGCCAAGTAATTCTTTTTTGGAATAATTTTTTCAATGAAATGTCTAAATAAGGCTCATTTAATGCCTCTGTTCCTCCCATTTTTTGCATATCCTCACTGAACTCTTCATTCGTCACCCAAAGAATATCATCGATGGTTACTATACCTAATAATACATCGTTATCATCTACTACTGGAATGGCAGTACGGTTATTCATTTTGAAAACCTGACTAGCATGTTCCTGATCATCATATACATTTAATGCAACAAAACGTCCGTCAATAATGTCTGCTACAATATCGTTTGGCTTTGCTAATAACAGATCCCTTATTCTCATGTCATCCACTAATCCACCAAATTCATCAATAATATAAATAACGTCAATGGTTTCTGAATTTTTACCATACTTACGAATGGTATCTAAAACCTGAGCAACCGTATAATGTGGGTAAACATATACATAGTCAGGAGTCATTAAACGTCCCACACTATCTTCTGGATAACCTAATAAAGAAAGCGTAATTTTCCTTTCCTCAGGGTCTAATAATTTTATTAAATCTCGGATAGCTGCTTTTGGCAATTCTTCTAAAAAGTCAGTTCTATCATCGGGCGGTAATTCATTCAGAATTTTAGCTGTTTTGCGAGCTGGCAATTCTTTAATAATATCTTTCTGCTGATTAATGTCTAATATTTTGAACACACTCACCGCTCTGTGCACAGTCATATTGTCAATGATGGTAGCTTCTTGTTCTGGGAATTCATTCACCAGTTCTACTACATCACTAATATTTTGCTCATCTAAAAATTCTTTTAGTAATTGAGCATCTTCCTTAGCTAATATTTCTAAGAAAAGATCCGATAAATTTTGTTCTGCTTCTTTTAATTCATCTGACATGCGTGCAAGTTAAGAAAAATACTAAAGGATACATTATATTTATGCCATGATTCTTCCATTCTTAACAATTGCTTCATCTCCGAATAGAGGTAGAGGTGTATTTACAACTGAATTCATTGCAAAGGGCACTGTGATTGAGATTGCACCAGTTATTGTAATGAGTCCTATTGATAGGATGCATCTTGAAAAAACCTTATTGTATGATTACATATTTGAATGGGGAGAAGACCAAAAAAGCGCCGCAGTAGGGTTGGGATATATTTCAATTTATAATCATGCTACTCAACCCAATTGTGTTTACGAAATGGATTTTGAATTCGAGACCATTACTATTAAAACAGTCAAAGATATCGATACAGGTGCGGAATTATTTATTAATTATAATGCAGACGAGGAAGGGGTGGATCCGGTTTGGTTTGAATTAAAATAATACCAAGCAAACTGGCATGGAAACCTTAATGCTATTTCCAGTAACTATTAAATCGCCGGTAGATTCGTTGATTTTGAACACTACGATATTGTCGGTATTTTGATTAGCTACTAAAAGCCATTTTCCATCCTCACTAATGGTAAAATTCCTTGGACTACTCCCTTGTGTTGGAAAATAAATTGCTTTTTCTGCTACTAGTTTTCCATTAGACAATATTGGAAATTTTACAATATTATTTTCTTCTCCTCTATTTGAAACGTATAAGAATTGTCCATTGGGTGAAACATGAATGTCGGCACTTCCTGGACTACCATTGTAATTAGAAGGATGTGTTTTCACAGTTTGTATTAAAGTTGCATTGCCTCCTTTAAATTGAAAAACCGCAACAGATCCGGTCAACTCTTCAACCAAATACAAAATATTTCCATTCTTTGAAAAACTAAGATGTCTTGGTCCTGCTCCTGCTTCTGTTTGAATATATTTTGCTTTATCAATATTTAACGGAGGATTATTTTTTGATTGGAATGGATAGATCGCTAATTGGTCCATTCCTAAGTCAGGCGTAAGTAAATAATTTCCGTCAGGTGAAAAAAAGCTACCATGCACGTGTGCTTTTTCTTGCCTTACTTTGTTTGCGCTACTGCCTTTATGTTGTATTAATTGTCGAACATTAGAAACTCGGCCGTCAGCAAATTTGTAGAATTGTGCAATACTTCCCCCACTATAATTGGCAACTAAAATATTTTTCTGGTCTTTACTAATACTTATATAACAGGGGTCTGCGCCTTTTGTTGCTACTTGGTTAATTAGCTTTAGTTTATTATTTGACAAACTAAAAGCACTTAATCCACCTGCAGTGTTTTCATTTACTGAATACACAAATTGTTTGTCTTTTGTGATGGCTAGAAAAGAAGGGTTTGAAATATTGTCGGTATGACTTAATTCAATTGCTTTGCCTGTAGCAGTATCAAATTGAAAAAGGTAAATCCCTTTACTTCCCTTTTGGGTATAAGTACCTACGATTAAGTTGGCAGTTTGCGCATTGCTACTTAATCCAAATAAGATAAGGGTAACTGCAGTAAATGCGCCACAATAAATTTGTTTCATATTGTTTGTTCCTTAAATTTTATTGATAGACTCTAACGTAGTCTACTTCCATTTTAATAGGGAAAATAGCATCGTCAATCCCCTTGGTTCCCCCCATATTTCCCCCTACCGCTAAGTTTAATAATAAAAATTGGTCATCCACGAATGGATAAGAATCGCGTCCACGTCCATCGTTATTACTTGTGTAGTATAATTTATCGTCCACAAAAAATTGAATCCAGTCTTTAGTCCATTCCATCTTGTAAACATGAAATCCAGTACTCACATTATCAACAGTAGTTTTATAAGTTCTTTGTGTGCCTAAGGTCCAGTTTAATAATTTTGAATGGGTAGAAAAATTAATTACATCTTGTTCGGACCCTACATGTTCCATAATATCTATCTCTCCACATAAAGGCCAACCTGCAGTGCTAATATTAGATCCCAACATCCAGATAGCAGGCCATGAGCCAATGCCTTTAGGTAATTTAGCACGTATTTCAAATCTACCATATGTCCAAGCTTTTTTTCCTTGAGTAAGCAATCTTGCGGAAGTATAACTTTTACCGCCTTTACTTTCTTTTCTAGCTTCAATAATTAAGTTTCCGTTTTCTATTCTTGCATTAGTAGAGTCACTTGTATAATACTGAGCTTCATTATTACCCCACCCGTTGGAGCCAGTACCTATATTATATGCCCATTTTGAGGTATCTGGTCTAGTGCCGGAATCAAATTCGTCAGACCACACCAATTTTTTTGTAGTGTCTACTACAACTGGGGTAGTAGGAACTGCAGGAGTGGTTGGCGTGTTTGTAATTGGTGTACTAACTGTTGGGGCTTCTTTTTGAGCACAAAAGCTAAAGGAAAGGATCGTAATTACTACGGTAAATGGGAGCAATCGCATGGAAAATATTATTAGTTGTATAAATAATTGAATATCTAGAGCCAATTTAGTCAAATTATTCCTTTTTACTTGGGTATTTTACAAAAGGGGTGTAAATTTGTCTCATGACATTAAACAAACATATCCATCACCATCATTTATTATCCAAGGGGTAAGCTGAGGTGTAGGTATGTATTACTATATTCAACCAAAGGGCTTACTAAACAGTAAGCCCTTTTAATTTACAATAACAAGAACATGCGTTTAAAATTAGCGATTCAAAAATCAGGAAGATTACATGACGATTCAATGCGTTTGTTGAAGGAATGTGGTATAGACATAGCAAATGGGGTAAACAAATTGAAAGCAGAAGCTACCAATTTTCCCATTGAACTTTTCTTTTTAAGAGATGACGATATTCCGCAGTATGTGGAAGACGGTGTTGCAGATATCGGTTTTGTAGGAGAGAATGTGGTGTACGAGAAAGCAAAAAAAGTAGACGTTGCCTATGCACTTGGTTTTGGTAAATGCAGATTAAGTTTTGCAGTAAGAAAAAACGAAGAATTTACAGGGGCTTCCTTCTTGTCAAACAAAAAAATTGCAACAACTTACCCCGTTTTAGTGCAAAATTATTTAGACGTCAATAAAATTAGTGCAGAGATACATGAGATTAGTGGAAGTGTAGAGATCGCTCCAGGAATTGGCTTGGCAGATGTAGTTTGTGATTTAGTAAGCAGCGGATCTACTTTATTTATGAATGGTTTAAAGGAAGCAGAAACTATTTTAGAATCTCAAGCGGTTCTAATTAAGCATAAAAATTTTAGTGCAGATGCAAATGCAATTTTAGAAAGGTTAATGTTCAGGATGGAATCTGTGAAGAAAGCGAAAAAGAATAAATACGTTTTATTAAATGCGCCTAATGAGAAAATAGAAAAAATTATTTCTTTATTGCCAGGTATGAAAAGCCCAACTGTGCTTGCATTGGCTACCCCAGGTTGGAGTAGTGTACATAGTGTAATTGCAGAAAGTGATTTCTGGGAAATCATTGAGCAATTAAAAGCGGCTGGCGCAGAAGGCATTTTAGTAATACCAATAGAAAAAATGATTTTATAAGATGAATTTGTTGATAACACCAGACAGAAAGGATTGGCCCAGTATTTTAAAGCGCCCAAGTATAGATGCGTCTAGTTTATTGCCAATAGTACAGGGAGTAATTGATCAAGTAAAGTCAAAAGGAGATGTTGCTTTGATTGAATATACCATGCAGTTTGATCAAGTTCAATTAACTGCAATTCAATTGGACAATTCTGTGATTGAAACTGCGGCTTCTAGACTGTCTAGTAATTTAAAAAATGCAATACAGTCTGCTAAAGTAAATATCGAAAAATTCCATGCTACCCAAGTTCAAAAAGTAGAAAAAGTCGAAACGATGCCTGGGGTATGGTGTTGGAGAAAATCAGTAGGGATTGAAAAAGTGGGCATCTATATTCCAGGCGGAACTGCTCGTTTATTTTCAACGGTATTAATGTTAGGGGTGCCGGCAGTTTTAGCTGGATGTAAGGAAATAATATTGTGTACACCTCCTAATAAAGAAGGTCAAATAGACCCAGCCATCTTATATGCTGCTCATTTAGTGGGCATTACAAAAATATATGCTGTGGGTGGAGTACAAGCTATTGCCGCAATGGCATTTGGCACAGAGACTATTCCGCAAGTATATAAAATATTTGGACCGGGTAATCAATATGTCACTGCTGCAAAACAATTGGTACAGCAATATGGAATTGCAATTGACATGCCTGCAGGTCCAAGTGAAGTTTGTGTTTGGGCAGATGATACAGCGAATGCGAGTTTTGTTGCAGCAGACCTGTTGTCACAGGCAGAACATGGAGCAGATAGTCAAGTACTATTAGTAGCGTCTAATGAAAAAATAGTAGCAGAGATTGAGCTTGCTATAAAAGAACAAGTTGAGATATTACCAAGAAAAGAGTTTGCATTAAAAGCATTATTAAATTCTAAGGCAATTGTTATAGAAAACAAAGAAGATGCCATTCAATTAATAAATGAATATGCACCAGAGCATTTAATATTAGCAATACAAAATGCTGAAAAAATGGCTGATAAAGTTATAAATGCAGGGTCCGTATTTATAGGTAATTATTCACCAGAGTCGGTTGGGGATTATGCAAGTGGAACAAATCACACGCTTCCAACAAACGGAAATGCGAAAGCTTATAGTGGGGTAAGTATGGATAGCTTTGTAAAAAAAATCACCTTTCAGCAGCTTACAGAAAGAGGGTTAACTAATATAGCACAGACGGTAACAGAAATGTCTAGTGCGGAAGGATTGCAAGCACATGGAAATGCAGTTACAATTCGTGTTAATCACATTAAAGCCAAAATTTAATATCAATTTTATGCCATTTGATATACAGAAACTTGTAAGGCCAAATATTGCCAAATTAAAACCCTATTCTTCTGCAAAAGATGAATTTACGGGTGTGGCTGAAATATTACTTGACGCCAATGAAAATTCTTTGGGTTCTCCGTTAACACAATGGTATAATCGATATCCGGACCCCTATCAAAAAGAGATCAAGAAAAAATTGTCAGTGATTAAGAGTGTCCCAGTCAATCAAATTTTTTTGGGAAATGGAAGTGATGAAATTATAGATTTGTTATACAGGGCTTTTTGTGAACCAGGGAAGGATAATATTATTATTTGCCCACCTACATACCCTATGTATGAAGTGAGTGCAAATATTAATGATGTAGCTATTCAATCTGCGCCATTATTGACAGATTTTCAATTAAATGTGGCACATATAGAGCAGTTGGTGAATGTGAATACAAAAATAATTTGGATATGTTCCCCTAATAATCCAACAGGCAATTCTTTAGATAGAATCGACATTGAAGTGATATTAAATCATTTTGATGGCCTAGTGGTAGTGGATGAAGCATATATTAATTTCTCTAAACAAAAATCGTTTGTACAGTCGTTGGTAGATTATCCAAATTTAGTGGTGTTACAAACTTTAAGTAAGGCCTGGGGTTTAGCAGGTTTAAGAGTGGGAATGTGTTTTGCAAACGAGGAAGTGATTGATTATTTGAATAAAGTGAAAGCGCCCTATAATATTAGTACAGTGAATCAATCCTTGGTATTGAAAGCATTAGAGGAAGTTGGTCAAGTGAATGATATGATTAAGGAATTAGTGGCAATGAGAATTGCCTTGGCGGAAGTATTGCAGAATATGCCAATGGTGGAGCAGGTTTATCCTTCAGATGCTAATTTTTTACTTGTTAAAATTCCAAATGCAACTAGTTTATATCAGTATTTATTGACAAAGGGTATAGTAGTAAGGAATAGATCTAGTTTATTGAATTGTGCTGATACCATCAGAATAACGGTAGGTACAGAAGCAGAGAATACGCAGTTGGTTGACGCCATGGCAGATTGGATTGATATGAATTTCGAATAATAGTTAAAAACAAATGTTATTTATTAAATTGTGACACTTAAACTCAAAAAATGAAAAATTTCAAGATTGTATTTTCGAGCATTTTATTATTAGTGTCTAGTTTGGCACAGTCTCAAGATAATGCTGGATTAAGAATGCCTGCAGGGTTTACTGCAAAATTATTTGCTTCTAATATTGGTGCAGCAAGACATATAGCGATTACCAAAAATGGAGTAGTATTTGCAAAATTGAATGCACCTAACAAAGAAGGGAAATCAATTATTAGATTAGAAGACAACAATCAAGATGGCATTGCGGAAAAAATTTCTGGTTTTGGTAACTACGGCGGAACTGGAATTTATGTGCGTGGTAATAGTTTATATGCAAGTTCTGATGAAGCTATTTTCCAATATCAATTAGATGTGAAAGATGAAGTTTTAAATGCAACAAGTCCTAAGACTATTGTGAAGGGTTTATTAGATAGAAGACAACATTCTTCAAAGTCTATAACGCTTGATCCTCAAGGAAATATTTATGTGAACATTGGAGCGTATTCAAATGCATGTCAAGAAAAAGATAGAACTCCTGGATCTAAGGGTATGAGACCTTGTCCAATTTTGGATTCAGCTGGTGGTATTTGGAAATTTGACGGTCAAAAAGAAAACCAAGTCTATGGAGATGGGTTGCGTTATGCAACTGGGTTAAGAAATGTAATTGGCTTAGATTGGAATACCAATACGAATAGTTTATTTGTCACACAACATGGGCGTGATCAATTAAATTCTTTCTTCCCTAATTTATATACGGACAGTCAAAATGCGGAATTACCTGCTGAAACAATGTATGAAGTAAAGCAAGGGGATGATTGTGGATGGCCTTATGTATACTTCGATCCTTATCAAAAGAAAAAAATACTAAACCCTGAATTTGGGGGTAATGGTAAAATAGAAAGCGCACCAGATGCATTGAGTCCGTTAGTGGCTTTCCCTGCACATATGGCACCAATGGCTTTATTGTTTTATCAAGGAAGTCAATTCCCTGCAAAATATAAGGAAGGAGCATTTATCGCATTTCATGGCTCATGGAATAGAGCACCATTGCCTCAGGAAGGATATTTCGTAGCATTTATTCCTTTTAAAAATGGCAAACCAGCAGGTGATTGGGAAATTTTTGCAAATGGTTTTGCTGGTTCTGATATCGTTGCTAATCCAAGACAAGCAAGAGCAAGACCTTGTGGTTTGGCAGAAGGTCCAGATGGATCTTTGTACGTGAGTGATGACAATCACGGTAATGTTTTCAAAATCAGTTTTAATAAGTAAGTTTTAAATAATGAAGATAGTATCAGTTGTAATAGGATGTTTTTTATTAATGATTTCGCTGCAAGGCAATAGTCAAAATAAAGTGAACGGGAAAAAAATATACGAAACAAGGTGCTTGGTATGTCATCAAGCCGATGGTGGTGGCGTTCCTAATATGAACGCGCCATTGGACGGTTCTTCTAATTTAGTGGGGAATGATATCGCTCGATTAGTAAAAATTATTCGTTATGGATATAATGAACGAATTGCACTTGATGGATATTATTATACCAATGCTATGACAGCTAATCCAGATTTTAAAGATGCTGATATTGCAGATGTATTAAGTTATGTAAGAAATAGCTGGAGTAATAAAGCTGCTAATATTACAGTATTGCAGGTTCAACAAGCAAAAAGAAAAAAATAACCCTAATACCTAATTTTATGAGACCTATTTTATTTATTGATAGAGACGGTGTTATTTTGGAAGAGCCCAAATCTGATTTTCAAGTAGACAGCATTGAAAAAACTAGTTTTGTGCCTGGAGCTATCACTTATCTAAGTAAGATTGCGGCTGAATTTGGTTTTCATAAAGTAATGGTAACGAATCAAGACGGACTAGGGACCGCAAGTTATCCTTTAGAGCAATTTGAACCTTATCAGCAACTGATGCTTCGAGTATTGGCTGGTGAGGGTTTTGTATTTGATGAAATATTCGTTGACAACACATTTGCAATGGATAATCAACCAACACGAAAGCCAGGAACTGCTATGTTGAAACATGTATTGAATAATGTTCATTATGATATACACGATTCATTCGTTATTGGAGACCGTTGGAGCGATATTGAATTAGCTAAAAATATTGGATGTAAGGCCATTTATTTAAAAACAGACAACCATAGTTTAACAGCAGAACAGGAACTTGTATTAAGACCTGTAATTGCTTTTGAAGCAAATAGTTGGGAAGCAATATATACTTTCTTGAAATTAGGCTTGAGAAAAGTATCCCATGTTCGAAATACGAAGGAAACTAAGATCAGTATCGAACTTAATTTAGATGGAAAAGGAGAAGCGAAAATCGAAACTGGTTTGGGCTTTTTTGATCATATGTTGGAGCAAATAGCAAGACATGGTGCCTTAGACTTAACCATTAAATGTGACGGCGACTTGCATATTGACGAGCACCATACCATTGAAGACGTTGGGATTGCTTTAGGAGAAGCTTTTGCTTTAGGACTAATGGATAAAAGGGGTATGGAACGATATGGGTACGCATTGCCCATGGACGAAGCAGAGGCCAAAGTGTTAATTGACTTTGGAGGTAGAAATTGGATTGTATGGGATGCCGAATTTAATAGGGAAAAAGTAGGCGAAATGCCTACTGAGATGTTTTTTCACTTTTTCAAGTCCTTTAGTGATGCCGCTAAAGCCAATTTAAACATAAGCTGTAAAGGGGAGAATGAACATCATAAGATAGAAGCTATTTTTAAGGCTTTTGCTAAATCCATAAAAATGGCGGTTAAAAGAAACCCTAATAGTGACGCATTACCTAGCACTAAGGGCGTTTTATAGTCTAGTAATTGAAATCTCCTATTCTTAGGTTTTTTTGGTTAAAAATATTGAATACCTTAATTTTGTATTCGAATGAAAACAATAAACAATTTTTGGTGGTGGCATACAAACTCCGTTGGGGTATTGTAGTGACATAGCCATATTGTCAAGATATACATAAACCCCGACATGCAATGTCGGGGTTTATTTTTTTTACGAACTATAGAAACATAAGCAGGATGCAAAAAATAAGAATTACAACGTCGGTTACTAAAATGTTAGCTGACACTTTTACACCGGTAGGAATTTATTTAAGACTAAGAGACCAGTTTAGAGATACGATATTATTAGAGAGTACCGACTCTCATGCATCTGAAAATAGTTATTCATTTATAGGAGTAAACGCCATTGGCGGTATAGAGATTTCTTCTTTAAATGAAATTGAATTTAAATATCCTAATCAAGTTCCTCAAAAAGAAATTATTCAAAACGTACATGCTGCACCAGATAGAATATGGGCTTATATGCAACAGTATGAAATGAAGGGACAGGAGGTAAAAGAAGCTGCATTTGCGCAAGGGCTTTATGGATACACTGCTTATGATGCGATTCCTTTTTTTGATACTATTCAATTTAAAGAAGGGGCACCTATTGTTCCATTAATGCGCTATAGATTATATCAGTATGTAATTGCGTTCAACCATTTTAAAGACGAGATTTTTATTTGTGAGAATAATGTGGAAGGAATTAATTCAGAAAACGAAGCATTAATTTCTTTAATTAAAAGTAAGGACGTTCCTCAATATCCTTTTACTATCAAAGGAACTGAAAGTTCTAATTTGACAGATGACGAATATCGAGAGGCGGTAAAAAAAGGAATACAGCATTGTATGAGAGGGGATGTATTCCAAATAGTTTTAAGTAGACGTTTTCAACAATCATTTCAAGGGGATGAGTTCAATGTATACCGTACTTTAAGAAATATTAATCCCTCCCCTTATTTATTTTACTTTGATTACGGCGATTATAAATTAATGGGTTCCTCTCCTGAAGCACAAATTATTATCAATAATGGGAAAGCCATAGTGCATCCGATTGCAGGCACATTTAAGAGAACTGGAGATGCAGCTACAGATGCAGCTATGACACAAAAGTTATTAGATGACCCAAAGGAAAATGCAGAGCATGTAATGTTGGTGGACTTGGCTAGAAATGACTTGAGTAGAGTTTGTACAGAAGTGCGCGTAAAGCAATATCGTCAGGTACATTATTATAGTCATGTAATTCATTTAGTAAGTGAAGTGGAAGGTAAGGTAGCTGCTGGGGCTAATCCATTTCATTTAATTGCTAAAACATTTCCGGCAGGTACTTTGAGTGGTGCGCCTAAGTTTAAAGCAATGCAAATTATAGATGCAATTGAACCCACTAAGCGTTCTTATTATGGAGGTTGTATTGGTTTCGTTGGATTCAATGGAACTTGTAATCAAGCAATAATGATTAGAACATTTTTAAGTAGAGAAAATACATTGACCTATCAGGCTGGCGCAGGAGTAGTGGCAGCAAGTGTGCCTGAAAATGAATTACAAGAAGTTAATAATAAATTGAACGCATTAAAAGCTGCAATCGTATTGGCGGAAAGTATACATAATTAAAGGTTGTAAATGTATCAACAACTATAAAATATAAGTTGGTGACGCAATAAAATAGTTAGGATAAAAATAAAAATAAGCAGGATGAAAATATTAGTTTTTGACAATTACGATTCTTTTACATATAATTTGGTACAAATGATTCGTGAAATCACCAAAGGGAATGTGGATGTATTTCGTAATGACGAAATCCCATTAGAAAATGTAAAAGGGTATGATAAAATTTTATTATCGCCAGGTCCAGGCATACCGTCTGAATCAGGATTGTTACTACCCTTAATAAAAGAATTCGCTGCTACTAAATCCATTTTTGGAGTTTGCCTTGGACAACAAGCCATTGCAGAAACTTTTGGAGGAAGTTTAAGTAATTTAAGTAAAGTATATCATGGCATTGCAACGCCAGTGCATTTAACAGCACCTTCTACTTTATTTGAGGGCATGCCAAATACTTTTAGTGTAGGCAGGTATCATAGCTGGGTCGTGAATGAAAAAGATTTGCCATCAGAACTGACTATTACATCAAAAGACGATGATGGATACATTATGTCATTGGAGCATAAAACTTATGATGTTAAAGGAGTTCAATATCATCCAGAAAGTGTGTTAACTCCAGAGGGTGCCAAAATTATAAGTAACTGGTTAAAAAAATAACAGCATGAAAAAATTATTACAATATTTATTCGAACATAAAACCTTGACTAGTGAACAGGCCAAAGAAGTATTAGTTCAAATATCGCAAGGGGCTTATAATGAACATGAAGTCACTTCCTTTGTCACCGTGTTTTTAATGCGTAGTATAACAATTGAAGAACTAATGGGTTTTAGAGATGCATTACTTTCCTTGGCAGTGAAAGTGAATTTGGGTGTAGACAATGCCATTGATATAGTTGGTACAGGCGGAGATGGTAAAGACACATTCAATATATCAACTTTAGCTTGTTTTATTGTTGCGGGAGCAGGGCAGCCAGTTATTAAGCATGGTAATTATGGAGCATCTAGTGTTAGTGGTTCTTCGAATGTAATGGAACAACTAGGGTATACTTTTAAAAATGAAGAAGTTTTATTAGCTAGAGAAGTGAAAGAAGCGGGAATCTGTTTTTTACATGCGCCCTTATTTCATCCAGCATTAAAGTCAGTTGGTGCAATGAGAAGAAATATTGGGGTAAGGACGTTTTTTAATATGCTTGGGCCCATTGTAAATCCAGCACAACCTAAGTATCAATTGATTGGAGTGTATAATTTAGAAATGGCAAGAATTTACAATTATGTATTACAATCCTTGAATAAGGAATTTACTTTAATTCACAGTATTGACGGATATGATGAAATCTCCTTGACCACCGACACAAAAGTGGTCACTAATAATGGCGAATTCATAATGACGCCTTTACAGTTAGGAAAGCGTATACTAATGCAATCGGAATTGCATGGGGGTGATACCGTTGAAGCAGCAGCTACAATTTTTAAAAATATAATTGAAGGAAAGGGAACAGACGCTCAAAATGAAGTGGTATTAGCAAATGCTGCAATGGCATTGCAAGTGACTGGTGCTTATAATAATTATGAAGCCGCTTTAGAAGTTGCTACAAAAAGTTTAGTATCTGGTGCTGCAAATAATAGTTTGAAAAAATTAATCAGCCTACAATAATGAGTACAAATATCTTAGCTAAAATAGTAGCGCATAAATTCGTAGAAGTAGCCGAAAGGAAAAAGCAAATTAGTATTGAGCAATTGGAGGCAATGCCTTTGTTTTCTCAAAAAGCCCATTCCTTAAAAGCCAATTTATTAGATAGCACTAAAACGGGTATTATTGCAGAATTTAAAAGGCAATCTCCTTCCAAAGGTGTTATTAACTCCACTGCAACAGTGGAGGAAGTAGCTAAAGCTTATAGTGATTATGGTGCTGCGGGAATTTCTGTTTTGACAGACAATCAATTTTTCGGAGGAAGTTTGGCAGATTTATCAATTGCTATTCATAATCCAATTCCAGTGCTTAGAAAAGAGTTCATAATTGATGAGTTTCAGATAATAGAAGCTAAGGCATATGGGGCGTCTGTGATTTTATTAATCGCATCTTGCTTGACCCCAACCGAAATTGAATTACTAGCAGGCACTGCAAAGGAATTAGGGATGGAAGTGTTGTTAGAATTACACGATGAATCTGAATTAGTATATATCTGTGACGAAGTCGATTTCGTAGGAATTAATAATAGAAGTTTAAAGTCATTTGAAGTAAATATTGAACATTCCTTAAAGTTGAGAAATCAATTACCAAAGGATAAATTAAGTATTGCCGAAAGTGGAATATATGATATTGAAACATTTAGATTGTTAAAGAAAGAAGGTTTTGATGGATTTTTAATGGGAGAGTATTTTATGAAACAAGACAACCCCGCAAAAGCATTTGAAGAATTTGCATCACAAATTAAAATGGACGGACATGCAATTTAAGGTTTGTGGCATATCGAATATGGAACAGGCGCTGGCTTTGGAAGCTATGGGAGTCAATTATATTGGATTTATATTTTATCCAGCGTCAAAGCGGTATGTATTGGCTAATTTATCCTTAAATGATTTAGCTTATTTTAAACCTGTGAATGCAAAAAAGGTGGGTGTGTTTGTAAATGAACCATTGGAACAATTATTAAGCATTGCTGAAGCAGCAGGGTTAGACATGGTGCAGTTGCATGGCGATGAAGATGCAGCCTATTGTGCTTTGGTACAAAAACAAGTAACGGTGGTTAAGGTATTTAGGATTGGTGGAGCTTTGCCCGTATTTGAAGATTTTGAAAAAGTAGCTGATTATTTCTTATTTGATACGGACAGCAAAATGTATGGAGGTACGGGCCAACATTTTAATTGGGAATTAATTAAAGGCACTAATATCAAAAAGCCCTATTTTTTAAGTGGCGGTATAGGGCCAAATGATATACAAGGTGTACAAATTATGGAACAAACCAAAGCAGGTAAAACATTAGTTGCTTTGGATTTAAATAGTCAATTCGAGTTAGAACCTGGAATAAAAAATTTAGAAAAAATAAAAACGTTTATCAATGCATTTATTTAACGAGTTAACGAATTATCAAGCACCAAGTAAGGAAGGTTATTATGGTGAATTTGGAGGAGCCTATATTCCCGAAATGTTATACGGTAATGTAGAGACTTTAAAAACACAGTATTTACAAATCATGGAAGATCCTGCTTTTAAAGAAGAAGTAGCAGCTTTGTTAAAAGACTATGTAGGAAGACCCACTCCATTATTTTATGCAGAAAGATTGAGCAAAGAAATAGGTACAAATATTTATTTAAAAAGAGAAGACCTTTGTCATACAGGTGCACATAAAATTAATAATACTATTGGACAAATTATTTTAGCTCAAAGATTAGGTAAGAAGAAGATTATCGCAGAAACAGGTGCAGGTCAACATGGAGTGGCTACAGCAACTGTATGTGCATTGAAGGGAATGGAATGTGTCGTTTATATGGGTGAAAAAGATATTGAGCGTCAAGCACCCAATGTTGCGAGAATGAAAATGTTAGGAGCTACTGTGGTGCCAGCAGCCAGTGGAAGCAAAACATTGAAGGATGCCACCAATGAAGCTATAAGAGCATGGATAAATGAACCAGACGAAACACATTATATCATTGGTAGTGTGGTAGGACCACATCCTTATCCAGACATGGTGGCGCGTTTCCAAAGTGTGATAAGTGAGGAGACTAGAAAGCAATTAAAAGAAAAAACAGGATCTGAATTGCCAACGCATGTTATTGCTTGTGTGGGAGGAGGGTCTAATGCAGCGGGTGCATTTTATCATTTTTTAAATGAGCCCACTGTTGAATTAGTGGCAGTAGAAGCAGCAGGTCATGGAGTTAATTCAGGGATGAGTGCAGCGACTACACAATTGGGAACTACGGGTATTTTACATGGAAGTAAAAGTATTGTGATGCAAACCAAGGACGGTCAAGTTGTAGAGCCACATAGTATTTCTGCTGGCTTAGACTATCCAGGCATTGGACCACTACATGCATTCTTATATGAAAGCAAGCGAGGTACCTTTATGAGTGCCACCGACGAGGAAGCATTAGACTGGGCCTTTCATATCTCTGAAATTGAAGGGATTATACCTGCATTAGAAACTGCGCATGCTTTTTCTGTATTGCCGAAAATAAATTTTAAGCCAACAGACGTAGTAGTTGTATGTTTAAGTGGAAGAGGTGATAAGGATTTAGCTACTTACATGCAAGCAATGGACTTGAAAAAATAGTGTTCACCAAGGAGGACTTCGAAAAAAAGTCCTCTTGAAAAATAAAAAATATGTCAAGGTTATCAGAATTATTTAAACAACAATCTCAACGCGTTTTAAATGTGTATTGCACTGCAGGCTTCCCTCTTTTAAATAGTACATTAGAAGTTATGGAAAGTCTCCAACAAAATGGAGCAAATATTATTGAACTTGGAATGCCTTATAGTGATCCGCTTGCAGACGGAGAAGTAATACAGTCAAGTGGTAATATTGCATTGGCAAATGGAATGACAATTGAAACCTTGTTTGAGCAACTAGCGCACATGCGTAAAACTATTCATATTCCAGTAGTTTTAATGGGCTATATGAATCCTATTTTACAATATGGTTTTGAGCAGTTTTGCAAAAAAGCAAAAGAGGTTGGAGTGGACGGTTTAATATTGCCTGACTTGCCTTTATATGAATTTGAACATTTATATGGAACGTCGATACAACAAAATGGACTTGACTTTGTCTTTTTAGTAACGCCAGAAACACCAGAAGAAAGATTAAGAAAATTAGATAGCTTAAGTACCGGTTTCTTATATGCGGTAAGTTCTTCTGCTACTACAGGGAAGGATAAAGACTTTTCTAAAGTGGCTATTTACTTGCAGAAATTACAAGCTATGCATTTGAAAAATCCGGTATTAGTTGGCTTTGGAATTAAAGACAAAGAAACATTTGATGCAGTATCTGCTTATTCTAATGGAGCAATTATAGGGTCTGCCTATATTCAAGCATTGTCAAAAGGGGGGTCTATAGAATTAGTAACTTCTCAGTTTTTGAAAGGAGTATTAAATTAATTATGAGTACAGTTATTATACAATATAATGCAGGCAATATCCAATCCGTTTTATACGCATTGGAGAGATTAGGGGTGAATGCTACCGTGACGGATAATGTGGAAGCAATACTAGCTGCTGATAAAGTAATTTTCCCTGGAGTGGGGGAAGCTAGTACCGCTATGGCATATTTAAAAGAACGTAAATTAGATACAGTAATAAAAAATCTGCAACAACCTGTATTAGGTATTTGTTTAGGGATGCAATTAATGTGTGCCTATTCGGAAGAAAACAATACAAACTGTTTGGGTATTTTTGAAGAACAGGTGAAATTATTCATTCCAACAGATCAAACCATTAAAGTTCCACAAATAGGATGGAATACCATTTCAAATTTAAAGACTGACTTGTTCAAGGAAATTCCGGAAAATAGCTTTACTTATTTTGTACATGGTTATTATGCAGCCTTTGGGATTCATACAATTGCCACTACTAATTATATACAGGATTATAGTAGTGCTTTGCATAAAAATAATTTTTATGGAGTACAGTTTCATCCAGAAAAATCGGCTAAGGTTGGAGAACAGATTATAAAAAATTTTCTTGAAATTTCTTAATTAAATGAATGACCGAATTATGCAAATTATTCCAGCGATAGATTTAATAGAAGGTAAATGTGTAAGATTAACAGAAGGAGATTACGCGCAGAAAAAGATCTACAACGAAGACCCCTTGGAAGTGGCCAAAAATTTTGAAGGGATTGGTTTAATACGTTTACACTTAGTAGATTTAGATGGCGCAAAAGCAGGCAAAGTGGTGAACTGGAAAGTGTTAGAGAAAATTGCAAACAAAACAAGTTTGGAAATCGATTTTGGGGGAGGCATCAAAACAGAATCCACTTTAAAAACAGTTTTAGACACAGGAGCGCGCTACGCTACCATTGGGAGTCTTGCAGTTAAGAGTAGGGAAACTTTTGAAGAGTGGATTGAACGATTCGGAGCTGAAATATTTATGTTAGGTGCAGATGTATTTGAAGAAAAAATAGCGGTGGGTGGATGGCTTGAAAAAACAAATATTGACGTATACGAATTTATGCAATCCTATATAAATAAAGGACTTACTCAAATGTTTTGTACTGATATTCAAAAAGACGGAAAATTAGAAGGGCCTTCGATTGAATTGTATAAAAAAATAATTATAAAATTTCCAAGTCTTCAATTAATTGCTAGTGGCGGTGTGAGTAAACTACAAGACTTAGTGGAATTAAGGACGATTGGATGTTCTGCAGCAATTGTGGGAAAAGCAATTTATGAAAATAGAATTACATTAGACGAACTTTCTAAATTTTAATCCGCCTCAATTATAAACCAAAATCATGTTAACCAAAAGAATCATCCCTTGTTTAGATATCAAAGACGGCCGCACGGTGAAGGGTGTAAACTTTGAACAAATAAGAGATGCTGGGGACCCCATTGAATTAGGCGCATTGTATGCAGCGCAAGGAGCAGATGAATTGGTATTTTTAGACATTACTGCAACTGTGGAGAAACGAAAAACATTGAGTGAATTAGTAAATAAAATTGCGCATCGAATCAATATTCCTTTTACAGTAGGGGGTGGTATTAAAACAGAAGACGATGTAAGTACCTTATTGCAGAATGGAGCAGATAAAATTTCTATTAACACTGCTGCTTTTTTAGACCCCACTATTATTAGTCGATTCGCGAAAAATTTTGGAAGTCAATGTGTGGTATTGGCAATAGACGCTAAATGTGAAGCTGATAATAATTGGTATGTATATTTAAAAGGGGGGCGAGAAAAAACAGACAAATTAGTAATCGATTGGGCTAGAGAGGCGGTTGAATTAGGGGTAGGGGAAATACTTTTGACTTCAATGAATCATGATGGAACTAAACAAGGTTTTGCATTAGACATAACGGCGCAGTTGGCAGAGATATTACCTGTTCCTATTATTGCTTCTGGCGGAGGTGGAACAACGGCACATTTTTATGATGTTTTTACTAAGGGCAAGGCGGATGCAGCATTGGCAGCGAGTATTTTTCATTACAAAGAGATTGCCATACCTGACTTGAAACAATACTTACACCACAAAGGAATACCTATAAGATTATAAACTTTACTTAATTTTAATTATGAATATAGATTTTACAAAATATACAGATGGTTTAGTTCCAGCTATTATTCAGGATGCAAAAACTAAAACAGTCTTAATGTTAGGCTTTATGAATCAAGATGCCATTGACGCAACTTTGTCTCAAAAGAAAGTCACATTTTATAGCCGTTCTAAAAAAAGATTGTGGACCAAGGGTGAAGAAAGCGGTAATTTTTTGAATTATGTTAGCATAGCGAATGATTGTGACGGAGACAGTTTATTAATACAAGCAAATCCAGTTGGACCAGTATGTCATAAGGGAACTGCTACCTGCTGGGGGGAGGAGAATATAACAAATAGCCCCGATTTCTTAAATACGCTAGAACAAATAATTGCACAAAGAAAATCTGCAGCGCCTGATAGTTCTTATGTGGCATCTTTATTTGCCAAAGGGATTAATAAAATAGCTCAAAAAGTAGGTGAGGAAGCGGTAGAAGTGGTGATTGAGGCAAAAGACAATAACGATATGTTATTTTTAGACGAATCTGCAGATTTATTATTCCATTATTTAATATTATTGCAAGCAAAAGGTTTTACTTTTAAGGATATTATCAAAGTTTTAGAGACAAGACACAAACCTTCATAACACAAGAAATAACCTTTATAACACAAGAAATAAATCTTCATAAATAAATACACATGAAAAAAATAGTTTTAGGCTTTATTTTACTTACTGTTTTAACACAATTGAATGCACAACAAGCTTTATATATTAAGGCAGATTTAAGAGGTATACCAGACAATACAACAGTAAGTTTAATTGACGGGATGAGTAATAAAGAGGTAGCTACTGCTAAAGTGGATGCCGGTAAATTTACTTTAACTAGTAAAACAGCTTTGCCTACTGTATTTTTACTTTCTTTTAGTGGCCTTCAACAAAAGCTGCCATTATTTATTGGTAACGATAGTTTAAGTATCTATGGTGATTTATTAAAGCCAACTAATATTAGCTACAAGGGTTCACCTAATCATGATGTATATCAAAATTTCATGAAAATGTTGACTCCGAAAATGGAATTATATGGTAAAACAAGACAAGCATTGCAGGTAGAAAAAAGTGCTATAGTTAAAGACTCATTAATTAATGTAGAAGCAACTCAAGCAAAAGATATAGTATTGAGTTATCAATTTACAGCGAGAAAAAACAATCAGTCTCCAGTATCAACATTTTTCTTGTTTCAGCTAGCCAATGCATTTCCAGCTATCAAAGATAATTTAGGAGACTATTATGCTGAATTAGGCGGTGATGCAAAAAAAGGAGCATTTGCAGAAATTGTTGAAAAATCTTTACAATCTGCAGGCATTGGTAAAATTGGTTCTGTTTTGCCTGATTTCAAACAAAATGACGTGAATGGTAAATCAGTAAGTTTGTCTTCATTGAGAGGCAAATATGTATTAGTTGATTTTTGGGCAAGCTGGTGTGGTCCTTGTAGAGCAGAGAATCCAAATGTGGTAAAAACATTCAATACTTTTAAAGCAAAAGGATTTACAGTATTAGGAGTTTCATTAGACCAAGACAAGTCTAAATGGTTAGAAGCAATTAAGAAAGACGGATTAACATGGACTCATGTAAGTGATTTGAAATATTGGAACAATGAAGTAGCTGTTCAATTTGGTATTCAAAGTATTCCAGCTAATTTCTTAATAGATCCTAAGGGGGTAATAATTGGTAAAGATTTAAGAGGGGAGGATTTAAACAGAATTCTTTCAGCAAATATTAAATAGATAATTATTGTTTTTAAACTAATAATTTAAGTTATTTAAAATGCCCTCTATTTGAGGGCATTTTTGTGGGGATTAATACGCTGATTCTATCTTATTGCTGTTGATATATTCAATGTCTAAATAAACAATTATGAAAACAATGAAAATCAGTAGTATGGTAACACCATTATTTGTATCATGTATGCTTTTTGTGCAAGCTTGTCAAAAGGAGCCTTTGAAACCAGCTATTTCGAATGAGGATTATGGGGTCCAGAGTATGAACAAAGATATTCCAATAGTGGAAAGTTCAGAACTAGTTGATGCTAATGACCTCCAAGTAAAATCCTTGCTACATTCTGAAGCTATACTAAATGGCAATTTTGATTTTAATAACGCTGAGTATTATAAAATTAAATTTAAAGGATTGACTTCTTATAGTGGCATTCATATTAAATTTCAGGATATCGATAGTAGTAGTAAAGATTTATTCTATGTTATTGAATCGGTAAATAATACGCAATTAACCGTAGTTAGAGAAAAGATTGGGTTTAGAGGAAAAAATATTGGCAGAATAATTTTTAAAGACATTAATGGAAGAGAATTTTCAAATGATTATTTCGATCATCAGAAAATCATTAAAAGTAAATCTGGTTCATTAGATAATACTCTAAGTTTTTTAGATTCAAATAAACTATTTAGAATCAAGTCTAATGTTATTTGGAATTGTACAACTGCTCAGTTTAATGCTTATTATCAAGAGGCCAAAAATAGTTGTTCAGAAGATTGGCTTTGCGATTTTGCCTGTACCTTTAATCCATGCGCTATAAGCTATGTTGCTTATGCAGTAGGTAGATGCTCAGGGGTATTTAAATAATTAAATTAAAAATTATTAAAAAATGAAATTATCAATTAACAAATTAAGTCCATTAATGAAATTTGTATTAGGAATGATTTTGATCTTATCGAGTGTGTTGCTTGAGTCTTTAAACAAATTTAGTTTCTTAAAAGGTTTCTGTATGGGAGGAGGATTAGTATTAGAATTTCTTGCGCTTATTAGTCTGCTGAAATCTAACAAATCAAAAAAAGTAGTATAAAAAATCGCCAATATTTTAATAAATTAAGCAATTATTACTACCAAAATGCCCTCTATTTGAGGGCATTTTGGTAGGCAGTCTCGTCAAATCCGAGTGTTAATATTTTTCCATTTTCTTCAATTAAGGGGCGGCGTATAATAGACGTTTTTCCCAACATCAATGCAATGGCAGTTTTTTGATTGGTAATGGTCGATTGTATTTCAGGTCCTAATAATTTCCAGGTAGTACCTTTTTTATTTATCAAAGTCTCCCAGCCCACTTGCTTGCACCAATTGGTTAAATGCGTATTGGTAATTCCTTTTTTCTTATAGTCATGGAACTCAAATGGGATCTTATTTAGTTTTAACCAATCAAGTCCTTTCTTTACAGTATTACAGTTGGGTATGGCATAAACAGTGATCATTATTTAATATATTTTGCGGCTAACCAGCTTTCGCTTATTGGTTGCATCCATTTAGTTTCCATTTCTTCTTTGGTGCTTACTAAATTATTAAAGTATAAAGTATCTTTTTGTATTAATTCATTTTCTAATGCATAAGCAACTTGAGACAAAGGGATGGTCTCTACCTTTTCTTTTACCCAAAACGCTAAAAGTTCTCTATGAAACATTTGTACTCCACACAATTTCTCCACTTCTTTTATTACATGTACTGAACTGTCGGTACTACATCCGCCCACACCTGTTTGTGTCTCGTCTGCCATTAGTATAATGAACTGACCATATATAATAGTGCCAAATCCTTTAACAGGGGCACCATGGCTTTTCCAGTTAGCTATGAAATTCTCCAATAGCTCTTCTATTTGAAATAACTCTCCCATTCTAAAAGTTCTATTAGACTGGTAAATCCAAACTTTTGATTGTGGATGAAAATTTTCGGGTAGTATGGTTGATAAATCTTCTGGCATTTTATAATTATGTTTTAATACATACAATCAAGCTTTTATTATATGCTTCTTATATTCTTTATTTTTGTAATCTTATTTATGATAAGTTATCGTTTATTTTATCGCTTTAGCAATAATTTCTGCAATATCTAAAACTTCAGTATGCACTTCCTCTGCTCTATTTTTAATACCGTCGGTCATCATCGTATTACAGAATGGACAAGCACTTGCCACAAAATCTGATTTTGTTGCTAGGGCCTCGTCTGCTCTTTCTGTATTGATTCTTTTATCTCCTTTTTCTTCTTCCTTAAACATTTGAGCGCCACCAGCTCCACAACATAATCCCTTCGACTTACAACGCTTCATTTCTCTTAATTCCATGTCTAAGCTTTCTAAAACTTTTCTAGGAGCTTCGTAAATCTCATTAGCACGCCCTAAATAACAACTATCATGATAAGTGATAGACTTTCCCTTCCATTCATTACTATCGGTGAATTTGATTTTACCCTGTTCTATAAGTTCTTGTAAGAATTGAGTATGGTGTATTACTTCATAATTACCTCCTAAAACGGGGTATTCATTTTTTAACGTATTGAAACAATGAGGGCAGGTGGTTACAATTTTTTTAATATTATATCCATTCAACACTTGAATATTTTGATAGGCCATCATTTGAAACATAAATTCATTACCAGCTCTTCTAGCTGGGTCGCCGGTGCATGCTTCTTCCTTGCCTAGTATGGCATAATTGACTCCTGCCTTATCTAATATAGTGGCGAATGCTTTGGTTATTTTCTGAGCTCTTTGATCAAAGCTACCAGCACATCCAACCCAAAATAAAACCTCGGGTTGTTCTCCTTTAGCCATGAATTCCGCCATTGTGTTTACTTTCATACAATAAGGTTTATGATTGAGAAGTCCAGGCGTCTCTGTCGTCTGGTGAAAACTTCCAAGGTGCAAAATTATTTTCTATATTACTAAACATCCCATTCCATTCAGCCGGGGCATTACTTTCTTCCATTACTAATGATCTTCTTAATTCTAATATAATATCCATAGGTGAAATACTTACAGGACACTCTTCCACGCAGGCATTGCATGTAGTACAGGCTCTTAGTTCTTCAATAGTTATATAATCATGTAATAATGATTTTCCGTCCTCGATAAATATTTTATTGGTATCTATATTTTTGCCTACTGCTTCTAACCTGTCACGTGTTGACATCATGATTTTTCGTGGGCTTAATAATTTACCAGTCAGGTTTGCAGGACAAGCAGCACTACATCTTCCACATTCAGTACAGCTATAAGCATCCATTAAGTTCTTCCAGCTTAAATCCATCACGTCTTTTGCGCCAAATTTTTCAGGAGCAGTGGCTTCTGTAGGTGCCATTTCTGGCTGCATAGCATACAACACTTCGTTTTGTATAGATTGCATATTATGCATCGTACCCTTTGGTATTAATGGGGCGTAATAGGCATTGGGGAATGCCAATATGATATGCAAGTGCTTAGAATAAGGCAAGTAATTCATGAATGCATATATACCAATAATATGCAGCCACCAAGCACTGTGCTCTATAATTGCTAATTGACTTTCGTTAAAATTGTTAAATAAAGGCTTTAAATAACTAGAAATTAAAAAATGACTAGCTGGGTCTGTTGCATTCATTATTAAAAACAAACTCATTAAAACGACTTCTGTAATTAAAATAATATTAGCGTCAGTTTTTGGCCATCCATTTAAGTCTTTGCTAATAAATCTTTTTAATCGAATAATATTACGACGACTATAAAATACTACACATGCAATTAAAACTAATGCAGCAAGTACTTCGAAACTATTAATAAGTAAAATGTAACAGTTACCTAATAAGGGTGCAAAAGCACGATGACTTCCAGTTATGCCGTCTACGATAATTTCAAGTAATTCAATATTGATTACAATAAAACCTACATATACAAATAAGTGTAAAATGGCAACTAGTGGGTTACGAAACATCTTCTTTTGTCCGAAAGCCAATAAAAGAACTTGCTTCCATCTTCTTCCTGGATGGTCATTTATAAAACTAGCTTTGCCAATTAGAATATTACGTCTAATGGCTAATAAATTTTTACAAAAAAAGAAGAGCGCGGTGCCAGTAAGTATACTAAACAGAATTTCAGCAATCAGAGCCATATTAATGATTTATTGGTATTTAGCGGGCCGCTACAAATTTAGCCCATTTCCTCAAGTAACATTCCTAAAATACCCTCAAATAATGCACAATTCACTTACAAACTAATCGTATTTTTTGGGGGTCATTTAAGGAGAATTATTTAATTTGCCGGTATTCCAATTAAATATCGAATAATAGCAAATATATGAGCCCAGCCATTGAACAAAAAGTAGCAACCTGGTTAGCAGGAAACTATGATGAAGCAACTAAAAATGCAGTTCGTGATTTACAAGCGAATCATCCCAATGAATTAGAAGAATCTTTCTATAAAAACTTGGAGTTTGGAACAGGCGGCTTACGTGGTATTATGGGAGTGGGGACTAACCGTATTAATAAATATACCATTGGCATGGCTACACAGGGCTTTGCTAATTATTTAAAAAAGTCCTTTCCAGCTGAGCCTATTTCAGTTGCCATTGCGCACGATAGCAGAAACAATTCAAGATTTTTTGCTGAAACTACTGCCAATGTATTTGCCGCAAATGGCTTTACTGTTTATTTATTTGATGCTTTAAGACCCACGCCTGAATTAAGCTTTGCAATAAGAAATTTACATTGTAAAGCTGGAGTGGTTTGTACGGCTTCGCATAATCCTAAAGAATATAATGGTTATAAAGCTTATTGGAACGACGGTGGACAATTAGTGCCTCCACATGACACAAGCGTAATAACAGAAGTTGAAGCCATACAATCGGTAGACGATGTTAAGTGGTCAGGAGGAGAAGCTAATATTCAATTATTAGGGGCAGACATGGATGCTAAGTATATAAAAATGCTTAAATCATTAAGTGTATATCCTGAAATTATTGAAGCACAACAAGATTTGAAAATTGTGTACACTCCAATTCATGGAACAGGTATTACATTAGTGCCTAAAGTACTAGCTGAATTTGGATTTAAGAATGTGCATGTGGTGGAAGCGCAGTCAACACCAGACGGCAATTTCCCAACTGTAAAATATCCAAACCCAGAAGAAAGTGAAACCATGAGTATGGGTATGGCAGAAGCAAAAGCATTAGATGCAGACATATTATTAGGGACCGATCCCGATGCGGATAGAGTAGGTATTGCAGTTAAGAATCATAATGGGGAATGGGTTTTAATGAATGGTAACCAAACAGCTGTTTTAGCTTTTGCGTATATGATGGAAGCTAGAAAAGCAAAAGGTATTGCTGAACCAAATGATATGGTTGTTACAACTATTGTAACAACAGCAATGATTAATGAAGTGGCTAAACAAAATCATGTTGCATGTTATAATGTATTAACAGGATTCAAATGGATTGCTGAATTAGTTAAAGAAAAAGAAGGGAAAGAGAATTATATTATTGGCGGAGAAGAAAGCTTTGGTTTAATGATAGGAGATCAGATAAGAGACAAGGATGCAGTGAGTGCAGTTGCTTTATTATGTGAAATGGCTGCTTATGAAAAAAGCAAGGGAAGGTCTTTATTTGACAAAATGATTGAATTGTATATGCAATATGGTTTTTATTACGAAAACCTTATCAGCATTACAAAAAAGGGTATGAATGGGCAGCAGGAAATTGCGAATATGATGCAAGGTTATCGAAATGCGCCACCTGCTATTATTAATGGATCAAAAGTAGTTACCTTATTAGATTACGAATTGCAAACAGGTAAGAATTTAATTTCAGGAGAGACTTGGAAAATTAATTTACCAAAAAGCAATGTCTTACAATTTATTACAGAAGACGGGAGTAAAATTTCAGCAAGACCTAGTGGAACTGAACCTAAGATTAAATTTTACTTTAGTGTAAGTACCACTTTAGTTGATAAAGCTCAATTTGACGAACAGTATCAATTATTACAAGACAAAATAAAAGGCATTATCACGGATATGCAATTAAATTAAAAGATAAGCATGCGTAAATTAGAAGATGCCTATCTACATAAGGGCTTGAGAAAACAATTAGTAGCTCAATTAAAAGAAAAGGGAATAACTGACAATCAAGTGTTAGAAGCAATTGGAGCTATTCCAAGGCATTTTTTTTTAGATTCTGCATTTGACAAAATAGCATATGAGGACCGTGCATTTCCAATTGCGGCAAATCAAACCATATCACAGCCTTATACTGTCGCTTATCAGACTCAATTGCTTCAAATAAAGCAAGGCGATAAGGTATTAGAAATTGGCACTGGTAGTATGTATCAAACAACTGTGCTAGCAGCTATGGGAGCAGAAGTATATACTATTGAACGTCAAAAACAATTATTTGAGAAAACGAGTAAATATATTTTTAGAGCGAATTACCCTAATGTTTTTTTTTATTTTGGTGATGGATTTGAGGGCTTACCTCAGTTAGCACCATTTGATAAAATATTAATAACAGCCGCAGCCCCTGAGGTTCCTGAAATGCTTTGGCAGCAACTAAAAATAGGAGGAATGATGGTGATTCCTGTAGATGAATCTGAAACAGTACAACGTATGTTAAGACTTACTAAGAAAAAAGATGGCACTGAAAAAATAGAATCCTTTGATGAATTTTCCTTTGTTCCAATGTTAACTGGAAAAACAAAAAGCTAAACCATACGGTTTAGCTTTTTGTTAAATAGTTTCAATTGGTTATTATGTACTCTTTATTTATGTTATTGTGGAACTTGGTCCATCCCTGCTCCGTCTCCAGTATTACTACTTTTTCTTCTTAATAAATTCACATCAAATTTTCCAAAACGCAAACTAAAGTTTAATCTAAATAATTGTTGATCTCTAACTCTTGTTGCATTTTGAATAAAGTATTGACTTTGGGAAAAGGTCTTGCTTATTCTTGTTTTGAATACATCATTTACGCTAAATGATAAACTAGCAGTCTTTCCGCCTTTCAAACTCCATTCTTTTCTAAGGGCCATGTCAAAATCGTATACAGGTAAATTGTAACCTTGAGCAGTAGACTGTGGTCCGCCGAATCCGCCACCACCTGGAGGGCCTCCACGACCACCACCACCTGTACTACTTCCACCTGGAGGTAAAATAGTTTTAGCTTGGTATTGACCGCTAAATTGGTAGCTTAATCCTTTTCCAATTTTGAAAGTGTTGTTCATTTTACTAAACCAGCTTGTCAAGTCATTGTCAACATTTTGACCAGGTATAGTAGCCTGAATTGCAGATTTGAATAAATTAAAGCTCAAGTTCAAATCCCACCATTTAGTTACTGCAGTTTTATTGCTTAATTCTAAACCATACACTACTGCAGTGTTCGCGTTGATAGAAGAACTAAAATAAGCACTATCATTATTATTTGCAGGGTTAATGTCTCTATAAACATAGCTTGTAATTAAGTCCGTGCTGTATTTATAATAGGCAGTTGCTAAAAAATTAGATCCTTTTTTATAAGCATTATTATATGCTACTTCAAAAGAATGTGTAAACTGTGGTTTCAATTTTGGATTACCAATAGTAATGTTTTGAGGATCGCTATAGTCTGGGAATGGCAATAATTGGAAAAAATTTGGAGGACTAATTCTTTTTGAATAGTTGAATTGAAAATCTTCCTTATCGTTCTTTTTATAATTAATAAAAGCGCTAGGAAATAATGAAATAGGGTACTTCATTGAAAAAGGATCAGGGATAGAAGTTATTTTGTGAACGTTGTAAGTGGTGCCGTCATAAGTTCTACTTTCTGCTCTTAATCCTAATTGGTAACCCCATTTATTACGCTTCATATTAATATTAGTATATGCTGCGTAAATTTTTTCATTATAATCATATTGTTTACTTACATCTGCAAGTAATACTTCACTACGATATTGATCTCTACTATTAAATTCAGAACGGTAATTATATTTCAACCCTGATTCAAATTTAATATCTCCTTTAAATTCTCTTGCATAGTCAATGTTTGCAGAATAATTTTTATTAGTTCCAGTTCCAATACTTCTTTGATTTAGTAAAGTTGAATTAATCAAAGACCAGTTATTACTTTCCGCTTGGTTGTAATTCACGTCTGCAGTTAATTCATGCCCTTTTTCTTCAAACAAATGCTTGTAACTTAATTGAGCTCCTTTGTTTAAGAATTCAAAATGTGAGGTATTATCTAAATTGTATTGCTTTGTTACTCCTGACTTAATAGAGTCAATAATTTGATTTCCACTATTATTAAAAGCGCCTTTTACAATATTGCCATACAAAGAAAATGTATTTCTGTTGTCTGGTAGAAAGTCAAATCCAGCACGGTAAAAATTAAAAGTTCCATTATTGGTACTATTATTAATTGTCTTGATGCTTGTAGGAACAGTTGCTCCAATAATCTCTCTTGTTGTTTCAGATGTTCCAATAGACTTTCTGCCCATCGTATTAGCGGTAAGAGAATAGTTGAATTTATTATCTCTAATATTCAAATCTCCACCTCCATTAAATTTCCCTCTCATGTCAATACCAGTTCTGATTCCTCCATTATAACCATTTTTCCTATTCTTCTTTAAAACTATATTTAAGATACCTGCATTACCGCCTGTCGCGTCATATTTAGCAGAAGGGTTAGTGATAATTTCTACTCTATCAATAATGTCGGCAGGTATCTGATCCATTGTCAAAGTAGTAGGTCGGTTGTCAATTAATAAAGTAGGTGCGGCGTTTCTTAAAGTTACATTACCGTCAATATCCACATTTAAATTAGGTATGTTTTTCATTACTTCAACTGCAGTCTGTCCCGTACTAGTTAAGTTCTTATCAACGTTAAAAATTTTACGGTCAATACCCATTTCGAATTGCGGTTTTGCAGTAGAGGATACTGTAACACTTTGTAAGTCGGTAGTAGATTCTTCCAACTTAATATTGCCTAAATCTTTGTCAACCAATGCCATCATTTCTTGCATGTTTTGGCCGCCATTCATTTTTAAATTGAAGCTTAACACTTTTTCTAATTTCTTAAAACCTACTCCAGAAATAATCAATTTAAAATTACCCATAACAGGTAAATTTTCGAAACTAAAATCACCATTAGAGGCGGTCAACATAGTTCCTAAGATAACTTCAGTTGCTTTTTTAGTAGCAGGATCAAATTTGCTTCCTTTTAATTGGATAGTAGCTCCGTCTATGGCCTTTTTATTGGCATCAACAATTTTGCCATAAAAGTGCCCCAAATTCATAGAAGCCCCGCCTCCAGATCTAGCAGCACCAGCTGGAACTTGTGCATTACTAGCTAGTTGCAATAATAATAAACCAAATACAATACATATGTTTTTCATAATCTTACTTTTCGTGTTTATTGGACTTCCATTGAAGTCAATCGTTTAATCAAGGGTCAAATATCGACCATATATAATAACAATGGTTTTGAGATAGTATAAACGGTAATTAAACCTTAATCAACAGCCCTATTGAATGACTAAAAAAGGGAAATAATATAATAAGTGAGTAAACCCCATATTAAGCCAATTACCAGGGATGCAATTCTAATTTTTGAAGTTGCTTTCATGATAATTATTTCTATAGCTGGCGCCATTTTTTGTTTGAAATTAGATTTAAAATCTGCTTCCAAGTTTTGGCTAAATTGAGTAATTAAACCAGGGAATAAATTGCTTAATTCTTCCATAAACACAGCCTTAAGCTGCGAAATGGTTTTATCCCCAATAAACATGGAAATCATTGGTAGTTTTTCCGCAATTTTATTTCTAAAAAAATCGTCCAGTTTACTGTCTATAAAAGGTATTACTTGTTCTAGTTGTTTTCCAATTTGTTCGGGACCCAAAAATTGATCTAATGAAAATTGCTGAATTAGCGGATACAATGCACCTTCCCATTTAAAGCCAAGAATATTAATAGGTTGATAAGGGAAGAATAATAATTTAATGAATGACCAAGTCAATAACCATGCAAAAACGGCGGTCAATAAAGGAATTAGTATAAAATTCATATTTATTCTTTTACATTAAAAAACCCGTCCCGATAATCGGAACAGGTTTTCTAGGGGGAGAACGATGGGTCTCGAACCCACGGCCTACAGTGCCACAAACTGTCGCTCTAACCTACTGAGCTACGCCCTCCATTTTGGGTCGCAAAAATACGTTTAAATAAAGAATCTATAAAATTAGTTTTCTTGTTTTTATAAAATTATGATAAAAAATACCCTAATATCATAGAATAACTGCTTTCAAACCCATTTTACGCTATTTTTGAATTCTTCATGCGGGCAATTATGACATATGTAAAACAAAATAAGTGGGTAGTATTATCCACGGTTATCGTATTTGGTGGTCTGTTTTTTGCTTTTAGCAAATCAGCCAATCAGGAACCAGCGGACCTTAGACATAGAAAATTACTATCTACAGTAGGTAATCTATTAGAAAGTGAACATTATAGTCCAAGGAAAGTGGACGATGTTTTTTCAAAGGAAGTATTTGATGGGTATTTAAAATCATTAGATCCAGACAAGGATTTATTTACACAGTCTGATTTGGAAACTTTAAAACCTTTTGAAAAAACTATTGACGACGAAATTCATGGTGCAACTATTTATTTTGTACCCGCAGTAGACTTAATTTATGAAAAGAGAATTGCAGAAGCCAAAAAAGTTTTTGATTCAATTATTCAAAAGCCATTCGAATTTAATACTGATGACTCTTTATATTTTGACCCAACCAATTTAGCTTATCCAGCTTCTACAAAAGAGCGAGATATAAGATGGTCAAAATTAGTAAAGTATAAAGTATTGGACAGATATGCAGCTGCTATAGAAGACAAATTAAAAAACAGTGGCAAGGAGAAATTTATAATAAAATCGGACTCTTTAATTGAAGTAGAGTCAAGAATGGCAGTTAAAAAAGCACAGCTAAAGAAGTTTGAATTATTAGATAAAACCTTTGGTAGAGAAAAAAGGTTTGAAACTTTTTTAAATACAATTACAGGATTAATGGATCCGCACACAGACTATTTCGCACCAGTTGAAAAAAGATCTTTTACAGAGCTAATGAGTGGCGTATTTTATGGTATTGGGGCATTACTTACACAGGACGACAATGGCGTTAAAATTGCGAGTGTTCAACCAGGTGGTGCTGCATGGAAGTCTGGGGTATTAATGGCAAACGACGTAATTATTAAAATCGCACAAGGTGCAGGGGAGCCTGTAGATATTGAAGGATATGAAACTACAGATGCTGTTAAATTAATAAGAGGTGATTTGGGTTCAGAAGTTCGCTTGACTGTTAGAAAACCAGACGGTACTATAAAAGTGATTCCACTTATAAGAGAAAAAATCATTTTGGATGAGTCATATGCACGTAGCGCAGTCATTACGAGAGGGAATGATAAATATGGTTATATTTTACTGCCAGATTTTTATGCAGATTTCGAAAGAGAAGACGGTCATAGATGTTCCGAAGACGTTGCTAAAGAGGTAGAAAAATTAAAAGCAGAAAAAGTAAAAGGAATTATCATTGACGTTCGTTATAATGGAGGAGGTTCTTTGTATGAAGTCGTTCAAATGGCTGGCTTGTTTATTGACAAAGGCCCTGTTGTTCAAATTAGAAATAAAGAAGGTCGTTCTCAGGTTTTATATGACGAGACTGCAGGTATATTATATGACGGGCCATTAGTAGTTATGGCAAATGAATTTAGTGCTTCTGCAAGTGAAATTTTTGCGGCTGCTATTCAAGACTATAAAAGAGGATTGGTTGTAGGAAGTACTTCCACTTATGGTAAAGGTACTGTTCAAAGAAATGTTGCATTTGGTAAGCCATTAGATTCTTTAGGAATTCAAACAGAATACGGTGCTGTTAAATTGACCTTCCAGAAATTCTATAGAATTACCGGAAGTTCAACACAGTTAAAAGGCGTGGTTCCAGACGTGATATTGCCTGACGAATATGAGTTTTTGAAATACAGGGAAAAAGACAATCCTTCTGCATTGGCTTGGGATGAAATGGAAAGAGCTAAGTTTCAAGTTTGGCCTAAAACAGGTAATATGAATATGATTGCAATGAATGCCAATAAGAAAATCGAATCTGATACAGCAGTTATTAAGTTCAAAAAGAACTTGCAATGGATTTCATCACAGATAGATAAGCCTGTTTATTTAAAACTAGATAAGTATCAAGCTTTCAAAAAAGAAATACAAGCAGTGGTAAAGCAAAACGAAAATATTATAAAGCTGAAAGATACGATGCAGATTGCAGCGCTTAAAGCAGATAATGATAAATTTTATAACAATCCTGATAAGGTGAAACAAGAAAGATACCAAGCTTGGTTAAAACTTGTTGCTAAGGATTTACAAATTAAACAGTCAACTGATTTACTGAGTCAATTCAATGCAGTTTCAACTATAACCACAACAACGAATAAAAACAAAACAATAGCTCCAGTAAAGAAAGGGTAATTTAATATTTATGAGTACAGAACTAGCTATACAGGAGAAGCGTTGGCATGTAATTTATACCAAATCCAAATGGGAAAAGAAAGTGGATTCGCTTTTGATACAAAAAGGATTTGAAAGTTGGTGTCCAGTGCAAAAAAAAGAAAGACAATGGTCTGACAGAAAGAAAATCATTGAAGAACCACTTTTTAGGTCTTATGTATTTGTAAAAGCTAGTCAGGAGGAAAGAAGTAAAATTTTAGCAGTAAATGGGGTAGTTAATTTTTTGTATTTCGAAAAAAAACCTGCTATGATTCGCGATCAAGAAATTGAAACTATCAAGAAATATCTAGGAGAGTCTTATCAATCTATTCAGGTGGTAGATATGAATAATATTCCAGCTCAAACAAAAGTGTCCATTAATAATGGCCTATTTATGGGTCAAAGAGGGGAGGTAATTAAATCAGGAAAGAAGACCGTATTTGTAAGGCTAGAAAGTATCAATATGATGATGATAGTAGAATTTAAAGTGGAGGAAGTTTCCATTCAATAATTTAACTAAGCGCTAAGACATTTCAAACTTGTGCACAGTCATTTTAAGCTAAGTTCCATTCAATTAATTGGTTACTCCATTCTGCTCTAAAGGGCGTGATTACTTTTATATAGTTATCGGTATATCCTTCCAACATGGCGATACTTTCTGAATCTTTTTGTTTAATAGACTCAAATAAAACGGTACGTGTACTGCCTAAATGAGCGGCATTAAAGTATTGTTGTTTTTGATAAGATAAATTGCGCATTATTTTATTCCTTTCCTGTCTCACCAAAATAGGGACAATTGGTTTAATGTCCAATGCTTTTGTAGAAGCTCTCTCTGAATAAGTAAAAACATGTAAGTAAGTAATGTCTAATGAATGTATAAAATCCAAACTCTCTTTAAAGTAAGCTTCCGTTTCACCAGGTGATCCTACAATTACATCTACGCCAATGGCGGCATGGGGGATGTGCTTTTTTATTAATTCAACCTTCTCACGATAGAGTTCACTATTATACCTTCGTTGCATTAATTTCAGAACCGCATCAGAGCCACTTTGTAATGGAATATGAAAATGCGGCATGAATTTTTTGCTTTGGGCTACCCATTCAATCATTTCGTTGGTCAATAAATTGGGCTCAATAGACGATATACGGTATCTAGGAATTGCTGTGTCTAATTCTAACGCTTTTATTAATTCAAAAAAATCTTCTTCATGTTTTTTTCCACCCTCGTTTCCTTTTCCAAAATCTCCTAAATTAATACCAGTCAACACAATTTCTTTCACCCCGTTTGCAGCTAATTGTTTTGCTTGATTCACAACATTTTCAACAGAATCACTTCTACTTTTGCCTCTTGCCATAGGGATCGTACAAAAAGAACAACTATAGTCGCAACCATCTTGTACTTTCAAAAAAGTACGGGTCCTGTCATTTACAGAAAAAGAGGAATTAAATCCAGTAACTGTTTCGATATCACAGCTACAAATTTTAGTATCGTCCCCTTTTGATAAAGTAGCCAAATGTTGAACCAGGTTGAATTTTTCGGAAGCACCCAACACTAAGTCTACTCCTGGTATATCTGCAATTTCTTGAGGCTTTAATTGAGCATAGCATCCTGTAATAACCACAAAGCTCTCTGGGGCCAATCTTTGAATTCTTCTAACTAACTGACGGCATTCTTTGTCCGCGTTGTCGGTTACTGAACAGGTATTAATCACATAAACGTCAGCTTTGTCCGTAAAAGCACGCTTTTCAAATCCTTCTTGCTCCAATTGTCTAGAAAGAGTAGAAGTTTCTGAAAAGTTCAGTTTACAGCCTAAAGTATGAAATGCTACAGAACGTTTGGTATTCATGGGCTGCAAAGATAAAAAACCTTAGTGGAACCCGGAAATCTTAAAATAATCATAAACCGCCTATTAATTTCCCATTTTGGCACATTTCAATTAAGTTTGCAACTACTAAAAAAGTAAAAATGGACTTCAAGAAAATTAACAATTGGACAGGTTGGATTGTGACTTTAATAGCTTGTACAGTGTACATTATGACTTCAGAAGCTACTGGTAGTTTTTGGGATTGTGGTGAGTTCATAAGCAGTGCTTATAAATTACAAATTCCGCATCCACCGGGTGCTCCAATGTTTGTTTTAATGGGAAGAGTGTTTATTATTCTTTTTGGAGACAATCCATTGACAGCAGCCAAAGCAGTTAATACCATGAGTGCATTAGCGAGTGGGTTTACTATTTTGTTTTTATTTTGGACCATTACGCACTTTGCGAAAAGAATGGTTGAAAAACAATCTGGGTTAGCACTAACATCAAACCAAATAATTTTAATCATGGGTGCTGGAATTGTTGGGGCACTAGCTTATACTTTTAGTGATTCATTTTGGTTTAGTGCGGTTGAAGGCGAGGTTTATGCGTTGAGTTCTTTCTTTACTGCGCTAGTATTTTGGGCGATGCTGAAATGGGAGCATAATGCTGAAAATTCAGGTTCTGACAAATGGATTATTTTTATATTTTACATGATGGGCGTTTCGATAGGGGTCCATTTATTGAATATTTTAACTATTCCTGCTATTGTAATGGTTTATTATTTTAGAAATTACAAGCCTAGTTTTAAAGGAGGCTTAGTTGCATTTTTTATAGGAGTTATTATTACAGGTTTTATACAAGTATTTTTAATTCAATATACCATTAAATGGGCTGGGGCATTTGACATTGCATTTGTAAACAACTTAGGCTTGCCATTCTTTAGTGGGTTTATTACTTTCTTTATTTTATTAGCTGTATTACTTGGTTTAACCATTCGATATGCAAATAAAAAAGGTTTATACTTTTTGAAATTAGGTACATGGTCATTGATATTTTTCTTATTAGGATATACTAGCTATGTAACTACAATGATACGTTCTAGTGCAGACCCTTCAGTTGACATGTATAATGTGGACAATCCCGTAACTTTAATGGGCTATTTAGGAAGAGAACAATATGGTGATTGGCCAATTCTTTATGGACCTGACTATGTAGACAAGGTTGATAATGTAGAGGGAGGAGATCAATATGTTAAATCTAAGAACACATATGAAGTAGCTGGCAAAAATTATAAGAGAGATTGGTCTTCAGCACCGTCTGCGCATCTTTTCCCAAGAATGTGGGACGGCGAAAATGACAGAGGACAGATGGATAGTTATAAAGCATTTGCGGGTGTAGTAGATGGGGAAGCGCCAACTTTAAGAGATAATATTAAATACTTTACTAATTATCAGTTTGGGTTCATGTATCTACGTTATTTTTTATGGAATTTCGCGGGCAAACAAAATGACTTACAAGGCTTTGGAAATGTGAGAGATGGCAATTTTAAAACCGGAATTAGTTTTGTAGACAATGCCATATTTGGTGACCAATCTAAACTACCTGATTCAATTAAAAAAGACAATAAGGCGAACAATACTTTATTCATGCTTCCCTTCTTATTAGGAATAGCAGGATTTATATATCAGTATCAACAAGCTAAGAAAGACTTTATAGTAACTGCTTTATTGTTCTTCTTTACAGGTATTGCCATAGTACTTTATTTGAATCAAGTAAGTTTACAACCACGTGAGCGTGACTATGCTTATGTAGGTTCTTTCTATGCATTTGCAATTTGGATTGGCTTAGGCGTATTACAAATTGCTGCATGGTTAAGTAAAGCAGTAACACAAAGAGTGGCTGCAATAGCTGCAACTGTAGTTTGCTTTTTTGCAGTCCCTGCTTTAATGGCGCAACAAGAATGGGATGATCATGATAGGAGTCAAAAGACATTACCTCGTGACTTAGCGCGTGATTACTTAGAGAGCTGTCCTCCAAATGCTATCTTATTCTCTTTTGGGGACAATGACACTTATCCATTATGGTATGCACAGGAAGTAGAAGGTATTCGTCCTGATGTACGTGTCGTAGTTAATAGCTTATTGGGTTCTGATTGGTATATGAGAGAGCTTCGCTACAAAGTGAATCAAAGCGATAAATTCGACTTGATATTAACTGAAGATGAAGTGTCTGGTAACAAGTTGAATGCGGTTTACTATAATGCATCAGCTGGTTTTGACGAGGTGAATTATCATAATTTAGATTCAATTTTACGTTATGTGGTAGCTGATCCTTCTGGGAAATATAAAGTTTCTTCACAAGAAGGGCCAATTAATATTTTCCCAACCCATAAATTTAGTGTTCCTGTAAATAAGGCCAATGCAATTGCTTCAGGCATAGCTAAGCCTACAGACAATGTTGTTAATGAGTTATTAATAGATTTTAATCCAAAGAGACAATATTTATTGAAAAACGAATTGGCGATGTATGCTATTATAGCAACTTCACAATTTAAACGTCCAATTTGCTTTACTTCTACTCAGGATTTAAAAGAGTTGGGTTTAGAAAAATATGTACGTCAAACAGGTATGTCATATCAGTTGGTGCCAGTTGAAAATTCAGGAGTTGATGGAGATGTTGCTTATAAAAATATCATGACTAAGTTTGCTTTCGGAAATGCAAAAAATCCAAATGTTTACTATGATGAAGAAAATCGCAGACACTTGAATTCAATTCGATACGCAACAGCTCAGATTGCAATTGCATTATCAGCACAAGGCAAAAAGGATAGTGCACAGCAAATTTTAAGAAAATTGGATAGTGAGACAAGTGAAAAAAGTTTCCCTTATGGTATGACTTCTAATAGAGGAAACCAACATAATTACTTCTCTTATGTATTTGTTCAAGCTTGTTACGCATCTGGAGAATTAAAATTGGCTAAGAAAGTTTCCACCTCTGTTATTAAAGATTTGAAACAACAAATCGCATATTATAGATCACTTGGTGATCCAATGTCTGAAGAACAATTCTTACAAAATGCAGATGCTGCTTATCAAGGCAAGCCATCTAATTTCAGCAATAAGCAAATGTCTTTTGTACAGGACATTTTAACATGTTATCAGATAGAAGGAGCAATGAATAAAATGGAATCAGACGCTGCGGCAGCTGCAAAAAAATAACAAACTTCATTCATATAATGATTGTTTCATAAGAAAGGCTCCCAATTGGAGCCTTTCTTATGTTAAGTTTTAAGCAATTTTATCAAATCTCTTTAAGTAATAAATGCTATAGAAAATTAGTTATAACATAGTTGTTAATGCTTCCACCACAGTATCAATTTCTTGTTGAGTATTGTTTTTGCTAAAAGAGAATCGGATAGTTGCGATATCGTCTCCTTTTTGTAAAGCTTGTATTACATGAGACCCTTGCTGCGCACCACTAGAACAAGCACTGCCACCACTCGCGCAAATTTGTTTCATATCCAAATTAAATAAAATCATTTCTGTCTTCTCGTTCTTTGGGAAGTTAACACTTAGTAAAGTGTAAAGACATTTTCCAAAAGTATCCCCATTAAAGCTCACCCCAGGAATTTTAGCTATTAGTTGATCATACATATACTGTTTTAAGGAAAGAATAAAGGCACTTTCTTTTTCATAATTAGCAGTTGCTAATTCCAAGGCTCTTGCAAAACCAATAATTCCGTATAAGTTTTCTGTACCAGCGCGCATATTTCTTTCCTGAGCACCGCCATGTACCAATGGACTAATTTTAATATTTTCATTTATATAAAGCATGCCTATTCCTTTTGGGCCATGAAACTTATGACCTGCGCCAGTAATAAAATCAACAGGCATTTCGCTTAAATTAAAAGGGAAATGACCCACAGTTTGTACTGTATCACTATGGAAATAGGCATTGTATTTTTTGCAAATAGCGCCAATTGTATCTATCTCAATCATGTTTCCAATTTCATTATTTGCATGCATAATGCTTACAATGGTCTTTTCTGGGTTGTCTGTTAAAAGTTGTTCTAAATGAGCAGTGTCAATATGGCCATTTGGCAAAATATTTACCCAAGATAATTTTATGCCTGTATGTTTGGCTAAATGTTCCACCGTATGCAATGTTGCATGATGCTCTATCGGAGAGCTAATGATATGTTTACAGGCTAAGTCATAAATAGCAGCTTGTAAAATAGTATTACTACTTTCCGTTCCGCCACTTGTAAAAAAGATTTCGGAAGGACGGGCGCCTAGGATTTTAGCAACCGATTTTCGAGCCTGTTCAATGGCCATTCTTGTTTCTCGACCATAACTATAAATGGATGAAGGATTGCCAAATTTTTCCGTCATAAATGGCATCATTGCTTCTAATACCTGAGGGTCTAATGAAGTAGTTGCTGCGTTGTCAAAATATATTCGATCCATAGGGGATATAATTTCTTAGTTGTATATATGATTTACTTAATTGTATTGATGATGGAGATAATGCGGTCTGCTAAATCATCTGCTGCTTTTTGTGACCCAGCTTCTGTGTAGATTCGCATAATAGGTTCTGTATTGCTCGTTCTTAAATGCACCCATTCGTTTTCAAAATCTACCTTAAACCCGTCAACTCTGTCAATTGGGTATTGTTTAAATTCAATCTCTAAAGCTGTAAAGATTTTTTCAATTGGCACATTTACACTCAAGTCCATTTTCTTCTTGCTCATAAAATAAGCAGGATAACTTGCTCTTAATTGAGAAGTAGTCATTTTTGATTTAGCTAAATGCGTCAGGAATAGTGCGATTCCAATTAAAGCATCTCTTCCGTAGTGCAAGTCAGGTACAATAATACCTCCATTTCCTTCTCCACCAATTACTGCATTTTCACTCTTCATTTTATTCACCACATTTACTTCTCCAACTGCACTTGCAAAATAAGTACAGCCATGTTGAATACTCAAGTCTCTTAAAGCTCTTGTTGATGACAAATTACTTACGGTAGCCCCTTTTTTATGTTGTAAAATGTAATCCGCTACAGCAACCAAGGTATATTCTTCTCCAAATAATTCTCCATCTTCACTTACAAAGCAAAGTCTATCTACGTCTGGGTCCACTGCAATACCCACATGCGCTTTTTCTTTTATCACTGTGCTACATAATTCAGTTAAATGCTCTTTTAAAGGTTCTGGGTTATGTGCGAATTCACCAGTCATTTCTGCATTAAGCACTTTGATATTATCAACTCCAATTGCTTTTAACAATGCAGGAACAGTAAAAGCGCCTGAACTATTGATAGCATCAACTACCACAGAGAAATTAGCTGCTTTGATTGCTTTAACGTCTACTAAGGGGTAGTCTAATATGGCTTGGATATGTTTTTCTAAACTATTATTATCTGCATGAGTAAGTCCAATTTTATCTATTGAAGCATAATTAAAATCCTCATTTGAAGCTAAATTCAAGATTGTCTTTCCCTCTTCTCCGCTTACAAACTCTCCCTTTTCGTTTAATAATTTTAAGGCATTCCATTCCTTTGGATTATGGCTTGCAGTTATAATAATGCCTCCATCCGCTTTTTCAAAAACTACTGCCATTTCTACTGTAGGTGTAGTGCTTAGTCCTAAATGAATAACGTCAATCCCCAATGCCAATAAGCTTTGTTCAACTAAGGCTTCCACCATGGTCCCACTTATACGACCATCACGTCCAACGACTACTTTTTTTCGACCTTCTGATTTTGCGTTTAGCCAACTTCCATAGGCTGAAGCGAATTTTACAATGTCAATAGGGGTAAGGTTATCATTAGGTTTTCCTCCAATAGTACCTCTAAAACCTGAAATGCTTTTTATTAGTGCCATAATTACTATATAAGTGCTTAAAAAATTGGGTATGCAAATTTACTTTAAATTTTTACACTTCCTTGTATCTTTATGGTATGAAGCAAACATTTTGGGATGCCCTATTGGTGAAAGATCAAGCTTTGTTTAGTAAAATTAATGGACAGTGGACTAGCTCTTTGGCCGACCATATTATGCCATGGGTGCGTACTGCAAATAATTGGTATCCATTGTACTTTGCTTTATTAGCCTATTTATTTATTAAATGGGGTAAAAATGCATGGAAATGGTTACTGATAGTGGCGGTTAATGTCGCGGTTACAGACCAAATTAGCAGTAGTTTTTTTAAACCCTTTGTACATAGACTAAGACCTTGTGCAGATCCTGCTATTATACATCAATCAAGGTTGTTGTTAGAACATTGTTCTGGTGGATTTAGTTTTACATCTTCTCACGCTGCAAATCATTTTGGGCTAGCCATGTTTGTATTTATGACTTTACAACCCCTTTTCAAAAATTATACAGTTTTGTTTTTTGTTTGGGCGGCATTGATATCCTATGCACAAGTATATGTTGGGGTGCATTACCCTTTAGATATTTTTGCAGGGTGTTTGATTGGCTTAGTAGTGGGGTATTTAATGGGAAGACTATTTTTAAAATGGCAGCCCAGTATTGATAAAAAATAAATGCATTGAAATGAATAAGAATACGTTTTTAATATTATTGTTAGCCTGTATTGGAATTTATTTGACAGGAGCATTTATGATTCCCTTAATGGATATTGATGCAAGTCAATATGCTTCCATAAGTAGGGAGATGTTGGAGCGCAATAGCTATTTACAAATTTTTGATTTAGGAAAGGATTATTTAGATAAGCCCCCTATGTTATTTTGGTTGTCTGCATTGTCCATGAAATTTTTTGGAGTATACGACTGGGCCTATCGTTTACCTTCATTACTATTCTTAGGAGTTGCTTTATATAGTACATTTAAATTTACTCAGTTATATTACTCGAATCAAACAGCTAGATTAGCAACCATTATTTTGGCGAGTTGTCAAGCTTTCTTTTTAATTGCACATGACGTAAGAACAGACACCATTTTAATGGGGTGGGTTATTTTAAGTATCTATTTATTAGCAAAATGGGCGGAGCAAAATAATACAAGAGACTTCTTTTTGGCTATTGTTGCAATTGCAGGAGGTATGATGACAAAGGGGCCAATCGCAATAGTGGTTCCCGTGCTTTGTTTTGTTCCTCAATGGGTGAGTCAACAAAAATGGAGCTTTTTTATTAAGCCAATATATTTGTTAGGCCTTGTGTTCTTGGTAATACTGTTGATTCCAATGAGCTGGGGCTTATACGAACAATATGATTTGCATCCTGGAAAATTAATTAATAACAGACCCATAGAATCCGGATTAAAATTTTATTATTGGACACAAAGTTTTGGCAGGTATACTGGTGAGAATTTTTATCATGAGATGAGTTATTTCACTTTTCTTTTAGAGAATATGTTCTGGAGTTTCTTGCCTTGGATCTTTGTTTTTTTATGGGCATTAGTTAGTAAAGCATTTAATGTGGTAAAAGAGGGTGTATTTAAGCCAGGCACTGAACGTATTAGTTTTTTTGGTTTTGTATTAACTTATTTGGTATTGTCAAGAAGTCAAGCACAATTACCCCATTATATATTTGTTGTATTTCCGTTGGCGGCAATTCTTACTGCAGCACATTGGGAGAAAGTAATTTGGCACCAAACAAGTTTTAGTAGGGGGTTGCGCATTTTCTATGGCTTTCATTTATTCATATTCACGCTCCTCTTAATTATATTAGCAGCAGTTATATTCATTCCTTTTGGATGGGCTGGGTGGATGGGTATTCTATTTGGATTAGTCACTTTGTTTTTAGTAATTAAAAAAATCTTCTCAAAACAGTCACTAGGGCAAAAATGGTTTTATGCCGCTGTAATCATCATGTTAGGAGTAAATAGCATTATGAACAGTCATTTTTATCCGCATTTGTTACAATATCAATGGGGGAATCAATTGGCAGAAATCATAAATGAAAAAGGGCTAGATAAAAACAAAATAATTATTTATAAAATACCAAATAGTAATGCTTTTCATTTTTATGGGCAACATATATTTCCTGCAATCCAAGACAGTTTGCAATTAAAAGAAGGAGACTTAGTAGTTACAGATGCAAAAAATGATGCTAACTTGAAACTACAGTTCCCTAATAGCCAAATTCAATATAAAGGGGAAAGATTCCATGTTACCATGTTAACCCTGTCATTTTTAAATCCTGCAACTAGGAAAGGGGAGCTTACTGAGTTTAATTTAATTCAATTACTTAAATAATTTTCACATAACATAACTGATTATTAATTAAATTCGTATACCCATATTTTAATGGGTAAATCTATTTATTTAAAAAACAGTAATATGAAAATTGTGAAGCGTTGTTTTTTGTTTATTTTATTTTTTACGTGTGCAAATTTAACAAAGGCACAAATCGTTAAAATAGCAGACCCGAGTGCGGCACCTAGTACGAACTATAATTATCATGATGCATTCGCTCCATTTTTCTATACAAAGAATGGCACCGAATATAGAGCAGCTTCAGGAGAACCAGGCCCTAGGTACTGGCAAAATAAAGCCAATTATAAATTGGCTGTTCATTTGAACGACGAAACAAATGAAATTAGTGGTTACGAGATAATAGAATACACAAATAATAGTCCACAAAAAATGGAGTTTATTTGGATGCAATTAGACCAGAATTTATTCAAAAAAGATTCAAGAGGTTCTACAATAGTTCCTGTATCTGGTAGTCGAAATGCAGGACATGGACAGGAATTTGATGCAGGATATAAAATCAAGTCAGTAAAATTAATAACTGGACCTAAAGGAGAAAAAGAGACTGAGGTTAAATACAGTATTGAGGATACACGTATGCAGATTTTCTTAACCAATGAATTAGCGGCTAATGGAGCTGCTTTGAAATTAAAAGTGGAATATTCATATACCTCACCTGACTACGGTTCTGACAGAACAGGTGTTTTGGCAACTAAAAATGGTAAAATTTTCACGGTGGCGCAATGGTTCCCTAGAGTTTGTGTATATGATGATATTATGGGCTGGAATACGATGCCTTATACAGGTCCTGGTGAGTTTTATTTAGAATATGGGGACATTGACTTTTCAGTCACTGCAGCTGCTAAAATGATTATAGTAGGTTCAGGAGAATTAATGAATCCACAAGAAGTATATACAGCTGAGCAAATGAAGCGTTGGGCTTTAGCAGCAAATTCTGATAAAACAATTATGATTCGTTCAGCAGAGGAAGTGACAGATGAAAAATCAAGACCTGTCAACAAAAAAGAACTGACATGGCATTTTAAAATTAAAAATACAAGAGACGCTGCTTGGGGTGCTTCTGCCGCATTCATTATAGATGCCGCAAAGATGAATTTGCCTTCTGGTAAAAAGTCTTTAGCTATTTCAGCTTATCCGATAGAAAGTAATGGAGATACTGCATGGGCAAGATCTACAGAATATGTAAAAAAATCAATTGAATTTAATTCTGCAAAATGGTATGAATATACTTATCCTGCTGCAACTAATGTCGCAGGTATTGTTGGTGGTATGGAGTATCCGGGAATTGTTTTCTGTGGTGCAAAAGCTAAAAAAGGAGGCTTATGGGGTGTGACAGATCATGAATTTGGACATAATTGGTTTCCTATGATCGTAGGCTCTAATGAACGCTTATACGGCTGGATGGATGAGGGATTCAATACTTTTATTAATACTATTTCTACTTTTGAATTTAATAATGGTGAATATCGATCTAAACGTCCAAAAGACATGCATGTGATAGGTAAGAATTATACCAATCCAGAAGTGGAACCTATGTTAAGTTATGTGGCTAATTATAAAGAAAAGAACAACGGAATTTTGTCTTATTCAAAACCTGGAGAAGGTTTAATTTTACTAAGAGAGCAAATCTTAGGTAAAGAAAGATTTGATCGTGCCCTTCAAACTTATATAAAAAGATGGGCGTTTAAACATCCAACACCAGACGACTTCTTCCGTACCATGGAAAATGTTGGCGGAGAAACTTTACAATGGTTTTGGAGAGGATGGTTTGTAAACAATTGGCGTTTAGATGTTGGAGTTCGTGATGTTTCTTATGTCGACAGCACCAATTATAGTAAAGGTGCTTATATTATATTAGATAATTTAGAGAAAATGGCGATGCCTGTGATTTTAGAAATTAAAACAGTATCAGGCAAAATAGATAGAATTAAACTGCCTGTTGAAATTTGGGAAAGAAATACTTCTTGGAAATTTAAATATCCAAGTACCGAAGCTATTGAGTCGGTAACTTATGATCCAGATAAAGTACTTCCAGACTTTAATCCAGATAATAATGTTTGGAAAAAGAATTAATGAACGCATCAAATGATTCAGGTAGACTGCACATTTAGTTTGTATTTAAAAAGGCCTAGCAATTGCTAGGCCTTTTTATGTAAATTTTTTAATTATAACTGACTAGTCGGAATCAATAGTATGTTAAGTTATAATTTACTAATCAATTTGATGAGCTGCATGCTTGTAATTTTTCCATTTTACAATTGCGGCTTGCATGTCATTTGGTAATTCACTTTCAAAAATCATTTTCTCTTCTGTTACTGGATGAATAAAACCTAATGTTGCTGCATGTAAAGCACACCTTGGGCAGGCTTCAAAACAGTTTTCGACAAATTGTCGATACTTGGTATAAATGGTGCCTTTTAAAATCCTATCACCACCGTATTCGAAATCATTAAATAGGGTATGGCCAATATGTTTCATGTGTACTCGAATCTGATGCGTTCTGCCAGTTTCTAAAATACAAGAAACTAAAGTCACATAGTTATAACGCTCCATTACTTTATAATGCGTAATAGCATGCTTCCCAATTTCACCTTCTGGGTAAGCGTTGAACATTTTTCTATTCGTTTGGTGACGAGCAATATGAGCGTTCACAGTTCCTTCCTCTTCTTCCAAATCTCCCCATACTAAAGCAACATATTTTCGTTCCACAGTATGATTGAAAAATTGTTTGGCTAAATGACTTGCAGCGTCGGGTGTTTTTGCTAGCACAATTAATCCGGTAGTATTTTTATCAATGCGATGAACCAATCCAAAACGAGGTAATATTTCTTCGTTTAAATGTGGATTCAAAGCAAGCAAATGATGCATTACTCCATTCAATAAAGTGCCAGTATAGTTTCCTATGCCAGGGTGCACTACCATATTAGATGGCTTATTAATGACCATCACGGCGTCGTCCTCGTAAACTATATCTAGATCCATCTTCTCAGGCTTAAGTTCCGTGTAGTCTGGATTTACATAATTTAGATATACGACTTCGTCGCCAGGGCGGGTGCGGTAGTTACTTTTTACTATTTTACCATTAACCGTTAAAAAACCGGCCTCAATTCCATTTTGTAATTTACTTCTTGTTAAACCTTCAATACGCATTTGGACCCATTTGTCAATACGCATAGGTTCCTGACCCTTATCTACCATAAAGGTCAATTTTTCGTAAATATCTTCGGTTTCATTTTGTGTATCTTCCAATGGGGGTTCCGTGTCTACCATTGCAAGCTTTGCTTTCTCTTCTTCTAACATACTGCAAAAGTAAGTTATTGCTGCTTAGTTTGTAACTTTGTCTCATGCGCCAAAAAGTATATTTTGAAGATTTAGGTATAAAATCATACCAGCCTACCTGGGAATATCAAGAATCGCTATTAGATAAAAACACTAAAATCAAATTTACAGCTAGGGAAAACGAGGAAGATGTCACTAAAACGGCAACAACACATAAATTGCTATTTGTAGAACATAATCCTGTATTTACACTTGGGAAAAGTGGAAAAAGAGAACATGTGTTGGTGTCAGAGGAGCAATTAGAAAAATTAGGAATAGAATTTTTCCATATTAATAGAGGAGGGGATGTTACCTATCATGGACCACAACAAATTGTGGGGTATCCGATTTTAGATTTAGATAAATTCAAAACCGATCTAGGTTGGTATTTAAGAAGCTTAGAAGAGGTTATTATAAATGTGATTGCGGAATATGGTTTAACGGGAGAAAGAAGCGCGGGAGAAACAGGCGTCTGGTTGGAACCTAATGACCCTTTTATGGCCAGAAAAATTTGCGCGATGGGTATAAAATGTAGTAGATGGATTACGATGCATGGCTTTGCTTTAAACGTAAACCCAGACTTATCCCATTTTGAATATATAGTTCCTTGCGGCATACAAGGCAAGACGGTGACTTCTTTGGAAAAAGAATTAGGTCATAAAGTAAACTATGAAGAAGTAAAAGAAAAAATCAAAAAACATTTCCAGTTAATTTTTGACTGCGATTTAGTGTAACGAATTGGTGCAAAGTGTATAGTAAAAATTTTATTTATTTAAAAGATTTCTAACTATTAAATGACAGTACACCCTTAGCTAAGGATCGGTTCCCTTGTAGGCCACCACTGTGTATTACTAAAATTTTACTTGAAGGTTTGAAATAGTTTTCCTTCACTAATTGGTCCACTGCAAAAAGTAATTTTCCTGTATATACAATATCAGTTGGAATATTTTCGGTCGCCCATATATAATTCATATAATCAATTTGAGCAGGGGTTGTTTTTGCATATCCACCTTGATGAAATTGAGGTAAAATTTGAAAAGGTTTTTCGGGGTCAAGTAATAATGAATTTATCTCAGATTTAATGGTCCCCTCATTCTTTAAAACAGGAATGCCAATTACCGTTTGGTTTATATTGCTTGCATTAATAATGCCTGCCAGCATGGTTCCTGTGCCAACTGCAGCAATTATATAATCATATTTATAAATGGGGTTGTCATCTTTCAATTGATCACAATTATAGATTAAAGCATCTTTATTCTCAGGTTTCCTCCAGTCTGTAATAATAGTAGCAGCTCCCTTAGCACCCATTATGCCATAACCCCCTTCATCAACAAAATAAGTGCTAACTATAGAATTTGCTTTTAATAATAAGTCCTCTTTTTTTGGTTGAAACAAACTGCGTCCCAAAAAAACAAGTTGCATACCATACTGCTGTGCTTCTTGTAAGGTGGGCGTAATGGGTTCTCCTTCGTTTGCTCTAACGTATCCAATACTAGCTAAATGATTTTCCTTTGCAGCAAATGCAAGAGCAACAAGATGATTGGAGTAGGGCCCACCAAAACTGGCTATTGTTTTTGCATTTTGTGCTAGAGCTGCTTCAATGTAGCATCTTAATTTATACCATTTATTGCCACTTACAACAGGATGTATTTGATCTAGCCTAAGTAGGTCTACGTTTAATCCATTTTGGCTTAAATAGATAATTTTCTGTATGGTTGGACTAGTATGCAAACTTTTTATAATTAGTCAAAAATCAGCTATTTTTGCTTGATTAAAAAATTTGAAAATGAGTGCACCTACATTAGTGATTTTGGCAGCAGGGATGGCAAGTAGATATGGTAGTCAAAAACAAACAGAAGGATTTGGACCCAACGGTGAAACAATAATGGATTATTCTATTTATGATGCCATTCGTGCAGGTTTTGGGAAAGTAGTTTTTATAATTAGAGAAGATTTCGCAACGGCATTTAAGGAAGTATTTGAGCCCAAGTTAAAAGGAAAGATAGCAACTGCTTATGTATATCAGGCTCTTGATAAATATACCACAGGATTTAACATACCTGCTGAAAGAACAAAACCATGGGGAACAGCACATGCTGTTTTATGTACCAAAGGAGTGGTGAATGAACCTTTCGCTGTGATTAATGCAGACGACTATTATGGCAAAGAAGCTTTTGAGCAAGCGTATAAATTTTTAACGACAGAATGCAATGAAAAAATGTACTGTATTTTAGGGTATGAGTTAGCCAATACTTTAAGTGCTAACGGAACAGTGAGTAGAGGGGTCTGTTCTACCAATAATCAAAATATACTTACTCAAATTAATGAACGCACTAAGATTTATAGAAATGAAGATGGGCAAATAATATATGAAGAGGCCGGAGTAGAAACACCATTACAAGAGGACACTAGAGTAAGTATGAATTTCATGTGTTTTGCTCCAGGATTTATCGATTTGTGTGAAAATGAATTTGCTACTTTTTTAGAAAAACAAGGTCAAGAATTAAAGTCTGAATTTTATATACCTTATGTTACAGGACAGTTTACTACATTAGGTTTGGGAGATGTGAAAGTAATTCCAACCAATGCTAAATGGTTTGGCGTAACTTATAAAGAGGACGCTCCTGGAGTAAAAGCAAGTATTGACAAATTAGTTCAAGACAAAGTGTACCCAGAAAGATTATGGTAATATCTTATTCCTATAAAAAAAGGAGTCCAATTGGACTCCTTTTTTTATAGGAACTATGCTAATATGATTTTGACTCGTTAATTATTTTAAAAAAATAGTACTAAATGAAAAAGTATAACTAGTTAAATGACTTAATGCTGTAAATGAAATCTTTAAAGTTATTAATATGACTTTTTCTGTCTGTATGTGCTTTAGAACTAGCTTTATTTAATTTAATAGACATTGCTTCTGTATTGTCATTTTCTTTTATCGCGTCTACTAAGTCGTAAATCTTTTTGGATTTAATTGCGAATGCAACACCTTCCGCTTGTTTTTGTCTTGTACTTATAATACCAATCAATTCAGCCTTATCATTAAAAACAGGTGCTCCAGAATAGCCTGGGTTGGCACTTATTTGAATTTGATAAGAGTTACTGTCCCCCTCAAAACCAGACTGTGCACTTAAATAACCCTTTCCATAAACAATATCATTATCGCTTCTAGGATAACCAAGTGTAAAAACTTCTTCACCCAAATCGGTTGTCTTTTTACGAATAGTAAATGGTAATTGTTTAGGTTGTTTAAATTCTTCGTCAGTTATTTGTAATAACGCTAAGTCAATATTTTTGTCAGCATAAATAATTTTTGCATTCAATTCCTGCCCTTCGCTATTTATAACTATTGCACTATTGCCTTTTAATACATGTGCATTGGTAATTACGAATCCCTTTGTATCAATTAAAAAACCAGATCCTCCACTTATTAATTTAGCATTTTCTGGCAACTTTGTCTTCACCTCATTTAGCAAATGACCTTGTGCTTGTTGATTTTTCTTTATTGCTTCCAAAGCCTTACTTAATTGTAGCACTTGAGAACCATTTAAGCTTGGCGCAAAGTACATAAGCATAGAAGAAGTAAAAAGAGCAATAAATCCACCCACAGAAGCGGCAATGGCTGCAACTTTTTTGTACTTACTCCAAAGATGAATTAGTTTCACTTTGGCAGGTTGTTCGTCAAATGGAACCCATTGTCCAGCTTCAAATAATTTTGTGAATATTTGTTCAGATCGCTTTGTGAAATTCTTTCTATTTGCAAATTGCTCAATTTGATGTAAAAACATTTCATGTTCCACCACCATTTGATCAATTTCGGGAGTTTGCTTACGAAGGGTTTCAAATTGAGCCATCTCCCCAGAAGACATATCGCCCAAGAGGTATCGTTCTATAGCTTCTAATAATTGAATATCGTCCATAATAACCCTTAATTTATTTTAATCACCAATATTATACTGCGAAAAGAATAATTTCTTTAAGCGCATCAAACACTTATATTTCTGATTTTTGGCATTGTCCGCGTTGGTATAACCAAAATCTGCGGCCAATTCCTGCATCCCTTTTTTATTCAAATAGTATCCTTCTAATAAACTTTTACATGGCTCCCCAAGACTGTTTAAAGCTCGGTTCATAATTGCAAAAGCGGCATCTTTCTTTTCTAATTCCTCTAAATCAGCTTCTACTGAAATACTTTCTTCCTCAGTGCTAAGTGGGCTACTATATTTCCCTATTTGCTGTAGACGCTTAAGCCATAAGTTTTTACAAATTGAAAATAGATAAGTCTTTATTTGACAACTAAGAACGAAACTATCATTTTGAACCTTTTCATATAAGGTAATCATGGCTTCTTGAAAAACATCCCTGGCGTCGTCAAAACTGCCATTATTATTAAGCACGAAATGCTGAATCATCGTAAAATGACTCTTATAAAGCGATTCTATCGCTTTGGAGTCATTTTTAGCTAACCCTTTTAAAAGGGCTTGTTCGTTGTTTTCAGCTTTCAATAGGTTAATACTTAATTGAGACAAAAGTAACCCAAAATGCCTAGTTTTTTATTTTTTTAGAAATATTTGAAAATAGGGGGTTACCTAGTTTCAATTTCTGTATTAATGGTATAAATTAATCAATAAAAAATCTTCCAAATGAAAAAAGTATTTGCAATTTTCGCTATCGCTGCTTTAGCTGCTTGTGGTGGTGCTTCAACTGAAACTAAAACTGATTCTGCTGCAACAACTGTTGATACAGCTGCTGTCGCTACTGATTCTTCTGCTGTTGTTGCTGATTCAACTGTTAAAGTTGATTCTGCTGCTAAGAAGTAATTAATATTGGACTATTAGTTCTGCCCCTCAAAAGGCTTAGTTTGCCGACTAATAGTTATCAAACGTTTTCATATGGCAAGCAATCGTTAAAGACCTCCCGTTTCTACGGGAGGTCTTTTTTTATGTGTCTATTCAATTCATTAAGGGTTTCTTGCTTTCTGAAATAGGGGTTGCGTTTATCTGTAATTCTACGAATAGTTGTTAGTAAAATGTAAAAAACTTTGTGTTTTATGCCTATTTTAGGCCGTTTTAGCTTATCTTTGTCTCATGATGAAAGCAAATAGCAACTGGTTTTACTTTTTCTTTTATTTCTACTTTAAACAAAGTAGCCGGGTAGTATTTGTAAAAGCTTAAAGAATTAACTAAATATACGATCCCGGCCCACTAAGCCGGGTTTTTTTTTGATTTGATAGAGGGAAAGAATAAGATAAAATGAATTGGATTTTAAGATGAATAAAAAAGTAACAATACAGGGTTATGAAGGAAGTTTCCATCAAGTGGCAGCTAGACAATTCTTTGGTAAGGATGTATCGGTTATTACTTGTGACACTTTTAGAGAAGTGGTGAAGATAGGCGCTGATCCAAAACTTTCTGACGGAGCTGTAATGGCAATTGAAAATTCCATTGCCGGAAGCATCTTGCCTAATTATAATTTGTTACAAAAAAGCAAGTTGCAAGTTATCGGGGAAGTGTATTTGTCAATCAGTCAAAATTTGTTGACTTACCCTGGTGTTAAATTGGAAGATATTAAGGAAGTGCATAGTCATCCAATGGCCATTTTGCAATGTCTTGATTATTTAGAAAAACATAATTGGAAATTGGTTGAATCGGAGGATACTGCATTGAGTGCAAAACTGGTGCACCAACATAAAAGTAAACATGTAGCAGCTATCGCAAGTAAACTGGCGGCGCAGTTATATGACTTAAATGTAATCACCCCAGACATCCATACTTTAAAAAACAATATCACTCGTTTTTTGATTATGGTGCCTAGTACCAATAAAGTGGTCATTGAAAATGCGGACAAAGCGTCTATCTATTTTCAAACCGATCACTCAAAAGGTATTTTGTCAAAAGTGTTGGCAAAGATTGCGCAAGGCGGGGTGAATTTGAGCAAGTTGCAAAGTATGCCCATTCCAGGTAGTACTTTCAAATATGGGTTCTATGCAGATTTAGAGTTTGAGAATAATAAACAAATTGAAAAAGTTTTAGCATCTCTTCAAGAGTTGACTAAAAGTTTTAAAGTTTTTGGATTGTATAAAAAAGGAAAAGTTGTAAAAGGCTAACTATGAATTGGACATTATCACATAGGCTAGAGGGGATTGGTGAGTATTATTTCTCAACCAAATTGCGCGAAATTGACGAACTCAATAAAGCGGGTAAACAAATTATTAATTTGGGTATTGGAAGTCCCGATTTGCCACCTCATCCAGACGTGATTAAAGTGTTACAAGAAGAATCAGCTAAGGACAATGTCCATGCTTATCAATCTTATAAAGGTTCTCCAGTTTTGAGAGAAGCCATTGCTGAATGGTATAAAAAGTATTACGCGGTCTCCATAGCGCCCGCAACTGAAATACTTCCATTACTAGGAAGCAAGGAAGGCATCATGCACATTTGCATGACCTACCTAAATCAAGGAGATCAGGTCTTAATACCTAATCCTGGTTATCCTACGTATACAAGTGCAGTTAAGTTGGCAGGGGGCACCCCGCTTTACTATGAGCTAACTGCCGAGAACAATTGGGCACCTGACTTTGAAAATTTAGAAAAATCGGATTTATCAAAAGTGAAGTTAATGTGGGTGAACTATCCGCATATGCCTACCGGCCAAATTCCTACGCAACAATTATTTGAAAAGTTAGTAGCGTTTGGCAAGAAGCATCATATTTTAATTTGTCATGATAATCCTTACAGTTTCATTTTGAATGAGCAACCCATGAGTTTGTTATCGGTGGAAGGCGCGAAGGAAGTAGTGATAGAGTTGAACTCTTTAAGCAAAAGCCAAAACATGGCAGGCTGGAGAGTGGGAATGTTGATTGCTGCAGAAGAAAGGGTCAATGAAATTCTAAGATTTAAATCCAATATGGATAGTGGTATGTTTTTACCTGTGCAATTAGCAGCAGCAAAAGCATTAAGCTTAGAAAAATCTTGGTATGATTCAGTAAATAAAATTTATACTGAACGTCGTGAAAAAGTTTTTGAACTGTTAGACACATTAGGTTGTGCATTTTCAAAACAACAAGTAGGGATGTTTGTTTGGGCTAAAATACCTGCGATTTATAAAGACGGTTACGCTTTAAGCGATAAGGTTTTATATGAAGCAAATGTGTTTATTACACCTGGTGGTATTTTTGGTTCAGCTGGTAATGAATATATCCGTGTGAGCTTATGCGGTTCCATGGAAAAATTTAGTGAAGCTATTAAAAGAGTTAAAGCATGCGTTTAACAGTAATTGGTATTGGTTTAATTGGAGGCTCTTTGGCCTTGACACTAAAGCGTAAAGGTTTAGTGAGCAAAGTCATTGGAGTAGACAACAATCCAGTGCATCAGGAACAAGCATTGAAATTAGGTATCGTTGACGAGATTATGTCTTTGGAAGAAGCTGTAAAATCATCTGACTTAATTGCCATTGCAACACCTGTAAATATTGCTGAAAAATTATTGCCAACTATTTTAGATTTGATTGACAAACAAGTAGTGTTTGATTTAGGTTCAACTAAGGAGCGCATTGTCAACATTGCAAAGGCACACACAAAAAGTGGCCGATTTGTTCCAACTCACCCAATGTGGGGTACAGAATTCAGTGGTCCTAGTGCGGCTCAGGAAGACGCATTTAAGGAAAAAGCTGCTGTAGTTTGTAATAAAGAGCAAGTAGATGAAGATGCACTTAAATTAGTTGAACAAGTATATCAAACACTAGGTATGCATATTTTATACATGGACGCTGTAAAGCATGATATCCATGTGGCTTATGTGAGTCATATATCACATATTACTTCTTTTGCATTGGCTAATACCGTGTTAGAGAAGGAAAAAGAGTCGGATGCTATTTTTGAATTAGCGAGTGGTGGTTTTGAAAGCACAGTGCGTTTGGCTAAGTCCAATGCTGCAATGTGGGTTCCCATCTTCATGCAAAATAAAGAAAATGTATTGGACGTATTGAATGAGCATATTAGTCAGTTACGCAAGTTTAAATCTTGTCTTGAAAAAGAAAATTTTGAATACTTGTCTGACTTAATTGAGAATGCGAATGGAATTAAAAGAATTTTAAAATAAAATTCTAATTAAAAGAAAAGTAAAAAAACAAAAATGAAGAAAACAGAAGAGATGGAAAATACAAATGAATTGATAGAGGCCGTTAAGTCGAAAAAGACATTCGTGGAAATTGGAATAAATGAACAATTAGTTAAGGCTGTTACAGAATTAGGATATACACATGCTACTGAAATTCAAGAGCGTTCAATTCCAGTTTTAATAAGTGGAACAAAGGATTTTATTGGTTTAGCACAAACAGGTACAGGTAAAACAGCTGCGTTTGGTTTGCCATTATTGCAGTTAATCAAAACTGCAGACAAATTTCCTCAAGCTTTGGTGGTTTGTCCAACAAGAGAATTGTGTATGCAAATCGTAAACGAATTGAATTTGTTTAAAAAGCATATACCAGGTTTACAAGTATTAGCAGTTTATGGCGGTACTTCAATTGGATTACAAATTAGAGACTTGAAAAGAGGTATTCAAATTATTGTAGCTACTCCAGGTCGTTTAATTGACTTGATAGAAAGAAAAGCAATTAATTTAGAGCAAATCGAGTATGTAGTATTAGATGAGGCAGATGAAATGTTGAACATGGGATTCCAAGAAGACATTGAATTTATTTTAAAGAATACACCTAACAGAGAAAGTATTTGGTTATTTAGTGCAACAATGCCAACTGAAATCAGAAAAGTAAGTAAGCGTTACATGAAAGAGCCGGTAGAAGTAACTATTGGTAAAGTGAATGCAACCAATAAAAGTATTGATCATCAATATTATGTTACCTCTGCACAATATCGTTACGAGACTTTAAAAAGAATTATTGATTTCAATCCAGGTATTTATGGTATCATTTTCACACGTACTAAGGCAGATGCACAAGACGTTGCAGCTCGTTTAACACGTGAAGGATATGATATAGATGCGATTCATGGCGACTTAACGCAACAACAACGCGATAGAGTAATGGGTCAGTTTAGAGACAAGACTTTACAATTATTAATTGCAACTGACGTAGCTGCTCGTGGTATTGACGTAAAAGGGATTACACATGTAATCAACTATGAATTACCAGATGACGTTGAAGTATACACACATAGAAGTGGCCGTACAGGTCGTGCGGGTAGTCAAGGTATTTGTATCTCAATTGTACATGCAAGAGAATCATACAGATTACGTCAAATTGAGAACATCAACAAAAGCACTTTTCATAAATTAGATATCCCTAGTGGTAAGGATGTTTGTAGAAAACAATTCTTCCACGTAATGGACAAGTTAATGTCAACAGACGTGAGTCATGGTGATTATGAAACTTATGTACCAATGTTAGCGGAGAAATTTGCAGACATGACTAAGGAAGAAATTTTGAAAAGAGTAGCTGCTTTAGAATTCAATCGTTTCTTAAGCTATTATGAAAATGCTGCCGACTTAAATGTTAGAGCTGCTGAAAGATCTAATGGTCGCAGAGAACCAATGCAACAACAAGATCGTAACCGTGATAGAGGTCGCAATGAATTCCAAGATCGTGGAGACAGCCGCGGTGATCGTGGTGGAGACAGAGGTGGACGTAGCCAATCAAGAGGCGCTGCAGGTACAACACGTTTGTTTGTCAACTTAGGAACTAAGGACGGTTTTTACAAAGCAAGTTTCTTACAATACATTTTAGATATGAGTGAATTGAAAAAAGAAGCATTAGGTAAAATTGACATGAGAGACATGAATAGTTGGATCGAAATTGAATCAGGTTCTGCTAAGAAAATGATTACTGCTATTGATGGTAAAAACTATAAAGGTCGTCGTATTCGCATGAATGATGCAGATAGTGGTGGTCCAAAAGGGTTTTCAAATAATAATGAAGGATAGTCCTTCGGTAGTTAAAACAAAAAATAAATATCTTAAATACAAAAATTGCTTAAAAAATGGGAACCTTAACTGAACAACAACAAAAAGTAAGCACGTTATTAAAAAAAGCACCATTAATTATTTCTGGTCCTTGTAGTGCAGAAACAGAAGAACAAGTAATGCAAACTGCTATTAGATTAGCAGCTACTGGAAAAGTAGATATCATGCGTGCTGGTATCTGGAAACCAAGAACAAGACCGGGAAGTTTCGAAGGTATTGGAACTAAAGGTTTGCCTTGGATGCAACAAGCTAAAAAAGAAACTGGTTTGCCAATTGCAGTGGAAGTTGCAACTGCAAAACAAGTGGAAGATGCATTGCATTTTGATGTTGATGTATTATGGGTGGGAGCTCGTACTACAGTAAATCCTTTTAGTGTGCAAGAAATTGCAGATGCATTAAGAGGGGTTAAAGTTCCTGTTTTAATTAAGAACCCGTTAAACCCTGATTTAGAATTATGGGTTGGTGGGATGGAACGTATTGCGAAAGCAGGCATTGAAGACTTAGGTTTAATACATAGAGGATTTAGTTCTTATGGGAATACAGATTTCCGTAACGCTCCAATGTGGCATTTAGCTATCGAAATGAAGCGACGTTACCCAGGAATTCCAATGATCAATGACCCTTCACATATTTGTGGACGTCGTGATATTTTACAAGAAGTAGCTCAACAGGCAATGGACTTAGACTTTGACGGGTTAATCATTGAATCTCATATTGATCCAGACAATGCATGGAGTGATGCAAAACAACAAATCACGCCAGAAGTATTGAAGGAAATGTTGGAGGCAATCCGTTGGAGAAAAGAAGATAATAATTCAGAAGATTTCCATAGTGCTTTAGAGAAATTCCGTCAACAAATTAACCAATTAGATGACGAATTATTACAAGTATTGTCTTCACGTATGAAAGTGGCACAAAAAATCGGTGAATACAAAAAGAACAACGATATCACAATTTTACAAACTAGCCGTTGGAATGAAATTTTAGAAAGAGCCATTTCAAAAGGAGAAAAATTAGGATTGACCGACGAGTTTGTTACTAAATATATGGACGCAGTTCATATGGAAAGTATCAATCATCAAAATAAAGTAATGAATAGCTAGGACTTTAAATTTAATGATTTAAGTACTATTTAAATTTTGACAGGTATGAAAAATTGGAAAGTAAAATTTTCGAGCGCGACAGTAACATTTGTATTAGATGGCAAATTTGCAGCTATTGATAAAATGGTGGATAAAGCAAATGCAATTTATATTACAGACGAGAATGTATATGCCTTACATGAGAAAAAATTTAAAGGAAAAAAAACTATAGTGATTCCTTCAGGGGAAGAACATAAGCATCAAGCAACTGTTGACTTTATTATTGAAGCGTTATTGAATTTTGGAGCTACACGACAAGCAGTTTTAATTGGCGTTGGTGGTGGAGTGGTAACCGACATGGTAGGTTATGTTGCAGGTGTTTACATGCGAGGTGTGGCGGTTGGCTTTGTGCCTACCACCATACTTGCTATGGTGGACGCTTCTATTGGCGGAAAGAATGGCATAGATGTTGGGATATATAAAAATATGGTTGGATTAATAAGACAACCTGCTTTTATATTACATGACCTAAGTTTTTTACAATCTTTACCAAAATACCAATGGGAAAACGGATTTGCTGAAATCATCAAACACGCAGCTATCAAGGATGCAAAAATGATGAAGGAATTGAGTGAAAACGATTTGGCTTTTTATCAAAAAAACACAAAAGCATTAACTGTGCTTATTGAAAAAAATGTGCAGATTAAAGTCAAAGTGGTACAAAAGGATGAATTCGAAAAAGGCGATAGGAAATTATTAAATTTTGGACATACACTGGGGCATGCTATTGAGAATGAACATGCATTATTACATGGTCATGCTATTAGTATAGGAATGGTGTATGCTGCAAAAATCTCACAAGTATTACAAGGATTTACAGGTACAGGATTATTAGTAGACACTCTTAAGCAATATGGCTTGCCAACGGCAATGCATTTTAATGTGGAAGAAGCGATGGTAGTGATGCAAAAAGATAAGAAAAAAGCTACGGCAGGAATGCAGTATGTTTTATTGAATAAGATGGGTAAGGGAGTTATTGAAACCATCCCTATGAAAACATTACAAAAATTGATAAACTTGTATTCATAATATGAGAGCGATTGTTTATCCAGGAACATTAAAGGGGGAGCAGGTTGCCCCTGCAAGTAAAAGTAGCATGCAAAGAGCATGTGCTGCTGCTTTATTGCACGTGGGGGATACATTGATTTTAAATCCTGGTCATTCAAATGACGATTTAGCAGCCATTGATGTTATACAAAAACTAGGGGCTACTGTTGATCAATCAGCAACTCAAATTAAAGTAAGTTCAAAAGGAGTTCAGCCAATAGGCCCAGAAATGAATTGCGGAGAAAGTGGTTTAGGAATTAGAATGTTCACGCCCATAGCAGCCTTAAGCAGCAATGCAATTTTGATTAATGGGAATGGTAGTTTGTTAAAAAGGCCAATGCATTTTTTTGATGAAATATTTCCATTATTAAGTGTGAAAGTGGATTCTCAAAAAGGTTTTTTGCCAATTGCTATTCAAGGTCCTTTAACGCCCGCTACCATTACGGTTGACGGATCTTTAAGTTCTCAATTTCTAACAGGATTATTAATGGCCTACGCAGCTAGTGATGCACAAAATGCTGTGATACATGTGTTGAACTTGAAAAGTAAACCCTATATTGATTTAACATTGTCTGTGTTAAATAGTTTTGGTTGGAAGGTGAAACATAATAACTATGAAAGTTTTGAGTTCTTGGCGCATGCGCCATTAGCAGCTCATATTGAATATTCGGTAGAAGGAGATTGGAGTGGTGCAGCATTTTTATTAGTAGCAGGTGCTATTGCAGGTCCTATTAAAGTAAAGGGTTTGCAATTAGATTCTACTCAGGCGGACAAAGCAGTAATGCAAGCATTGAAAAATGCAAATGCACCTATTGAAATTCTAGAAGATGGAATTGTAATTGGGGTTAATGATACGGGGGCATCTTTAATTGCATTTGAATTTGACGCAACAGATTGTCCTGATTTATTCCCTCCATTAGTAGCGTTAGCTGCAGTATGTAAAGGGATATCAACAATTAAAGGAGTAAGTCGTTTAGCACATAAGGAAAGTGATAGAGGGCTGACATTACAGACAGAGTTTTTCAAACTTGGAATTAGTATTCAATTGGAAGGAGATTTAATGAAAATACATGGCGGAACACCAATAGAATCAGCTACTGTATTTTCACAACATGATCATAGAATTGCGATGGCTTGTGGAGTTGCTGCTTTAAAGTCTAATGGTCCTGTAGTAATTACGGAAGCAGAAGCAATCAATAAGTCATACACTGATTTTTTTGATCATTTAGCTCAATTAGGTGCAAAAGTTGAAATCGATTAATTTTCTTAACTTGTAATATAGAAATAAGACATGAATAATTTTGGAACCCTATTTAAAGTACAAATTTTTGGTGAGTCACATGGTGCTTGCGTTGGTATTGTTATTGATGGTTGTCCTGCTGGATTGCCATTAGTACAAGCAGACTTTGTTAATGATATGGAGCGCAGAAAAGGAGGTAAACAAAAAGGGACTACTCCAAGACAGGAGGACGATATGCCAATATTTAAGTCTGGTTTATTTAATGATACTACTACAGGAGCCCCTATAACAATGTTATTTGAAAATAATAATACGCGTAGTGGTGATTATGAGAAACAAAGAGCTGTTCCAAGGCCAGGACATTCTGACTTTACAGCACACCATAAATTTGGTAGTTTTGAGGATTATAGAGGTGGTGGACATTTTAGTGGAAGGTTAACTGCCGCATTAGTTGGAGCAGGTGTTATTGCTAAAAAATTATTGAATGACATACAAGTTGAATCACATATTGTAAGTATTGGAGGAGAAACGGATGTAGAAAAAGGGTTGCAAAAGGCAATTGATCAAAAAGATAGTGTAGGTGGAATAGTGGAGTGCGTTGTAAAAGGATTGCCAATTGGATTGGGAGAACATTTTTTTGACTCGGTAGAATCATTAATTAGTCATGCAGTTTTCGCAATACCTGCAATTAGAGGCATTGAATTTGGCACAGGCTTTGCTGCAGCAAATATGTTTGGGGTAGACCATAATGACCCTATTTTAGACGCAACAGGGAAAACGAAAACAAACCATGCGGGTGGCGTAGTTGGAGGGTATACCAATGGGAATGATTTGGTTTTCAGAATTGCCGTTAAGCCAACTTCTTCTACTCCTAAGCATCAAACTACATGGAATTGGGAAACCAATGAACAAGAGAATTTCTCAGTAAAAGGAAGGCACGATTTATGCATAGCATTAAGAGTGCCAGTTGTTTTAGAAGCAGTAACTGCAATTGTTTTAGCAGACCTAATGTTATTAGAACAGCATATTCCAAGAATTATAAAAAAGTAAAGAATTAAGAAATGGAAAGTGAATACATATATCATGTAACTACTAAAAAAGAGTGGGAACAAGGAAAATTAAATAATGAGTACAAGCCGGCTGGATATGATCAAGAAGGTTTTATTCATTGTTCAATTGAAAAGCAGGTGACTGGAGTCTTAGATCGATTTTACAAAGGCCAAACAGGGTTGGTTAAATTGAAAATAGAAAAAGCAAAAGTACAAAGACCAGTATTATTTGAATTAGCGGCCGACTTGGATGAATTATTTCCGCATATATACGGCCCATTGAATATTGACAGTATTGTGGATGTGACAGATATTAACTAATTGCATTTATGAATTATAAAAGCATTTTATTTATTTTATTATTGTCGCCATTGTGTTCAGTGGCTCAAAATGTTTATTCTAATACCTTTACCACAATTAATTTTTTAGATAGCAATGCAATTGTCAAGTATCAAAAAAAGATGGATACCTCTAAAATTACAATTGAGATAAATCGTGTTACTGGAATTGCTAGTTTTTATAGTGCTTATTTAAATGGCACACTTACTTCAACGGGAGAACGTTACAGAAATAAAAAATATACTGCAGCCTGTAATTTATTTAAGTTAAATACGTTGGTTAGAGTAACTAACATGCAAAACGGAAGTACCATACTTGTCCGTATCAACGACCGTATGCATCCAAATATGTTGAAGAAAGGAAGAGTCATAGATTTAAGTCAATCTGCTGCAAAGAAATTATTTTTCAAATCAAGTGGCGTTGTAGAAGTTGTTGTAGAAGCTATAGGTTTTAGTGAAATTAATCCTGAAAATTAGTCATATTAGTTTTTTTTAATCTTAGTTTTGTATTGAATCAACAAAATTAATTTATGAAAAAAATAGTTTTATCAATTACGATGATTGCATTAGCAACATTCGTTATAGCACAAGATGCTTCACTTATAAAGAAGCCAGCTATTGCATTTAAAATCTCGGTTTTAGATTTCAAAAAAACAAATCAAACAGAAGGATTAACTAAAACAGCACCAAGTCTTGGGTTGCAATATTTTCAAGGAATTACGAATCATTTTGATTTTATGTCAAATTTAGATTTTGCTTCTTTAAAATACCCTTACTATACTTCTTTAAATGTACCAAAATCGACGGAAAATAAATTATATTCTGCGTTTGACATTAATTTAAATTATAAATTCTTAACAGATGAACATAGCGTAGTTCCTTATATAACTGCAGGTATTGGTGTTTCTAGTGACAATTTTAATTTATATCATTCATACGCTCCAGTTGGAGGTGGGTTGCAATTTAAGGCAAACAATGGTTCTTTCTTTAATTTAATAGCTACCTATAGAGCAGAAGTTTCTGAATTAACTAAGACGCATTTTAATTATGGCATTAGTTATTCAATTCCTTTAAAAGGCAAAGAAAAAAAAGCAATTATGTTACCTCCAGTTACTGTTCAAGCTGACGGCGATAATGATGGTGTAATTGATAGTGAGGATTTATGCCCAAATCAATCAGGTACTGTAAAATATCGTGGATGTCCTATTCCAGATACAGACAATGATGGTGTAAATGACGACAATGATAAATGTCCAAATGTTAGTGGTACAATTAAATATAATGGATGTCCTATTCCTGATGCTGACAAAGATGGCATAAATGATGAACAAGATAAATGTCCTACTGTTGCTGGTTTAAGTCGTTATAATGGATGTCCAATACCTGATACAGACCATGATGGCATAAACGACGAAGAAGATAAATGTCCCGCAGTAGCAGGTATTGCCGCTAATGGGGGATGTGCTGACGTTCAACCAATTTTAAACCAAGCTGCTGCTGATTTGAAATTTGAAACCGGAAGAACTTATTTATCAAAAAAAGTATTAGCTGGTTTAGATGTGGTAATTGCCATTTTAAATGAAAATTCTAATGTAGTTATCGATATTAGTGGTCATACTGACAATACAGGTGCTGAAAGAATTAATAAAAAGTTATCACATCAAAGAGCAGGAGTAGTTTATGATTATTTAGTTAAAAAAGGAATCGATAAAAAGCGTTTAACTAAGGAGGGATTTGCAGCAACTAGACCAATTGCTGAAAATACAACAAAATCGGGTAGAGCTAAAAATAGAAGAGTGGACATGACAGCTAAATATTAATAAGCTATTGAAGTAATATTAAAAGAGCCTCCAATTGGAGGCTCTTTTTTTGAGTAGGTAGTTGTGAAAATATAATTATCACAATATTTTATGCTAAATAACATTTACTTCTCTTTCCAATACTACTTCAAATTTCTGAAAAACAGATTGTATTATTTCTGCAGAAAAATCCAATATTTCTTGACCAGTTCCATTTCCATAGTTTACAATAACTAAGGCCTGCTTCTCATAACAGCCAATATTGCCTTTTTTAACACCTTTCCATCCACTATGTTCTATTAACCATCCGGCAGCTAATTTATATTCTGTATCAGATATGGGAAAAGCCATAATGTTTTCATACTTATTTTTCAATAGCTCAAATTGGTTTATACTTACTGTAGGGTTTTTAAAGAAACTTCCTGCATTCCCTAGCATTTTGGGATCTGGTAATTTTTGGGTTCTAATAAAAACGATAGCATTTGATACGTCTTCTAAACTTGGATTTTGAATTTTTTTTTGATGTAGCACTTCTCTAATCGCACCATAGTCGGTTCTTAGTTTAGGTTGTTTTTGTAAACAAAAATCAACCTTGGTAATTATAAACCTATTTTTTTCTCTTTTAAATAAGCTATTTCTGTAACCAAAATCACTATCTAATTTATTTAAGCTTACCCATTTATTAGCAATTGTGTCATAAGCTGTTATTGTTTCAATAGTTTCTTTGACTTCGACGCCATAAGCGCCTATGTTTTGAATTGGAGCTGCGCCAACTGTACCTGGAATCAAACTCAAGTTTTCAACACCTCCCCAACCTTTATGAACGCAGTAGCTAACAAAGTGGTGCCAATTTTCTCCCGCACCTACTGACAAATAAACTTCCGATGCGGTTTCGTTTGTTTTTTGAATACCCTTTATCTCCATTTTTAATACCAAAGCTTCAACCTGTTTTGTAAATAACATATTAGTTCCACTTCCCAATACTAAAAATGGTTTATCATTTTTCTTACACCAGTCGATTGCTAGTTCTATTTCATGACTTGACTTTATCGTTGTAAAATAAGTTGCATTTACATCACAGCCAAAACTATGAAATGGTTTTAGTGAAATATTTTTAGTAGGTGTCATAATGTATTAAGATGTCAAATTAATTGGGGTCAATGTCAACAACTATTTGAACAGTTTTATATCTTGGGTGTACTTGAATTAATTGAACAAAATGGAGTAATTGTTTTTTAGCAATTTGTAATTGATCTCTTTTGCTAGAAATTTTTACACAAAGTTCCCAAATATATTTATTTCGTATTCGGTTTATGAGTGGTTGAGCTGGTCCTAACACTGTCTTTTGAATAGAGGGGTCTAGTGATTTTAAAAAATGATTTGCGGCTTCTTCTGCAATATGATTATCCTTGTGTTTAAATAAAATACTCATTAGTCTGCTAAATGGGGGGTAAGCAAAATGCTTTCTATTTTGAATCTCAAATTCATAAAATTTCAAGTAGTCGTGTTGTTGGACCATTTGAATAATAGGATGTTGAATTTGGCTTACTTGTATCATCACTTTACCTTGGTCATTTTTTCGTCCTGCACGACCACTAACTTGCTCCATCATTTGAAAAGCTCTTTCATTTACGCGGTATTGATTAAAATTTAATAAACTATCTGCGTCTACAATGCCTACTAAATCTACATGTTCGAAATCTAGTCCTTTAACAACCATTTGAGTGCCTACTAATACGTCAATTTGTCTTTGTTCAAATTTCTGTATGAGTTGGTCATGTTCATTTTTCCCTTTCACATTATCTAAGTCCATTCTTGCTACTATAATATGAGGCAGAGCTTTATTCAGTTTTTCTTCAATCTGCTCTGTACCAAAGCTTTTTTGTTTAAAGTCTTGCTTTCCACATGCTTCGCAGGTTGTTACAATAGGGTAAACTGCGCCACAGTAATGACAGGAAAGCATATTTTTAGCCTTATGATATGTAAGTGTAACGTCACAATGACGACAATGAGGAATCCACCCACAGGTTTGACAAATCATATAAGGAGCATAACCTCTTCTATTTTGAAATAGGATTACTTGTTTTTTATTTTCAATTGTTTTTTGAATAGCAGCTAATAAGGGGGGTGTTAGGATGGCAGCGCTATCGATTTGTTTTTTGGTATCTATTAATTCAATTGTTGGTAATGCTGCATTGCTAAATCTTTCAGTTAAATGGGTATATCCATATTTTTGCTGCATTGCATTATAGAATGACTCTACACTTGGTGTTGCAGAACCTAATACGCATTTTGCTTTTATGATATTAGCATAATAAATTGCAGTATCTCTTGCTTGATAACGTGGTGCAGGGTCCTGTTGTTTGTAGGAGGCGTCATGCTCCTCGTCAATTATTATTAATGATAAATTTTTATAAGGAAGGAAAAGTGCAGATCTTGCGCCCAATACAATTTTAATTTCTCCAGATTTAACTTTATTCCATATTTCAACTCTTTCGTTAGGATTGAATTTTGAATGATAAATAGCGATACTGTCGCCAAAGTACATTTTTAAACGACGAATCATTTGGGCTGTTAATGCAATTTCTGGTAACATGTATAAAGCCTGTTTCCTTTTTTGCATCATGGCTTCAATTAGTGCAACATATATCTGAGTTTTACCACTTCCTGTTATACCATGTAATAAACTTACTTGAAACGTTTCTAATTGTGTTTGTATAGAATCAAATGCAATTTTTTGAGGATCGCTTAATTGATGTAATAAGGCATTGCCCTCTTCTTTGATACTTGCAAGGCGATCCACTTTTATTTTTTCTGCTATAAGAATACCTTTGTCTATCAATGCTTTTAATTGTCCGTGACTAGCATCTGCCTTTTCTAAAAGCATTTTTTGCTTTACAATGCCTTCTGTTTTTTGAAAATGTAAAAAAGCAATCAATAAACCTAATTGTTTAGGAGCTCTCGACCATTCATTTAATAGTTTTTCTAATTTTTCTTCCGCTTTGTAATCTGAATGCAGCTTTATAATAATTTCTTCCTTGAAAGTGTATTTGTCTTTCATGGTTTCTTGTACAAAGCAAATCCCTTTTTGAATTAGTTTATTAATTACTGGGTAAACGGATTTTCTATCTAACAATTTTTGAACTTCAACAATTGTTAATTCTTTTTTTATCTCTAAAGCTTCAGCAATAATATATTCAGCGTCTGACAATGGATGATTATCTCGAACATACTCTTCATTTATAATAAATATACTTTCACTTGATATTTTCAGATGGCTAGGGATAGCTGCTTGCATTACTTCTCCTTCAGTGCACATATAATAATTAGCCATCCACTCCCAAAGTTCCATTTGATGTGGATATACTATTGGGGCGTCGTCTAGTATAGCTAAGATCGGTTTTGGCTTAAAACCTAAAGGTGCTATTTCTGTGAGTGTTTTTACAATTCCAGCATATCTTTTACTAGCCCCCAGCATAACTTCAACACGCATACCAATCATAATTTCCGAATGCATTGATTCGGGAATCATCCAAGTGTAATTTTTTGGAAGTGCTAGTGGTATGATAATTTCGGCGTACATGAATTGTTTACAAAAATACACTATGATTTTGGATAGGTTCGATATCTTCTTAGTCCGTCATCCATTATTTTGTACACATCGGTTTTTAGCTTTTCTAAATCATTTACTGTATAGTCTTCTATAGCTACTGTAGGCAGATAAACGACTCTATTCAACCCAGGTGTTAAAGACAATACACTATCAAAATGCATCCTGTCAACTGCGTCAATCATAATAACAGGCTGAATAGGAATACGCATTTCTATAGCTAATTTGAATGCCCCGTTAAAAAAAGGTTTAAGTGGTTCCTGTGTGGTCATGCTGAATGTTCCTTCAGGAAATATGAAAATTGAAATTCTTTTGTGTAAAGCAGCTTTTAAGTTTCGAATACTTTGAGCTCTTTTTGAAGGACTGCTGCGGTCCACCATAATTACTGCTGCTCTATAGATCCACCCAAATATTGGAATTTTAGATGATTCGAATTTACCTAAAGCCCGAATAGGTTGATGCTGCAATTGAACAATTGGAGGGATGTCCATGTATGAATTATGGTTACTGACAAAAATATGAGGCTGTTTAAAATGATGGTAAGACTCAAATATTTCTACATGTTTAATTCCTATAAATACATACCAAATTTTACTCCAGTATCTGCAGATGGTATAGATTCGATTGCCCATTTTATTTTTACCCATTGGCAATACAAATAGTAAAGCGATAGTAGATAAAATTGTAAGAATTGCGAATATCAGTAATGCATAAATACAATACAAAAATTGTATAGTTTTATAAATGGCGATTAGGAACTTAGGCTTTGTTTTCATGTAAGGCACTAATATACAAAAAAAACCTCCCGAAATAATTTTCGGGAGGACGATTGCTTGCTTAAAAATTAAATAAATTTATACTATAAAAAAATTATGCTTTCATTGGGTTTCTACCGTATTTCTCATCATGTTGTGTAGCGTCAAGACCTAATTCTTCTTCTTCTTCAGATACACGTAAAGGAAGTAGTAATGCAATAAATTTGAAGATTAAGTAAGAAACAGTAAAGCTATAAACCACCACTATAACCATTGCTTTTAATTGTGTAAAGAAGAAGGCTGGGTTGCCATAAAATAATCCATCATTACCTGCTGGATTAACTCCTTTCGATGCAAATACGCCCGTCAATAACATACCAACCATACCACCAATACCATGGCAAGGAAATACGTCTAATGTGTCGTCTACTCTTGATAATTTGAACGCATGACTTAATACATTAGAAATTACAGCGCCTACTACACCAATAAAGATACTCTGAGGTATTCCAACAAATCCTGCAGCAGGAGTAATAGCCACTAAACCTACTACGGCACCAATACAGAATCCTAATACGGAAGGTTTTTTACCTCTCATTACATCAAAGAACATCCAAGCTAAACCTGCTGCCGCTGCCGCTGTATTTGTAGTTGCAAATGCATTAACTGCTAATGAATTTGCTCCCAAAGCTGAACCAGCATTGAAACCAAACCACCCGAACCATAAAAGACCAGTTCCAATTAATACATAAGGAATATTAGCCGGAGGAATTTCCTGATGTTCTAATTTAGATCTTCTTGATTTTAACACAATTGCCCCAGCTAAAGCTGCACAACCTGCACTAATATGCACCACTGTTCCACCTGCAAAGTCCAAAGCACCCATTTTTAATAAGAATCCATTTGGATGCCAAGACCAGTGTGCCAATGGGGCGTAAACTAAAGTTATAAATAGAACTATAAATAAGATATAAGAAGTGAATTTGATTCTTTCTGCAACGGCTCCAACAACAAGGCCTGGAGTGATGATTGCAAACATTAATTGGAATAATGCAAATAATAATAATGGAATAGTTAATGGTGTACCACCTTGCAATAGGGGCGCTCCATTGGTTACACCTTTGAAAAACAAGTGAGTCATTGGGTTACCAATGATACCGTTAATGGATTCGCCAAAGCTTAAGCTGTAACCGTAAGTAATCCAAATTACGGTAACTATACCAGCGGATACTATGCTTTTTATCATTGTAGATATGATGTTTTTTCTATGAACCATTCCGCCATAAAAGAAGGCTAGGCCAGGAGTCATTATAAAAACCAAAGCTGTTGAAACTAAAATCCATGCAATATCTGCTGCATTATAAGTGCTTGCGTCTCCTTGGAAGTTTGGAAGTTGATTTACGAATAAGCCAAGTATTGATACAATCAATAGAATCAAGAATGGAGTGTACTTCTGCAATTTTTCATTTTTCATAGTAGAACCTTTTATATTAAAAATAAATACATATATATAATGTAATGTAAAAATAATGATAATTGTCATACTATTCCAAATCGCTTATATATATTAATAAACATAATGTTAACTTTAGTCACTTTTAAATTCTAGATAAACTTCTATTCTTATTGACTTGTAATGAGTTATAAGGCAGGTGAATTAAAAATTTTGTGTATAAAAAAAGGCACATAGAGTGCCCGTTTTTTATTTTTTAAACTGTATTTGATTAATGTTGCAGAATTTTATAAATTCTGTACTAATAAACTTGCATCTTTAGATTCAAGAAGGGAAGATCCAGTCAGAAATATGTCTACTTTTCGAGCACATTCTCTTCCTTCACTAATAGCCCAAACAACCAAAGATTGTCCACGGCGCATATCGCCAGCTGTAAAAATTTTAGGATTATTGGTCTGAAAAGCAGTTTCTGTGGCTTTTACATTGCCTCTTTCGTCAGTTTCAATTCCCATTTCGTCTATCATGCCTGTAGCTTGTGGATGTAAGAATCCCATTGCTAAGAATGCTAGTTCGCAAGGAATTTCTCTTAGACTGCCTTCTTTTTCGGTAAATTTTGCTGGTCTACCGTCTGCACTTGATGTCCATTCCAAGTCCACTATTTGTAAAGCCTTTAAATTGCCATTTTCATCTCCAATAAATGCTTTTGTTGCCACTTCCCAAATACGGTCTGCACCTTCTTCATGTGAAGTGGTTGTCTTAAGTAACATAGGGTAGGTAGGCCAAGGCATATATCCTGCTCTTTTTTCAGGAGGCTTTGGTAATAATTCAAACTGTGTAACCGATTTTGCACCTTGTCTATTTGAAGTTCCTACACAATCACTACCCGTATCTCCACCGCCAATTACTACCACATTCTTACCTTTAGCAATTATTTCTTTTTCTTCAACCGGGATATTACTAACACGTTTATTTTGTTGTTTTAAAAACTCCATAGCAAAATGAACTCCATTCAAGGATCTTCCTGGTATTGGTAAATCTCTTGGTATGGTAGATCCCCCAGCTAATACAACAGCATCGCTGTCTCGCATAATATCATTCACTCTTACATTCACACCTACGTTGGCATTACATATAAACTGAACGCCTTCTTTTTCAAGCAATGCAATTCGTCTTTCTACAACTGTTTTTTCTAATTTGAAATCTGGTATTCCAAATCTTAATAAGCCTCCGGGTTTTGCATCTCTTTCATAAACAGTTACCTCGTGACCTGCATAATTTAATTGAGCAGCGGCAGCTAATCCAGCTGGGCCTGATCCAATTACAGCAACTTTCTTCCCAGTTCTCAAAATAGGTTTACGTGGAACCACAAATCCTTTTTCAAATGCAATTTCAATAATATTTTTTTCTATTTCTTCAATAGTTACTGCAGGTTGGTTAATGCCTAGTACACAAGCACTTTCGCAAGGTGCAGGACAAATACGTCCAGTAAACTCTGGAAAATTATTTGTAGAAATTAAAATTTCATAAGCTTCTTTCCATTCTTTGTGATAGACTGCGTCATTGAATTCAGGAATAATATTGCCTAAAGGACAACCGCTATGACAAAAAGGGACGCCACAATTCATGCACCTTGATGATTGTTCATTTAATTTTTCTTCTGGCAATAAAGCAACAAACTCTTTATAGTTCTGCTTTCTTTCCGCTACTGGCAATTTGCTTGGTAGCTCTCTTGTATATTCTTTAAATCCAGTTGGTTTTCCCATAATTGCTAATTAAACCTGTGATTATTTTTTTACTGCAATACTTGCTTTACGTTGTTGTAAAACTTTCTTATAGTCGCGTGGAAATACTTTAATAAAATATTTTAATTGATTTTCGAAATCAGCTAAAATAAATTTTGCTACTGCACTTCCTGTTTTGTCAAAATGTTGTTGAATTAAATTTTGTAAACTTGCTATGTCCTCTTCTTCTACAGGATCTAAATCGACCATCTCCTTATTACATAACTCATCAAAATTATTTTTAACATTGTAAACATATGCAATACCGCCACTCATGCCGGCTGCAAAGTTTCTTCCAGTAGCACCTAGTATTACAGCAGTGCCGCCTGTCATGTATTCACAACCATGGTCTCCAATACCTTCCACAACAACTGTGGCTCCTGAATTTCTAACTGCAAAACGTTCTCCTGCTTTTCCTCTTATAAATGCAATACCACTTGTGGCTCCATATAATGCTACATTGCCTATGATAATATTATCTTCTGCTACAAATTTCGCAGTATGGTCTGGATAAACAATTAATTGCGCACCACTTAAGCCCTTTCCAAAATAATCATTTGCATCACCTTCTAGTTCTAAGGTTACACCCTTAGTGTTAAATGCACCAAAGCTTTGTCCAGCAGTTCCTAAGAACTTATAATGTAATGTGTCTTCTGGTAATCCTACACCCTTGTATTTTTTTGTAATCTCGTTAGACACAATGGTGCCAGCAGTTCTGTCTGTGTTTTTAATTGGGAAACTGGCTACCACTTTTTGTAAATTATCAATAGCAGGTTTTGCGGCTTCTAATAATTTCCAATCTAAAACACCATCTAATCCATGATCCTGTATTTCTGTTTGATAAAGTCCTACACCAGCTTCTGCAGGTTGCTTATATAAAATAGCACTCAGATCCAAATTTTTGTATTTCCAATGATTTATGTTTTGGCGCATAGTTAAGGCGTCAACTTGACCAATCATTTCGTTAATAGTTCTATATCCTAATTCTGCCATGATCTCTCTTAACTCTTGTGTCATGAACTCGAAGAAAGTAACTACATGATCTGGGTTCCCAGTAAAACGTTTACGTAATTCAGGATCCTGAGTTGCAACACCAACTGGGCAGGTATTCATGTGACATTTGCGCATCATAATACACCCTTCTACAATTAATGCAGCGGTTGCAACGCCCCATTCTTCTGCACCCAATAAAGCGGCCATTGCAATATCACGACCGGTTTTCATTTGACCGTCCGCTTGCACTACCACGCGACTTCTTAATTTATTTTTCACCAAAGTTTGATGCGTCTCTGCAAGTCCTAATTCCCATGGCAAACCAGTATGTTTAATAGAACTTAATGGAGAAGCTCCTGTGCCACCATCAAAACCTGCTATCAAAACCACGTCAGCTTTAGCTTTAGTTACTCCTGCTGCTATAGTTCCAACCCCTGCTTTAGAAACCAATTTGACATTGATACGTGCAGCGCGGTTTGCGTTTTTTAAATCAAATATTAATTGAGATAAATCTTCAATTGAATAGATGTCATGATGAGGAGGTGGAGAGATCAATCCAACTCCTGGAGTTGAATGTCTTGTTCTTCCAATCCAGTCGTCCACTTTATCACCAGGTAATTGACCACCTTCGCCTGGTTTAGCCCCTTGTGCCATTTTAATTTGAATCTCGTCTGCTTCTGTTAGATAGTGACTAGTTACGCCAAATCTCGCACTAGCTACTTGTTTAATAGCACTGCGCATAGAATCACCATTCTCCATTTTCTCAAAACGAATAGGGTCTTCGCCACCTTCTCCAGTATTGCTCTTGCCACCAAGTCGGTTCATAGCAATTGCAAGCGTGGTATGCGCTTCCCAAGAGATAGATCCAAAGGACATTGCACCCGTTGCAAATCGTTTATAAATACTAGTAGCAGGTTCAACCTCGTCAATTGAGATAGAGGGCTTTATTGGTTTAAAATCTAATAGACTTCTAATGGTACAAGCTTTGTCCGTTTGGTCATTTACTAATTTTGAATACTTCTTGAAAGTGGCATAGTCCGCTGTTGAAGTAGCTAATTGTAATGCATGAATAGTTTGTGGATTAAACAAATGTGCTTCCCCTCTGCGTTTCCATTGATAAATTCCACCCACTGTTAAGCGGTCTACAGGAGAAGATTTTTTTGCAAAAGCAATATTGTGTTTTGCTAAAATTTCCCTTGCAATTTCGTCTAAGCCCATTCCTTCAATTCTTGAAGTAGCACCAGTAAAATGACGATTTACAACTTCTTTATTCAAACCAATAATTTCAAATATTTGTGCACCTTGATAGGATTGCAAAGTGGATATTCCCATTTTAGAGAATACTTTATACAAGCCTTCATTAACAGCCTTAATATAATTTTTCTTTAATTTTTCTGAATCATACTCTGTTTTGATATGTTCAGTTAACTTCATGTCACGAATACTTGACAATGCCAAGTAAGGATTAATTGCAGTTGCGCCAAATCCAATTAAACATGCATAATGGTGCACTTCCCAAACGTCACCTGCTTCCACTATAATTCCAACTTTGCCTCTTAATCCTTTACGAATTAAATGATGGTGTACTGTTGAACATGCAAGTAAAGAAGGGATTGCAGCATGCTCAGAGTCGATAGAACGATCAGTTAATACAATCACTTCAAATCCATCTTCCACTGCATCCACAGCATAGCGACATAAACGATCTAATCCCTTTTTTAAAGAACCCGCTTTGCCGTCTGCTCTAAAATAACATTGTAATGTTTTTGCTTGGAAAACACCTGTATCAATACTTCTAATTTTTTCTAATTCATGGTTGCTTAATATAGGATGATTTAATGCAACACAATGACTCGCCATTGGGTCTTCTGTTAATAAGCTTCCTTGACTTCCAACAAACGTAGCCAATGACATCACCATTCTTTCACGAATAGGATCTATTGGAGGGTTGGTTACCTGCGCAAATAATTGTTTAAAATAACTAGTGATATGTTGAGGCTGATCACTCAATACTGCTAATGGCGTATCGGTACCCATGGAGCCAATAGGTTCCTTTCCGTCCAATGCCATTGGAGTAATAATAAGTTCGAGATCTTCTTTGCTGTAACCAAATGCTTTTTGGTATTTGAAAATTTGATCGTGTTCTAAATGTGTAAATTGAATTCTTGGTTCAGGTAATTCGTCAAGACGAATTTTATATTTATTCAACCAGTCAGCATATGGTTGCTTTCCGCAAATATTTTGTTTTAATTCTTCATCACTAATAATTCTACCCGCTTCCATATCAACAACAAACATTTTTCCTGGTTGTAATCTTCCTTTTTCAATGATAGTAGATTGGTCAATAGGAAGTGCTCCAGTTTCAGAAGCCATAATTACACGGTCGTCATTGGTAACACAATATCTAGAAGGTCTTAATCCATTTCTGTCTAAAGTGGCTCCAATCATTTTACCATTGGTAAATGAAATAGAAGCTGGGCCATCCCAAGGTTCCATAATGGCTGCATGATATTCGTAGAATGACTTTTTGATTGGATCCATTAATTCATTGCCATCCCATGCTTCCGGGATTAGCATCATCATTACATGTGGCAAGGAGCGTCCAGACAAGGTTAATAATTCAATTACATTGTCTAAACATGCAGAATCGGATTGTCCACCAGTTACAATTGGTAAAATCATATCTAATTCCTCCTTACTAAAATAAGGAGATAAGAAACTAGATTCGTTGGAACGTAGCCAGTTCAAATTTCCTTGTAAAGTGTTGATCTCTCCATTATGAGCGATATATCGGAAGGGTTGTGCTAATTTCCATGATGGGAAGGTATTGGTAGCAAAACGAGAATGCACTAATCCAAATGCAGACACGACTCTTTTATTACTCAGGTCAGGGAAATATTCACGTACTTGATGACTTGTTAATTGACCTTTATAAACAATTACATTTTGAGATAAGGAAGACATATAAAAATCAATAGCCCCTTTCTTAATTGTATTGTTAATGGTGTGTGAAGCATAATTTTTTAGGATAAAAAGTTTACGTTCAAAATCTTCTGCATTTGTAATGTGGTCAGGTCTTTTTACAAATACTTGTTCCATATCTGGTTCTACAGATAAGGCAGTTGGTCCAATACTATCTCTTAATACAGGAACTTGTCGGTATCCAATAATTTCTATCCCTAATTTTTCTGCTGCGCTTGTGAATATTTCTTTGCATTCTGATTTCACTCCCTTCTCAGTAGGAAAGAAAATAAATCCAACACCATATTCGGAATGATCAGGTAAATGAATTCCTTGTTTTAGTAACTCATCAAAGAAAAACTGATGTGGAATTTGAATCATAACACCTGCGCCATCTCCTGTATTGGCTTCACTACCACTTGCGCCACGGTGTTCCATATTCTCCAAAATGGTTAAGGCATCTCCCACATTTTGGTGAGATTTAATTCCCTTGATACTGGCAACAAAACCAATACCACAAGCGTCGTGTTCATAAGAAGGATCATATAATCCTAATTGCTTCGTTTCTGTCATGCTCAATTCTATTAGTTAACGGATTTTGTAAGGCAAGCGATCCATCGGAAATTACGAAATAATAGTAATTTTTAGAGGATAATCTTCAATAAATTTACTAACCATTTGAATCTATCTAAGTATTACAAGTATTCTTTAGATAATATCAAATAACGAACGTTCGCATTCAGGCTCTCGTTGAATAAAATCAAATAATATCAATACGTAATGCGTCGTGAAAACTAGGTTTTTTAAATTGAATGTTTCTTGGGAAAATGCCAAATAAAGAACTTCCTGAACCACTCATGCTTGCATAAATAGCCCCTTGCTCGTAACAATTATTTTTCAATTCATTTAGCATTGGGTGTGCTTCAAATACGGGAGCTTCAAAATCGTTTATTAATGCTGCTTTCCAGGTACTAATAGGTTGTGCTACAATTGTAGCAATAGATTTTTGTTTTACATGTGGCTTTAATTGTCCAAATGCCCAAGCAGTAGAAATATGAATACCAGGATGTAAAAGAATAATTTGATAATTACTTAAATCGCAATCAAAAGGGGATAATATTTCACCTCTGCCTGTTCCATGACAGGCTTTGTCGTAAACAAAAAAGGGGCAGTCGCTTCCTAATTGTGTTGCATATTGTTTTAATTGGTCCTCGTTTAATAAAAGTCCAAATTGTTCATTAAGCATTTTCAAAACGGCAGTGCCGTCGCTAGAACCTCCCCCCAGTCCGGCTCCCATAGGAATATTTTTATGCAGATGCATTTGAATAGGAGGGAGTATTGGGAAATCCTTTCTTAATAAATAGTACGCTTTAATACATAAATTATGTTCGCTACTTCCAGGAACAGGAATGCCTGTATGTGTAAATGTTACTAATGCCGCACTATGATTTGCAGGCAATATTTCAACGATATCGTTTAATGCAATTGGATAAAAAACAGTTTCCAATTCGTGGTATCCGTCTGCTCTTTTTTCAAGAATAGAAAGACCAAGATTGATTTTGCAATTGGGAAATTGAATCATCCTTTAAGATTTCTTTGGAGCATTTCGCTTTGTAATTTCATCTCTAATGTCTATTGCACGTATATAATCTTCTTGTTCTAGTACTTCAGTTAATAAACTGTTTAACTCAGTAAGAGAAAGGCTTTCTAGGTTATTAACTTTTTGAGGCATTGTAGAAGTGGCAACAGGAGCTTCTTTTTCTACCTGTTCATTTTCTAATCCTGCTTGTGCTAAAATAGTTTCATTCACAAAAATAGGGCAGCCAAATCGAACAGCTAATGCCAATGCGTCACTAGTTCTACTATCAATTTCAATAGTGTCATTTGCAGTGAAGCAAACTAGTTTTGAAAAAAAGATACCTTCTTGTAAATCGCATATATACACTTCTTGTAATGCAATATCAAAAGAAGTCATAAAATTTTTCATTAAGTCGTGCGTCAAAGGTCGAGAAGGATGCATATTCTCTAAAGCAACAGCAATAGCTTGCGCCTCAAACCCTCCAATAACAATTGGAAGACGACGAGTGCCACCAATTTCGCCTAGGATTACTGCATAGGAATTGGATTGCGTAATACTATGTGATAATGCGACTATTTCTAATTCGATTTTTTGCATAAAAGAGATTGCAACTCAAAGTTAAATTAAAATATTATGCGCCCGCCTTTGATTTTAAAATTGCTTCATTTAAAGCCGGAACAATTTCAAATGCATCACCTATAACTCCATAGTCTGCAGCTTTAAAAAAGGGTGCTTCAGGGTCTTTATTAATTACAACTATAGTCTTACTTCTATTCACCCCAGCTAAATGCTGAATGGCTCCAGAAATACCCACGGCGATATATAAATTAGGGGCAATTTGCAATCCTGTTTGTCCAACATGTTCATGATGTGGTCTCCAATCTGAGTCAGAAACGGGTCTGCTACAAGCAGTAGCCGCACCTAGTGTTTTTGCTAATGTTTCTATCATACCCCAGTTTTCAGGTCCCTTCAATCCACGTCCAGCACTTACCACAATATTGGCTTCTGTTAATGGAATCTCACCTTTAACTAATTCAGTTGCTGTTATTTTTATTGAAGGACTTGGTATAGCAACGTCAATTGCTTCAACAGTCGCGTTACCTTCTTGCGTAAACACACCAAAGCTATTTTGATTTAAGGCAACTACTTTAATAGGTGTTTCAATTTGTATGGAAGCAAATGCTTTACCAGAGAATACCGTTTTGGTAACAGTAAATCCAGCATCGGTTTTTGGCAATGCACTAGCCCCAGTGACAATGCCTGCACCTAATTTAACAGCAACGGCAGGTGCAATTGCTTTTCCATTAATGCTATGTGCAAATATTATTACAGAAGCACCTGTTTTTTGAGCAGCTGCTGCAATTACATGTGTGTAAACTTTTGCATCAAAATGCTGAACGCCTTCACTACTAACTTGGTGAACTTTAGTAACACCATATTTGCCTAATGCAGCAAGATCGTCATTTACATTTCCAAGCACTAAAGCTTCTGCGGCACATCCTAATTGCTTTGCTAATGCAGCACCATAAGATAAAACTTCGAATGCTGATTTCTTAATTTGTTTTTCAGCTTGATCTATAAATACTAATACCATAAAATTATTTTTTAATAAGAATTGTAAATTGGAATTAAATTACTTTAGCTTCTTCTTTTAGTAAGCGAACTAGTTCATCCATATTATTCGCATCAACTAGTTTGACACCAGTTTTAGCAGCGGGAAGTTCAAAGTTTTTAATAGTAGTGGTTGCCGTTACGGAAATGGGTTCCACTATTTTTAAAGGTTTTGTTCTTGCTGCCATAATTCCACGCATATTTGGAATTCTTTGCTCTGCCATTCCCTTCTGACAACTAATAACTGCTGGTAAATTGAGTTCGCAGGTTTCTTCTCCACCCTCAATTTCTCTTTTAATTTTAGCAGTATTTCCAGCTAATTCAAAATGATTAGCAGAAGAAACAAATGGCATATCTAAAAGAGCGGATAACATAGACCCAATACAAGCACTGTTATAATCGATGGTTTCCTTGCCTGTAAATATTAAATCATAAGCACCTTCTTTCGCAATAGCAGCAATTTGAGAAGCTACTTCAAATGAATCATTACTATTTATATTTACTCTAATTGCTTCGTCACCACCTAATGCCAGTGCTTTACGTATAATAGGTTCACTGTCTGCAGCTCCAACTGTCACTAAATGTATAATGGTTGTAGCGTCTTGCTCTTTTAATTCAATGGCTCTCACTAAAGAGTACCATTCATCATATGGGTTAATGATCCATTGCACTCCGTTTTCGTCAAACTTTGTATTACCTTCGGTGAAAGCAATTTTAGCAGTGGTGTCCGGTGTTTTACTGATACAAACTAGAACCTTCATTATTGCAAAATTTTGTGTTTATAGAATATTAGTTGTTTATGCAACTAATGCAAATATAAGATAGTTTTTAACTACCTGAGCGGTAAAAATAAGTCAAGATGCAACGAATAGAAAAAATTATTGAATTTTTAAATCAACAACCTAAGGATAACTTTTTAAGACACGCGCTAGCATTGGAGTACATGAAGCTGGAAGACTACATAAAAGCACGAGATTTATTCCTAGATATACTAACAGAAAGCCAAGATTATATTGGTTCCTATTATCATTTAGCAAAATGCTTGGTATTGTTACAAGAGATTGACCCTGCTATTGAATGGTACGAAAAGGGGATGGTTGCTGCAAAATTGGCTAAAGACGACCATGCTTATAGAGAATTACAAGCCGCTTATGAGGACTTGATTTACTAAAGGGGCAACCTGTCATTCAATTTTTTATCAATTAATAGAAAGAGATGTTCTGGTTGATACGTCCTCCAGTTTTCAATTTCCATTAATTCAATAAATCGATTCAATTTTTTTAATAAGAAGTCATGTTGTGCAGCTTTATTAAAATTCACTAAAACAGCCCACCCATTTTCATCTGACAATTCTTCATAGAGTTCTTCATAATAATCTTTGTCTCCATTATGGAAGTTGAATACATTTTCTGCAATAAGGATGAATTTGTAAATGCCTTCGTCCATTAATTTTTCAAGTACTTCTCTTTTGAATTCCATGATATCATTGTCAATGGCATCATTCCATTCACCAATCATTTCAATGATAGCAAATTTAGAATCGTAGTCTGCAAATAGAATTTTAATGTATAAATTTTTACTACCCATATTATCCCATTGCGGGTGTATATAGTAATTGTAAACAGTTTGCGAGAATTCAAATTCGCTATACACATTTCCAAAAAAGATAGACCTAGGGTCTTCTTCTGCAGTATATAAATGTCTCCAATGATAATATGGCTCTATCTCATGCATGCTATCAACTATTTAGTCTGCTTATGGTATTCAATGAGACCTTCCATAGGTGATTTTACGATCTTGCCAATTTCTAATTCATTAGCCCCGCCTAATTGTTTGATAATATCTCGGAACCCATATGCTACACTTCCAACAAAATGAATGGGGTGTAACCATGACTCATTTAATTTATTCAAGTGTGTAAAAAAGAAGTCATTCAAGCCGTCTTCGATAATATTTTCAATCATATAATGTCCTCTATGTGCTGCAAGGAACTTCGCAAAAGAAGCAAGGAATCTATTTGGGAAAGGTTCTTTGTAAATCTTATCTAATATTTGAGAGCGATCCATTCCATATTCCGTTTCAAAAGCGAACATCAAATCCTCGTCAAAGGTTTTATATAAATAATATTGTAATACTTTTTTTCCTAAATAAGCGCCACTACCTTCATCTCCTAAAACGTATCCAAGGCCAGGACTATTTTTAACTATTTTATTACCATTGTAGAATCCAGTGTTGGACCCTGTTCCTAAAATACAAGCCACTCCTTTTTTTTTCTGGCAAGTTGCTCTTGCAGCACCCACTAAATCTGTTTGAATATCAAGTGTCGCGTTTTTAAAAATAGCCTTAAGTGCTTTCTTTAAAGATTGAATATTGTTAGGGTTGCTTAATCCAGTGCCATAAAAGTAAATGGCTTCAATTTTTGTACAATCGCATTTTTTGTCGAATGCTTTTTTAACCAAGCTAATGATGGCCTCTGTAGTCAAAAAGTAAGGACTAATACCAATGGTTGAAATAGTCTTTTTTTTATCTTTTTCAATAAGGGTCCATTGACATTTAGTAGATCCACTGTCTGCAATGATGTAATGCTTTTTCATAAGGTAGGAGCTTGGCTGTGAAAATAACATTTTTTAAGCTTTAATTCATGTAATTTTGCATCGAATAAAAACAGTATGCAAGAAAATAATAAGTCGAATTGGTTTTTACCTTTATCCTATGCCATTATAATGATTGTGGGCGTGGCTTTAGGTGTATTTATAAAAGGAAATTTATCTGCCAGCAGTTTTGGGTTAAAGCCACAAAACCCAATGGAAGAAATTATGGAAATTGTTCGTTCAAAATATGTGGATGCTGTTGCATCAGATAGTCTAGAAAATAAATTAGCTAATTTTTATTTGGGAGGCTTGGATCCACATTCGGTTTATATCCCACCTGCTGAATTGACAGAAGTGAATGAGCAGTTAACTGCTAATTACAAAGGAATAGGTATCGAATTTCAACAATTCAGAGATAGTGTTTTTGTTGCTTATGTTATTAAAGACGGACCTGCAGCTAAAGCAGGTATAAAGACGGGAGATATTTTATTGAAAGCAGACGATTCGATTCAACTTTCTGGAAAACATTGGGAACCAGATGCCATTCGTCAAAAAATAAAAGGACCTACTGGGACAAGTGTGAAATTGACTTTATTAAGAGGCCAGCAAATAATTAATACAAAAGTGGATAGAGATAATGTTCCTGTTTCCTCGATAGATGCTTCTTATATGATTCGAGATAGTTTGGGCTATATTAGAATTAATAAATTTGCAGATAGAACTTATGAAGCTTTTATGCAGGCATTAGATCCATTAGTTCAAAAGGGAATGAAATCCTTGGTAATTGATTTACGTGGTAATGGAGGAGGTATTTTGTCGGAAGCTGTTGCTATTGCGGATGAGCTAATAGGAGGTAATAAACTAATTGTATATACCCAAGGATTACATTCTCCAAGAATGGAATATAATACCAGAAGAGAAGGTTTATTTGAAGAAGGCGAGTTGACTATTTTAATGGATGAATCTTCTGCGTCCGCAAGTGAGGTTTTGGCCGGGGCTTTACAAGATTGGGATCGTGCTACCATTGTTGGAAGAACAAGTTTTGGTAAAGGACTGGTTCAACAACAATTTAGATTGTCAAATGGAGGTGCTTTAAGATTAACTACTGCAAAATATTATACGCCATTAGGTAGAAACATACAAAGATCTTATGTAAATGGGAAATCAGCGTATGAGCATGCTTTTTTTAATAGAGTAACGGCAGATGCAAAAGGAATCCCTGATTCTGTTGCCAAGGGTAAGTCTTATAAAACTGCAAAAGGGCATATTGTATATGGTGGTGGTGGAATATATCCAGATAAATGGGTAAATGGTCACGATCAATTCTTAGACAGTAATTTTCAAATGTTGTGGGAGCAGAACTTGATAAATGATTTCGCGTTCCAATGGTATTTAAAACATTTACCAGAATTTAATAATTTCAAAACTAATAAAGAGTTTTTGTTGGTTTATGAGAAGATAGATTTGTGGAGCCCAATGTTAACATTTGCTACTCCAATGCAGAAGGCAATCTTAAATAAATTAGTTGCCGACAAAGGATATATCAGAAATCAAGTATTAGCAATGTTGTCTAGAATAAAATGGTATAAAGAAGGCTATTTTGAAACGATGAATGCATTAGATACTAATTTTAATGCAATGCTTCCAGAAAGTAAATAAATATTATGGAAGAACGCTGTTATCATTGTGGTGCGGACTGTGACGAAACAATCAAATTAGAAGAAAAGTTTTTTTGTTGTGACGGTTGTAAGTTAGTGTTTCAGCTACTGGATGAAAATGGAATGTGTCAATATTATGATTTGACCAACATGCCTGGTATGTCTGCTAAGGGTAAATATACTTCTGAAAAATTCAACTATCTAGACAGTGAAGCAATACAGGATCAGCTAATACAATTCAAGTCAGTGGATCAATCCCATGTGGTATTTTATTTGCCACAGATACATTGTGTTAGTTGTGTATGGCTACTTGAAAATTTGAGTAAAATTAATCCAGGAGTAATCCATTCTCAGACTCAGTTTGAAAAAAAGGAGATTAAAATAATTTATAAGCCATCAGTTATTTCATTGAAAGAGTTAGTTCAATTATTAGCATTTGTTGGATATGAACCTATGATTCATTTAGGGGGGAATGACTGGATGAAAAAGAAGAAAGTTAATAGAAAGCAATTATTGAAAATTGGTATTGCAGGATTTTGTTTTAGCAATATTATGATGCTTAGCTTTCCAGACTATTTGTCTGCAAATATTGAAGAATTAGGAACATTAAGGCCTTTCTTTATTTATTTGAACTTATTACTTTCACTTCCTGTATTATTTTATAGTGCAAAAGATTTTTTCATTTCTGCTTATACAGGATTAAGACAAAAGTGGTTGAATATAGATGCTCCAATTGCTTTAGCCATTTTGGTAACATTTGGTAGAAGTGTTTATGAAATAATAACTCAAACAGGTTCGGGGTATTTGGATAGTATGAGTGGAATTGTATTTTTCATGTTGATTGGAAGGTGGTTTCAGGACAAGTCTTATGATTCCTTTTCTTTTGACCGTGATTATACTTCTTTCTTTCCGCTTGGTGTTACAGCAATGGAAGACGGAAAGGAAATAAACAAGCCGCTATCCAAAATTGAAAAAGGGGAAATGCTTTTAGTACGCTCTGACGAAATGATTCCAGCAGATTCTATTGTATTGACGGATGGCGCATTGGTGGATTATAGTTTTGTGACAGGGGAGAATGCGCCAATTGAAGTGCCAAAAGGAGCCACTCTGTTTGCGGGGGGCATCCAAAAAGGCCGTGCTATTCAATTGGAAGTTGTGAAGTCGGTTGGGCAGAGTTATATCACAGAATTATGGAACAGCCCTATTTTGAAAACAGAGAAAAATACAGAAAAGTCTTTTGTACATCCTTGGAGTCAGTATTTCACAATAGTATTATTTGGTATCGCTATTTGCAGTGGTTTGTATTGGTGGGCAGTAGATCCACATAAGATATTGCCAGCTGTCACTTCTGTATTAATTGTTGCATGTCCTTGTTCCTTGTTATTGACTGTAACTTTTACATATGGGAATGTATTAAGACATTTAGGAAAGTCTAAAATGTATTGCAAGAATGCATCAGTATTAGAAGCAATTGAGAAAATCGATACCATTGTTTTTGACAAAACAGGCACTTTGACCAATCATGAGGATACACATTTAGAATACTTAGGTGCTGAATTATCACTGGAGGAGCGAATTGCAATTAAGTCTGTCACTAGAGAATCACTGCATCCCTTGAGTCAGTTAATTACACAATATTTCAATTCTATTAATATTTTAAAGGCAGTAGATACTATACAAAATTTTGTAGGTAAGGGAACACAAGCTCAGATTGGTAGTGCTGAAATTCTAATAGGTTCTAGGTCTTTTCTGAAAATGATGGGAGTAGCAGTAAATAGTGATATCGTAGGTTCTTCTGTTTTTTTAGCAATAAACGGGACATTCAAAGGTGTCTTTAAAGTGAACCATATTTACAGACCAGGAGTTGGGGAAATGACTCAACATTTGAAGTCTCAGGGCTATAAACTGTATTTATTGAGTGGAGACCATGCAACCGAAAAAATAAACCTACATAATTTATTAGGTTCAGATATAACAATGTTATTTGAGCAAAGTCCTGACGACAAGTTGAAATATATTCAGGAATTACAAAACCAAGGACATAAAGTAATGATGGTGGGAGATGGACTAAACGATGCAGGTGCGCTTCAAAAATCTGATGTAGGAATTGCTGTAACCGATCAAACGCATTTATTTACGCCAGCTAGTGATGCAATTTTGGAAGGGTCCATGATCCAAAAGCTACATCATTTAATGGATTACGCTAAAAAGGGGAAACTGGTTATTATTTTTATATTTATACTATCTCTAATTTATAATGTAGTAGGCATGTATTTTGCCACAAGGGCTCAATTGTCTCCAATGGTGGCTGCCATATTAATGCCTATAAGTTCAATAAGCATAGTTTCACTATCTGCTTTGCTCACTTTTCTATTCTCTTCTTCCCTAAAATCCAAAAACTGATATAAATCATATCTTCTATGACTTATGTCACATTGCACTCTTAGTTAGGAACTTATATTTGCCCCAAATAGGTCTTTATGAGTGTAATTGTGCTTTTAATTGCAGTGAGTGTGCTGGTTGCAAGTGGCTTTTTAATAGCTTTCTTGTGGTCAGTAAAGTCAGGTCAAATGGATGACGATTATACTCCTTCCATTAGAATGCTATTTGACGACGAGGTAAAGGACATAAAACAAAGTCCGAACAAAAAAATAACTAACTAAACATTTTAATAACCATTTAATTTATACTTATGCAAGTAGAAAGTTTTCAGTATGATAATAAGACGGTAAGGAATTTTGCCATCGCCACGATCATTTGGGGAGTCGTAGGAATGACCGTTGGATTATGGATAGCCTTACAGTTGGTTTTTCCCACTGTACTTAACTTACAACCCTATTTCAATTTTGGTCGTTTAAGACCATTACACACAAATGCTGTAATTTTTGCATTTGTAGGTAATGGTATTTTTATGGGGGTGTATTATTCATTGCAGCGTTTGCTCAAGACAAGAATGTTTAATGACACTTTAAGTAAAATACATTTTTGGGGTTGGCAATTAATCATTGTAGCTGCTGCAATTACTTTGCCATTAGGGATGACTACTTCAAAAGAGTATGCAGAATTAGAATGGCCAATTGATATTGCCATTACCATTATTTGGGTAATATTTGGGTTTAATATGTTTGCTACTATTATTAAAAGAAGAGAACGTCATTTGTATGTAGCAGTATGGTTCTATATTGCCACATTTGTGACAGTAGCGGTTCTTCACTTAGTGAACTCATTTGAATTACCTATTTCACTTTTCAAAAGTTATAGCTGGTACGCTGGGGTACAAGATGCATTAGTTCAATGGTGGTATGGTCATAACGCAGTTGCGTTTTTCTTGACTACACCTTATTTAGGTTTGATGTATTACTTCATGCCAAAGGCAGCTAATCGTCCAGTATTCTCTTATAAACTATCTATCATTCACTTTTGGGCATTGATATTTTTGTATATCTGGGCAGGGCCGCACCACTTATTATATACAGCACTTCCAAACTGGGCTCAAAGCATAGGTATTGTATTTAGTTTTATGTTAATCTTCCCAAGTTGGGGTGGTATGATTAATGGACTTTTAACATTAAGAGGAGCTTGGGATAAAGTAAGAGAAGACGTGATATTAAAATTCATGGTAGTAGCCGTAACGGCTTATGGTATGTCTACATTTGAAGGTCCAATGTTGTCATTGAAAAGTATAAATGCGGTAGCGCATTTTACTGACTGGATTATTGCACATGTTCATATTGGAGGTTTAGGATGGAACGGCATGTTAACCTTTGGTATTTTGTATTGGTTAATTCCACGTATTTATAAAACTGAATTATATTCTAAAAAATTAGCCAATATTCACTTTTGGTTAGCAACATTAGGTATTCTATTTTATGCAATACCTATGTATTGGGCAGCTTTCCAACAAGCTTCTATGTGGAAGCAGTTTACTGAAAGTGGTCAATTAAAATATCAGTTTTTAGAGACCGTTACTTACATGAGACCTTTCTACGCAATGAGATCATTGGGTGGGGTATTATATTTGTCTGGTGCAATTTTAGCCATGGTGAATATATTTAAGACCATTGGTCAAGGGACATTGGTTGCTAATGAAGATGCACAAGCACCAGCTTTAGAAAAAGCATATACTAAACATGCTGGAGAACATTGGCATCGTTGGATAGAAAGAAAACCTACTCCATTATTGATCTTGTCTTTAGTAGTGATCTTGATAGGAGGTATTGTAGAAATTGTACCAACCTTTTTGGTAAAGTCTAATATACCTACAATCGCTAGTGTGAAACCTTATACTCCGCTTGAATTACAAGGAAGAGATATTTATGTAAGAGAGGGTTGTTATACTTGTCACTCTCAAATGATTCGACCATTCAGAAGTGAAACAGAACGTTATGGTGAATATAGTAAGGCAGGAGAGTTCGTATACGATCATCCATTCCAATGGGGAAGTAAAAGGACTGGTCCGGACTTAGCACGTGAAGGTGCAGGCAATTTGAAGAAATCTAACGCTTGGCATTTTAATCACATGGATGAGCCTAGTGCAATTTCAACAGGTTCTGTCATGCCTTCTTACTCATTCTTAATTGACCATGAATTAGATACAGCTACTACACCATTAAAAATAAATGCTATGATTACTTTGGGTGTTCCCTATGAAAAAGGGTATGCGCAAATTGCGAATCAAGATTTAATGGTGCAAGCTAAAATGGTAACTGCAGATTTGAAAAAAGATGGTATTGAAGTTGCTCCAAGTAAAGAGATCATTGCTTTGATTGCATATTTGCAAAGACTAGGTACTGATATTAGTAAAAAATAACAAACGAAAACTACAATTTATGTACAGCTTTATTAAAAAATATACTGAGACGATGCAGGATATTAATATTTATCCCATTTTTTCTTTATTGGTATTTGTTGCTTTTTTCGTTGGTGTTTTATGGTATGTAAAAGTGATGGACAAAGAAGAAGTAGATGCTATTAAAAATTTACCATTAGAACAATAATATAAAATCTTAAAACAGAGAGTATGTCAAACTATTTAGAAATATTAATGATTATTGTGGCTTTGGTTTTAGTCATAGTCATTTGGTCTTTATCATCGGTATTAGCTATGATTGCTAAGAAGGTGGTTGAGTTTTCAAAAACAAATAAAAAAGTGATGATGATTTTGATAGTCGTTATGGGTAGCCTATTTGCAAATCAAGCAATGGCTCAAGCGGATGCTGCTATTTCAGATTCAACTACCACCAAAGTACCTACTTTTTATGGTGGACTTTCAGGTACTACATTTTGGACTTTAGGATCTGTAATAGCATTAGAATTATTTATAGTGCTTTTACTTGTATTATTTATTAGAAATTTATGGAGAGTATTAAATCCAGTAACTGTAATTGACAAGAAAATTGCTGAGTCATGGATCATAAAAACATGGAACACATTAGACAAGAAATTTCTAACAAAAGCGGCACCATTGGAACAAGAGGCCGACATGTTATTGGATCATGATTATGATGGTATTAGAGAATTAGACAACGCGTTGCCACCATGGTGGAAATATGGTTTTTACATTACTATTCTAGTTGCTATATTTTACTTATTGAAATTTGAAGTATGGCATACAGGACAGAATCCAACAGAGGAGTATACAACCGAAATGGTAGAAGCAAAAGCTCAGACAGATGCTTATTTGGCTTCTGCAAAAGAAAACGTTGATGAGAAGTCTGTAACTATGGCTGATGCTGCAGGTGTTGCAGTAGGTAAAACATTATTTGCTAAAACTTGTATTGCATGTCATATGTCAAATGGGGAAGGAGGGGTAGGTCCAAACTTAACTGACGATTATTGGTTACATGGGGGTAGAATTAATGATGTATTTAAAACTATTAAATATGGTTATCCAGATAAAGGAATGCAATCATGGCAAAGTACTTATTCTCCAATTCAAATGCAACAATTAGCAAGTTATATAAAATCATTAAAAGGGACGAATCCTCCAAACCCAAAAGCGCCACAAGGGGATTTGTTTAAAGAAGGAGCGGTAGTTGCAGATTCTACGGCTGCAACATTTGTTAAAAAAGATAGTGTAGCTACTAAATAATATGGAAACAAAAAACGATTCAGAGACGATAGCGAATTTCAAGAAAGACTCATTAGACCAGACTTTTAGAGATTCGGTATCTACTATAAGTAAAGAAGGGAATAGGAATTATATTAACCCTCAAAAGCCAAAGGGAAAGCTGTATAATTTAAGGTCATATTTTAGTTATGTTTATTTGGTGCTATTTTTTTCGTTGCCATTTATTAAGTTAGATGGTGAGCCTTTCTTTTTATTTAATATATTAGAAAGAAAATTTATATTTTTCGGCGTAATTTTTTGGCCTCAAGATTCTTTCATTTTTGCAATTGGGCTATTAACATTTTTGGTATTTGTTATATTATTTACTGTTGCGTTTGGAAGGTTGTTTTGTGGATGGGCTTGTCCTCAAACTATTTTTATGGAAATGGTTTTCAGGAAAATTGAATACTGGATTGAAGGGGATGCTAATAAAAGAAAGAAATTAAATGAGATGCCTTGGAATAGCGAGAAGCTTTTAAAGAGGGGATCTAAAGTGGTTGTGTTTTTTATAGTATCATTTATAATTGCTAATTTTTTCCTTGCTTATATTATTGGCATGGATGAATTAGAAGTTTTGGTTAGAGAAGGAATCTTTTTGCATTTTGGAACATTTAGTGCTTTGGTCATTTTTACTTGTGTATTCTTTTTTGTTTATATATGGTTTAGAGAACAAGCTTGTTTAATAGTATGCCCTTATGGAAGATTACAAGGTGTAATGCTTGACAAGAATTCTATTTTGGTGGCATATGATTATATCAGAGGGGAACCTAGGGGTAAGGCAACAGATGGAGGCAATGGTGATTGCGTAAATTGTCATGCTTGTGTAAGAGTTTGTCCAACAGGTATTGATATCCGTAATGGTACTCAATTGGAATGTGTAAACTGTACAGCTTGTATAGATGCATGTAATGAGATTATGGACCATATTGGCAAACCACAAGGTTTGATAAGATATGCTTCAGAGAATAATATTGCAAAAAAAGAAAAAACAACTTACACTTGGAGGTTAAGATTATATACGATTGTACTTATTTCACTACTATCTTTTCTTTCTATTTTATTAATTACAAGAGATGACGTTACGGCTAGAATTTTAAGAACGCCAGGGCAGATGTATCAAAAACTTGATGACAATAAACTTAGTAATTTATACAATGTTAAGTTAGCGAATAAGACGAGAAAAATAATACATGTTGATTTAAAATTAGAGAATATAGAGGGGGAGATTAAGATGATTAATCCTATAGATGTACCTAAGGAATCTTATTTCCAAACGAGCTTCTTTATTATCTTAAAACCTAATCAGATACATTCTAGAAAAACAAAGATTAAGATAGGGCTATATGAGGATGGGAAACAAATAGAAACATTAGTTGTTACTTTTTTAGGACCAGCTATTTAAATTTTTTTTATGAAATTCAATTGGGGGTATAAAATATTATTTGTTTACTTGGCTTTTGTTGCCGGCATTGTTTTTTTAGCAATTAAAGCCTCTACACAAAAATTTGATTTGGTACAACAGGATTATTATGCAGACGAGTTAAAATACCAAAATATAATTGACGCAAGAGCACATGCTAAATTGGAAGGCGGCGACCTGACAACTTCCATTGTAAACGGGCATTTAATAATACAATTACCAGCATCTTTTAATGCTACAGTTGCGAAAGGGACTGCACATTTATACTATGCCGCAGACGAGACAAAGGATTTAAGCAAATCATTTTCAAGTTCAAATGCTCAAATTGATATGGAATTATTGACTAAGACGAAAGGGAAGTATACATTGAAACTAGAAGTAGAGAAAGGGGGAGTTAGTTTTTATTATGAGCAAAAAATAATGCTATAACAATGTCAATTGATAATCTTATTGGAATCGGGTTTTTGATGGGTCTATTAGGAAGTGCTCATTGCATTGGCATGTGTGGTCCATTGGTAATGTCACTTCCTATTTCTAAGAAGAATACATTTGATAAAATTATTTCCACTAGTTTGTATCATATTGGGAAATTGTTTAGCTATGGAATTTTAGGTATTATAATGGGTTTGTTTGGAAAGCAATTTTTTGTATACAGTGCTCAACAGCATATTTCAATCATTATTGGAATTATAATGTTGTTTTATGTCGCATGGGTTTTTGTAATAAAATCAAAAAAGTCATTCACCCCACTACGGTTTATACAAAAACCAGTTTTAAATGGTCTTGGAAAATTATTCAGAAGTCAATATTTAGGTTCATTTTTACTAATAGGCTTCCTGAATGGCTTATTGCCCTGTGGCATGGTTTATTTGGCTTTAACATCAGCTATGGCTACCGGATCGGCTTTATATGCCGGAATGTTTATGTTCTTTTTCGGATTGGGTACTGTGCCAGCATTATTAATGATGGCGTTAGGAGGACAGTATATGGGTCAAATATTTAGAAAAAAACTACAAGGCTTATTACCTTATTTCATTTTCTCTATGGGGATGTTTTTAATATTAAGAGGAATGAATTTAGGTATTCCTTTTATAAGTCCACATATTGAAATTGAATCAGGAGTTATCTCTTGCCATAATTAGGTTTTTATGAACAAAGAAGAAAGTATAAAAGAATTAGAATCCCTAATACGTACACTTGAATTTATTCAGGAGGAACAAGCATTTATAAAAAACAAAATTGCCGGTTTGCTAACAGATACAGTTTTAGAAGCTACGGTTTTATGGGTGGAAGAACTAGATCAACATATTTCAAATAGGGAATCCGCAATTCAACTTCTTAAAAGTGATATTTTGTCGTTAAATAGACTTTTAAAAACTAAAGTCCATAATTCATCCGAAATTGATAATAAAATCATTTTATCAATTAAAAAAGATAAACAACAAATTGTTTATCTTGAAAATGAATTTATGTCATGGAAACACGATGTCAATCAAAGAATCGAATTTCCAAGTATTAATTAAATAAGTTAGCTAGTTTCTTTTCTTCAAGTATTGTTATTTTACCTTCTTTTATTTCAATTAATTTTTCGTTTTTAAAATCACTTAAGGTTCTTATTAAACTTTCAGTTGCGGTACCCGCAATATTTGCTAAATCTTCTCTAGATATTGCCATAGAGAAATTTATTGAAGATTCGGTCTCGTATTTCTTTTTTAATGTAAGTAATGCATCTGCTACTCTCTTTCTAAGGCTATGATAAGCAAGCGCTACTAATTGTTGCTCTTTTTCAGCAATATTATTAGCTAATAATTTTATTACTTTAATTGCAATCTCTTGATTGTGAGTTACCAAATGTTCGAATTCTTTTCTTGGTATTACTCTAATAGCTGATTCTTCTAAGGTTTCCGCAAATTCCTCATATACATTATTTTCAATCAATGGAATATGACCGAAGAAGTCTCCTGCAGACAATAAGCTAGTAATTAATTCTTTGCCACCTTCACTTGTTTTATAAATTTTAATCTTGCCAGATTCTATATAGTAAAGTTTATTTGGATGCTGACCTTCTGAATAAATAACTTGTTTCTTTTTGTAATCAATTACGTCATGATTTTCTAATGCTTTGAACATTTCATCTTTTTCTCCTAAATCTGCAATTATTTGATACCAGGTTTCTATTCCTTTCCCTAATCTGTTTTGCTGAATTCTTATTTTCTCAAATCTTGCTCTAATTGCATTAATTAATTCTGAATCTGAGAATGGTTTTGTAATGTAGTCGTCGGCACCCATTTCCATCCCTTTTCTTAAATCTGTTCTTTCACTTTTAGCGCTAAGAAATATAAATGGAATATGTTGTAAGTCTTCATTTTTACTTATTATTTGAAATACGCCATATCCGTCTAATACAGGCATCATGATATCGCAAACAATTAAGTCAGGAGGATTCGAGATTGCTTTTTCAACGCCAATTTTCCCATTTTCTGCAGTAGTAACCTCGTAGCTTGCTAAAGTTAAAATTTCAGCTGTATTTTCTCTTAACGCTTCATTGTCTTCAATCAGTAAAATTCTTTCCATAATCTTTCCTTTTAATTTGATAATAAATCATCGATACTTGGGAGCTTAATTGTAAAACTGCTGCCTTTCTCAAGTTCACTATTGTATTTTATAATTCCTTCTAATAATTCAACATATCTTCCAACAATATGAAGTCCCAGTCCTGTTCCTTGTATATTGGTTACATTAGTTGCTCTAAAAAATCTTTCAAATAAATGAACTTGATCGCTTATAGGTATTCCAATACCCTGATCTGTCACTTGTATTGTGGTTATACCTTCTTTAATTTCAGTGTTGACTTTAATAACGGCATTTTCTGGCGAAAACTTAATTGCATTTGATATAAGGTTTACAAGCACATGTTTTAGTAGATTAATGTCACTATATAAAATCTTATCACCAACATGGATGTAATTGAATTTTTGTCCTGGTCTTAAAAGGATATTCATTTCATAAATAACCCCATCTATAAATGCCTTAAGGTCAAATTCTTCGTTTCGTACTTCAATTTTACCAGCTTCGATTTTCCCAAGAGATAAAAATTCATTTAGAATATCGGTTAGTGATTTAACTGAATATTTAATTCTATCTACATGTTTATCTCTTTTAGGCTGATCTTCTGTTTTTGTGTATTTAGAAAGTAATGAAATGGAAGAAAGGATAGTACTTAATGGCGTCCTAAATTCATGTGATGCCATTGATACGAATCTAGATTTAAGGTCATTTAATTCTTTTTCTTTTTCTAATGATTTAGTTAGTTCTTCATTCGCTTTTCTTATAGTTATATCAACTATAAATGCAATTGTAAATTTCTCATCGTCTGTAGTAAAATGCCCAAGACTTACTTCAACAGGAAATTCTGAACCATCCTGTCGTTGTGCAGATAAAATCATATTTGCTCCCATAGGACGAGACTGAGGATTCTCATTGTAGCGGTCTCTATGACCTACGTGTTTATGATGATAACGCTGAGGTATTAATTTTTCTAATACATTCCCAATCATTTTATTTTCCTCAAATGCAAAAAGTTTGTGGGCAAACTTATTGGCCATAATAATATTGCCATTGCTATTAACAACAATGATACCAATAGAAGCGGAATTAAAAAAAGCGTCAAACCGGAGGTCTTTATTTATTTGGGTTGACATTAATTTTTGGTTTGTTTAAAGTTACTAAAAATTTCAACTATATATTGAAACAGAATGATTTATACTTTCAGTTTGATTTTTGATTGTTTAGATATTATTTCTAATCCTATTTTGGTTGTCTATTTATTTTGAATTGTTTTTGAACTCTCAATTATTATACACTATAATACAAGCGACAATTTTTCAAATTTATAACTTTATTATAGTATTATAAAAAAATAAATATGAATAAAATGTTCTATAAAATCATTTTTTTTAATACTTTAGCAGTATAAATAACAAATAGAAATAAATTACATATGAAATAATAAGCCAAATAGTTCTTAAATCATTGATAATCAATTAAAGATTTAATTTCTATTTTTTTATAAATTTTATTTTATTCCCTTTTTTCTTTCTTTTGCTATTTTATTAGATAAATATGTTACATATAATTATTAATAATATGATTACACTTAAAATTTACTCAATGAAAAAATCAACCATTTTATTAGGGATTCTTTTGGCGTCTATGGTATCTCAAGCACAATCTGATTCTACTAAACATGCTACATCAAGCACTACTTATACATTTTATGTTGATGGTTATTATAAAAGTGATTTTGCTAATAAACTTGAAAACAATAAAACCAGTTTTACAAATTCAAACAATGCTTTAAAATTAGGAATGGCTTCTATTAAAGTGGATCAAGTTATTGGCAAGTTTGCTGGAACAATTGACTTGGGTATTGGAAAAAGAGTAGAAGAGTTTTCTTATAATGATAAAGGATTTGCACAAAATGTTAAGCAAGCTTATGTCAGTTTTGCTCCAAACTCGGTTATTAAATTCACAGCTGGTAAATGGGCTACACATATTGGATATGAATTATTAGATGCGTATTCAAATAGAAACTATAGTATGAGTTATGGGTTCTCTTATGGGCCATTTTTTCATACAGGCTTAAAAGCAGACATTGCTTTAGGTGGTAAATGGGCAATGATGTTGGGGGTTGCTCAACCTACTGATTTTGTAAGTTCAACTTCAAAAGATAAAATTTTAATTGCACAATTAAGTACTGCTACTAAGGATGATAAATTAAAAGCATATTTAAATTATCAAGGTGGCAAAGATAAGTCACAATTTGATTTAGTATTGAATGGCGTAATTAATAGTCAATTCGCAATTAATTATGATGGTACAATTGCAAACATCGCAGGTACCAATTGGACTAGTAATGCGTTTTATTTTAACTATGATCCAAATGCTAAAGTTGGTTTTACATTAAGATCTGAATTCTTTAATGATTCTAAAAGTGCAGTAGGTGTGGGTACTTCAATTTTCCAAAATACATTATCTGCGAACTTTCACTTCTCTAAATTCACAATTATACCTGAGTTGAGATTTGACAACGCTAAGGACAAAGTATTTTTTAATAAATCAAGTGATTTAATAGCAGGGGCGGGTAATTTTATTTTAGCTGCAGTATATAAATTTTAATTTTAAAACTCAATTTTAATCATCCTTAAAATTCAATATTATGTTTTCAACTACGATTGGACATTTTAAAGCAATGGTTGCGAGAAGATCACAACCACAAGCGATAGTCTATCATATGACTAAAAAAGAAAAAGTGAAATTGGGATTGACAATATTTTCTGGTAAAGTAATGGCGATCGCGTTGTTAGTTGCTTTAATGAAACTTGTTCCATTATTGTTTGCAACTCCTTTGAATGCTGCAGAAACATTTTCTGCACATGAAATGCTTTCTTTTAATGCATTAAATACAGTTTGGGTTTTAGTTTCTGCATTTTTAGTTTTTGCAATGCAGGCTGGATTTGTAATGTTAGAAGCAGGTTTTGCTAGATCTAAAGAAACAGTGAACGTATTGATGGAATGTATATTTGATACCGCTTTATGTGGAATATTATTTTGGGCTATTGGATATGCTTTTATGTTTAGTCATGGTAATGGTTTCATTGGACAAAATTGGTTTTTCTTAATGGGAGCTCCTGATACTTATGAAGCAACTGGTATTCCTATTTTAGCACACTGGATTTTTCAATTTGCTTTTGCAGATACGACTTCAACAATTACTTCTGGTGCAATGATTGGTCGTACTAGTTTTAGAGGAGATATTTTATATAGTGTTGGAGTAACTGGTTTTATATATCCAATTATTGGACATTGGGCTTGGGGTCCAGATGGTTGGTTAGCATTAATGGGAACACCTGGTCATTTCTTACCAGGTTTGGGACAAGGATTTAGAGATTTTGCTGGGTCAACTGTGGTGCATACTATTGGAGGATTTATTTCTTTAGCGGGTGCATTAGTATTAGGACCTCGAATAGGTAGGGTCTTCCTAAGAGATGATAAAGACAATGGTGGTTTACAGCCTTCTAATAATTTGCCTATGGCTTCTGTGGGTGCATTTATTTTATGGTTTGGTTGGTATGGTTTCAACCCAGGAAGTACTTTGTCAGCAATGGACATGCAGGGAATTGGTCGTGTAGCTGCAAATACTACATTGGCTGCCTGTGCAGCTTCTTTAACAGCAATGGTTCTTCCATTATGGTTTGGACCTAATAAAGGAAAATTCGATTTAGCATTTACCATTAATGGATTATTAGCAGGATTAGTGGCAATTACATGTCCTTGTTATTGGGTTTCTCCAGCGGGTGCTATTGGTATTGGACTTATTGCAGGAATCATTTTATACTATGCAACATTGGCTTTAGAACATTTTAGAATTGATGATCCAGTTGGAGCAGTTCCAGTACATGGTATCAATGGTATATGGGGAACTATTTCTTTAGGATTATTTGCATCTGGTCAGTTTGGAATAACAGGACCTACTGGCGCAGACAATTCAGCACCGGTTAAAGGATTATTTTATGGTGGTGGATGGGATGTTTTTAAAGCTCAATTAACAGGAAGTGCAATAATTACCATTTCAACTTTTGCAGTTGCATTAGTTTTAATGTGGGTTGTAAATAAATTACCACATCCTTGGAAATTAAGAGTAGAAGCTGAAGCAGAAACAAATCCAGGTGGATTAGATTTATTTGAACATGGTGTTTCAGCATATCACACACAAGAATAATTTAGAGATCTAAAAAAGATAGTTTAAGGTTTATTGGTTTTAAGCAAGCAATCGTAAAACGGGCCCCATTTCTATGGGGCCTTCTTTTTTCTATTCTTTTATAAGTTTTATCAAGAAGCCGCCACCTGGTGCAGCATGTATTTTAATAATCGATTCTTTAGTTACATTAAAGTTTGAAATACTATAGTCAGCTGCATATTTTTCCGCATTAATACCGTCTTTACAAATTGTTGCTTTGTAATTCCCCGCTTCTAAAAAGTCAAGATTAATAATCTGATCCTTACTAGTCCAATCATTCATTCCTGCTATATACCAATTCTTATTTTTCTGTCTTGCAGTAACAATATATTCACCAACTTTTGCGTCTATGATTTTTGTATCATCCCAGCCAGTTGGAATACTGCCAAGAAGTTCCATAAATGCGGGTTCGTAATATGCTTGGGAAGGATTTCCTGAAAATATTTGCATAGGGCTATCATAAACAATAAACATGGCTAACTGATGGGATCTTGTTCCATAACTCATTGGTGCACCTTCCATATTTCGAAAACTTGCTTTAGATGCATTATTTAAATAGCCTGGTTCATAGTCCATCGACCCAGCTAACATTCTAGTGAATGGTAATATTAAATTATGACTAGGTGTTACTTTGTCACTCCAGATACTATACTCAGATCCTAATACGCCCTCTCTAGTAATTGCATTTGGGTAGGTTCTATTAAATCCTTTTGGGGCATAGGCGCCATGATACATTATCATGATTTTATGTTTTGCACATGCTTTAGCTATTCGTTCATAAAATTGAACCATTTTTTGGTCATCTCTATCAATAAAATCAGTCATAATAAAATCAACTCCCCATTTATTGAATTGAGCTAATGCACTATCTAATTGCTTGTCCAGCGTAACTGCAATGGTCCACATGCTTACTTTAATATTTTGTGATTTTGCATAAGCTGCAATTTCATCCATGTTTATATCTGGATTAATTTTAAAAAGGTCTTTATAATCACTCCAGCCTGCATCCATCATGATTCTATCAAATCCAAATCTTTTACAAAAGTCAATATAGTATTTATAGGTTGCCGTATTTATCCCTGCTTTAAAAGGGATGTTAAATAAATTAATATTTATGATCCATTCGTCAGTGGCTTTTCCAGGATGCACCCAATCATAATTAGCATTCTCAGAAGGACTTGCTAAAAGATATACCATATTATTAATAGGTAAATCTTTATCTTCTGGAGCAATCATTAAAATACGCCAAGGTAAATTTCTGTTTCCCTTGGTATGGGCAATATAATTAGCTCTTTTTGTTACCACCAGTTCTGGATATAATTCTTTTGTTAAACTATCTTTCTCTGGATAGCCTGCAAACTTTCCTTCTAGTCCATTGGAATTAGATCCTGTAAGAAACATTCCTGGGTAATCTAATAAGTCAGATTCTGTTATTGCAATTTTAGGACTTTGCGCAAGACTTATTAATACAGGATTGTATGCGAGTTGATTCTTTGAAATTGAATCAAGACTAGTTAGGGGATATAGTTCTTCAAAACTAGTATGGAAAATATCACCATCGTCTCTTTTATGAATTAATGGTATATAGGCTGCAGCTTTATTTTCGAAATTAAATTTAGCGGTCTCGTTAGTAATGAAAATACTGTCTTTGAATTTTGTACCTATTTGATATGCAACACCATTATCAAAAACTCTAAATTGTAAAGTATAGGGTTGCTTAAATTGAATTGTTATTTCGTTATATTCGTTAAGTAATTTCTTACTTCTTTCTGGGACAGGATTTTCAACAATTGACTTATTGAATTTAGTATTGTGTCCTGTAATAGCATTTGCCTTTGATAAGGAAGGATGATTGAAAACTTCTAAATCAATTATACATGCTTTTGTAACGGAATTGTTTTTGTAATTTATTTTGTAAAATATTTGCCCATTTTGCCAGATAGCTACTTTTATGGCTTTGCTAGGGGAGCTTATATAAAGGGTATCTTTACTACTAGAAAAGGCATGTAAACTTATAAAAGTTAATAGTGTAAAAAATACATATCTTTTTTTTATTGATATTTTAATTGACATTATATTATAACATTTGAACTTAAAGATAATTAAATGACATAAATTCAGCATATAATTTAAACTAATGAAACAGATAAGAAACTTAATATTACTTTTTGTATTGATAATTTCTCAGCTAAATAACATTCAAGCTCAAACAAAAAAGACAGGCCCTGTAAGAGTAGTAGTGGTAGGGATAACACATGGGCATGTGTCTTGGATTTTAGGTAGGGCTGCTAAAAATGATATTGAATTGGTTGGTATATACGAACCTAATAAATTGATTGCTGAAAAAAATGCATTAAAGTATCATCTGCCTGCCAGCTTGTTTTATAATAATTTGGCAGAAGTTTTAGATCAAAAAAAGCCTGAAGCGGTTTTAGCTTTTGGTTCCATCAAGGAACATTTGATGGCGGTTAAGGCAGCTGCACCAAGAGGAATTCATATTATGGTTGAAAAGCCGTTAGCTGCTTCCTTGGCTGATGCATTAGAGATGCAATTAATAGCTAAAAAGAATCATGTTTTATTATTAACCAATTTTGAAACATCATGGTATCCTTCTACTTATGAGACATTTAGAATGATTAAGGATAGCAATTATGTAGGACAAATTAGAAAAGTGGTGTTTCATCATGGACATCAAGGGCCAAAGGAAATAGGAGTAAGTGATGAATTCGCTAATTGGTTAACGGATCCTATTCAGAATGGGGGTGGTGCAATTGTAGATTTTGGATGTTATGGGGCTAATTTAATTACCTATTTAATGAATGGACAAATGCCATTAAGTGTAACTGCTGTTACCAATCAGTTTAAACCAAAACTATATCCAAAAGTGGACGATGATGCGACCATAATAGTGAATTATCCTAAAACGCAAGCTATTATTCAAGGTTCATGGAACTGGACATTTAGTAGAAAGGATATGGAAGTATATGGTGATAGTGCTTATATCATAGCGGTAAATGCCAATAAAATGCATCTAAGAAATAAAGAGTCATTACCTGAATATGAAAAGACAATTACTGACAAGGATATACATGTCTTTACAGATCCATTTTCTTATTTACATGCAGTATTGAGAGGCACGGAAATATTGGCTCCATTCGGTTTGTATACTATCGAAAACAATATCATGGTAAATAGGATTTTAGAAGCTGCTAAAACATCTGCTAAAACCGGTAAGACGTTCTATTTTAAACAATAGGTATACTAAAATTTTAAAATGTAAAGGATATTAATAGCTAAAATAAAAAAGGGGACTCGATCATTCGAGTCCCCTTTTTTATAAAGTATAATTTAACTTAATCTTTCCAACGCCATTCTCCTGCAATAGTCAATGGTTCTTTTAAATTATTCTTAATCAAGAACAATCTTGTTTCTTCGTCAGTAAAGTGCTTTGCGTTTATGGTAGCAGCATCTGCTATTCCAAATAATAACATGGTATTAAAACGTACTGTATTGCGCATACCTTTGTCTTCAACTAAACTAAATACATCGCAATCTGCATGGTAACATGGTCCAGCACCTTTTGGTAAACTTCCGCCAGCACCACCACCTGTTGGTACCCCATTTAACATGAAGGGTTGGTGGTCGCTATGTAAGCCTGCGCCTACTGAAAATGTATTTTTAAAATTAGTGTCTAATTTATTTGCAATTTTCCCAATAGATTCAAATAACTCTTTGCTATCGGCGTCACTTGTATGATAACCTTTTGGGTCATTGGTCATATCATAGTTCAACATGTATCTTATTTGATCAATGCTTTTGTCTTTTATAGCAGCGTCTACATAAGCTCTAGATCCTAATAATCCTTCTTCTTCACCCATAAACATTACAAAGTCAATTGTACGAGCAGGTTTCAAATGCAACACTTGAAATGTTCTAGCCATGTCTAATACAGAGAAGGATCCAATTCCATTGTCCATTGCACCAGTTGCTAAATCCCAGCTATCTAAATGACCCCCCACTACAATTTTTTCATTTGGCAAACTGCTTCCTTTTATTGTGGCAACTACATTTCTAGCTTTGATTAAACCTGAATGGTTTGTCATTTTAATATGACTATATAAGTTACCAGATTTAAGTTCCTCTTTTAATGCTAAACCATCTTCCTTACCTACACAAACAGCAGGTATTGGAATTAATTTTCCTGTTACAGAAGCGGTGCCTGTTAATAAAACACCTTTGTCTGCAGTATTTATTACAATGATCCCTTTTGCTCCATATTTTGTAGCAATTGCAGTTTTTTCTGAACGATGTAAGTTAGGTGTACCTTCTTTAGAACCTGGTAATGTACCTAAATATACTAATGCAATTTTACCTTTTACTTTGTCTGGTGCTGCAGCGTAGTCGGCTTCTACACCATTACCCATATCTATTACTTCTAAAGTGACGTCAGATGCCACTGGAGAATGTGCTAATGAAACTGATTTCACTTTTTTCAAAACATTAGTAGCATTACCAATGGAAACCTCTAAAGTTCCTCTGCTCCAACTTTCCACTTCAAAAGGTTGGTATCTTAAATTTGTAAATCCATAAGATTTTAATAAGTTAAAAGCATAAGCTTCTGCTTTATTACCATTAGCGGAACCAGTTAAACGATGTCCAATAGTTTCAGAAGCAATTTTTAATGAATTATAAGCATTGGAATTACTCAATACCTCTTTATTTATTTTTGTGAATATTGCATCCCATTCTGGTTTTGCTTGTGCAAAACTAGCCGTTGAAATAAATACACTGAATAGTGCGGAAAATCCCATTGTTTTTCTCATATTTTCAATTAGTTTTATTAGCTAATTTATTCAAATTTCATGAGATTAATTCTATTTTTTTTATTGGCAAATAAGCAGTAAATTTCAATATTCCCCCAATTATTATTTGTTTAAATATCCATATGAAATTCAATATTTCAAGGCTTGTTTTCTTTACAATGCTGGGAGTGGTTACGGCCAGCTTTTCAGGATGTCTTTTATATAAAACTCAAAAAGGGTATGCGTCCTACTACTCAGACTATTATGAAGGCAGAAAGACGGCAAATGGGGAGATTTTCCAACACAATAAAATCACAGCTGCACATAAAACACTTCCATTCGGGACCAAAGTGCTTGTGACTAATTTGAGTAATAATAAAACTGTACTAGTTCGTATTAATGACAGGGGGCCTTATATAAGGAAGAGGATTATTGATTTGACTAAAACAGCTGCTAGGGAAATAGATTTAATTGGACCAGGAATTACTAAGGTTAAAATTCGATACCGACGGTTTTAAATATTTTATTTAAATTTAGTTTATAAAAATATTTTATGAGTTTACTAAAAGATTTTAAAGAATTCGCAATAAAAGGAAACGTGATTGAGCTTTCTATAGCTGTCGTAATAGGTGCAGCTTTTAGTAGTATTGTTAGTTCCTTGGTAGAAGACATTATTACGCCACTAATTCTAGCTCCAGCAACAAAAGCAGCAGGTGTTGCCGATATTGATAAATTAGCATGGGGGGCAGTTCATTATGGAAAATCACTAGCAGCAATTATTAAATTTATAATTATCTCTTTTGTTTTATTTATAGTTATTAAGGGAGTTAGCAGACTAAAACAAAATATGGCGAATGAGGAAGCCGAGAAGGTTTCAACTACAGATAAGTTATTGACAGAAATTAGAGATCAATTGAAGAAATAGTTTATTTTTTACTATTTCTCCATAAAATAATTTTGTATTTAACATTGTCGTAAACGAGCCCTGAAAAAAGGATAAGTGAGGCTATTGTTAATGCATGTGATTGTAGGGTAGGATAGAGGAGCCCTGCAAAAGTACCACCTAAGAAAAAGAAAAGAATAATTCTTGCTCGTAATCTTATATTTCCCAATAGTTGTTTTCGATGTTCTGGTGTTTTGTAAAAAAAGAGTTGTGAAAGTTCAATTCCTAAGTCGGTAAACAATCCAGTTAAATGAGTAGTTCTAACAAGTGCATTTGAAAGTCTTGTAACAAGTGAATTTTGCAAACCCATTGCAAATAATAAGCTTAAAGCAATTATATCAGGATAGTTTGAAGTGAATAAACTGCCAAATATACCAATGCTTAATAGAATAATAACTTCTATTAGTACTGGCAGTACAAATATGTTTTTTTCTTTTCTTCTGTATACAATTTCAACTAAAAAATTGGAAACAAAAGACCCTAAAAGAAACGATAAAATATATAGAAGATAAATAATACTTTTTGAGAATTGAAACCTAAAAAATTCGTCCACGAAAAAGGCAAAATGACCTGTCACATTAGTAGTTAGTTTTTGAACTGCTAAAAATCCTATAACATTCACCATGCCTGCTATAAAAGATAAAAGTGAGGCAGTTTTAAGATTATGTGCTAAGGTCCTAGATTTCCCATGATGTCTAAACATGATAGAACTTATTTAAATGCGATAGCTCAAAGTTACGAACTATAAATAAAGCTGTATATTTATTAAAATTATTTCAAACTTATGTTATTAATCATACTTGGTATTATTGTCTTTTTAGCAGCGGGAGCTGTTAAAAACTTGAATATCCCTATATCAGGACAGGCTTCGGCTATTAAAATTGTAGGAATAGTATTAGTCGTATTAGGGGCTTTAACCTCTAGTATTAAGCAAATCGATGCTGGTGAGATAGGTGTGAAGTCTTTATTTGGTAAAGTACAAGACGATGTACTTACTAGTGGGTTGAATTTTGTTAATCCATTAATGGACGTGAAAACAATTGATGTAAGAACCCAAAACTATACAATGAGTGGGGTACATAATGAAGGAGATGTGGCAGGAGACGACGCTATCAGAGTCTTGACTGCAGACGGCTTGGAAGTAGTTATTGACTTGACCGTTTTGTATAGAGTTCAGTCATCTCAAGCTCCAAATATTGTCAAGGAAATTGGGTATGATTTTAAAAATGTAGTAATTAGACCTATAACAAGAACGAAAATCAGAGATAATGCTGTTTATTATACAGCTGTTGATTTGTATTCTGTAAAAAGAGATGAGTTTCAAGCTAGAATATTTAAAACTATTGAAGCTAATTTAAAAGCTAGAGGTTTGGTATTAGAGCAATTATTGGTCCGTAATATAACTTTACCAGCTTCAGTAAAAGGTTCAATAGAAGAAAAAATTAAAGCGGAGCAAGATGCTCAGAAAATGCAATATGTTTTACAGAAAGAAAAGCAAGAGGCAGAACGTAAAAGAGTAGAAGCACAAGGTATTGCAGATTATCAAAGAATTATAAGCTTGGGACTAGGAGATAAACAATTGCAATATGAACAAATACAAGCTATGAAGGGCTTGATGACTTCACCTAATGCAAAAGTGATAATTATGGGTGGTGGCAAAACTCCAATCATTTTAAATGACAAAAATTAAATTTAAACTGTAAAAATTATACAATTGAACAAGTATCAAACTAATTGGCTTGCGGGCCTTATCTTTAGCTTTTTATTTTTAACTGTACATTTTATACCAGACTTAGGTGGCGCAGATGTGATGGGAGCGCAATGGCTATATAGTAGCATTGCTGTGTTACTTTCTGTCATATATATTTTAATCAATAGAAAGCAATATAAAGATGCAATTGAAAATGTATATCAATATAAGTTTGCAATCGTTTACAGCTTTTTATTACTATGGGCTATGGCTTCATATTTTTATGCAATTAACTCTACTGAAACCTTAGTCACTTTAGCTAGATTGGTTACTACTTATTTTATTTTCATAAATCTTTCTGTACTTTATTATAAGCAAGACCTTAAGAAAATTTTTAATGTAGTTGCAATTTTTGTAACCATAATATTATTGGTGGATACACTATATGTAATAAGGGGATTCTCAAATAATATGGAAACAATGGCATTGGATCAGAATATTCTTAGCTTAACTGGCAATCATGGGAATAAGAATGTAATGGCAGCAAGTTTACTTATTAAATTCCCATTTGTTTTATGGGTAATTTTAAATAACAAAGTAATTGTAAAGTCACTTGGCTTAGTTTGTTTGTTTATGGGCATTTTTGCATTATTCATATTAAATACACGTTCTACTTTTGTTGGATTGCTTTTGATTTTTTCTATTTACACAATTACAAGTGTTTTTTATAAATATAAGACAGGTAAAAAAGGCTTAATAATTCAGGTCTGTTATTTTTTAATACCTATAATTATTGCTTATTTCAGTGCGAATTTAATTTTGTCTAATGCAGTTGAAATGCAAGGGTTTCAGGGTGGTTATGGTACCGTGACAAAAAGGGTAGGCGATATTAATGTAGCAAGTGAGCAAAATAGTCGAATCCATTTATGGAAGGCGGCAGCTGACTATGCTATAAAACACCCTCTATTAGGTGCAGGTTATGGCAATTGGAAACTGGCTTCTATACCATACGAAAAAGAGTACGCAACTGACTTATTTGTTCCTTATCACTCTCATAATGATTTTATCGAGATGTTCGCAGACTTAGGTATTATTGGAGGAGCTTGTTTTTTACTACTTTTTTTATTAATGTTTTTGTTCACTATTGGAATATGGAAAAAAGAAGATGCAAAAGAATTTAGGTTAATGGCAACGATTAGTTTTATGGCTATCAGTTGCTATTTTGTTGATGCTTTTTTAAACTTCCCTGCGGAACGAACTGCAATGCAAACTATGTTAGCAATGACTGCTGCTTTAGTTTTTGCTCCTGTAATATTTTTATCAAAAAACGAGTCTGCCAAAACAATTGGTAAATTTTCAACAATTAATCTAATTTATTTCTCACTTGCTTTTATATCCCTAATCCCGTCAATTAATATTACTTATCAAACTTATCAGTCATTGAAAGTGCAGAAGTATGTTATGGGGGAGATAGATGCCGACCCTAAAATGCCATTAGAAGAGGTTAAAGATGCATTTCCTTCCATCCCTAATTTATCCACTTCTACACTACCAATTAAAGCGTTAATTGCTAGATATTATTTCAGAGACAAACAAAACGACCGTGCATTAGAATTGTTAAAGGAGTCTGAAAATGACAATCCATACCTACATTATAATGACTTTATTAGGACTGCAATTTATGCTAGTAAAAACAATATGGACAGCACATTTTACTTTGCAAAAAAAGCATTTATAAATTGGCCAAGAGCACATAGTTATTACAAAAATATGATGTTTGCTGCTGCTAAGAAAAAAGATACTGCTACGATTCAATCATCATTTGAATTGTATAGGGGTTATAGAAATCAAGCTTCAGCGTATGATCAATATTTATTAGCCATGTATGAAGTTAAAAATGGGGCATCGGACAAAATGAAATTATTATTAGATTCAGCTACAAAAGCATTCCCTAGTGATTCTGCTGCTTTTTTGAAAGTTAGAAACATTTTTTACAGAAACAGTTCTGTTGCTAATAATCCAAGCACTGTTAATTTTTTAACAGCAGGTATTAAAGCTTTTCAAAAGGGAGATTACAATTCAGCAGCTGAGATGTATAAGAAAGCTGCTTCAGCAGAACCTGGCAACTATACACATTTTGAAAATATGGGCATTTGTTATTATAGCAACAAAGACTTTAAATCCGCAATACCCTATTTCAATAAAGCTATTCAAATAGCTGGATCAAAATCTGGTAAATCTTATTACTATATGGGTTTATGTTATATACAAATTGGAGACAAGAATAACGGATGTAATTTTTTAAAGAATGCGCAGGTTTTTAAATATGTTGACGCGATCAATTCCTTAAAACAGAATTGTAAATAGTATGAAAAAAATTGACCAAATTTGGATTAATGAGCATGTGCATCATAGGCCTTTAGAGGGGCATAAGAAAACATTTGGTCATATTTTGGTTATCGCAGGAAGTGTTGGTAAATCAGGAGCTGCAATCTTATGCGCAAGGGCTGCTTTACATGCCGGTTGTGGTATGGTTACGGTAATGATACCTCAGGAAGCTATTGCGCCATTATTAGCGCAAAGTCCGGAGCTTATGTATACCACTCAATCTGATTTGAAATTACTTGACTTAACACAATTTGATGCTATTGCAATAGGTCCTGGTGTTGGGTTTTCAGATTTAATAAAAAAGAATCTCTTTTATTTATTGAATGAATACAAAGGTCCCCTTGTGATTGATGCTGACGGATTATCCATTTTGGCAGATCATTTAGAACTTATTAAACCTAACTTTATATTGACGCCTCATCCTGGCGAATTTGAACGTTTACAAGGTTTTAAATATGAAGCTGATAAAAGAGAAACACAAGCAAATGATTTTATTGAAAATAATCCTTGTGTTTTGGTTTTGAAAGGGGCAAATACCATTGTGGCATCTGAGAAAGATATTATGTTCAATACTACAGGCAATGACGGGATGGCTACGGCAGGAACTGGAGATGTGCTGACAGGTGTTATTACTGCATTATGTGCGCAACATTATGATTTAAGAATTGCTGCTTCTATTGGTGTTTATTTACATGGTTTAGCAGGAGACCTTGCTATTCAAGATATGTCTAAAGCAAGTTTGGTGGCTAGTGACATCATAAAGTATCTAGGAAAGACGCGTATAATTGATTAGTGTAATTTTTATATAGCGTCATTCCGCAATTTTATGACGGCTATCATATTTCTCAATTTATTTTCAGTATAATTTACATTGCATATCAAATTTGAAATGCAATAAATTAGTTGTTATGAGAAGTGTCACATGGTTCGCAAGAATTTCTATTTTTATTATCTATTTTTGGTTCGGGTATTTAAAAATCATTGGTACTTCCCCCGCGGAATCATTAGTTCACGAACTTTTTAATATTACTTTATTTAATTTAACCTCGTTTAAGACTTTTGCAATTTGCTTTGGAATATTTGAATGTTTAATTGCAATTAGTTGGTTAATTCCAAAACTTACTTTCATTGCATATTATGCTGTTATAATACATGTAATTTTCACATTTGTCCCAATTATTGCATTAACAGAACTAACCTGGACTAGTACTTTTACTCCAACAATTATTGGGCAGTATATTATAAAAAATTTACTGCTACTTTCTTGTATTATGTTTATTAAAGAAAATTACAAATTAGGTTTGGAGGAGGAAGAAGAGGAGGAGGAAGAATAAGGAGTGTTTGATCTTTTTATGATATAGTATTTAAAAAAGATTAATTTCAACTTCATAATATATTTGAATGACTAATCAAAACGACTTTCATTTACTTTCTTACTATACGCTTGCTCACTCTGGAGAAAATTTTATACATCAGCATATTGTTGATGCTTTTTCTGCGCAAAATGCTACGGAGAAAACTAAACTGATTACAATTTATTTCGCCCTTGTCGGTTTGCATTTATTTATTGATAGAAATTTTACTGGCAAGCAAGTTCAACAGTTTCATATTCAATTATCTAATAAAACTAAGACGTTTGATAAAATCTTGTTGCCTGAATCTAGAGGTCAAATCACAATAAGCCATGTTTTAAATGAAGAGGCTGGTGATAAAAGAGATGAGATGATAAAATTATGGTGTGAGTCGGTTTGGGCTGCTTATACAAATGAACATAAGAGAATTATTGATTTAGTTAAACTTGTATAATTGGGATTGTCGGCTACGTTGCACTTCGCCGACTTCCCTGTGTGTGGGGGTGTGACTTAATTAGGAGAATAATCATAAGGAAGCATTGAAGATAATTTTTCAGACCATGCCCAAAATCCATTAGCAAAAAGATTATCCCCTACATAAAACATACCGTTACTATATACTTTAACACCTTCTCCAAATGGTAAAGTAATATCGGTTGATATAAACTCTTTCCCTGGCCTTTTAGCTAGAAATCTTGTATAGTCAACTGGTTCTTTCTTTTTTAAATAAGTAATATGAATGAAATTTTCAAATTCTAATAATAGGGCATTTGGATCTACTGACTTGTCAATTGGAAATACAATTGAATCCCTTAAAATAACTTTATTTAATACAATCGTATCTTCTTCATCTCTTAATTTTAATACTTTTGAATAATAATTAGTAGAATCATTATTAGTCGGTATTATGTTATTTCTATACGATTTCTTTACTCTTCGTTTTTCCTCATCACTAATTTTAATCATTGGCTTTAACTCAAACCCATCTTGTGTCATATTATCTGCATATAGACTTCTCATGAAATGCATTAATGATCCTAAATAAATTGTTTTTCTTACAGAATCCCATTTGTGTTTTTGAATTTCATTTCCATATTTTAATTCTTCGAAAAGTGGACTACCTGCAAATTTAAAAGTATTATTATCAAGGTTGTACTCAAACTTATTAAGCATATAAATAATTTTATAACCTAGTGATCTATTTTCAAAAATTAATTTTTCATGTGCGAATGCTCTTAAAACGTTTGTTTTAGAGTTTAACTTAAATTTTACTACTTCGGGATTCGTTAATTTACAATTTTGTGAAAGTGATGAATTTCCTATAAAATTATTTACGAAATATATTCCATATTTCTCCCAACCATCAGTTTCATATGACTCAACAATAACATCTTTTAATAGATTTGCAGATGGCTTTAATTTTATAGTGATTGTATTTATTGAAGATTGAATTGAGTTTGTATATTCCTCATAGTTGAAAGATGATGCTATTAAATTATACCTACCATTTGGAATATTTTGTAATAATACTTCTCCTAAAGTATTACTTTCTCCTCCAATCGAGGTATTACTTAAGAATACACTAACTCCAACAATTGGTTGATTTGTTTGAAAATCTACTACTTTACACATAATCTTGTTCTGTGAAAAAAGTAATAGATATAATGGTAGAAAGAATATAGTTAGTATTAATTTTTTCATTTCTTTTCATTTTAAGTTTTGAAACTACGAGTACTTAATTTACGCCTATTATTTAGATTTAATAAGGTTATGCAAATACTTTTCCAAATTCTACTAATTCAAATCTAATTCATTCGTGATATACATTTGACCCATTCAAAATCTAGTATAAATTAAACCGAGCCACACAATTCAGTAGAAAAGACTACAAAAGCGTGCCATAAGTACATAAAAAAACTCCGATTTCTATACAATTTCGGAGTTTTTGTTTTTAGGGATTGTCGGCTCCACTTCGTTCCGCCGACTTTCCTGTGGGGTGACTTACCCAAAGCTTTTTAACGCAACACTGTGTGTTTCGTTAACTTTTTTGTTTCTCGTCTGCTTACGTAAGCAAGCTCCCGGCGCAGCCTTAAAACAAAAAAGCCTGTCACTTTCGTGACAAGCTTTGTGAACTGGCTGGGGCTTACTTTATTAATCTAACTCTACAATAATCAATGAATTAGTATGCATTTTTGCAGCCTCAACCCAAAGACGTGCCACTAAAGTCTATTGTTAGGGTTTTAACTAGATGTTGAAAATTTGATAAGTCATAGTTTTGTGTAAATCTGTAATTATGGGAAAAATATTTGAAGATGAAATTGATAAGTTGAAATCAATAAACGATGAAGTTAAGCTAGTATGGAAAGCTAATATGGAAGCGGGTAATGGAATATTTCAGTTTGATTTTTTTGTTCTCCCACTATTAAACAAAGTCTTTAATATTAATCGGGCTTATATCAGTTTAATAAATGACAATAACTTTATTGCAGCAGGGTCATTAGTTAGAATACAGTTAGATGTATTATTGAGAATTTTTGCATCTACAATCATTGGCTATGATGTTGATGAATTTGCAAAAAGGCTATTGTCTGGAGAGCAGTTGAATAATATGAAAGATATTAGTGGGCAGCAAATGAAAGATGGATATTTAGCGAAAGAATTAAATAAATGCGAGGGTTTTAATTGGGTTAAGTATGCTTATGATAAGGGTAATTTATATGTTCACTTAACACCTCACTCATTATATGCATCAAGTAAACGAGAGGACCATGAGCGGAATATTGTTTTTACAATTGGTCCAAATGATAGTTTTGTATCAGATGATGAAAAATACGCAGCGACAATTATAATGAATCAAGTTACCAATGGAATATTGCATTTTGTTTCTATTTGGATTTCACATAAAGTTGAGTCTAAAAAAGATGTTTAATTAGATTGTTTGTTAAACCGAGCCACAGAATTCAGTACAAAAGACTACAAAAGCGTGCCATAAGCACATAAAAAAACTCCGATTTCCATACGATTTCGGAGTTTTTGTTGCTATTTACTAGCTAGTTTGTGATCCCGCTGGGGCCTCCCTTTAAATACTAACTCTGCTATAATCACTGAATTAGAACCCTGTTTTACTACCTCAACCCAAAGACGAGACACATATTGTTACTCTTTACAAGATTTCAGGCCTACGCCTCAACCAATCAAATTCAAAATGATTACACTAGAATCAGAACCTAAATCCTACCATCTTTATTTACAGCTAGTTAGTGTTATAAGATATGGGACCGACGTAGCAACCATGCCAAAACTCTATAAATCCCTGTTCTTTCACTCCATTTTTATAACTCCGTGCTTGAGCATTAAATCGGTCCATTTAGCTATTTCATCCTTTTTAAACTTATTTACATAACCATTATTTATCCCAAAGCTTATCCATTTTTTAACGTCATCTCGAGAGTAGGGTACTTTGGTCCCTTTATACGTGGATTTCTTTGTAGTACTTGGTTGGGGTAGGATATCATTCATTTTATCATTATTTTAAATAAATAGCCAGTCCATTACCTCTTTTAATACGATGGGTAGGTATATACTCTAACGTATACTAAAAATTGACGTGTGTATGACAAACCCATTACACTCATACGCTTTTTCGTAGACACCCCTAGCACTTTTAATTAACGTTGGGGGACAATACACTAGTTTTTCTTACACACTCCAGATTTTCCTATACTTCAATTTTTACAAAAAATCACAATTCCCGAACCCAAACCCCCTTAATTTCCCCAAAAATCCCCCCAAATTTTCAGCCCTCCCCATTCCTTAATCTCCCCAAAAATCCTATATAATATATAATGTAGTATTAATAATATAGTTTTAAGTAAAGATTAAAGAATGAAGAAAGTAAGTAATAGTAGTATTAAAAGAAAGAGTAAGTATAATTTGTATGATAAAAGAAGTAGTAAAGTGTTAAGCCATAATGATAGAGATGTTGATAGTGGTTTGTATTATAATTTATATGAAGATAAGTGGGTTAAAAGAGTAAGTAGAAAAGTGATGAATAGTATTAGTGATGTTAAGATGTATGATTTTAAAGTGTTTAGTTTAGTTGAAATAAAAAAAGTTGTTGGTATTGAAAAATTTGAAAGGGTTGGTGTTTTTTTGAGTTTGATTTATGATAGGAGTTTTATTGAAGGTTATAATAGGGATGATTGGGGTGGTGTTTATTTTAGTAGTGATGATTTAAAAAGAATTGTTGGGAATGATTGGAAGAAAGTGGTTGGAAAATTAGTAAATAAAGGGGTGTTGGATTATAATGAGAGGAATTCGAAGTATAGGGTTTATAGGAAGTTGAAGTATTTTAAGTTGGGTGAGGTTTTTGAGAAAGAATTAGGAGTTGAATTTGATAGGGTTGATATTAAGGATGCGAGATTTGAAAAGAGTTTAAGGGAGTATTTTAAGGGTAGTTGTGAAAATAGGGATGGGGTATTAAAGAAGGTTGAATTGACGTTGGATAAATGTTGTTTGGAAATTAAGAAATTGGATGAATTAATAGATGATTTATATAAGGGAAGGTTGGAAAAGGATTTGCTTGATTTGGAAAGTGATTTTGTGAGTGATAAGGATAAGAATGCGATTTTGGGTAAGTTAAAAGATATGGATGTGTATGAAAGGAAGTATAAAGATGATTTAAAGGGATTATATAATGCCCTTGTGTGTATACTCCAAAAGACAATTGAAGAAGAAAAAAGGAGTTTATATAGGATTAATAAGGATGAGTTTGGAAAGAGGTTATACCATTTGTTTAGTAATGTGCCTAAGGAGTTTAGAAAGCAGATAAAAATTGATGGGGAGAAAGTAGTTGAAATTGATATTACAGCATCCCAACCTAGTTTTTTGTGTTTGTTGTTTGAAAAGGGATCTAGGTTAAAATTTGTTAAGGGGATTTTTGAGAAGTATAATAATGAGCGTTATATAAGCATAGTTAAGGAGTATAGGATGGATGTTTATAAGTACATGGCAGTAAATTTAAAGGGAAAGGAATTTGAAAATGATCCTATTGTAAGGGTTAATATGAAGAAGTTGTTTTTTCAGCTTGTGTTTGGTGACCCAAAGGATAAAGTGGGCAAGCTTAAAAGAAAAGATATTTGTGATTTGTTATTTGGGTCTGAATTTTATAAGTTTTTATGTGACTTGGCTAAGCTGGATTTAGAAGTTGGCTTGGATGCAAACTATAAGAACTTAGCTTATTTGCTTCAGTCTACTGAGTCTAAATTCTTGAATTACGTTATGGATGAGATGGGAGATATTCCATTCTTGCCGATGCATGATTCATTATTAGTAAAGAAAAGCGATTCTAAATCTGTTAAGCAGTTATTTAAGAAAATGATTGTAGATCACAAGCTGAATGGCATTTTGACCATTTCCTAATGCGTATTCGATACACGTTAGATAGTACCTGGAGTATTCAATATTACCAAATTGTTAATTCCTGATTGATTTATCGATGAAGTTCATGCACTATATTTTTTTGGCACGAGAATTGAAAGCTTTTGTGTTAAATATTGTAAACAAAAAAAATAAATTTATGGCAAATCGTAATTTAAAATTAGAATTAAAGCAATCATTAAATGGGATTGCTAATGGTGAAGAAACTGAAAAAAGAAAGGATGTTAATCAGTGTCTAATTGAAATCAAATTAAATGAAGAAAGAAATAAGAGAGTTTATCTTGAAGGTAAACTGAAAGAGGATGAACAAAAAATGAAAGTTCGAAGGGCAGAGATTAGGAAAATCAATGCAGAAGCCAGAAAGCGCAAACAAAGAGTGAAAGAATTTAAAGATGCTTTGGGACGTAAAGGCAATTATGGTTTTGGACAACCGGAATTTCTTAATAATGAGCCTTTTGCTATAATAACTACTCAAGTTACTTATATGAATTTGTTTAGTTTAGAGGGGGATTTTTTGACACGTGCAACTGATATCCAATTTGGTAAAGATGGGTTAATTTATACGCATGATAAACTGTATGAATTCCATGCCTTATTGCATTACGACTTAATGGCAAAAAAGCTAGAAAAACTACAATTATTTTTTAGTTTGAAAGATTTTAAATTTAAAGTATATGAATTAGATCCTGAAGGGATGTTAGGATTCGAAATAAAGATGTACTTGCATGAAAAAGAAGAATATCGATTAAGTAAATTAACTCCTGAAGAAATACATGCTGAACAACAAGAAAGAGAGAGAAAACAAGAAGAGATTAGGAAAGCAAATAGAACTGAGAATGATGATTTAATGGATGAATTATTTAAGCAATAGATTAGAGCACTCTTCGGGGTGCTTTTTTTATGCCCAATATTTAATGCAAGCCTTGCTCAAATACTCTGCTTACTTCCTCGAATGAGTAGTAGTAAGTTCCCATCACTTTTTTGTACGGGATCTTACCTGCATTACGTAGGTTCTCAACTGTTGAGTAAGAACACCCTAAATACTCCATTAGATCGCTATTTTTCATAAGCTTTTTAGGTGTGCTGTGTAAGACGTTCATTTGCGCTATCTCCTTTATTAAATCCTGTTTAAATTCGTCTAGCATTTGTTTGGTTACGATTTCCATTGTTTTTGTTTTTATATGGCTTTTAAAATTTGTTTATCTGCTTTAGGTGCTAAGTCAAATGCTGCAAAGTCATTCATTAGCTTTGTTTCGGTGATCTTAGCATAGATCTGAGTTGTTTTGATATTGGTATGCCCAAGCATTCTTGATACAGTTTCAATTGGGATGTTGTACTCCAAAGAATTAGTAGCGAAGGAGTGACGAGCAACATGGCAAGTAATAACTTTATTAATACCAGCTAACTGCATAATAAGCTTTAAGTATTGGTTCATCTTTTGGTTGCTAATGACTGGAAATACAACGTCACTAATTGATTTAGATTGATGGTCCTTATACTTTGTGATTAGTGCTTCTGCTTTATCCATCAATGGGACCATACAATGCTCATCTGTTTTGTGTCTTTGGAGCTTGATGATTCGTTTACTACCTATACTTTGAAAGATTTGGCTATTGGTTAAGTTCTTTAAATCACTATAAGCAAGACCTGTGTAACACATAAAAAGAAAAGCATCCCTGACTAGGCTCATTGTTTCGTTTTGGATTGTAAGTTCTTCGATAGTTACAATCTCGTTTACATTTAAAGTTGATCTATGGGTAACTACTGTCTGGGATTTAAAGTTCTTGAATGGATCCTCTTTGATGATCTCTAGTCTTTGGGCTAAGTGTATCACTGCTTTTAATCGTTTTACATCACGGTCAATTGTGTTCGGTCCATTAACACATTTAGATTCAAGATAGATTCTATAATCGTTTAAAAAACGGTAATTCAACTTGTCAAGTGGGTAGTCTGGAACAAGAAGCTCTTTAGTTAAGTATTTAGTGATTTTGGAGTGGATAGATTCGTATTGCTTAACTGTTCCTGGAGATAGTCTTCCTTTGTTTGTATCAATATAGTATTGGATCATGTCAAGAAGTCCTTTGGTATCTTTGCTTTCTCCATATAAATGTGCTTTGAGTAAATCTGCTGAGATTAGCTCGTTGTTTTTAGTACGGGTTTCAATGAAGTCAATAACCTTTGAACGTAAATCACTGATCTGCTTGTTGAGTATGTAAGCTTGTTCATGCCTTGCTTTAACTTGAACCTTCTTGGAATCCCAATCTGCAATAGGGATGCAAATACGAGTGGAGTGATTGATTTGCTTATCTAAACCTGCAATTCGTAGTTTAATTATTCCATGGTCCTTAATTCGGGTCCTATAAGAACAACACAAAAAATACATCTTTACCATAACTTCTCTTTTTCTATTAATAAATAGCTCTGAATCAAGGTAAATAGCCTGAAATATGGCTAAAATCTATCTCCATTAGAGCGAATTCTATGGGAATTTCCCAAGAAAAAGGGTAGGAGGCAAATGTTATTTAAGGATTTTATCTACCATTATTTGTTATGTATTTAGTGTAAAGTTCAATATTGGGTTTATTAATTATGTAGTTCATAAATCTAGCGTCATCTGTTGATCTAATTCTTTGGAGTAAAGGTGTATTTGTGTTGCAATTAACATTGAATTTGTGGTTAATTCGATTGATTGCTTCAGTTCGAATAGTTTTTTGAATTTCAACTGGTTTTTTCTTTGTTCCAAGATAAGTGTTTATATCATCAACTGTGAAATAGGAGCCATTATTACATTTGTCGATCAGATTTTCTATTAATGTTCTTTCAATCGTTGTAAAGTCATTACTAAATGTATCATTGATGCTAATAACTTCATGTTTGTGTATATTAGTTTTATTTCTTTTTCTTCTTAAAGCAAGATAAAGAGTTGTCAAAATTGAAATTAACAACAAGCTTATAACTATGATAAAGTATGGTCGGTTCTCAAATGGTTGTTCGTATAAACTATAAGGTTCTACATCAAAGTCTTTTATTGTTACAGAGATTGACTTTAAGCTCGTGTCTGGGAAATTTGTGTAATAGATTCTACCATTCTCTTCAAACGTATTTTGCAAAGTTGTGCCTGACTTGTCTAACAAACCGTCGATTAAGTATTTATTCTTTAGTTTAAACACTTTGTTGTGCTCAAAATCTAAAAGTAGGAACTCTCTATCCGAGTTGATTAATGTACCATTTAAATGTGGGAGATCAATCATAAGATTGAATCCTAATTTAATATTGGAGTTAATATTACCTAAAACTTCATTAGACTTCATTTTTAAATCAAGTTCAATAGCTGTATAGCTTTCTTTTTTTATTGTTGTTTCTTCGTCATTAATAGGTTGTTCTATATAGTAAAGTTTATGCCTAGCTTGTATGTAGTTGTGAATATAATTTGTTGTATGCCTAAGGTTAGAAATTTTTTCAACACTCCATTCTTTTGTTGAGTTAAAGCGTCTAAGCTGACCATTCATATGCCAAAAACCATACCCTCCAAATGAGAGTAATGTGTCATTATATGCAAAATCAATTGAGTAAAAGGTATTACCAAAATATCTTGTAGTATCAATACGGTCAAATCTAATATAGCTGCTATTAATTTCGTTAGCCTTAAATACTTTTCCAGTTCCATCTATTGTTAAGTAAAGTCCACTCTTTGTTTTTACTAACTTCTGGTAGGATTTATTCTTATTGTTGAACTCGGGGAGGAATGACTCCTGACTTGTATTTGAAATTGAATTAATATCATTTTTACTGAAATATAGGTGCCTTAATAGTGGTGTAACAGGTATTTTATAGCTCTGTGAATATATTTGAGTAGATAGAATTAGACCTGCAAAAGCCCAAATTATTTTTTTCATGACTAAATGTATGGAAACTAAAACTTTAACGCTTATTATTTGATATGTTTATATGAAATATATTAAGAAATGTAATTAATACTTAATATCTATTTTATTGACTATCATTATAAAATGTGTAAAAATTAGGGTTTGATTTTATATTTACTAATTGAATACCTATTCTATTCTAAACAGTTTATAAATACCGGATCTTCATTTTCTATTAACTGTTTCATTGTGCCATTGGAGCGAGAAATAGCTTACCTAAAAGTATTTCTGATGAAACAGCATACATATTAAAAAACAACTTAATGAAAAAATCATTATTAGCACTATTCGTTTTGGTTTCTATATCTGTTAATTGCCAATCGCTAAATAATTTGTTACAATCAGAATCCAAGAAAATTATTGAAACTTTTTCAGGCCAAAAGCTTGATTTTAGTAGACTCTATGTTAATAATTTTCCATGTACTAGTTGTGGGGTAGCTTCACTGATTTTTTCAACTAGTAAACTAGAAGCAAGTTTAAATTATAAGGGGGTATCAAATTTAGGAGAACTTAGTAATGCAACTTATAAATTAGATAGTAATCAACAATTAAAGATTGAATATTCTTGGCATTCTATTTCAAAATTAGGTATTCAGGATGCTACTATCCAGATTGATATTGATTTAAATAACTCAAAAAATAATAGATGGAATTATACAGTTACTTTTTTTAATTCAAGTATAGAGATGACTTCTTTCGGCATTCTAAATGCTACTCAATTAAATTTGATAAAATCTAATATTGAAAACTCATTTTCATTTCAGATTATTAAGAAAAATACAGACAGTATTAATAATGTTATAAAACTTGAAAATGAGGCTATCGAATTAGATAAAATTAATAATGACAGGAAGGTTGAAATGGTTATATCGGCTAGTGGAATAGATTATTATGAAGCAAGTGCTGTTGCAATCGAAAATTCATTAAAGCAAGCTTTATTAGTTTTTACAAATATTCAAACAAAAAAAATAGTTGATTCTCTAGTGCAGTCATTAAGTGATAGTACTAAAGAAAATAATATTTACAAAGCAAGTTTACTTGGTAATTATCGCTTTCCAAATGGGCAACATTTAGTAGTTATCAAAGCTAGAATTTCGATTGAAAAGTTATTAAATCAACTTAGAGCTGAAGGATATAATGTAAGCTTCCCGGTAAGTTCCTTGGTTTTTAAAATAAAACAACAATTAATTAACGAACAAGCTGAATTAACATCGGTTCTTGATATTTTTGGCAATGTTCATGAGTCACTTCAGAATTCATTAACTTTCAATGTTCGAACTAAGGAACCCGTTTCCATTGACAATAAAGATTCTAAAATATTTGGAATACATGTAACTGTTTCATCAGTTTCAAATGATAATTATGATACAACTATTGATTTATTTTTAAAAAGTATCAAACATTTTAGTCTTTCAACTTCTGAAATTAAATCATATGATGATCTGAAAAAAAGTAATTATTTATTCAAAATTTCTTACAATGGGATTTATTCAAATATTTACCTTCGAAGTAGTAACTCTGTGAATATCATTGCAAGTATTATGGCAAATTGGAGGTTTTACAATTGCAATTTTAATTTAGAAAATGGATTACATCAGACTCGTTTCAATCTCAAGGGCAATTTCCATCTAAATGAAATATTTAAAGACATTTATGCTGAAAATTATAAAGTGCTTAGCCCTATTCATGTTTTATCAATTGATTTTCCAAGAAAAGGATCAGTTTTATCAGAACTTGATTGGGATGATTTTTATACATTAGAAGAGATAGATAAAATAAATGATTATAAAATTTCTCAGTCAGGCATAATTAGTAATTTCAGATTTGGTGGATATTTCTTGGGGCTAATAAATAATGAAAGATTATTCATGTCTCCCATTGATTTTGGACCATATAAGAATTCAATAGAAGCAAATTCTAAATCTAATGAGTGGAATTTAGGAATATATGATGATTGGAAATTAGCAGATATTAATCAATTAAAAGCAATAGCACAAACTAATAGTCCTAGTGTAGGAGGATTTAAAAGTGTAAGGAGTTATGTATATAATAATAAGTTGAATGGTGATGAGAAGAATTCTGCTTATAGTTCTTACATGCCATTGCATAAAGAGGGAGAGAAATTATTCTTATTTTCAACCGCAATTGATGATTGGATTTCGATAGGGAATTTTTCTTTAAATCAAAGATATTCTATACTCAATTTTAAAGGTAGGTTTACTCAATTTGAAACTGATAATTTGTATTTAGGAAAAGACAATTATGGTATTGATTTAGGTAATTGGCAAATTGGAAATAAGTATGAGCTAAGAGTTGGGTATGCTTGTAGACCTATTCGTATTAATTGATTTCATTAAAATAGCAACCGAGCCACACAAAACAGTACAAAAGACTACAAAAGCGTGCCACAAGGGCATAAAAAAACTCCGATTTCTTGACGATTTCGGAGTTTTTAGTGCTTATTACAAGCTAGATTGTGAACTGGCTGGGACTCGAACCCAGGGCCCATACATTAAAAGTGTATTGCTCTACCAACTGAGCTACCAATTCTGACCGTTTTCCCTTTTGAGGAGTGCAAAAATAAGCATAAATAAAAACTATCCAAATAATTGGGCACTTTTATTTTCAACAATCAAAATTAGTTCTAAGTAATTCATCTTCAATTAACATTGTACATTTGTACAAATTCATATGCATGGCCAATTTCACGGGGAAAGTAGTCTTAATTACAGGTGGTTCTGAAGGAATCGGAAAAGCTTTGGTGCAACAATTTTTAGCTTTAGGAGCCAAAGTGGCTACTTGTGGCAGAAATGTTGACAAACTAGGTGTATTAGCGCAACAACATCCTAATGCGTCTTTATTTACCATGCAAGTGGACGTTGCGAATCAGGAGCAGTGCGAAGCTTTTGTAGCTACTACGGTTGCAAAATGGGGCACAGTTGATATTTTAATAAACAATGCAGGAGTTTCTATGCGTGCCTTAGTAAATGAGGTTTCTATAGCAACTTTGAAAAATGTGATGGATATAAATTTTTGGGGGACTGTGTATACCACAAAAGCAGCACTTCCTTTTATTCAAAAAAATAATGGCATTATTGTAGGCGTGTCAAGTATTGCAGGTTATAGAGGTTTGCCAGGTAGAAGCGGCTATTCTGCTTCTAAATATGCGCTAAATGGGTGGTTAGAAGCTTTAAGAACTGAATTGTTTGGATCCGGAACCCATGTAATGTGGGTTTGTCCAGGCTTCACTGCTTCGAATATTCGCAATGCGGCACTTAATAAAGACGCTCAAGCACAAGGAGAGTCTCCAATGGACGAAGGGGCTATGATGAGCTCAGATGCTTGCGCGACTCATATCATAAATGCGATGGGAAAAAGGAAGCGCACATTAGTATTAACCTTTAAAGGGAAACAAACTGTTTTCATGAATAAATTCTTTCCTTCTTGGGCAGATAAGTTGGTGCATCATTTCTTTTTCAAGAATGGTGTGCTGGTGAAATAAAACGATAATTAATTCGTTACTAAATAGATATGCCCGTTATAACATTAACATCTGACATAGGCCAAGAGGATTTCATCATTGGCGCAATTAAGGGGCAAATATTGTCAACCATTCCTGGCTGTACCATATCGGACATCACGCACTATTTATCCAGTAAGAACTATCAACAAGGCGCTTATATTTTTAATAATGCTGCTAAGTATTATCCTAAGGGAACGGTGCATTTGGTGATGGTTAACTTTTTTCAATTTCCGCAGGAACATGTGCTATTCGCGCATTATAATGGTCATTTTTTTATTACTCCGGACAATGGCTTTTTAACCATGATGTTGGGTTTGAAGCCAAAAGACATTGTAAAAATTAATTGTAAGAACGCGCATACTTTTATTCAAATTACAGAGCGTATTGTAGAGTCTATTGCTTATTTTTTTGCCTCTGGGAATATGGCAGATGCAGGAGAGCCTATTGACCAGATTCAGGAAATTTACCCAATGCAACCTACTTTAGGAACTAACTGGATGGAAGGCCAAATCCTATTTATTGACCAATTTGAGAACGTTGTGGTCAATATTCGTAAGGACGAATTTGATTTACATGCCAAAGGAAGAGCCTTTAAAATCGTATTTACCCGCAACGAAACCATTGAAGTTTTAAGTAAAAACTATGGGGAAGTCCCAATTGCAGACAAAATTGCTTGGTTCAATTCGGCTGGGTACCTTGAAATTGCGGTAAGAGGGGGCAATATGGCTGGATTATTTGGTTTGAGCAAATACGATGAAAATCAAATAGGCAAGCAGCGCCCTAATGACAATAAGTGGTTTTTCCAGATGGTTCGAGTTTTCTTTGAATAGTCATATTTTCTGGGTATTTTTGCACCCTATTAAAAATTCATAAATTAACGCTCATATGGCATACGACGTAATCGTTATTGGTAGTGGTCCTGGTGGATATCCTGCCGCAATCCGTGCTTCTCAATTAGGTTTGAAAGTAGCAGTCATTGAAAAAGAAAGTTTAGGCGGTGTTTGTTTAAACTGGGGTTGTATTCCAACAAAGGCTTTATTAAAAAGTGCTCAAGTTTATGAGTACCTAAAACATAGTGCTGATTATGGCGTAACTGCAACTGGTGTAAGCCATGATTTTGGTGCCGTTATTAAGCGTAGCCGTGGTGTTGCTGATAAGATGAGTAAAGGTGTTCAGTTTCTAATGAAGAAAAATAAGATTGACGTAATCATGGGTTACGGTAAAGTTCAATCAAAAGGTAAAGTAGAAGTGAAAGCTGCTGACGGAACAACTCAAGTAATAGACACAAAATATATCGTAATTGCAACTGGGGGTCGTTCAAGAGAATTACCAAATTTAAAGCAAGACGGTAAAAAAATATTAGGTTATAGAGAAGCAATGGTGATGGAGCAACAACCAAAGAGCATGATTATTGTTGGTAGTGGTGCGATAGGTGTGGAGTTTGCATATGTATACAATAGCATGGGAACTAAAGTGACTATTGTGGAATTTTTACCAAGAATTGTACCTGTAGAGGACGAAGACATTTCTAAAGAATTAGAAAAGCAATATAAGAAACAAGGAATTGATATCATGACGAACTCTTCTGTAGAGTCAGTTGATACAACAGGAGCTGGTGTTAAAGCAAAAGTAAAATTACAAGACGGAACTTTTGTTACCTTAGAAGCTGATGTATTATTAAGTGCAGTTGGCGTGGTTTCAAATATTGAAAATATTGGATTAGAGCAAAACGGAATCAAAGCAGACAAAGGAAGAATCATTGTAGACAAATACCAACAAACAAGTATTGCTGGCATTTACGCTATCGGTGACTGTTCTCCAGGTCAAGCTTTGGCACACGTTGCTGCTAAAGAAGGAATCAATGCTGCAGAGCATATGGCATATTTAGAAAAGAAGAATGTACATTTACCAGAAGGAATAGATTATAATAATATCCCAGGATGTACTTACTGTACTCCAGAAATTTCTAGCGTAGGTTACACAGAGAAAGCGGCTAAAGAAGCTGGCTACGAAATTAAAGTAGGTAAGTTCCCGTTTGTGGCAAGTGGTAAAGCATCTGCTGCTGGAGCAACTGAAGGTTTTGTAAAAGTAATTTTTGACGCTAAGTACGGTGAGTTTTTAGGATGTCATATGATTGGAATGAATGTAACTGAAATGATTGCAGAAGCAGTAGTTGCTCGTAAATTAGAAACTACAGCGCATGAAATTTTGAATGCAATTCATCCACATCCAACAATGAGTGAAGGTTTGAAGGAAGCAACTGCTGCAGCTTATGGCGAAGCAATTGACATCTAACTAGCTTTTAATAAAATATACGATGGCTCGTCATTCAATTCATTTTGAATGCGGGCCATTTTTAATAATGTCGGATATAAGTATTGCGATATTAGCAAAAGTATCAGGATTTAATACAGATCAGAATTAATATAAATGAAGTACGAAAAAGAAATTAATAGACGAAAGACCTTTGCGATTATCTCTCACCCAGATGCTGGTAAAACTACTTTAACAGAAAAGTTTTTGTTATTTGGTGGTGCTATTCAAACGGCGGGCGCGGTAAAAAGCAATAAGATTAAAAAGCATGCTACTTCGGATTTTATGGAGATAGAACGTCAAAGAGGAATCTCGGTGGCGACTTCGGTAATGTCTTTTGAGTACAAAGGAATATTAATTAATTTATTGGATACGCCAGGTCACAAGGACTTTGCGGAGGACACTTACAGAACTTTAACGGCGGTAGACAGTGTTATTTTAGTTATTGATAGCGTGAATGGGGTAGAACCTCAAACACGTCGTTTAATGGAGGTTTGTAGAATGCGTATGACACCGGTTATTGTATTCATTAACAAAATGGATCGCGATGGGAAAAACAGATTTGATTTATTAGAGGAGATAGAAGCAGAATTGAAAATTTCATTACACCCAATGACCTGGCCTATTAATAGTGGTAAGGAGTTTAAAGGGGTATATAATTTGCATGATAAAAATTTAAGATTATTTACAGCAAGTACCAAAGCGAATGACGAAGACGTGGTGGACATTGCAGATTTGTCAAGTCCAGTATTACAAGCTAAAATTGGAGATAGAGATGCCAATTTATTAAGAGAAGATGTGGAATTAATAGACGGTGTATATGGTCCTCTAAATGCAGAAGAGTATTTAGAAGGTAAAATTGCACCGGTATTTTTTGGTTCTGCTGTTAATAATTTTGGGGTACAAGAAATGCTAGATACATTCATAAGAATCGCACCAGTTCCAAGAGACAGAGAAACGAATGTTAGAAAAGTTCAAGCTGCAGAAGATAAGTTTAGTGGATTTATATTTAAGATACATGCCAATTTGGATCCCAAGCACCGTGACCGTATTGCATTTATGCGTGTATGTAGTGGAAGGTTTGAACGAAACAAATATTACAAGCATGTGCGCTTGGACAAGGATGTAAGGTTTACCAATCCATATACTTTCTTAGCGCGTAGTAAGGATATCATTGACGACGCTTATCCAGGTGATGTGGTGGGTTTATTCGATACCGGTAATTTTAAAATTGGAGACACTTTAACCGAAGGGGAAAAATTTTATTTTACAGGTATCCCAACCTTCTCTCCAGAAATATTTAAGGAATTAGTGAACAAGGATCCAATGAAGACTAAGCAATTAGAGAAAGGAATACAGCAATTAACCGACGAAGGGGTTGCGCAGTTGTTCACTCAATTTGGAGGCAATAAAAAAATTATTGGTTGCGTAGGTGATTTACAATTTGAAGTAATTCAATATCGTTTATTGCAAGAATATGGGGCAGCTTGTGAATTTAGAACCCTTCCTTTTTATAAAGCGTGTTGGTTAACTTCAAATGACAAAAACAAATTACACGATTTCTTAAGATTCAAACAACAGAATGCAGCAGAGGACAAAGACGGTTCTCCTGTGTATTTAGCACAGAGCGAGTGGTTCTTAAATACAGAAATTACGAATAATCCAGACATTACTTTCCACTTTACTAACGAGGTAAATAAATAGCAATCACATAACGATGTAAATCGTTTAAACAAATACTATGAAGTCAAAAACTTTAAAGCAGAACAAAGTAAATATCATCACATTAGGTTGTAGTAAAAACTTAGTGGATAGTGAAATGTTGAGCGGGCAGTTGGCCGCCAATGATATTGACGTGGTGCATGAAAATAAAAAATTAGATCATAATATTGTGGTAGTGAACACTTGTGGCTTTATTGACAAGGCAAAAGAGGAAAGTGTAAATACCATTTTGGATCAGGTAGCTTTAAAGAAGAAAGGAAAATTAGATAAAGTATATGTTACAGGCTGTTTGAGTGAAAGATACCGTGGGGACTTAGCTGCAGAAATTCCAGAAGTAGACGCATGGTTTGGCACCATGGAATTACCATTAATGTTGAATCAATTGAACGCCGATTATAAAGCTGAATTATTAGGAGAACGTTTATTAAGTACCCCCCAACATTATGCCTATTTAAAAATTAGTGAAGGTTGTAATCGTACCTGTTCTTTTTGCGCAATTCCATTAATGCGTGGTCAACATGTAAGTAAGACGATTGAACAATTAGTGGACGAAGCAATGGGCTTAGTGAAGAAAGGAGTAAAGGAAGTAATGTTGATTGCACAGGAACTTACTTATTATGGATTGGATATTTACAAGGAGCGTGCTTTACCAAAATTATTAAATGCATTGGCTGACGTAGAAGGTTTAGTATGGATACGTTTACACTATGCCTATCCAAGTAAGTTTCCATTAGAAGTACTAGACGTGATGCGTGAAAGGGATAATATCTGTAAGTACATAGACATTCCTTTACAACATGCTAGTAATAACATGTTAAAAGCAATGCGTCGTAATATTACGCGAGAGGAAATGGGGGAATTAATTACGGAAATACGTAAGCGTGTTCCAGGAATTGCCATTAGAACTACCTTAATAGCTGGTTTCCCTGGGGAAACATTAGAAGATATTGAAGAACTAAAAGCGTTCTTAATAGAGCATAAATTTGACCGCGTTGGCATATTTACTTATAGCCATGAAGAAAATACAAGTGCACATGATTTAGTGGACGACGTCCCTGCAGAAGAAAAACAACGCAGAGCAGAAGAGATTATGGAAGTGCAACAAGAAATTAGCTTAGCTATTAACCAAGCAAAAGAAGGCCAAATCGTAAAAGTATTAGTGGACAAAAAGGAAGCGGGACGTTTTTTAGGACGTACTGAATTTGATAGTGTGGAAGTAGATAATGAAGTAGTTATAAATACCAATAAGCGTTTAAAGTCGGGTGATTTTGTAATGGTGAAAATTACCAAAGCATATGACTATGATTTAGAAGGGGAGTTGGTAGATTAATTGCTGATTTTGGCTTAAATTGAGCGTAATATTTATTACTACGATCATTTAAATCAAAACAAATGGCAATAGAATGGAAAGGGGTATTCCCCGCTGTAACTACTAAGTTTACAAAACAAGACGAATTAGATCTTGACTTATTCAAAAAGAATATTCAAGCACAATTGGACGCTGGGGTGAATGGTATCATTTTAGGTGGTACCCTTGGTGAGTCTAGTGTTTTAACTACTGACGAAAAAGAAGTTTTAGTAAAAACTGCCGTTGCATTTGTGAACGGTAAAGTTCCAGTCATCATCAATATTGCAGAAGGAAGCACAAGTGTAGCTATTGAACAAGCATTGTATGCAAAAGCGTGGGGTGCAAAAGGTTTAATGTTATTGCCTCCAATGCGCTATAAGTCAGATCATCGTGAAACAGTTCAATATTTCAAGGATATTGCTTCCAGTACGGATTTGCCAATCATGATTTACAATAATCCAGTGGATTATAAGATTGAAGTAACTCTTGACATGTTCAGGGAACTAGTTGAAGTCAAAAATATTCAAGCGGTTAAAGAATCAACACGCGACGTTTCTAATGTAACTAGAATGCGCAATGCATTTGGAGATCGTTTTAAAATTATGTGTGGAGTAGACACCCTTGCTTTAGAAGAATTATTATTAGGAGCAGATGGTTGGGTGGCAGGATTGGTTTGTGCATTCCCTGCAGAAGCAGTTGCTATTTATCGTTTAGCAAAAGCTGGCAATATTGAAGAGTCCACCAAAATATACAGATGGTTTATGCCATTATTAGAATTAGACATTCATCCTAAATTAGTACAGTATATCAAGTTTGCAGAAGCTAAATGTGGCTTGGGTTCTGAGCTAGTAAGAAAACCAAGATTGGTTCTAGAAGGTGTCGAGCGTACTCGAATAGAAACTATTATTGACACAGGTATTAAGAATCGTCCAACCCTTCCTGAATTTTACAGTATTTAAAATCAATAGTCAACTATGAATATTTTTTATTAAAATTCATAGTTAATAATTTAATTTCTTATTCTTAATATTTATATGTCTACCATCTCTCAAATTACAAAAAATGCAGCTGCTGCATTTGAAGAATATATTTTAGTTTCAAATGGAGCAAGAGCTGCTTTTTTAGAAAGTATTGCAGACAATATTGAAGCATTAGGAGACGCTTTATTAGAACAAGCTAATAAGGAAACCAATTTGCCTATTCCAAGACTTCAAGGAGAGCGTGGACGTACTTGTTATCAATTACGCATGTTTGCAGCTATGTTACAAAAAGGAGATTATGTGGAAGCTTGCATTGACACTGCTATACCAGAAAAAGTGCCAGCAAAACCAGATATTCGTAGCATGCATTTCCCAATAGGTCCAGTAGTAGTTTTTGGAGCTAGTAATTTCCCCTTTGCTTATTCTACAGCGGGAGGAGACACGGCAAGTGCTCTAGCCGTGGGTTGTTCTGTGATTGTGAAAGCACATCCAGCACATCTAGCTACTTCTACTTTGGTAGCAACTGCTATCCAGAAAGCAATAGTGGGTCATCGTATGCCAACCCATGTTTTTCAACATGTAACAGCTACGGATTTTGAAGCAGGTAAAGCCTTAGTGCAAGACGAACAAATTGCAGCGGTAGGTTTTACAGGTTCAAGAAATGGAGGCAGGGCCTTATTAGATTATGCAAATAGCAGACAGCATCCCATTCCTGTTTTTTCTGAAATGGGCAGCGTGAATCCCGTATTATTATTGGAAGACAGTTTGCAAAAAGAAGGAGCAAGTATAGCTAAGAACTATGCAGGATCTATCACTTTAGGGGTGGGTCAATTTTGTACCAATCCTGGAATATTAATAGGAGTAAAGTCCGACGCATTATCCAATTTTGCAACACAATTGGCAACCGAAATGAATGCTGTAAGTCCTGCGCCAATGTTACATGCAGGTATCCAAAAAGCATATCATGAAAATAGTAGAATAGCATTAGCGCAAGTAGGTACTATTAATTTAACTGAGAAAAATCCAGAAGTAGCAACAGCCTATCCAGTTTTGGCAACCGTGGACGGTAAAGCGTTTTTAAGTAATCCACTATTAGCAGACGAAGTATTTGGTCCTTATTCCATTTTAATACAATGTGATTCCATCACAGAATTACAAGCGGTTTGGGTTAGTTTAAAAGGTCAAATCTCAACCACTATTATGGGAACGGACAAAGACTTTGAACAAAATCCAAGTATATTACAAAAGGCCTTTTTATTGGCTGGTAGAGTTTTATTAAATGGAGTTCCAACTGGTGTGGAAGTTTGTGATAGCATGGTGCATGGCGGTCCATATCCTGCAACAACTGATAGCCGTTTTACAGCAGTAGGTGTAAGAGCAGCAAAACGTTGGTTAAGACCTGTTGCTTATCAAAACTGGTCCAATCATTTATTACCAGCTGCATTAAAAAATGAGAACCCATTAAATATTTTCAGAACTATTAATGGCAATTTAACAAAGGAGAAAGTCTAAAATCAGAGCAAACTTAAATCAGCTGAATTAAGTTTGACACTAAATTATTTTAGATTAACTAAGCGACTTTAATTTGCTTACTTGTAAATCCTTTTGAAAACAGAAATACACTAATACTACTTATTACAAAGTAGGCTATCATTAAATAATTGCTCCAGTTAATTAAATTAGTTAGACCGAACCAGCTACCTGAATTAAGAATCCAATAAATAGCAGCAGCATTTTTTCCAAATTCCATAATCCAAGCATTTGGATTTCGGTCCATGAATTCAGTAAGTGCGTAAACATGAATAAATACAAAAGCACCGTACACAAATATATTTGTGTGACCAATGCTTGCAATATTGCCAAATAAAAAACTCACTATTAAAAGCAATGCAAAAAGCTGAAACCATAAATAATATTGCACAGACTTTGAGGCATCTGTATCATATTTTTCAAAATGGTAAACGTCATTAATTTTCTCTACTGGATATTTTGCAGCAACGTCTGAAGGGCGCCAACCTAATGGCTTAAACCAAATGGTTAACTTATCCATCCAATTTTCAGCTCTCCATGCATCTTTTATTAATAACCACATATGCATGAAATTAATTTTAATTGGGTTCCATGTTTTTACTGGTCTTGTAATACCATATACACAAGGAGTATCAGCTCTTTCCTCCTGATAGGTGTTAAATAGCCTGTCCCAAAATATAAATACTTGACCAAAATTCTTATCTAAATAAATTTCATTAATGGCATGATGTACTCTATGGTGAGAGGGTGTTACAATGACATATTCTAACCATCCCATTCTATCAATATGTCTTGTATGATACCAAAACTGAGCAAACAAATGTAGCGGAGCAACAATTGCAATTACTTTTCCAGGTACGCCTAAAAATGCAGCAGGAATAAGTAATACGGCGTAAATTTTTACAAAAACAGAAATGCTTTGACGCAAAGCACATGCTAAATTATATTCTTCACTACTATGGTGAACGACATGGTTATTCCAGAAAAAATTCATACTATGTGCTAAGCGGTGCACCCAGTATCCCGAAAAATCTAATGCAATAAATGCAATAACATAAAGCAACCAGCTTGTTTGAATATGAGTAATAGCTAAATGACTTACTAACCAGTCGTAACTAATTATGGCAATACTTAACCCTAAAACGTCTTTGGTACTATTGGTTACCCCTGAACTTAAACTTGAAATCATGTCAAGTGTTCTTACGGTTTCAAATCCTTTTCTCCAGCCATACCATTTTTCAAAAAGTATGAATATCAAAAATAAAGGCATTGCAATAATCAATATCTTTCCATAGGTTTCCATAAGTAATCGTTTTAAGTGCTTATCAAATGTATTAATTTTATCTCATGGCAGCAATAAATCCAATCAGCTCCAACAATTTTGGAGGGTATCAATTAGCAGGTTCAATATTTGAGTGCATTGACGCGCATACCTGCGGCAATCCTGTTAGAGTAGTAGTTAAAGGTGGTCCAGCTTTGGAAGGGGATAGCATGAGTGCAAAACGTCAACATTTTTTAAAGGAATATGACTGGATAAGAAAAGGTTTAATGTTTGAACCAAGAGGTCATGATATGATGAGCGGAAGTATTTTATATCCACCACAGGATCCGGAAAATGATGTAGCAGTTTTATTTATTGAAACCAGTGGGTGCTTACCCATGTGCGGTCACGGTACAATTGGGACTATTACAGTGGCTATTGAAGCTGGATTAATACACCCTAAAGTGCCTGGAAAAATAAGAATGGAAGCGCCTGCAGGCTTGGTATTGATTGATTATAATATGGAGGGTAAAAAAGTGAAGTCGGTTAAATTGACGAATGTGCCTTCTTTTTCAGCTGCCGAAAATATACAAGTGGAATGCCCTGGCTTAGGTATATTGAATATTGATGTTTGTTATGGAGGCAACTATTATGCTATTGTAGAAGTACAGGACAATTTCAAAGGTATTGAGCATTATACGGCTGGGCAATTAATAGCATGGAGTGGGGAATTAAGAAAACGGATCAATGCAACCAATTCTTTTGTGCATCCATTGGATCCTACCATCAATGGTTGTTCTCATATATTATGGACGGGTTCTGTATTGGACTCAAAAAATACGGCGCGTAATGCTGTATTTTATGGTGATAAAGCAATTGACCGTTCTCCTTGTGGAACGGGCACCTCGGCAAGGCTAGCACATTGGCATGCAAAGGGCAAATTAAAGCAAGGGGAGCCTTTTTTGCATGAGAGTATCATTGGATCCGTTTTTATCGGCAAGGTGGAAGCCGTTACAAAAATTGGGGAACAGGAAGCTATTATACCTTCCATTGAAGGATGGGCTAAGATATATGGGTTTAATACTATTTCAATTGACCCAAGCGACGATCCTTATGCAAATGGTTTTCAAGTAGTTTAGTTTATATTTGCAACCTAAATAGGCTTATGGAAGTAGTTATCATTGGCGGAGGAATTGTTGGGTTGAGCAGTGCTTACTTTTTACAAGAAGCAGGTCACCAAGTGACTATTATTGACCAAACAGACATTTCTAGTAATTGTAGTTACGGAAACGCAGGCTATGTTTGTCCTAGTCATTTTGTCCCATTAGCGACACCAGGTATTGTTAAGCAAGGATTAAAATGGATGTTGAATGCAGAAAGTCCATTTTATATTCAACCAAGATTAAGCAAAAGTTTGATTCAATGGGGTTGGAATTTCATGAAGTCAGCTACGCCAGAAAAAGTAGAAGCAGCAGCTGTTCCTTTAAGAGATTATGCATTCTTAAGTCAAAAATTATATGAACAATGGGCTACTTTACCACAGTTTGATTTTGCTTACGAACATAAAGGCTTACTGGAAATATTCCAAACCGAGAAAGTGTTGGATCATGCACATCATTTAGTAGACCAAGCAAATGCCTTAGGTTTGACAGGCACTAAATTATTAAGTCAACAAGAATTATTCGACTTAGAACCCAATCATAAAATCAATGCAATAGGTGCCATTTACTTTGCATGCGACGCACATTTATACCCTAATAAATTAATGCAACAATTGATTGCGCATTTGAAATCAAAGGGAGTTCGTTTTTATTTAAATGAAACGGTGGTTGATTTTGAAAAACACGCAGGTAATATTACAGCGGTAATAACAGATAAAAATAAATTCAAAGCAGATAGCGTAATAATTGCAACGGGATCATGGAGCAGAGAACTGGCAGAAAAATTAGATATCACTATGCCATTAGTTGCTGGGAGAGGCTACTCAGTTACTTTGGAGGATTCTCCTTATAGAACCAATCATCCAGCTGTATTTGTAGAAGGTCGTGTGGCATTAACGCCAATGGACGGAAATAAAATGCGTTTTGGAGGTACTATGGAAATAACTTCTACTTCAACACCGCCAAAACTGAATCGTGTTAAAGGCATATTAAAAACAGTAAAACAATATTTTCCAGAATTTGATATCCCAATGCCAAGCATTGAAAATATTTGGTATGGCTATCGACCATGTTCGGCTGACGGCTTACCTTATTTAGGGCGTACTAAAAAATGGACAAATCTAGTGATTGCAACTGGACATGCTATGGTAGGTTTGAGTTTAGGAGCAGGTACTGGAAAATTAGTTTGTGAAATTGTAGAAGAACAAAAAACAAGTATCAATATTGATATTTACAACCCTGAAAGATTTGATCGTTAATGAAATTTAGCTCAACACAAATACCATATAGCGAAACGGGTTTATTTTCTCCGCTGGTTCGTGATTATATACAATCAAAAACTAGTGCATTAAATTACACGCCTTATGCGCCCACTTATCAAGGAGTGGAAGCAGCTATTGCAGCAAGGGCTAATTTTAAAACAGACCGACAAGTTTTGGTGAATGTTTTACAAAAGCAATATGATGTATTAGCAACGAAAGCTACTATTGCAAATCAGTCTTCAACCAACACTATTCATCCTGCAGTTAAAGCAAATATTGATTTATTAGCAAAGGATAATACTTATGTTGTTACCACTGCGCATCAGCCAAATATCTTTACAGGTCCTTTATATTTTTTTTACAAAATTATCCATGCGATACAATTAGCTGCCGACTTAAAAGTTAAATACCCAGCTAACAATTTCGTACCTGTTTACTATATGGGTTCGGAGGACGCTGATATTGACGAAGTGGGAAGTTTTGTTTTAGGAGGTACCAAGCATCAATGGGTGACAAAGCAAACAGGAGCCATTGGCAGAATGAAAGTAGATGATGCCTTGGTTGCTTTAATGCAAAATATGGAAGGGTATTGGTCTGTCAAAGGAGCAGGAAAGACAGCATTGGAAGTACTAAAGCAAGCGTATCAAAAAGGCAATACCATTAATGAAGCAACATTGGCATTAGTAGATGCTTATTTTGGACAATATGGGTTATTGGTTTTACAGCCAGACGATGCTGCACTTAAATCTTTATTCATACCCGTTATGGAAAAAGAATTAAAGGAACAGTTTTCACATAAGGCAATTCAACCTACTTTAAAATCATTGGCTTCTGAATACCATGTGCAGTCAGAAGGACGTAGCTTGAACTTATTTTATTTAAAGGACCAATTGCGTGCAAGAATTGAAAAGCAAGGAGATGACTATATTATTGTTGATACTGATTTAAGATTTTCGCAAGAAGAGATTATCCAAGAATTACATGCTTTTCCGGAAAGGTTTAGTCCTAATGTTATTTTAAGAGGGGTATATCAAGAGCTAATTTTGCCGGGGGTGGTATTTATTGGTGGGGGTGGGGAATTAGCCTATTGGATGGAATTGAAAAATGTATTTGATGAGTCAGGGGTACATTATCCTGTAATACAATTAAGAAATTCTTTTGCTATTATTAGAGAAAAACAAATGGCACAATGGTTGAGTCTAGGATTAACATTATCGGACTTCTTTAAGCCAATTCTAGATTTAGAAGTATTGTTTGTAAAAAAACACGCCAACGATTCTCTTAGCTTGACTAAGCAGCTTAAGCATTTACAAGATTTATATACTAGTATTAAAGAGGATGTAATAAAAGTGGATCCAACTTTAGGAGATCATGCTATGAATTTAGCGCATCAGTCGGAAAAGAAAATATTGGAATTAGAGAAGAAAATGATCCGCGCTGAAAGAAGAAAAGAAGCGGTAAATATTGAACGTATTCATGCCATCAAGCAAAGTTTGTTCCCAATGAATAGCTTACAAGAACGTGTTGAAAACATTGCTGAATGGGTAGGAGACTATGATTGGGCTTGGGTAGAAGCAGTAATGAAACACTCAAATACAATGGAGCATTCATTTACTATTATTGACGTTTCAGCGTAACTTATTTATCAAAAGCGTTATTGAATTTCCCTTTCAAGTTTTCAACCTTGGTTAAAACCTCTGTTCCTAAGTTTAATTTATAAGCTTCAATAGCATGCGAAATAGCTGCATCATGATTACCAATCATTTGAGCAGCTAGGATGCCTGCATTTTTAGCTCCATTCAAGGCAACAGTGGCAACAGGAACACCACCTGGCATTTGCAATATGGATAATATAGAATCCCATCCGTCAACTGAATTACTAGATTTTATAGGAACGCCAATTACTGGCAAACTAGTAATTGCAGCCACCATACCTGGCAAATGAGCTGCGCCACCTGCGCCAGCAATAATCACTTTAAGTCCTCTTTCCTTAGCATGCTTAGCATATTGAACCATTCTATCGGGTGTTCTATGTGCTGACACAATTGTTAATTCAAATGGTATATTAAATAGATTAAGCATTTCTGCTGCAGCTTCCATAATAGGCAAGTCACTATCGCTTCCCATAATAATACCAACAATTGGAGTGTTATTCATAATGCTTAATTTAAGGCAAGATAAGTCAATTTTGAATTAAATACCCGCAAGGCGCTTTCAATAAAGGAGCAGCTTTGGTTTCTAGGATATTTAAAGTTATATATTGAACAGTTTGTATTGGGAATTGGGTGATTCTTTTGTGGCCAATAGTAGTGCCAGTGAAAATAGTTTTCATATTATTTTTACGAGTTCCTGCTTTTATCTCAAAAGTGATTACTCTTTGACCAAATTCAATAAGCTCTTGTAATTGAATAGTATTTATAGCAACAGGATGCGCTAAAATTATTTGCATTCCAGTTTTAGTTTTTCGTACAATTGCATTTTTAAACAGATTAGTTTTAAAAGCTTTGTCTCTTATCTTTTTAAAAGACATTAATGATGCAACGTCTAAAGAGTCAATTAATCCCTTTCTGTTTGGGGGTACATTCAATAACATATTACCACCATGTCCAACCGATTGTAAATACAAATTAAAAAGGGCAGCACCCGACTTTACTGTGCTATCTTCCTCTTGATGATAGAACCAACCTTTTCTAATGGACACATCAGCTTCTGCACCAATCCAATTTTTACCATTAAAATTACCAATATTCAGTGTGTCGTTAGGTGGAGCTCCTTCTCCTCTTTTAAAACCTACGGTATCTAATAAATTCCAATTGGTAGCATTAATAATTCCACGTTCATTTCCAATCCATCTAATATGAGGTCCAATATCACTAAATATCACAAGTTGTGGCTGATAAGCTAAAGCGCTGTCTTTAAATTTAGTAAAATCGTATTGTTGTTTTTTGCCATTAGGTCCTTCTCCATTGGCACCATCCCACCACAATTCAAAAAACCGACCATAATTGGTAAGCAATTCTTTCATAGTATTTATATACACATCATTGTAAGCAGGTGTTCCATAAAGCGGGTGGTTTCTGTCCCAAGGTGAAATGTATACTCCCATTTCAATACCGCCTTTTTTGCAAGCTTCTGACAACATTTTCAAGACATCTCCTTTTCCATTTAACCAGCTACTTTCTCTTACTGTATGCTTACTATATTTGCTTGGCCACAGGCAAAAGCCATCATGGTGTTTTGCTGTAATTATGATACCCTTAGCCCCGGCTGCTTTTGCAGTACTTACCCATTGATCACAATCAATGGCGGTAGGATTAAATACATTCGGATTTTCGCTTCCATGACCCCATTCTAAGTCGGTAAATGTGTTTGGGCCAAAATGCATAAACAAGTAGAACTCTTTGTCATGCCATGCTAATTGTTCCTTTGTTGGAGTAGGTCCAAATTTAACTTGTGCTTGAATTTTAGCAGCAGCAAAGACGGACAATAGGGGAATAATTATTCTTATGAATAATTTAAATTTTAAACATTGTATTCTTGCCATTTGAATTAATAATTTTACGAACTAAGTTGATTATTTACAAAGTACATTTGTTTATAAACTATGATTATTTATGGCACGTTTATATAACTGAATTGTATTCTCCAAACCTAAATAAAGTGCATCACAAATTAAAGCATGCCCAATACTTACTTCATCCATATAGGGGATATGTTTAACCAAAAAAGCCAGGTTGGATCTGTCTAAATCGTGACCAGCATTAATGCCTAGTCCTAAATTTTTCGCCAACTTTGCTGCGGTAACATAAGGTGCCACTGCATTATCTTTTTGTCCTGCTGCGAATTCAACCGCAAACCCTTCAGTGTATAATTCAATGCTATCCGTACCAGTGCTAGCAGCAGCTTGCACCATTGCTTCAATAGGGTCTACAAAAATGGAAACACGAATCCCTGCTTTTTTAAATACGCTAACCATTTCTTTAAGATAAGCTTGTTCATTAATAGTATCCCATCCGTGATTACTGGTCAATTGATTTAGTGCATCAGGAACCAATGTCACTTGTTCTGGTTTAGTAGCTAATACTAGGTCTACAAACTTTTGTTCTTTAGGATTACCCTCAATGTTGAACTCTGTTGTTACAATTTGCTTTAAATCATAAACATCCTGATAACGAATATGTCTTTCGTCTGGTCGGGGATGCACTGTAATGCCTTCGGCTCCAAAACGTTCACAATCTTTTGCAACCTTAATTAAATCAGGGTTATTGCCACCACGACTATTTCTTAAAGTAGCAATCTTATTTATATTTACACTTAAACGAGTCATGAGCGAATTTAAGTTATTTTTGCAACTCAAATAGTAAAGAATGGCGTATTCTAGTTTGGAAGCATGTTTATTGGATTTAGAACAAAACGGGCATCTTATCCGTATTACTGAACAAGTAGACCCTCACCTAGAAATGGCGGCGATTCACTTAAGAGTGTTCGAGCAAGGCGGGCCTGCTATTTTATTTGAAAATGTAAAAGGAACTAAGTTTCGTGCGGCGTCGAATATTTTCGGGACGCTGGAACGCAGTCAATTTATTTTCAGAAAAACACTTCCTCAGGTTCAGCAATTAATTGCTTTAAAAATTGATCCTACTGCTGCTATAAAAAGCCCATTAAAAACTTTAACAGCATTGCCAGCTGCATTAAATGCATTGCCCAAAAAAGATCCTATTTCAAAACCGGTGCTATACGAAGAAATACAAATATCCGACCTGCCATTAATTAAACATTGGACAATGGATGGCGGCGCATTTGTTACTTTGCCACAGGTATATACTGAGGATGCAGATGCGCCTGGGATTGGAAAATCTAATTTAGGAATGTATCGTATTCAATTGGATGGGAATGAATATGAATTGAATAAAGAAATTGGTTTACACTATCAATTACATAGAGGAATAGGAGTGCATCAAACTAAAGCAAACAATAAAGGACTTCCTTTAAAAGTAAGCTGTTTTATAGGAGGCCCGCCAGCACATAGTGTTGCGGCAGTGATGCCTTTGCCAGAAGGAATGAGTGAAATGAATTTTGCAGGGGTGCTAGCTGGTAAAAGATTTGCATATACTTATAAAGACGGGTTTTGTATAAGTACAGATGCGGATTTTGTAATTACTGGAGAAGTATTTCCTGGAGAAAATAAACCAGAAGGACCATTTGGCGATCATTTAGGGTATTATAGTTTACAACATAGTTTTCCAGTGATGAAAGTGCATAAAGTGTATGCAAAGAAGAATGCGATATGGGCATTTACGGTGGTTGGAAGACCACCTCAAGAGGATACAAGTTTTGGACAACTCATTCATGCAATAACAGGCGATGCAGTTTCCAACGAAATTCCTGGATTAAAAGAAGTGCATGCAGTAGATGCTGCTGGGGTACATCCATTATTATTAGCTATTGGTAGCGAAAGGTATACTCCTTATTTAGTGAATAAAACACCTGCAGAAATTCTGACTATCGCCAATCATATTTTAGGAACTGGACAATTAAGCCTAGCAAAATTTGTTTGGATCACCGCAGAAGAAAATAAAAAAGAAAAGGAAAATAAATCAGATAATAAAAAGGAAAATAATTCAGCTGCTAAATTAAGTACGCATAATGTACCAGCATTTTTTCAACATATGATGGAGCGCATGGACTTAAAACGTGACGTTCATTTTTATACTAAAACCACCATGGACACATTGGATTATTCAGGGGACGGTTTAAATACGGGTTCGAAAGTAGTGATGGCAGCTTACGGTGACAAAAAAAGAAACCTTGCTACACAGGTTCCAAATTCCATTCAGACATTAAACGCTAATGCACATATGGTTATGCCAGGAGTTATTGCATTAAATGCTGGATCTGTAAACATACCAGCTATTCAAGAAAGCTTAAGAGGGCTGGGGGCGGAGCTTTTAGAAGATGCAGGTGTATTTATGTTGGTCTTAACAGAAGATGCTGTTTGGATGGCTGCGCAATTGAATAATTTTTTATGGGCTGGTTTTACACGCGTGAATCCTTCCAATGACATTCATGGAATAGACGCGTTTGTTGAAAATAAACATTGGGGTTGCACAGGTCCATTAATATTTGATGCCACCATTAAGAAACATCATGCCCCTCCAGTGCTTAAAGACGAAGTGGTAGAAAAAAGAGTAGACGAAATATTAGCAAAATACAAATTCTAAATAGTATTTGATTATACTATTTTTTTTAACAAACTAACTAGTTCTAATTTTTTAACATTCTATCCAAGTATGGTCGGCTAGTAATTTTGCAGTGGCAATAAAATTGGCAAATGGTCCTGAACCACCTCCCCATTCAGAAGGGGCTACTAAAGAAAGTACATAGGTTCCGTCTTGCTTTTCATAAACATGGTATACCTGACCAATTTGGGGCTTGAAGGTTATTCTGGCCTCATATATCATCATGCTTAATTCCTTGCGCTTATTGATCTCCTGTGCTTGTCTGGCAAGTAATTCAATTTGTTCCCTTATCTGATTCAACTGCATGTTGGTTTGATCCTCCATTGCAGACAAAGCTTTGTGTTTAATTACGCCTTCTTTGGTAGGGCGAATGGCTACACTTCCTGCTGAAGAAGCATATGGAAGTACACTTAATTGCTTATGATAAATTTCAATATTTTTAAAGTCTGTACCATCTTCTTTTTTACCATAATGGGTGACTTTTAAATAGCCATTAGCTAAAATTTCATGTACTACTTTTAATTGTGCTTCATCGTCTTTGAAAAAAGAGACGGTAAGGCAAGATGCATTGTTGATTTCCGAACTTATAAAATTAGCGAATGCCCCAGCACTGCTATCACTATTAAAAGACGCTTTTTCGTTATTTGGAACTACCGAAAACTGTGCGTAAAAAGCTTCATTTTGAATATTCACCCAATTATGACTGAATCCTAATACATGACCATTTTTAATGCTTTCTATTTTATAGTTGCCTGACTTTGGGACTAACTGATATTCGAAATCACATTTTTCTGGAAATAACTGCCAGCTTGCTAAAAAATTATATGCTTGAACCATAAACGAATAACATATTTAGGATTGAATTGTTCTTTATAAAGTGCTAAAAAATTGATTTACACCCAACAATTTTAAATAATCTTCACAAAATTAATTAATAGCAACAAAATCAGGCTTATTAATGATACTTGAATTGTACTTGAATCTAATATTGGTAATTAAGCTTAAATTCCATGGACTTAGTTGCAAATTAGTTCTAGGGAAATAGTATCCTTTTAGTTCTATAGTGCCTAGGATTAGGTTTTCATTTCTAACTCTGCATCCCCCGCCAATTGATGTATAGATATCCCCAGTAGAAATGGCTTCTCCCATTGTTCTAATGTAGGTAAGGTTTGCAAAAACAAAGGGAGCTTTCTTAAATCCAAAGAAGGTTCTTGAATTGTACCAAATTGACTCCCAATTTGCAGCGATTCTGGTACCACCTTTAATACGTTCTTTATTTAGTTGAGGAATTCCGTAAATGCTATTGATTAGTAATGCTTCGTTAAATTTATTTTTGAGCGTTTCGGCAAAACTTAAATTTATGATATGTCTATATCTGTATCCACTTTCTAAATAGTGCAACTTGCTTATTTGCTCAAGGCTTGCTAAAAATCTAAAGTCTTGAAATTGCTTATCACCATAACTGGTTCCACTATTTAAATTAAGATGCCTAAAATTTTCATTCTTTAATAATTTATATGATTCATATTGGAATCCAATATAAGGTAGACTTTGCCCCTCTCTTAAATAATGACCGGTTGTAATCATAAAAGAATTCCCAGTTGGCAAATCCTCATTTCTTCCAAATCCGTATAAGTATTGAGTTCTTATAATTTTTTGTTTAAATAAAACGAATGAAGCAAGGAAGGCTTGTATATTTTGATAGTTTTTATCAATCTGACTTAGATAATTGATTGGTCTTTTTGCAAATTCATTATCAAAATATCGAAGTTGTAAAAAGTATCTTGGATTATTTGCATGGTATGCTTGTGCATTAGTGAAGACTTGATAACCAGCCCAAAAGTCGAAATGTTTTTGTTGATATTGCAAAGTGCTAGTAAATAAAGAATCAGTCCAGCTATTATATACATTTTTGTTTTCTGATTGTCTTAAGTCAAAGCCCCAGGTCCATCTACTTAAAGGGTGCAATAGGGGCATATTCCCAGATATATGAAAGTCACTAGCAGAAGATGCACCATTCGCATAATTATTAGTATAAGATTGTGCACCTGTTTTAACGTCTAAAAAACTCCCTAATATATTTCTTGCAGTAAAATCAAATCCCCATCCAGCAGATGCATCTCTTTTCAAATCATAGTTTTGAATAATTCCAAATGCGTTTCCTCCGTCATTAATATTCTCTGTATTTAGTCTTGCTTCAAATGAAGTGGCACTTTTCATATTAAGTAATGCACCAATTGGTAATATATCCTTCGTAATTATAAAAATATCCACTCTGCTAGAATCTTCTTTAGTTGGGTTGGCTAGTATACGTGCATCTTGAATGTATGCCAAGTCACGTAGCCATTTTTCATTGTATGCAATAATTAATGGACTTAAAGAATCCCCTTCTTTGAAGAATAAGTTCTTCCTGATTGTATTTTCGTTTGTTTTGTTATGAAGCTTGTCTGCAAAACGAGAAAAACGCCCTTTTCGAACTAGTTGAGGACTGTTAACATCATACCCAAAATGTCTTTGCTCAATTTTGATGCTATTGATTTGCTTCCCTTCAAAACTCGAAATACTTTTCATATACCTTGTAATGGCCATATTGGTGGAGTCGATTAAAGGGTTGGGTTTCCCCTTTATCATGTTTATTAATTTCTGAAAACGACTTGAGTCTTTTGATAAAGCAATATTGTTTTTGTAGCTGATAATTTGCGCAGTGGACTTGTTTGCTATTGATAAACTCAATACAAGTAAAATATATGTAAAAATCAATTTCCTCATTATAGGGCGCTTAAATCCATTTGTTCAAATCTAGTGAATTGTTGCTATAAAAAAGTCCCGCAACTGCGGGACTTTTAATACGAAATGTTATAATATTTTAACAGCTCTCTTTTTTAGGGATTCTATTGGAATATTTAATAGTTTGCCAATAGGCTTGCCGTCTCGATAGCCTTGAATTCTTAATAAGGTAACGTCTTCAGGAATTACAAATGGCTTTGTGTATTGGTCACTGTAATTGTCTGGCATTTGGTCGTCAATAGTATAATAGAATTGTAAATTTCCAACTTCTCCCTCCAAATTCACAATTAGCTCACCTTTAGTGTTCAATTGTGTTGTAACCATAGCATCATAAATACTTTTTGCAAACTTTACATTAGCCGCATCTAATTTTTCAAATTGTCCTTCCACTTTATTAGAAAAATTATTCCAATCTTTTTTCTCTTTGGGTGACCAACTTGTTTCTGCAACAGCTAGTCCTCTTGGCCAAGTCATATATTGCACATTACGCAAAGTTTGTAATTGCTCTGTCCATTGATTGGCTTGATTTCCTAAAATTAAATTAGGATCTACTCCTTCTGGTATTGGGTCAAAACCATAAGTTGTTTTCATTCTTAAGCCTCTGTATACTTTTCCTTCTGCTGTGACTTCTCCTTGATAATAATCTATATAGTTATAGTCATTAGGAGACATTACCACTTTATGTCCTTGCTTAGCAGCCTCAATACCTCCTTTAACACCTTGCCAACTCATAACTGCAGCATCTCCACTTAATCCGCCTTGTAAAATTTCATTCCAGCCCATCATCTTTTTTCCTTTAGAATTGATGATTTTTTGAACACGTCTAACAAAATAGCTTTGAACCTCATTTTGATTTTTTAATCCTTCTTTTTTCATCAACGCTTTAACATTATCAGATTTCTCCCAGTTGTTTTTTGCATTTTCGTCACCACCCATATGAATGTATTCAAATGGGAATAGGGTAGACACTTCAGAAAATATTTTATCTAAATAAGTGTATACTTTTTCATTAGAAGGGTCTAATGAGTTATCAATTCTCGCAGTTACATGTCCATTTAATCCTTCCCAATCCATAAATTCGTCGCCTGCATTCACTTGATATTTATAATTAGGGGTAGTGCTTAATTCAGGGTAAGCGGTATTAATTGCCATACTATGACCAGGCACATCAATTTCAGGAATCACTTCCACATATCTTGCTTTTGCATAAGCTACAATATCTTTAATATCTTCTTGCGTATAAAATCCTCCATATGTTTTAGGCTCTTCTAGTGAAGGCGTTGTAATATTCATCCATTTGCCTTTACGTTCTGCTCTCCAAGCACCTAGCTCAGTTAATTTAGGCAATGCTTTTATTTCTATTCTCCATCCTTGGTCGTCTGTTAAATGAAAATGAAAACGATTGTATTTATAACGAACCATGTCGTCAATAAAAGTTTTCACTTCCGCTTTGGTGAAAAAATGTCTACTTACGTCCAACATCATACCTCTCCATCCAAATCTTGGCTTGTCAATAATTGATACATAAGGTAATTGCCATATGGTATTATTTTGTAAAGACTTTGCATAAATAGTGGCAGGCATTAATTGTTGAACCGTTTGCCATCCGTAAAATAAGCCAGCATTGGTATTGGCTTTTATATCAATGCCTTTTTCATTTACATTTAAAGTATATCCCTCATCTCCTAGCACTTCGTCTTTAACAATTTCAAGTTTGATGCTCACATTGTTCTTGCTAAAATAAACTGTTTTGCCTGTGGTTAATCTAAGTTGTTGTGCAATTAAGTCTGCTACTGCGTTGGCAGTACTTGGCGCATCAATAGCAATTGATTTTGACAATTGGAAGTTGCCTATACCTTTGGTTGCAGAATAGGGCTCGGGAATGATGTTAAGTTTTTGTGCAATCAATCCATTTAAACAGCCTATGGCCATTAAAGTCAATAAGAACTTGTTCAGTTTCATATGCAATCGTTTTATTTAAAATTCAAAAAGCTTACTCGTTTTATAAGCTTTCTAAAGATACTAAAAATAGAAAACCCGACCACGATTTCTCGGGACGGGCTTTCTATAATTTAAACTAATTCTAGTTCCTATTGTAAGATTAGTATCTATACATGTCAGACTTGAATGGTCCAGCCTTAGGTATTCCTAAGTATTCAGCTTGTTCTGTAGTTAATTCGTCTAATTCAGCACCTACTTTAGCTAAGTGTAATCTTGCAACTTTCTCATCCAAATGCTTAGGTAAAACGTACACTTTGTTTTCATAGCTCTTGCTATTTGTCCAAAGTTCAATTTGTGCCAAAGTTTGGTTAGAGAAAGAGTTACTCATTACAAAGCTAGGGTGACCAGTTGCACAACCTAAGTTTACTAAACGACCTTCAGCAAGAATGATAACATCTTTACCATCAATATTGTACAAGTCAACTTGTGGCTTGATGGTGTCTTTTGTATGACCGTAGTTTTTATTTAACCAAGCCATGTCAATTTCGATATCAAAGTGGCCAATATTACAAACAATTGCCTTGTCTTTCATGACTCTAAAATGGCTTTCGTTGATCAAGTCGCGACATCCAGAGGCAGTCACAATAATGTCTGCTTCTTTTACTGCGTTAATCATTTTCTTTACTTCATATCCATCCATTGCAGCTTGTAAAGCACAAATTGGATCAATCTCAGTAACAATTACACGACAACCTGCACCACGTAATGAAGCAGCAGAACCTTTACCTACGTCTCCGTATGAACCTACTACTGCAACCTTACCAGCCATCATAACGTCTGTAGCACGACGAATCGCATCTACTAATGACTCTTGACAACCGTACTTATTATCGAATTTAGATTTTGTAACTGAATCGTTTACGTTGATTGCAGGAATTGGCAAAGTACCTTTAGCCATACGCTCATATAAACGGTGTACACCTGTAGTTGTTTCTTCACTTAATCCTTTAATTCCACCAACAAATTGAGGGTATACATCAAATACCATATTTGTTAAATCACCACCATCATCCAAGATCATATTTAATGGTTTTTCAGCACTTCCGAAAAACAATGTTTGTTCTATACACCAGTCACCTTCCTCAACACTTTGACCTTTCCATGCAAATACACCAACACCTGTTGCAGCAATGGCAGCAGCAGCTTGGTCTTGTGTAGAGAATATATTACAAGAGCTCCACTTAACTTCAGCACCTAAAGCAGTTAATGTTTCAATTAACACTGCTGTTTGGATAGTCATGTGTAAACAACCTGCAATTCTAGCTCCTTTTAATGGTTGACTAGGACCGTACTCAGCACGGATAGCCATTAAACCTGGCATTTCTGCTTCAGCTAAACGAATTTCTTTACGACCCCAATCTGCTAGGGTGATATCTGCTACTTTATAAGGTAGGCTAAAATCAATGTTTTCTAAACGAGACATAGTATTTAATTTATGTTACAAAGGTAATTCATAGGAGATAATAATAAAATTTATCTAAAATTTAGTGATTTATGCTATAAATAGCTAATTTTATTGGTATTAATGCTTTTTTGATATGAAAAACAAGACTCAAATAGTAGAATCGGCTAATTTAAATTCGACAGTCGATAATTCGTCAAATGCTACGGCAAATAATTTGTCAAATAACACGGTGACTTTGGACGCAAAGGATTTATCAATTTTGAGACTTTTGCAGGTCAATGCAAGAATGTCCGTAAAAGAGATAGCGGAGGAAGTTCAATTGAGTACTACTCCAGTGCATGAAAGAATTAAACGATTAGAATCTAATGGGGTGATAAAACAGTATGCTACTTTAATTGATGGGGCAAAAGTTCGAAAAGGCTTAATGGTGATTTGTTATGTGTCATTGAATCAACACAGTAAAAAATCGGGCACTCAATTTATTAAACTTATCAATGAGCTACCAGAAGTGATGGAATGTTATAGTATCTCCGGCGAATTTGATTTTATGTTAAAGATTGTTACTGAGGATATGAATAGCTACTACGATTTCCATGTAAATAAATTAAGCCAAGTTGAAAATATTGGGCAAGTGCAGAGTGTATTTATTATGGGAGTGGTGAAACAAACACATGTAATGGTTTAGGCAATATTCTAATTTAGCCCATGATGTCACAAATTGTGACCTCATCGGGGGTTTTTCAAGGTATGAGGTCACAATTTGTGACATCATACCTTTGGGAGTATAAATACGTTGGATATGAAATAATTAAATTGGTATGTTCGACAAAACAGATTTAATGGAAGAATATAATTTAATACAACAAAAAATACATGAAATAAGGAGTGAGATGGTTATGCTGGATTTTGATTTGGCCTTATTATATGAAGTAGATACTAAGTCTTTAAATCAGGCAGTAAAAAGAAATGCAGATCGATTTCCGATTGATTTTATGTTTATATTAACTGAAAAAGAGTGGAGGGATTTGAACTCTCAGAATTCAATCCTGTCTCAAAGTAAAAGGAAGAATACACTATTGCCTTTTGCTTTCACCGAACACGGTGTTGCAATGATCTCAGGAGTGTTAAAAAGTGAAAAAGCGGTTAAAATGAATATTTCAATAATTAGATTATTTATTGAAATGAAAAGGACACTCATTAAGAATGCAACTATTAAAGGTCAATTACAAGAATTAAGAGAGAGGATTGGAGAACATGATGTTCAGTTGAATAAAATTTATGATACAATAGAACATCTTTTAGATCTTACAATTAATAGAGTTAAATGGGAGCATCGAAAGACAATTGGGTTCAATGAAAAAGATAAATAGAGACTTTATGGTTTTTACTTCTCTAAAAATGTAATCGCATTATATAATCATCCATAACATAGCCATTGCCAATGTCGAAGACGGAGTCGCTTTCATTTACAAAACCATTTTTTAAATAAAATTGGTAAGCATTATTTGCTTTATTTACTTGTAAAAATAGGGAACTGGAACCTTCTGCTTTTGCCACTTCAATAGCTTTATGTAATAATGCCTTTCCAGAACCTGTTCCATGCGCAGTTGGCAATACATATAATTTATTGAGTTTGTGCGCATTTAAAGAATGATTCATAGCTTCGTCTGCTTGCTCTGCACTCACTGAACAAAATCCCACTTCTTCTATTTGGCCATCTTCTTTCTGAATGCCTGCAATAAAAAATTGATGCCCTTTTTGCAATTGTTCTGCTAATGAATCATCGCTATACATCCAGTCCAACATAAAATCGATCTGTTCTTTTGAAATAATATGACCATAAGTACTTGGCCAAGTGCGCTCTGAAACAGAACGAATAAAAGCACGGTCTGATAGTGTTGCAGGTCTTATTATTATTGCTGTCATATTAAAGTTGCGCTAAACTTTCTTCAATAGTTTGAATTCTTGCAATAGCGTCTGCTTTCTTTTTTTGTTCTATTGCTAATACTTCTGGTTTAGCATTTTGAACAAATTTTTCATTACCCAATTTTTTATCTACACTCACTAAGAATCCTTGTTGATGCGCTAAATCTTTCAATAAATTTTCTTTTAAGCTAGCGGTATCAATTGCTTGGTCTGCTACAATATAGAACTTGTCTTTCTCTAGTGCTACAACAATACTTGATCCAATAGCAGCAGAAGTGTATTGAACAGAAGCTGCATTCACCTGCTTGGTTAAAATGTTTTGAATAATTTGATAAGGGGCATTTAGCTCTGTTTGAATATGCAATTCAATAGCATCCTTAGGCTTGATTTGATTTTTATTTCTTGCGTCACGCAATGTTGAAATTACATTTTGTAATAATTCACCCGCTTTTAAAACAGATTCATCAACATGAGTAGGGGATGTGTATGCTTTAACACAAAGATCTTCTGTTTGTGCTTTTAAAGTATGATGAATCTCCTCTGTAATGAATGGCATGAATGGGTGTAGCAATTGCAATAATGCGTCATAAAATTCCAATGTTTTTTCGTAAACACCTTGATGTATTGGTTGCTCAAATCCTGGCTTGATCCACTCTAAATACCAACTACAATAATCATCCCAGAACAAACCGTATATCGTTTTTAGAGCCTCACTTAGTCGGAAGGTCTTTAGCATCTCGTCCACTTGTAATTGCGTGGCACTTAATTTTGCTTGGAACCAATCCATCGCAAAAGCAGCATCTTGTGGAATAACTCCTTCCTTATTTTGACGTGTTTCCCACATCTTTAATAATTTAGTAGCGTTCCAAAGCTTGTTATTAAAGTTTTTACCTTGTTCTATAGTGGAGTCGTCAAATAATAAATCATTTCCAGCAGGAGAAGCAATCATGATTCCAAAGCGAACTGCATCTGCTCCGTATTGGTCAATTAATCCTAATAGGTCAGGAGAATTTCCTAAACTTTTACTCATTTTTCTACCTTGCTTATCACGAACAATTCCTGTAAAATAAACGTCCTTAAATGGAATCTTACCCATGTATTCTTCACCAGCCATAATCATTCTTGCTACCCAAAAGAAAATAATTTCTGGCGCAGTAACTAATGTGCTAGTAGGGTAATAATAATTAATTTCTGCATTGCCTGGGTTGGACATGCCTTTGAAAACTTCAATAGGCCATAACCAACTACTAAACCAAGTATCTAAACAATCAGAATCCTGTGTTAAAGTTTTCCCCTTTGTCTCAGGATATTTTTCATTTACTTTTTCAATACTTGCTTCTACATAAACATTTCCATCTTCATCATACCATGCGGGTATTCTATGGCCCCACCAAAGCTGTCTACTAATACACCAGTCTTTGATATTTTCCATCCAATGTCTATATACATTTTTGAATTTAGCAGGGTGAAAACTAATCTCGTCCGACATCACCACATCCAATGCAGGCGCTGCTAATTGTTTCATGTCAACCCACCATTGTAAACTTAATCTTGGTTCTACAATGGCATCTGTTCTTTCACTAAATCCAACCTGATGCACATAGTCTTCTATTTTAACTAAATTGCCTGCAGCTTCTAAATCTTTTATAATTGGCTTTCTTACTTCGATTCTGTCTTGACCAATATATAATTGAGCAGCTTCAGACATCGTACCGTCGTCATTCATGGTATCAATAATTTCCAAATTATATTTTTGACCTAATTGGAAGTCATTCATATCATGAGCAGGAGTTACTTTTAATGCTCCTGTACCAAATTCGATTTCTACATAATCATCTGCAATAATTGGTATGCGTCTATTAATTAAAGGAACAAATGCAAACTTGCCAACCAAATGACTATATCTAGTGTCGTCCGGATGCACGCAAATAGCACTATCACCTAATATAGTTTCTGGTCTTACCGTTGCGATAGTTATATATTCTTCACCGGGCACATCCAACTTATATCTCAAATGGTAAATCTTACCATTCACTTCTTTGTGAATTACTTCCTCATCACTCAGTGCTGTTTTTGCGCGCACGTCCCAGTTGATCATTCGTTTCCCGCGATAGATCTTTCCTTTATTGTATAAGTCAATAAATACTTTTATTACGGATTCATAATATGCAGGGTCCATAGTAAAAGAAGTACGTTCCCAGTCCAAACTACAACCCATCTTTCTAAGCTGTTGCAAAATGATACCACCATATTTTTCTTTCCACTCCCATGCATAGCCCAAAAATTCGTCACGAGATAAGGAAGATTTAGTTATCCCTCTTTCTCTTAACATAGCGACTACTTTTGCTTCCGTTGCAATAGAAGCATGGTCAGTACCCGGAACCCAACAAGGATTATAACCCTGCATACGTGCACGACGTACTAATATATCTTGTATAGTATTATTTAAGCAATGCCCCATATGTAATACCCCAGTAACATTGGGTGGTGGAATGACCACGGTGTAGGCCTTTTTCTCATTTGGTTCACTATGAAAATATCCATTGTCTACCCAATGTTTATACCATTTAGTCTCTACTTCACCCGGGATATAATTCTTACTTAATTCCATGCTATTTTGCTTATCTAAAATGAGCCACAAAAATAAGGAAAAGCAGCTAGCTATTTTTGACAAAAAAATGCGACCTTGTATCCTAATGGAATTTGCTATAGTAGATATTGAAACCACCGGAGGGATGCCACATACACATGGCATCACTGAAATTGCTATTGTGATTCATAATGGGGTGGAAGTGACTGGTAAATTCAGCACTTTGGTGAATCCTCGTCAAAAAATTCCTCCATTCATAGTAAACATGACCGGTATTAGTGACGCTATGGTTGCAGAAGCTCCATTATTTGGTGATGTAGCAGCTCAGATATTCAATTTATTGAAAGGCAGGATATTTGTGGCTCATAATGTGAGTTTCGACTATTCTTTTGTTCATTATCATTTAGGGAAAGCTGGTTTTCAATGGGATGCACCTAAATTATGCACTATCAAGTTGAGTCGAAAAGTGTTTCCAGGCTTATTAAAATATGGTTTAGGCTCTTTAACCAGAGACTTAGGGATAAGAATTGAAGGTAGACATAGAGCTTGGGGAGACGCACAAGCTACTGCCGAAGTGTTAACAATGGCAATTGAGAAACAAGGGATGAGTCCTATTCATATTCTTTTGGCGAAAAAAGAGCCACGCAAAAAAATAGCGCCACCCAGTGATGAGACTAATATTCCGCTGTAATTCCTGTATATGTTTGCGGAGTAATTTTCTTCAATTCCTTTTTCAATGTTACAGTTACTTTCAATCCATCAATAAATTTGTGCATTGATTTTTTATCAATTTTATTATTACCTCTAGTTAAATCTTTCAAGGCTTCGTAAGGATTTGGATATTTTTCACGTCTCAAAATAGTTTGAATCGCTTCTGCCACAACGGCCCAGTTATTTTCAAGATCCTCATTAATTTTAGTTTCATTCAAAATTAATTTACCCAATCCCTTTTCTAAAGAATTTATAGCGATAGTAATATGTCCAACAGGAACTCCTATATTTCTTAATACAGTCGAGTCTGTCAAGTCTCTTTGTAAACGGCTAATTGGAAGCTTTGCAGCTAAATGTTCAAGCATCGCATTGGCTAATCCCAAATTACCTTCTGCGTTTTCAAAGTCAATTGGATTCACTTTATGAGGCATAGCGCTTGAGCCCACTTCCCCTTTTTTTGTTTGTTGCTTGAAGTAATCCATAGAGATATAAGTCCAAAAGTCTCTAGACAAGTCAATCAAAATATTGTTGATTCTTTTTAAGGTATCACATTGAGCAGCAAAATGGTCATAATGCTCAATTTGTGTGGTGAACTGCATTCTCTCTAAGCCTAATACATCGTCAACGAACTCATTACCTAATGCAACCCAATTCTTTTTTGGATAAGCAATATGATGTGCATTAAAATTACCTGTTGCTCCACCAAATTTAGCGGCATATGGTATAGCAGTAAATAATTCTATTTGATGGTTAATTCTTTCTACAAAAACCATCAACTCTTTACCTAATGTGGTAGGAGAAGCTGCTTGACCATGGGTTCTAGCTAATAGAGGAATTTTTTTCCATTGCTTGGCAAATTGATATAGTCTATTTTGTAAATTAATATAAGAGGGTAATATTTCATTTTCCATAGCTTCTTTCCAGCTTAATGGAATTGCAGTATTATTAATGTCCTGAGAGGTTAATCCAAAATGAATCCATTCTTTTAATTCACTAGCCTTATTAGCGTCTAATACGTCCTTTAAAAAATATTCTACTGCTTTAACATCATGATTTGTAGTGGCTTCTATTAATTTTATTTTTTCAGCATCTTCCTCGCTAAAATTTTCAACTACCGCTAATAAACTTTTTCTCAAGACAGGAGTTACTTTAAAAAATTTCTTATCTGCTAAAAATAAGAAATAGTGAACTTCTACTAGTACACGGTATCTGATTAAGGCATATTCTGAAAAATAGGCTCTTAGGCTTGTAGTTTGCTTTGCGTAACGTCCGTCTATCGGAGATATTGAGGTAAGTTGTGACATATCGGAAAAAATGTTTTTCTTTGCGCAAAGTTAATTCAATTGAACAATAGATGGCGCATAGGGGCGGTAAGTTATTTAAACACCCGTCCATTACTGCTTGGAATGGAGCAATCTGACCTTATGGATAAGATTGAATTGGTAAAAGCCTATCCAGCAAAAATTGCGCAGGACCTTGTAGATGGCAATATTGACATGGGATTAGTGCCCGTAGCCATTACCCCCTTTTTGAAGGATCCTCATTTTGTTTCCAGGTTTTGTATTGGCGCGGAAACAGATGTAGCCTCGGTTTGCATTTTTAGTGATGTGCCAATGGAACAGGTAGAAAAAGTATACTTAGATTATCAAAGTAGAACCTCGGTTCAATTAGCTAGAATTTTATTAGAACAATATTGGAAGAAAGACGTAGAATTTATAAGTGCTTCAGAAGGATATATTGACCTTATATCGGGAACAACTGCTGGAGTAATTATTGGAGACCGTGCATTAGCAGCAAGGCCCCATTTTAAATATATTTATGATTTAGCGGGTGCATGGATTGACCACACTGGACTTCCTTTTGTATTCGCTACCTGGATTGCAAATAAGCCAATTCCAGCTGAGTTCATGGAAGCCTTTGATCATGCCAATGCCTATGGCTTAATGCATTTAGAGGAAGTAATTAAAAGCATACCTGCCTTGGAGCAAGTTTATGATTTGCATAAATATTATACAGAAAATATCAGTTACGAATTTACCCCAGAGAAAAGAAAGGGAATGGAGCTATTTTTATCGCTTCTTAAATAGTACAGGCAATTTTTGCTTAAATAAAATGTCAAAGTAATTTAGGATTTCAGGTGCAGGATTAATCCATTTAGCCAAGCCATAAAATCCAATTCCATATACCAAAGACTGAATGGCGATATTCAATACAAAATTATTCGCTGCTGGTATTTGATGCACAAGTAACATTAATGCAATAATTACCAATAAGAACAGACCATGTTTCCACGTATAAGGCTGTAGATTGAATTTCTTATACAAGAATGCAAATCGTACTGAATTATATAATGTATAGGCAATCAAATTTGAAAAGGCCAAGCCTGTCAAATCGTAATGTTTTATTAAATAGTAGTTTAATGGAATTGAAATGACAACAAACAAAACATTCGTTAAAAAATCAAATTTCCAATAATTAGACGTGCCAATAATTTGTGCATTCACGCCGGTGGCTAAGTCTATTAGTTTTGCAAGACCCATTATAAAAGCAAGATTCACCAAAGCATCATAACCACCACCTTGTTTATGACTTATCCAGTTTAAGAAGGCAACTAAATTTTGAATATTCAACCAGATTAATCCAAATAATAATAAGCCAATAGCTAGTAAGTTAGAAACACTCTTGTGATAAATATGCTTGATATTATCAAAGTCTTTGTCCTTCCATGACTTTGCAAGAATAGGGATACTAATTGCGGTAAGGCTTCTTTGAGGTATTTCCAAAATGGCTGATACATAAGTTGCAATTGCAAAAATACTTGCATCGCTAAGGCCCTTTAATCCAACAATCATGAAAGTGTCGTTCGTCCTAGCTAACAAGTTAAAAAACTGTCCTGCAAATACAAAAAGGGCAAAGCTTATCATCTTACCCTTTAATCTTCTAGTAACACTACTTATTTGAAAACTTTTAAAGGACCATTGTTTAGACTGAATTAAGTTGAATAATAAATACAACATAGGTAGTAAATAAATACAACTAAACATTCCAATAAATTGTGTCAAGTTAATCCAATGTAATCCAAAAAGTATAATGAGAATTGTTGTAAGAATTCTGATAGCAGTCTCTCTTAAAAAATTAGTCAGTACTCCTTTGTGCAATCCCCACGCAAAAGCTTCTAGCCAATAAAATAGTAATAGGAAGAAAGTATAAGGAAATAAATAGTTAAAGTAATTTGCTAAGCTTGGAGATTTTCCTAATTTACTAATTATAAAATCTTTATTAAACCATCCAATGAGTATTAGGATACCAAAGCCTATCAAATTTATAACCAAAGTGATAAAGGGTAATTCGTTTTTTTCTTTCCCTAAATAGTGATTGTAGAAAGGGAAGAATTTATACACTACGGGTAAGGTTCCTAATGTACAAAAAACGGATAGGGTAGCTCCAATATCAATCATGGCTCTCACTAAGCCTTGATCATTTTTACTAAAGAATAAAGGAAATAAAACAAGTAAGTTGACGGCGCCAATTAAAAATCCCAAGAAAATGAAATAGGATGATTTAATACCTTGTTTTTGAATAATGCCCATGGAGCAAATATATTGTAAATGTCTTACTAAAGGGCTATTCAGGCCTACTTGTACTTCCCTAATAGCCTATTTTTAAGCATTTTCCAGATAGTGGGGTAGGCAATTCTACTTTCTGTGTAAACCACTTGTTTTTGATCTATCAATTTGACCAAACAAGCAGCATACCAATCTTTATGCTTTTCAACTATATATTCAATAATGGCAGCCCTATTGGGATGTGTAAAATTTTTAAGGGTTGATTTCTGAGTTTGACGATAGTGCAATAAATATTCTGGTATGACATTAACCTCAAAACCAAGATTCGTAATTCGAATATAAAATTCCCAATCCTCGTATCCCAGTTTCATAGTTTCGTCGTAGCCTCCCACTTGGTCCCAAACTGCCTTTCTTACCATAGCACATGCAGGGCATTGGTTGGAGAATAAGAAATTAAATGCATTCCCCCCTCTAGGTTTAGAAGTTCCAGTTTGTTCTCCAAAAAGTTTAATATAACTAGTGACTACTGCAGTGCTAGGTTCCGCCTGCATAACAGCAATTGACTTTTCAAAAAAACGATTATCAAAATAGTCGTCGGCGTCTAATGCTGCAATCAAGTTTCCCTTAGCATGTTTTACCCCAAAATTTCTAGCCGCACTCATGCGTCCATTTTCTTTGTGGAGTATTTGGATCAATTCGTCCTTTGCTAATTCATCTAAAATTGTAATGGTGTTTGTATCGGTTGATCCATCATTCACAATAATAATTTCAAAAGGTTGAATAGTTTGTTGTTTTAATTTACTGATAGTCTCCGGTAAATATTGTCCATCATTAAAACAAGGTATAACAACACTAATTAGAGCGTTCATGCAAGGATGGTTTATTTGTAACAAAATATATTAAGCTGTACGTCATATATTTCACCTGTATTTTTTTGAGCGAAAGGACTTTGTAAATTATCGGCTGCCATTTTGATATAAACATTGAACCCAGCAGTTTTTACAATATCTAATAAAGTAACTAGTTTATGAGTTTCATTAACTTTTCCATGATATTCTAAAAAGAAGTTTTCAATTTTATGCAGATGTGCAACACAGCTTTGTACTACTTCATATTCAGCACCTTCAATATCCATCTTCAATAAATCAATATGCTCAAACTGACTTAATAGATTCGCCAAACTTAACGCTTTTACCATATTTGCACTTGTGCCAGATAAATCGATATGGCTTGCTTCGGAGCCTTTATTGTCAAAAGACAATTCAGTATCTGCAATCCAAATGGCTGCTTGGTGTAAATGTACATTTGAAAATTTATTGGATTCTATGTTTTGCTTAAGTACGTCGAATAATTTTGAATCAGGTTCATAAGCATGAAGAATTGCATTGGGGTAGATAGTTTTAAAATAAATACTACTTAATCCAATATTGGCGCCACAATCTAAAATCAGGGGACTGTTATGCTTTGCAGTAAAGCGATAAATTTCCTGAACAAATAGCTCCTTATAAGTTTTTACGACTTCATATGGGCGGATGTAATGGAGTATAAAACCACCCAACTGCCGCTGTTTAATCAAATTGTCAGCTTCATTTTTTAAAATTCGTTCAGTCAGCCAAGGAATAGGAGTAAATCGAGATTTTTGCTTAGATGCGATAAGCCTTTTTCTAATCCCCTTTAGTATATTTGTAATAATCATTAATGAACGTTTTACATGTCTGAGCCTTTAATTTCTATTTGTATACCTGCTTATAAAAAGCCTGAATTTGTCGTAAGGTGCATTCAGTCTATTCAAAAGCAGTCCCATAAAAATGTGGAAATTATCATTTCTGACGATTCTCCCACTCAGGACATAAAAATAGCGATTCAGCCTTATATTTCAGAGCTCAATGTAAAATATTATCATAATGTACCTGCTTTAAAAAGCCCAAAAAATTGGAATAATGCATTAGGCAAGGCAACTGGAGATTTTTACATGTTAATGCATCAGGATGACTGGTTTGAACAAGCGCAGAGTTTATCTATTTATGTAAAGGCGTTTGCACAAAATCCTGCCGCTAGTTTTGTTTTTTGTAAAAACACGGCAGTGCAGCCAGATGGGAATACGATTACATTACAAGCTATTCAGTCCTTGTTAAAAAATATGCTGCATAAACCATATCATTTAGTAAGAGCAAATGTAATTGGTCCTCCCAGTAATACGATGTTAAGAAAAGCAGTTACTACAAGATATGACGAATCTTATATTTGGTTGGTGGACGTGGATTATTATGTGCAATTATTAATCAAAGGGTACCAGTATGTATATCTAGACCAACACTTAGTAAGCATTGGTTTACATGAGGATCAGACAACTGTTTTTTGTAGAAATAACGAGGACGTTATTGTTAAGGAAAATATTTGGTTTGCTAAAAAACTAGGTAATACTGCTTTTAAGGATATTTTAATTTATGATTATTACTGGCGTTTATTGCGCAATTATAAAATAAGGTCGTTGACTGACTTGAATAGGATGGGAGTTACCAATGAAAATATTTTACCTGTTATAACTAAGATGTTAGCGGTGCAAGCACCATTGCCATTGTCTTTACTTGGTATCGGAGTTTTCTCCAAAATAGCAATGTTGATTTGTTATTTATCGCGTCCTAAAAGCAAATAAATTTTTAAATCTCAGCATCTTTTTTTCAATCATTTTCCAAGAGACAATTCCTAATGTAAAAGATATTATGGTACTAGTCCATAATAATACGAATACTGATGGGTGGAATAAGTACACAATTACTTGTTGTACAGGGAAGGCATATAAATACATACCATAAGAGGGGTCTTCTATATTTTCATGAATCCAATTGGCAAATTGAGAACCTTGTTGTCCAATATGCAAAACAATAAATGGCAAAGATAAACAAAGCCAAATGGGGTTCGCTTTAAAATAAATCACAACTGCCATTTGAACTATGGCAAAGCCTAGCAGTATATTTTTATTGGGAATACTTCCCCATTCTAATACCCCCCAAAAAGCACCAGTCATAAAAAACACACCTAATTCAAAAATAAAATCCATTCTTAATTTAAAATCGATTCCTCTTATTTGATCTATATAATAAAGATTACAATATAGTCCAGCCATAATTACAATAGCTAAGAGTATTAAAATTACATTGCTATACTTTCTGATAGGGAATAAACATAATAATACTAGATAAAAGAAAAATTCAAAACCCATAGTCCAAAGGGATCCATTAATAGCCGTATTACTATTATTGTCAAATACGCCATGTATCCTCCATTGATTATGATATAAGGTTAGATTGTTTAAGATATATTGAATAGCTTCTGTATTGAAATTAAAATAGCTATTGCCCGGTTTATAAATCAAATAGGCCATGAATGTGGTGATTAATAAAACCATAAGGAGTCCTGGATAAATACGCAAAACTCTTTTCCATAAATAATCTAATATATTGGGGCTGCGTTGTAAGCTTTTGAATATCAAAAAGCCACTAATGGTAATAAAACCCTTTACTCCAAAATAAGACATATTGATATAGTGATTTGACATTTCACATACCCAGTCACAACTTTTACTTCCCGATAATATATAAGAATGAGATATAATTACTAACCAAGCGAAGAGAATTCGAATGATGTCAAAATTATTGGCGTTCCTTGGTAAATTTGAGTGTGCTTTCATGATTTCATGCATGCTTATACGCAAATATAAAAGGATTTAGTATCTTCAAACATGTTAGTTTCTGTAATCATAGTCAATTATAAGTCAAGCCATTATATTATGGATTGCTTAGCTTCCGCGGAAGCTTCTTTAATTGCTAATAAGGATATAGAATGGATCGTAGTGGACAATCACTCTGGGGATGAAAGTAGACAACTTATTACAGGTGCTTATCCATTTGTACACTGGTTGGAAATGGACTACAATGCTGGCTTTGCAAGAGCCAATAATGCTGGAATCAAATTGGCGAAGGGGGAAGCAGTGCTGCTTTTAAATCCAGACACTTTATTGCTGTCAAGTGCCATTGAAAAAACAGTGCATCAATTTTTAAGCTCCAATCATATTGCATGTGGGGTTCAATTAGTTCATGCGGATAGGTCTCCTCAGTTTTCAGGTAGTTATTTTGTTAAAGGAGGCTTGAATCATATATTGACAGTGCCTTATTGGGGCAGGAGTTTAAAGTTCATTTCGTCCTTTTTCAAAACCAATAAGCCTAGCATTGTTAAAGCAACAACAGAACAAATAGTAGACTGGATAAGTGGTGCTTTTTTAATGGTCAAAAAATCAGCCATTGACAAAGCAGGATTAATGGACGAAGACTTTTTTTTATACGGGGAAGAAGTAGAATGGTGTAGTAGATTAAAAAAACAAGGTAGTCTTTGTTTATACGGAGATATTCAAATAATACATTTAATAGGGGGTACTATACAAGAAGCTACGAATGCAGCTGACAATAGTTATACTAATATGTCAGATTTAAAAGGCTTTCAATTAATGGTGTCTAATCATGTACGTATTAGAAAGCAATATGGAATTTTCTGGTTTTTGATTCAATTACTTAATTACAGTTGGGGTGTTCCTTATGCATTGGTTGCAAGTTTTTTAAATGGGATTCTTCATTTTAGAAATCCATTCAAAGAATTTAGAGACATTGCCGGATTCGCTAAGAATGTATTAAAGTTATGGTCGTTGACGCCAACTATAATTAAGGGTAAGCCTCATTTTTACAAGTGCATTTAGCTATTTTCCAACAAGTCCTTTTAGTGTATCAATTCTAAATTGAATTACAGGCCAAGTTTTAGCCGGGTTACCTTGTAATGCGTATTTGATTCCTAATATAATTGCAGCACCTAATTTTAAAAAGTATTCAATTACTTTGAAAATATAAGCTTTATTAGAAATGGCTTTCGTTCTGGACCTTTCTCCTCTACCCATGCCACTTGCCACACGATACATATATTCAGGAGTAAGTTTAGAAACTTCTACTACATGATGCACTATAATGCTAGGATCATAATAAATGGTATGCCCCAAGGACATTATTTTATAAAACAGTTCTTTTCCTTCTCCACCAATTCTTAAAGTGCCCACCACACCTGGCAGTGCAGTATTAAATCCACCTATTTGGTCAAATACTTTTTTAGCAACAATCATATTGGACTCTAAAGGATATTTTCCATTTTCAAAAGGAGTAGCGTTTGGTGCATAATCAAAATTTCCTACTATGGAGGAAACGTAAAAGCTCATCCATTTTGGTTCTGATGGAATATATTTCGGAATTATTTTACCACCAAAGCCAACAACTGTTGGTTGCGAATTAATATGTTTAATTATGTTTTCAACAAAATTAGGAGCAGCAATAGCATCGTCGTCAATAAAACAAAGCCATTGACCAGTAGCTAATTTTGCACCAGTATTTCTTGCATAAGAAGCCCCTTGGCTTGTTTCGGTTATATAGTTAAACTGTCCGTTTGGATTTGCAGCCCTCCATGTTGTAAACACTTCGGGTGTGTTGTCGGTTGAATTATTGTCCACCACGAAAACTTCAAATTGACCCAATGGTGCCGTTTGCACATATAATGCACTCAATGCTTCTCCTATATAGGAAGCCCTATTATAACTACATATAATAATTGATAACTGCATTAACTAAGCAACTGTATTTGATTTGTTCAAAGACTGGTACCTTTTGAATCCAGCAAAAACTAGCAATCCCCACAAAAGTATAGATGCGATACCGGATGCTTTCTTAGAAAGGTCAATGGAACTTGGTCTGAATTCAAAACGGATGGTATGTTTACCTACTGGAACCACTAATGCTCTTAAAACATAGTTTACTTTAACAATTGGAGTTTCTTTATCGTCTATATATGCTTTCCAACCTAGGCGGTAATATATTTCACTAAAGACAGCTAACTGTGTTTTAGAAGTAGTTGCAGTATATAATACGTCGTCATTGTCATTTTTGACTAATTGAATTGAAGCGGCACTGTCAAAGCTTATGGAAGTAATGCCTTCTATTTTATCTTTCGCCTCAATAATGGCACTGTCTTTAGGATTAAAAGTATCTAAAGCATGCATCACGGCTGCAGCGTCTTGTTCCACCTGCACACCTTTTACAAACCAAGCATTGCCTAATGCTTCTTTATTGGGTATAGTGTCTGTAGCAATATTACCAGAAATAACATATTTCGTATTCAACATATTTACAACAGGCATACAATTAGGAAATTTATACCATTGGTTTTCTATCAAGTCTTGGTAGATACTCAATTTTGCAGGATTATAACCTCCAACAGTTTTATGGTGATAAGCTATTAAAGCACCACCATTAAATGCATTTTGAATACCATATCGAATGTCTAATACTCTATAATTACTCGTGTCTTTTTTTAATGCAATGTCGGTAGGGGTTAAAGCAAATGCGCCTTCACTTTCAGTTTGCTCTATAAAATTTTCTGACTTTAAGTATTTAGTATCTAAATGAAATAAATCAACCAATGCTAGTAATCCAATACCCACAAAAAACAGGGTTTGATTGATCCATTTTTTAATGGATAAAAATACCAGTCCAAATAATAATACTACAAAAAGAAGGGCTTTTAGAACATCGCCTTCAATCATAGACTTCCGATCGGTTGCCATAGCATTCAATAAATCTCTCGCAGGCGTTTCATACACAGCTCTCTGATTTGCGTCTGGAATTTTAGCAATCTGAGTTAGCAATTGACGATCATTGTCAGTTTTAAAGTCACTTGTAAAATAAATGGCAAATACAGCTATGAATGAAAGTCCAATTAAAAGGATACCCAATTTGTACTTTGTATAAAAATTGGATAAGCTAGTTTCTTCACTTAAGGAAGCTGCACCGTACATAGCCATTACCCCTAATAATAAAGTGGGCACCACCATAATCATACTTGGGGCTCTGAACTTATTATACATTGGTAAGTGCTCCAGCATGAAAACATTAAATCCTTCTAGATAAGAACCTGCGGCTAATAAGAAAGAGAAAACAATTGCTCCTGCGATCCACCATTTATGTGGGTTTGATTTCACTGAAAATCCTAGGAATGCTAATAAACATATGATAATTCCAATATAAGGAGGTCCTGCAGTAAATCCAATACCACCCCAATAGAACTGTAAGTAACTTTGCAATTGCTGGCCAATTTGAGGCTGCATTTGTTGAATGGTTTCAATCGCTTTTGAACTAGCAGGTTCAACCATATTTGGATCACTGCCTCCTCCATAAATATTAGGGAACATCAAAACCAAGGGCTCTGATTTATACATGCTATAGCTTAATGCGTAAGCACTATTTAAACCAGTAGCGGTAGTTTTACTGTCTTTAGTAGTAAGTGCACTTCCCCCACGTATGGATTCTTTACCATACTCATAGGTACTCACTAAAATTGGAGCATTCACAGCTAGTCCTAATAAAGCGGCGATTAATCCGCCAGCCAATGTTTTATATATTGCAGTATAGTCTTTTGCTTTTATCCATTCAACTAAATAATACAAAGACATGAATGCTGCTATGATGATTCCGTAGTAAGTTATTTGTAAGTGATTGGCTTGAACAAATAAGGCGGTTGAAATGGCCGTAAGTAATACCCCCCATAAATAGCTCTTTTTGAATAGTATAAATAGAGCGCCAATAAAGAAGGGTAGATAAGCAATAGCATGCATTTTGGTAATATGCCCCACAATAATAATAATGGGATTGTAAGAGGCATAACTATAAGCCAATGCGCCAACGATACTTATAATACTATTGAATCCTAAGACCTGCGCTAAAAAGTAGAATGCTAAACTTGCTAAAAAAAACAATCCAATTGGTTCAGGTAACCCTAATGTCAAAAAACGGTCTATTATTCCAATAGAATAGGAATATCCTACCACACCAGTAATTTGATAAGTAGGCATTCCTCCAAACATACTAGTGGTCCACAATGGGGTATGACCATTTCTTTCTCTGTATTGTAATGCGTCTTGTGCCATCCCTTTCCATTGTGTAATATCTGATTGTTGCAATACCTTGCCTTCCATAGCAGGTTTGCAGTATACAATAGCTACAATTGCAAAAATTGCGATTGCAATAAAATGGGGTAATGCCAACTTGAAAAATGACTTCAACATAAGTATTAAATTGTTGAAACAAACCTACAACTAAAAAGGCTTTTTAAGTACATTTATGGACTTGTAAATATTAACAAACTACATGAATAAGAAAGCACCATTTGCCTTTATTGCCCGCCTTGCAGTGATATGCAATGCCTTCTATTTATTAACTACCGCTTTTTTGTTCTTTTCCTGGTTAAAAATACCTCATGATATTGCCAATTTTATGGCTGTTTTAGGACTTGAAATGGCCCCTTTTGTGAACCTTATTTTCGTAATAGGGTTCGTTATTAATGTTTTTATTAAAAAGGCAGTTACAATCCCACTATGGCAAACAATTTTCAACTTGTTGATGTTATTAGTTCAAATAACTTTATTATTTATATAAATTAGCACATGATTCATCAAATATTAAAAGACAGGTCAACAAAATTATTTTTAGGTATCACTGCTTTTTTTGTGGCCAATGCTTTAATCGCAGAATGTATTGGAGGTAAGATATTCTCTTTAGAGGGGGTATTAGGTATTAGTCCAGCTAATTTTACCATTTTCGGGGAGAAGGGACTTTCCTTTAATCTTACATGTGGTGTTTTGCTTTGGCCATTGGAATTTGTAATCACCGATATTGTAAATGAATATTATGGACCTAAGGCGGTTAGAAGAATTAGTTTAACTGCCGTTTCCTTAATTGCTTATGCTTTTGTAATGTTTTATGTAGCAATGCATATTGCGCCAGCAGGATTCTGGGTAGCATCTAAAACAGCAGCAGGTATACCAAGTATGCAAGGTGCTTTTGAAGCAATTTTTGGTCAAGGCATGTGGATTATATTAGGAAGTTTAGTAGCTTTTCTAGTGAGTCAGTTTATTGATGTGATAGTGTTTCATAAAATAAAAAAAATAACTGGAGAGAAAATGCCGTGGTTGCGTGCTACTGGTTCTACCGTGGTGTCTCAATTAGTAGATAGTTTTGTGGTATTGGTAATCGCATTTAAATTAGGTAATAACTGGAGCTGGTCTTTTGTATTAGCAGTCTGCGTTGTGAATTATATGTATAAGTTCACTATGGCTATTATATTGACTCCTGTGATAGGTTTGGTAGAAGCTAGAATAGAAATTTACTTAGGCCATGACAAAGCCAAACAAATGAAATTGGCTGCTATGGGAATTGAAAATGAGATCTAAATAGGAAACTGAGTTTTTAGATTAGTGATTGCACTTAAGAATTAAAAACGGCGTTCGTCCAATAACATTTTTATAGCAACTTTGTCAATGGGCAATGTCATTGTGTTTTCCGTCAAGTCATTTAAATGTATCCATCTTAAATGTTCTGCAGTACTTTTTTCGTCTTCGACTTGCGCTGGTAAAAAATCAAATGCTTTTTCTTTCGTCAATACAGCATTCGTATTGCCAGAATGCACTCTGTAGTAGATGGAAATAATTTGATCGGTGTTATTAAATGCAGAAATTTGAAAAAAATCGGTGGTGTAGAAATGATTTCCAACCTTGATTTCTATTGCAGCTTCTTCCATAAATTCTCTGACTAAACAGGCTCTTGTTCCTTCGCCAATTTCTAATCCACCCCCAGGAAGTTTAGTAATATAGTTTCCCCTTATAAATTCGTCGCTTACTAATAATCTGTTTTGGTCATCTATTAAAATTCCGTAAACTCTTACATTAAATAATGCCATAGGGGTAATTTATAAGTAACGCGAATGTCTATTTTATTTTAAATGGATATTTCCTTTAAATACAAAAGTCCCTGGTCCCATTAACCAGATATTGTCAAAATGGTTCCCGCCTTTATTAATTAAACTTACGGCTAATTTCCCACCCAATGTTTCAATTGCCACTTTATTTTTACCCTCCTTGTGTATACTTGCGACTATGGCAGCAGCTGTAACACCTGTGCCACAGCTATACGTTTCATTTTCTACGCCTCTTTCATAAGTTCGCACAAATAATTGATCTTTTTGTTGTGCAACAAAATTTACATTAATTCCTTCCTTAGCAAATCGGTCATTGTATCTAATACTTTTCCCTAAAGTAAAAACGTCTACAGCGTCTATATCTTCTACCATTTGAATATAATGAGGAGAGCCTGTATTGGTTACAAAAAACTGATCAGCATGCTCAATAGCATTTACGTCACTCATTTTTAAATGCACCCAGCCAGTATGGTCAATACTCGCTTCATGAGGGCCATCCACGGCAATAAAATGATAATGTTTTTTATGAATTCCATTGTCATAAGCAAACTGCACTAAACATCTTCCACCATTGCCACACATACTTCCTTCATTTCCATCTGCATTATAATAAGTCATAGAAAAATCAAATCCTTCCGCAGTGCCTAATAACATAAGACCATCGGCACCAATGCCTTTTCTTCTATCGCATAAAAACGCAATTTGGCTAGACGATAGCTGGATGCTACCATCGCTATTGTCTAGAATAACAAAGTCATTGCCGGTCCCTTGGTATTTCGAAAATTGTAATTCCATTTTACTAATTTAATACTTATGGTTCGAATTCTATTTTAAAATAATCTTAAATACTTGCTAAAATACCCAAAGACTTTTGAATCATATGGTCTACCGCTTTGGCTGGATCCTTGCTGAATTCTTTCATCACTCTATTCGCAACAATAACATTAATACTTAAACATTGGTGACCTAACAAATTACATAAACCATAAATTGCACTTGTTTCCATTTCAAAATTTGCAATATGATGACTGCCATATTTGAAACTTGTCATCTGATCTACCAAGTTTGGCATGCTTAATGGCAATCTTAATATTCTTCCCTGAGGGCCATAAAAACCTGGACAGGTAACGGTAATGCCATGACTATAACCTTCGGTGAAATGTTTTAATAAACTAATACTTGCAGAAGCGATATAAGGTTTAATATGTTGCGCAGTAATTTGTGTGTGTTGTTCAAAAGCACTTAAAATGGCTTTTTCTTCTTCATTGTTTTGAAGCGAATAAAAATGCAATAAATTATCAATACCTAATCCATGCGTTCCGGCAACTAATTGGTCTACGCCAACTTCTCCTTGCAAAGAACCACATGTGCCCATTCTTACAATAGAAACTGATTTTTTTTGTGTATTAATAATTCGAGTATTAAAATCAATATTTACTAAAGCGTCCACTTCATTTAACGCAATGTCAATATTGTCTGGACCAATTCCAGTGCTCATTACAGAAAGTCGTTTATTTCCTATATAACCTGTGTGCGTTATAAATTCTCTATGAGCAGTCGTAAATTCTATACGGTCAAAGTATTTACTTACATGAGCGACACGTTCAGGATCGCCAACAGTTATTATAGTGTCAGCAAGCTCTTCCGGACGCAAATTCAAGTGATAAATGGCACCACGATCGTTCACGATCATTTCTGAAGCTCCAATTGTGGACATATGTTCATTATTTAAGCTACAAATGTCGTTTAATTCATATTAGCATTAAAATTCTTTTCTAATTAACTTCTTTGTGTTATTTTCGCGTCCCAAAAGGGTCCTGTGGCCGAGTGGCTAGGCAGAGCTCTGCAAAAGCTTCCACAGCGGTTCGAATCCGCTCGGGACCTCGATACAAAGCCTCTCACGAAAGTGAGAGGCTTTTTTGGGTTAAGGCAGCGTCACAAGCTTGCTTGTGTAAGCTGACGAGAATCAAAAAAGCCAACTGAACGCGAAGCGTTTAGTTGAAAGGCTTTGGGTAAAGTGAGTTAGCCGAAGCGGAAGACAATGCGCAGCATTGGCTATCCGTGAAAGGCTTTGGGTAAGCCATTCCTTTATTGTATTTTTGCCCTATGAAATATTCTCAAACCATTGGCATCTTACTTTGCTTATTCCTTTTATATACAACTACACAACCTTTAATTATAATCGACAGCCGACATTGGGTAATAACAGGGTGGAAGTCAGCAGAAAGTAATTTTGGACAACCAGGGAAGTTTTTGTTTTATGTAGGATTAATAAATTTAATATTTTTCTCACTCCCATATATCTGGGCAAAGCGATTCAATATGGTATTTGCTGCTTTAATATTAGCATGGTCCATCAGAAATTTTGTCGTCTTATCTTCCTGTCAAATGGGGGAGTGTCCGGAGAAGCAATGGGCATTGTATGCAAGCATTGTTTTATCAGCTGGGATACTCTTAATGACATTCTTACCAAAGATAGATGTCAATAAGAAATAAAAAAAATGGAGTCTTAAAAAGACTCCATTTTTTTTAGGACTAACTTAATCTACTTAAAGCAGTTGCTATAATTTGAACCGCTTCTTTTATTTGCGCTTCATTTATTATTAGAGGAGGTGCAAAACGTATTTTATCACCATGCGTTGGTTTAGCTAATAAACCTAAATCCCTTAAGTGTAAACAAAGTTCCCAAGAAACTTCAGGGTCTTTATGATTAATTACTATTGCATTTAGTAAACCTCTGCCACGAACTAATTTAATTAATGGAGAATTCAATTTTTCTAATTCAGCTCTTAATAAATCACCCATAGCTTCCGCATTTTCGGCCATTTTTTCAGACTTCAATACTTCCAACGACTTGATTGCAACTGCACAGGCTAAAGGATTTCCACCATAGGTAGAGCCATGTTCTCCTGGCTTAATTTGCATCATAACAATGTCGTCTGCAAGAACTGCAGAAATTGGCAAAGTGCCACCACTTAATGCTTTTCCTAAAATTAAAATATCAGGTCTCACTTCCTCGTGATCGCATGCCAACATCTTTCCTGTTCTTGCTAAACCAGTTTGTATTTCGTCTGCAATAAATAATACATTGTACTCATTACATAATGCACGCACTCCTTTTAAATAACCATCGTCTGGTAAAACCACACCAGCTTCACCTTGTATTGGTTCCACCATAAATGCAGCAACGGTTTTGTCTTGGAATGCTTTTTCTAAAGCGACTAAATCATTATAAGGTACTAAACCAAAACCAGGCATATAAGGACCAAATCCTTTAAAGCTACTAGGGTCGGTAGAAGAAGAAATAGCAGCAAGGGTACGTCCCCAAAAATTACCTTCAGCAAAAATGATTTTTGCTTCATTATCAGCTATGCCTTTCACATTATAACCCCATCTTCTTGCTAGTTTAATAGCAGTTTCTCCGCCTTCCACACCAGTGTTCATTGGAAGTACTTTATCATAACCAAAGTATTTAGTGATGTATTGCTCATATTCACCTAATAAATTATTATGAAAAGCACGAGAGGTTAAAGTTAATTTAGCCGCTTGTTCTTGTAAAGTTTTAATAATAGCAGGATGGCAATGGCCTTGGTTTACTGCAGAGTAGCCGCTCAGAAAATCGAAGTATTTTTTGCCATCTACGTCATATAAATAAACGCCTTCTCCGCGTTCTAATACTACTGGAATTGGGTGGTAATTATGTGCTCCGTAATGGTCTTCTAGTTCTAAATATTTTGCAGCTTTTGCACTAACGTCATGATTCGTTGTCATATAAAATGGGTATAAAATGAATAAATAGGGAGGGGTTCCACTGCTGCTAAGAAAGCAGGCTAGGAACAAAATAAAATAAAGGGATTATCATTACCCCAAGGGATGATTCAGAAAATCTAGATTCAAAAATAAAAAATAGCCCTTATTCATTACTCTAAATTAGTTTTTTTACGTCAATTTCCAATATTTTGGGCTTACTTTCGCAAAAAGAAAACCACTTGAACCCACGTGTTTCCATAGTTATATTGAATTTTAATGGCGTTAAATACTTGCAAGAGTTTTTACCATCTGTAGTATCCACTATCTATGACAATCTAGAAATTGTGGTTGCAGACAATGGCTCAAATGACGATTCCATTTCTTTTTTACAATCCAATTATCCTAATGTCAAATTAATTACTAACCCTACTAACGAAGGTTTTGCTGGGGGATATAATTGGGCATTAAAGAAAGTAGAAGCAGACTATTATGTGTTGTTGAATTCTGACGTAGCGGTAGATCCTAATTGGATTAGCCCCATGGTAGACTTGTTAGAGCACAATAAAAATATTGGTGCATGCCAGCCTAAATTATTAGCACAACGAAATCCTATTTATTTCGAATATGCGGGTGCTGCTGGAGGATGGATAGATAGTTTAGGATATCCTTTTTCAAGAGGACGTATTTTTGATATATTAGAAACAGACCACGGACAGTATGATGATGCAGCGCCAATTTTTTGGGCATCTGGTGCGGCTATCATGATAAGGTCTTATTTATTCCATGAATTAGGGGGCTTCGATACTGACTTTTTTGCACACCAAGAAGAAATTGATTTATGTTGGAGAATGCAAATAAGTGGACATCAATTATATGCTTGTCCCGAAGCTAAGGTATTTCATGTTGGAGCAGGAACTTTACCAAGAGGGGGGCGTAAAGTGTTTTTGAATTTTAGAAATAATCTGATTATGTTGGCTAAGAATCTGCCTTTGTCGGAGCTATTATGGAAACTGCCTTTTAGGTTCCTACTAGATGCTATTTCTGCATGGAAAGGCTTGCTAAGTGGAGATAGTGACTTTTTCAAGGCAATTGTATACGCCCATTTTGGATTTTTCGGGTATATCTTACAAGGCAAGTTAAAAAGGACAAAAGGCCCAAAACCCATGGTATCATTGGACGGGGTGTATTCCGGGTCAGTGGTTTTTCAGTACTTTATAAAAAACAAGAAACATTTTAATAAAATTGTGCTTCAACACGCTCGTAATTAAGAACTTGTTGCTATTTTTGCATCCGAAATTGATTTATATGTCACAAGAATTACACACTCCAGAAGCAGACAAAGATATCGCTACCAATTGGGTAACCTCTTCAAGATTTATCTTTTATGTAACTGTATTCGCTTTATTAGCTTTAGTTGTAGGTAACTGTTCTAAAGTATTTACTAGTGGTTTTAAGAAGCCTACTGTAGAGGTGAATACAAGTTCTCAGTACAAGCCGGAATATAAATAAAAAAAAATTTTGTTTAGGAGCGTTGAATCCCTATTTTTGCACTCCTAAAAATAGTTCTTATACAAGCGAAAGTAGCTCATTTGGTAGAGCACGACCTTGCCAAGGTCGGGGTGGCCGGTTCGAGCCCGGTCTTTCGCTCCAAAAATTCCGAATTTCGGTTCGGATTTTTTTTTTAAGTCAGCAATGACGCCCTGGTGGTGGAACTGGTAGACACGCAGGACTTAAAATCCTGTGGGCCGCAACGCCCGTGCGGGTTCGATTCCCGCCTGGGGCACAAAGCCTCTCACGAAAGTGAGAGGCTTTTTTTATGCGAGCAGCGTCAAGAGCTTGCTCTTGTAAGCTTGCGAGCATAAAAAAAAGCCAATTATGTGGAAGACTTTTTGAGCAAAGCGAAAAACGGCAGTCACTGAGTTTACATTAAACCCAGTCCTGAAAGCATTTTTTTTCTACCCATCCCAAGCGTATCTTAGTGTTTGAACCATAAAAGCCCATGTCACATTTAAAGGAAAGAAAAGAAAAGAACTGTCTAAACTGTGGGGAACTGGTAGCAGGTAGGTACTGTCAAATATGTGGACAGGAGAACGTAGAAGTAAAAGAAAGCTTTTGGCAGTTACTAATGCATTTTATAGAAGACCTCACTCATTTTGACGGAAAGCTTTGGAAGACATTAAAGCTATTATTATTTAAACCAGCAAGCTTAACAAGGCTTTATATGGAGGGGAAGCGTGCCACTTATTTACATCCTATAAGAATGTATTTATTTGTATCTGCAGTTTTTTTCTTAGTCATTTTTACAGGAGGCCCTAAAAAACCTGCTGAATTAAACAAGGAAGCGAAAACTCAAATTGCCACAAATACTTCAATTAAGAAAATAGATAGTATTACTAATGCTAAAGATGGTTTTCAATTTGAAATTGGCAAAGACACGATTAATTACAAAACAGTGGAAGCTTACCAAGCAGCTCAAAACAAATTGCCTGCAGCAAAAAAAGCTAATTGGCTGGAGTCAAGGCTTGCTAAGCAAGGTATAACACTTAATCAAAAATTTGAAGGAGATAAATTTGAAATTGGCAAAGCAGTTTTAGAGCAGTTTCAACATTATTTTTCACGCATTTTATATATCTCTTTACCTATCTTCGCCATGTTTGTTTGGGTATTATATAGACGCAATAAAGAGCATTATTTTGTAGACCATTTAATTTTTAGCATACATATTTATTGCGCTTTTTTTATCATTTTATTTGTTATTAAATTAATAGACAACTTGTATGAATATTTTGCACATAAGCCATTCACAATTTTTGATGTTTCTGTAGCTTTTGTTTTATTCTTCTATTTATACAAATCTCTTCGAAATCATTTTCATCAGTCCCGATCTAAAACAATACTTAAGTTTATTGTTTTAAATATTTTAACTTTTATTTTAATGGGAACCTTGATGATGGCTTTTTTATTACTTTCTTTTTTTAACTTATAATCATGCAGCAGGACATTACGTCGAAACGATTTTTGGAATTAGTTGAAATCATGGATACACTTAGGGAAAAATGTCCATGGGATAAAAAGCAGACTATTCATAGCTTACGCAGTAACACGATAGAAGAATTATATGAATTAGTAGATACCATTATTGAAGAAGACTGGGAGGGCATAAAAGAAGAGCTAGGGGACATTATGTTGCATGTTTTATTTTATGCTAAAATTGGAACGGAACAAGGAAAGTTCACTTTGGCAGACGTAATGGAAGGGATAGCTAAAAAATTGATTCATCGCCATCCACATATTTATGGAGACGTGAAAGTGGAAAATGATGATGATGTAAAAAGAAATTGGGAACAATTAAAATTACAGGAAGGTAAAGGAGAAAAAACAATTTTGAGTGGGGTACCTAATAGTTTGCCAGCAATAGTAAAAGCATTACGTATACAAGAAAAAGTAAAACATGTTGGATTTGAATGGGAAAATATAGAGCAGGTTTGGGATAAGGTGGAAGAAGAAATAGGAGAGTTGAAAACAGAAATCGCTGCTAATGATAAAGAAAAAATGGAAGCGGAGTTTGGTGACGTGTTATTTAGTATGATTAATTACGCTCGCTTCTTAAATATAGATCCAGAAACTGCATTAGAGAAGACCAATAAGAAATTCAAGTATCGTTTTGAATTAATGGAATCTTATGCAAAAGAGAATGGGTTAGACTTAATTAAATTAAGCTTAGAGGAGAAAGAGGCCATTTGGAAGGCAATGAAATAGCTGATTATCATCATTTTTTAAATATAGTAACTTGTAAAATTTGTAGTTTAATTGAAAATATTTATCATTGTGTCAGATAGACATAATGATAAATAATTATAATAACGTTTGCTATGAAAACAAGTTTTAAAAAAATGAATAGTCTTTTTGTATTAATTACAATGAGTACTACTTCGTTGATTGCCCAAACAACAATTCCTCAGTTAGGGAAAAATTCAATAAGTGATGTGGTCAAAGCAATGACCCTAGACGAGAAAGCCAGCATTTTAGTAGGACAAGGAATGTATGTTCCAGGCATGCCTATGCCAGGTGCTGTAACTACACCAAGTGAAGCGCAAAAAAGAGTAACGGGTGCTGCGGGTACAACAGTGGCTATTCCGCGTTTAGGAATTCCATCTTTAGTTGTATGTGATGGCCCTGCTGGTATTCATGCATTTAATGCAGGTAAGAGTAGGGTATATTACGCAACCGCCTGGCCAATAGGCGCTCTATTAGCATCTAGCTGGGATACAGCACTGGTACGCAAAGTAGGAGTGGCTTATGGTGCGGAAGCAAAGGAATATGGGATTGACATAATTCTTGGCCCGGGTATGAATATTCACCGTAACCCATTAGGAGGAAGAAATTTTGAATACTATTCTGAGGACCCAATCATCACAGGTCAAATGGCTAGTGCAGTTATCAATGGTATCCAAAGTAATGGGTTGGGTGTTTCTGCAAAACATTTCTTTGCAAACAATGGGGAGACTAACAGAAATTCGGTGAACACTATTATTAGTGAGCGCGCTATTCGTGAAATATATTTAAAAGGATGGCAGATGATGGTGAATCAATCAAATCCTTGGACAATAATGAGTTCTTATAATTTAATGAATGGCCCTTATACGTCTGAAAATGGAGAATTATTAACCACCGTTTTACGAAAAGAATGGGGGTATAAGGGATTTGTGATGACAGATTGGTTTGGAGGGAAACATGCAGTGGAGCAAGAAAGAGCTGGTAATAATTTATTGATGCCAGGAAATCCAGGACAAAAAGCTGCTATTATAGAAGCGGTAAAGTCTGGAAATTTATCAGCGTCTATCCTAGATCAAAATGTTGCTGAAATATTAGGTATAATTCTTCAGTCACCAACTTTTAAAGGTTACCAATTTAGTGACAGCCCTCCATTAAAAGAGAATGCACAAATTGCGCGTGCTGCAGCTGCAGAAAGCATGGTTTTATTAAAAAATGAAGCAAAAGCTTTACCAATTAATTTGGGTAGTTCAGTTGCTTTATTTGGTATTAATCAATTAGATTTAGTGGCAGGTGGAACTGGTAGTGGAGATGTAAATAAAATGTATGTAGTTCCTTTTGCTGACGGTTTATTCCGAGCTGGCTACGCTTTAAACACTGACCTGTATCTTAGTTATTCAAATTATATGGCTGCAGAATTTGCAAAAAAGCCTAAACGAACTTTAATGGAAGAATTGATGAGTCCTAATATTCCAATTCAAGAGATGACTTTAGGTACAGACTTAGTTGTAAAAGCAGCGAATGAATCTGCTGTTGCTATTATTGCTATTGGTCGCAATGCAGGCGAGGGTAATGACCGTCAAGTAAAAGACGATTACAATTTATCACAAAAAGAAATTGATTTGATAAAATCAGTTTCAACTGCGTTCCATGCTCAAAATAAGAAAGTAATAGTAACATTAAATATTGGTGGAATTGTAGATGTAATGCAATGGAGAGACAATGTAGATGCTATCTTATTAGCATGGCAGCCTGGATTAGAAGGCGGTAATGCAATGGCAGATGTGGTTTCAGGAAAAGTAAATCCATCGGGTAAATTAGCAAGTACTTTTCCTGCTAAATACGAGGACGACATTACTGCTAAGAATTTTCCAGGACATGAAATTCCTGGTTCTGAAAAGCCAGGTTTATTTGGTCAAAAAATGATGGATGCCGAAGTGACTTATGAAGAAGGTGTTTATGTAGGATATAGATATTATAGTAGTTTTAATATCCCTACGGCCTATCCTTTTGGATACGGTTTGTCTTATTCTACATTTAAAACAGACAATATAAAATTAAGTGCACCAGTATTGACAGATAAGATTCAAGTAAATGTTACTATAACAAATACAGGTGCAGTAGCAGGCAGAGAAGTGGCTGAATTATATGTAAGTGCACCTGGGTTGAAATTAGATAAACCTGTTGTTGAATTGAAGGCATTTGCAAAAACTAAAACATTGGTTTCTGGGGAGTCTCAAGAATTAAGTTTCGAGTTAACACCTGCAGACCTAGCTTCCTTTAATTCCACAACAAGTACTTGGATAACAGAAGCAGGTGACTATACAATTAAGTTTGGTAATGCGCAACAATCTCTAGTTACTGCCAACTTTAAGGTTGCAAAAGAAGTGGAGGGTGAAAAAGTAAATAAAATATTAGTTCCTAAGGTGGCGATAAATGAATTTAGAAGAGAGATAGCTAAGAAAAAAAAGTAATAAAGACTTCACTTAATTTATTAAAAAGTTCAAATAAGGCTGCAGTCATGCAGCCTTATTTTTGTTAGTATAATTATAAAAAATGGTAAGTGATAATTTGCTATATTTAAATAATTAATATAGCTATGAAAAAAACGATTGCTTTAGCTTGCATAGTTGCATTTAGCAACTTTTTGTTTGCTCAAACTAGTTTTTCTAAAAAAGACTTCAAAAGCCCTAATTTTTCTTTCAAGCCATCTCCTTTATGGCATATGAATGGAGCAATGACTAACGAAGGTTTGGACACTCAAATGAGAGATATTAAATACAAGAGTAATTTCGGAGGGGTAACTATACTGCCAGTTACAGCACAAAAAGGATTTACGGGTGACTTGGTTTATCCAGGAACTGCTCCTGCTTATTTAACGGAGGGGTACTTTGATAGATACACTAGAATATTAGACAATGCCAATAATTTAGGGTTGAAGGTCATATGGTACGACGACTTAGATTTTCCAAGTGGATCAGCTGGTGGCAGAATGAAGCAATTATATCCAGAAGATACCCGTAAAATATTAACTAAAACAGATAGTATAGTAAATGGACCTTTATTAATCTCCATGTCTGTTCCCAATGGGAAACTTATGGCAGCAGTTGCCATGAATACAGTAACTAAGAAAAGGATAGACATTAGTTCGAAAATCAATAATCAAAGTTTTAATTGGCAAGCCCCTGCTGGCAAATGGAAGATCATGTTTTTTACTTGTGACGTGGTGCGTAATAGTGAAATGGCTAATGATATTGCAGTGGACTATTTAGATCCAATAGCTGTTAAAAAATACATTGATTTAAATAATGAAGCTTTTGCAAAAAGGTATCAAAAATATTTTGGTAAAACTGTCACACAAATATTTTTTGATGATGTTGGGTTCTTTACACTTGACAAGCATGGAGAAAGAACTTGGACTAATGGATTTAATGAAAAATTTAAATTAATTTATCACATAGATCCGGATTTATTATACCCTGCATTATGGGAAGACATTGGCGCAGAAACAGATGCAGCGAGAGTAGCCTTGTTTAATACAAGAGCTGAATTATTATCAGAGGGGTTTCCTAAATTAGTTAAAGATTGGTGCCATAAATATGGCTTAAAAAGTTCTGGTCACCCTCCTGGGAATTATGAGATTCAGCCAGTAGACATGAATGGCGATATTGTAAAATATTATAGACATCAGGACATTCCTTTAATGGATTTAATATTTAGCTATACGCATGGAAGAGATGGTTTCAAGTTAATAAGTTCATCTGCAAATATGTATGACAAGCCAGTAGTAGCTGCAGAAATTTATGGCGCTATTGGTTGGATAAATGACGAAAAGTTTACACAAAAAACTTTGTATAAAGCTGGCATGGATGTTTTTGTTAGGGGGGTGAATTTTTTGATTCCTCATGGCATGTGGTATAATCCTTCAAAAGATGCGGTGCGTATTCCTCCGTTAATTTCTGAATATAACCCAGAGATCGGACCTTATTTAAAGGACTATAATGAATGGGCAGGTCGTGTATCTTATATGCTACAAGGCGGAAAAACTGTTTCAGACATTGCAATGTTGTATCCAATTGCTTCGCTGCAGTCCTATTTTAAATTTGACGCGAATGGATCCAAGTCGATAGGAGATTGGGGGAAATATGCTTCACCGACTACCGATTACTTAAAATTGAGTGATATGTTTACCATGAATGTTCATCGTGATTTCACATTCTTACATCCAGAGGTATTATCAAGTGAACAAATTACTATAGAAGATAAAACAATGACATTGCATAATGATATGAATGAACAAAAGTATAAGGTAATTATTATGCCAGGAGAATCCACTATTTCAGTAAAAGCTTTAGAAAAAATTAAAACTTTTTATGACCAAGGAGGTATGGTAATTGCCACTTCAGAACTACCAATGCATGCTGCAGAGTTTGGTCAGGATGAACAAGTGATTAATTTAGTACAATCTATTTTTAATAAACCAGGGATTAACTCAAACGCTAATGGAGGGAAGGCTATTTATATTAATCAACCAACAGCTACAATTTTATCAGAGACTTTTTCTAAATTTCAAATTGGAGCAGATTTGCAATTTGAAAATAATCCTCAACCAAATGCTGGAGAAGGCGCGTTAAGTTATATTCATAAAATAAAAGACAGTAAAAATATTTATTATATAGCTAATTCATCCGAAGAGGCTGTGAATACTTTTGTTGAATTAAGAGGACAATTACATCTAGAAAAATGGAACCCTAATACCGGAATGACGGAAGTATTGAGAGATATCAAATACATTGAGAAAGACGGAATGGTATACACTAAATTACCTTTGTATTTATCAGCAATTCAATCTATTTTTTTAATTGAATCCAATTAAAAAAATAGAGTATTCGCTAAACAATAAGGCCTCCATTCGGAGGCCTTATTGTTTATATTTAAATCTGTTTCAAACTTTATTGAGTCAAGTTTAATATAAATGCATAGTTGCCAAAATATCCAGGGTATACTCCTGACAATTTTACACTGTTGGAAGTATTCTTTTTCAAGGCTTCATAAAACTCATCTACATTTTTTACAGGTTTGTCATTTAAATGGGTAATTACAAAACCTTTTTCGATTCTGCTTTTTCCTAAGATGCCATTTCCTGGTTCTTGTACAATAACACCACCTTCCAATTCATTTTTATCAGCAGTTGCTTTATCTAGGCTTGTTAATTTACCTCCCAAAATTTCGGCCGCTTTACTACTACTCGCTAAATCAGTATTGCCTAGTTTGCCTTTTAAAACAGCATCTACATTCATTTCTTTGCCTGCTCGTTTAACTGTAATGCTAATTTTGTCACTTGGCTTATATTTTGAAACCTGTTCTTGTAATTCAGGAGAAGTTTTAATAACTACGCCATTCAATTTAGTAATAATGTCTCCTTTCTTTACGCCTGCTGCTTTAGCTGAACCACCTTCGATTACATCAGTAACTAAAATACCTTCTCCGTCTTTAAACTTGACATTTAGTTCTTCTTCCATTTTTTTAATCTCTTCTTCGGACAAACCGTCCTTGGGATAACTAATTCCTAAATAAGCTCTTTGTACGGTTCCGAATTTCACAATGTCTGTAACTACTTTTTTTACAATGTTAACAGGGATAGCATAAGCATATCCAGCATAAGATCCCGTTGGGGATGCGATAGCAGAATTTATACCTACTAATTCACCGCTTGTATTAACTAAAGCACCACCACTATTTCCTTGGTTTACTGCTGCGTCAGTTTGTAAGAATGACTCAACTGGCTTGTCACTTTGTCTGGAATTGATATTTATATTTCTATTTTTCGCACTTATAATTCCAGCGGTAATAGTAACGTCTAAATTTAAAGGGTAACCAATAGCTAATACCCATTGACCCAATTTAATTTCATCACTATTCCCATATACTAAATAAGGTAAGCTAGTAGCTTCAATTTTAATAACAGCTAAATCGCTACTAGGGTCAGTACCAACTACTTTTGCCTTATATATTTTTTTATTAGTTAAAGTAACACTTATTTCGTCTGCACCATTTACTACATGGTTATTGGTTACAATATAGCCGTCTGCTGTAATCAACACACCACTTCCACTTGCTCTTTGTTCGGGTATCATTCTTGGGCCACCAAAAAAATCACCAAACATATCTTCATCACCAAATAAATCAGCAAATGGATTCCTTTGTTTAGGTTGATTATTAGCTTCTGCTTTTTTAGCATTCGTTTTGGTTTTGATATGTACTACAGCAGGAGAAGCTGCACTAGCTGCAGGAGTAAAATCGACAGTGCTGCCAGGAGCATTTCCCATAAAAAAGCTGGCATAGTTAGCGGGAAGTTTACCCTCAATATAACTGTCATTTGGCTTTATGAATTTGTTAAAAGCCAAAATACTTAACACAGTTGTAGTGGCACTGATTCCTATTATTGCCACTACATTTTTTAAATTTAAATTCATAGTTAAAAAATTTAGATAGTTAAATTCAATATTGCAAATTTTATACCAATTGCGGGTTAAAAATACAAAGCTGTAACCTTGTCACAACAAAATGTCAGGCGGTTTAACAAAATATTTACGAAATTATTCGTTTTTGGCAGTTATAAATCTACTAAAAACGATAAAGTGTCTATTCCGTCTGCATATTGGTTAAGTTGAGGTGCTTGTAAACTTCCAAATGCTAAGCCAGTTTTCCCCACCACGCATTGCACTTCACTTGTATCTAAATTAGGTAAATTTCCAGGTGTATAATACTGATAATGTATTTGAGAAATAGCAGCAAATGGAGAGGGGTTCTCACTCATTAAAATAGCACCGGTATCCATATAAAACTGTCTAGTCATCATAAGTAGGGCTAATTGATAGTCGTAATTATGTTTGTACTTATGTTGGTCAATGATATAATTATATGTTTTCAATGCATCCAATAATGGGATAAAATCATAACCAGTAGGAACCCATACCTGTGTCACATTTCTACATCCTATTCCAAAGTATAACATCATGTCCTTTGCAAGCAATGTCAAATCCTCTAATGACTCATTGCCATCAAGGATGGCAATGGAAGTTTTATTCTTTCTAATTATATTTGGAAATTTTCCAAAATAATGCTCAAAGTATTGACTCGTATTATTACTCCCAGTAGCTATATAAGCATCACAAGCTTTTAACTGCTCCTGAATCAGAATTTGATCCTGCCATAAAGGGTTAATTGTTTTTAAGGTAGCAATTATGTATTCCATTAAAACAGTGTCCTTACTAGATAGTTTTACTACCGCAATATGTCCAGCAATTAAAGTACTCAATAAATCATGAAATCCCACCATTGGAATATTCCCCGCCATTACAATTCCCACTTTTTTACCAGTAAATGCATCTGAAAGGGAGGGGTACAAAGTAGTCCATTGTTCCAAAGCTGGGTGCTGTAAAAACCGATGGGATATTTGATTTACCGCCTGGTCAATGAATTCAGGTAAAAACCAGGCATTCTGGATACTTGCCTTCAATTTTACTTCTTGAAAAGCTAAATTTTTAGCATCTAATAAGTTTTCACCCAAGGCTACAAAACCATTTATTCTTGCTTGTAATTTCATGTTTTCGTTATATCTTTATTAGACAAAAGTACGTCACTAATTTTTAAATTATTTTTATGGCACTAAAAATCACAGACGAATGTATTAACTGCGGAGCTTGCGAGCCGGAATGTCCTAATAACGCTATCTATGAAGGTGGTGTTGAATGGGCTATGGCAGACGGCACAACTGTTAAAGGTAGCTACAGTTTATTAGATGGAACTTCGGTAGACGCTGGTCAAAGATTAGCTCCTGTCGCTGCTGACACCTACTATATTACTCCAAACAAGTGTACAGAATGTCAAGGGTTTCATGAAGAACCTCAATGTGCTGCAGTATGTCCAGTGGACTGTTGTGTACATGATGAGTTATATCAAGAAACGGTAGACACATTGCTAGCGAAAAAAGAGAAACTACACTCGTAAGAAACTAAAATAAAAAAAGGGAAATAATTTCCCTTTTTTTATTTCAATACAATACAGACCAGATGAAAAAGAAAGTTGCATTAGTAACAGGCGGTTTGAGTTCAGAAGCACAGATAAGTTATAAAAGTGCCAAGACGGTAATGAACGCACTAGATAAAAATAAGTATGATGTTTATTTAATTGATATCCATCCAACAGGCTGGTGGTATGAAAATATTATAGGAGAGGAAGTAGCAGTTAATAAAGCTGACTTTAGTATTGAAGAGGGTGGCGTTAAAGTCAACTTTGATGTTGCATTAATGTGTATACATGGAACACCAGGCGAGGATGGTAAATTGCAAGGCTATTTTGATTTAATAGGATTGCCTTACACCAGTTGTGACACGGCGACTTCTGCACTTACATTTAATAAAAGATTTACTGTGGCAGTTGCTGGTTTTGGTGGAGTAGGTGTAGCCAAATCTCTTCATTTATTTGCCGAAGCTCCATTAAGCCCTGACGAAATTTTAAAGCAATTAAATTTGCCTGTATTTGTAAAGCCTAATAATGGTGGAAGTAGTTTAGGTATTAGTAAAGTAAATACTTTGCAAGAATTAGCTCCTGCATTACTTAAAGCTTTTAATGAAGACAGTCAGGTCTTAGTTGAAGAATTTATAAGTGGCCGTGAATTCACTATTGGAGTTTTTAAATCTAAAGGAATTACAACAGTTTTACCTATCACGGAAATAAAAACTGAGAACGAATTTTTCGATTTTGAAGCAAAGTATGAAGGGAAAAGTGAGGAGATCACTCCGGCTATTATTTCTGATACCATGTTTAAAGATTTAACAGAAGCAGCGAAGAAAGTTTACGCTACTTTAAATTGCAGAGGTGTCGTTCGCGTTGATTTTATCTATGACGAAAATGCTGCTAAAGCATATATGCTAGAAGTAAATACAGTACCGGGACAAAGTGAAGCAAGCGTAATTCCACAACAAGTAAAAGCTATGGGCTGGACTTTAACAGACTTTTATGCAACTATTATAGAAGACACATTGAGTAAAAATTAATAATAGTAACTTTATATAAGTAAAATTAAAAAACGAAATTTGGAAGCGATCAATAAATTATTAAAGAAACCATTATGGTTCAATATCTTAGTAGGTATTGGTGCAGTATTGGTGATATTGGTTTTATTTTTCTTTTCTCTTGGTTGGATAACTGGAAACGGGAAAACAGAGAAAGTACCTGCGGTAATAGGGTTGGATGTTGCTGCTGCACAAAAAAACTTAACAGTATTAGGTTTTGATGTGGTTTTACAAGACTCAATTTATGTGGATACATTAGCGCGCAATTCAATATTAAGACAAACACCAGATGCAGACGAAATTGTAAAAAAAGGACGTACTGTATATTTAACTGTGAATAGAACTCTAGCCCCTCAGGTAGACATGCCTAACTTAATTGGATTCTCATTAAAGAGTGCGGAAACCTATTTAAAAGTTTTAGGATTAAGACTGGGTAGTATTACTTTAGTGCCGGACAGAAATAAGAATGTCATTTTAGATCAAATCGTAGGAGGCAAACCAATTGCCCCAGGATCTAAAATTTCTTCAGGGACTGTCGTTAATTTCTTAGTAGGAGATGGGGGTGCTGCTATGGGGTTTGAAATACCAGATTTGGTAGGGATGACGGTGGATATGGCAAGAGCAAAGATGGCATCCATGGGGCTTTCTATCGGACTTATTAGCTCAAATACAGCCATTCAAGACACAGCAAATGCATTTATCATTCAACAAAATCCTGGACCATTTACTGGTCAGATTGATTCATTGGGAATGCCAATGAAAAACTTAACCATTCAAGGCGGATCTATTGACATTGTAATTGATAGAATTGCTCCATTGATTTCAAAAGACACTATTAAATAACCTTTGAAATTTATAGTCAGATTAGATTTATTTTTAGACCAAAAAAACCATTCTCAATTATTTATATTTTAATTATAATTCATATTTATGAAAACAATATCAGTTGAAGATTTAAAAGTGAAATTAGATGCAGGTGAAAAAATTAATTTATTAGATGTACGTGAGCCACATGAGCATGCAGCATTTAATATTGGAGGCCAATTATTGCCTTTGGGATTAGTGCAAGCTTTGCAATTAGATGAAGTGGAACACTTAAAAGACGAAACTATTTATGTATACTGTAGAAGCGGAAACAGAAGTGGTCAAGCATGTTTAATGTTAGAACCTTATGGATTTAAAGACGTAATTAACGTTACAGGTGGGATGCTTGCTTGGCAAGAAAAATTCCCTGGGTAATGCTTTGAAAAACATCTTCAATTTTTTATAAACATTAAATTTATGTTCATGGAAAATGTAATTCCTATACAAGAAAGAGAAAGGTCATTATTTTCTAGTATATTATTGGTATTTATTGCAGCTATATTATTGATCACTACAGCTCCTATTGGTTTTGTATTTGCAATAATTGAACAAGGTTTTTCAAGTGGACTAAGTAAAATCAAATACTATCTATTAAATGTGGCATTAGTACTAGACCAAGCGGGAAATGTAATAATGCAGCATTTTCTTAATAGGCTACTTTTAAAAAATACACAATTGTCTTATTTATTCGGCAATAAAAAAGAAACTATAAGTAGTGTGATTGGAAAAAATTATATCCTAGCTACCTTATCGCCCATCGGATTAATCGCAAATAGTTTACTAAATAAAATAGACAGTAATCACACATTAGACTCTATTCAAGTAAATGTAAAAGTTAATCATAATCGAATTTAATAAAAAAGGGTCGAACAAATTGTTCGACCCTTTTTAGAGGGAAAATGTTGAGTTAAATAAATTTATTTCAAATCAATCTTCAAACTTAACCAAAAGTTTCTTCCAGCCATTGGATAATAGTTATTTGAAGTTGTGGTATTGCCACCATATAAATAACTATAAGTGTACCCATTTGGTTCATATAATTTGTCGAAAATATTTATAACATAAAACTGTAATTGAGCAGCCCATTTATTTTTGTTAATAATCTTCCAAGAAGCGTTAAGGTCATTTAAGAAATAGGATTTCAAAATACGAGTTTCATTTTGTGTATTATCCAAATATTGTTTTGAAACATATTTACTAGTCCAACTTAATTGTATCTTATTACTAGGCATCCAATAAATACTATGTGCAGCAGTTAGGTTAGGAGACAAAGTGATATCTGTATTCTTATGCTGAATGGCTTGTTGTCCACCTGCATCATAATCATCAAAATACGCTGTAAAATTTTGAATTTTGTTTTTACTAAAAGTTACATTCCCAGTGCTTGTAAAATACTTTCCTAATTTCCAACGTTCTTCAACCTCAATGCCAGCACGATAACTTTTAGGCGTGTTGGTTCTGGTGTAAGATCCTACATCATTAATCTTGCCTGTCAATACTAGTTGGTCTTTGTAGTTCATGTAATAGAAATTAGCGCCCCAATCAAAGTTGCTGCTTTTCGAATTAAAACCAGTTTCCCAATCGTATAAAACTTCTTGTTTAGGTTGCTCAGCAATGCTGGCTTCGAAGTCGTCTCTGTTGGGTTCTTTATGTGCAATAGCAATACTAGTATAATAATTAGTATTCCCTTTTTTATAACTTAGACCTGCTTTAGGATTAAAGAAATTAAAACTATGATTAATGGTTAAGTCGGGATTATGGTCAAATCCAAACATGGTATGCTTAACATGACGGTATTGTAAGTCAACAAAGCTGCTTAACTGGCTATTTATTTGATACTGCCATTTAGCGTATAGATTTTGATCTTTTTTGATTGCATTATTGTCGTAGTAAACTGTGCTTATATTAATTGGAGCAATATTAGGGAAAGGTAAAACGCCGTAATGTTGACCATCATAATTGTTCCAGCCACCACCTGCTGTAAAAGTATGTTTTCTTGCTTCATAAGTTAAAGAAGCTATCTGTCCATAAAAATTATTATCTAACCATCTTCTTCTAACTACATCAAATGGTAGGGATCCAAATGTGGTAATACCATAGTCATTTAAATTTGCAGCTGTTTTATATTCTTCATAATAGCCTTTTCCCTTTGTCAAAAAAAACGCGGTACTCCATTTTAGGCTACTATTAATTTGTTGGTTATAAAATAACTGATAATGAGTTTGTGTGTAATTGTCTGTTTGATTTTTATAGGGGTCACCTGTTTTTTCCGTTCCCGCTGGGTTATAAGTTCTATTCGTAGCTAATAATTCTTCGGGTACTCCATACCAAGCCTGGTAAGTTTTTTCTTTACCAGAGAATACGTTTAATCTTAAAGAGGATTGGTCGCCCCAATACGTTCCACTTACATAAAATGATTTCAAATCACTATTAGCCCTGTCCATATAACCATCACTACTTATTTTACTTAAACGAGCGTCAACAGTAAAATGATTATTTAATAAGCCAGTTCCAACATTCAAACTATTCTTCATGGAATTAAAGGAACCCACACTGTTTTGTAATGATAAATAATGTGCAGGGCGATAATCATTGGTAGCTAAATTCAAAGTAGCACCAAAAGCTCCCGATCCATTAGTAGAAGTGCCCACGCCTCTTTGAATTTGAATACTATTTACGCTAGCACTAAAATCTGGTAAGTCTACAAAATAAGTACCCATACTTTCTGCATCATTGTAAGGGATACCATTTAAAGTCACGTTTATTCTAGTGGCATCGGTTCCTCTAATTCTTATTCCAGTATATCCTACACCTGTCCCTGCGTCGGAATTTACAACTACCGAAGGGGTGTTCTGAATTAGAAAGGGTAGGTCTTGCCCAAAATTCACTTCTGCAATACTTGCTTTGCTAATATTGGTTTTAGCAAAGGGACTGTTTTCACTTACCCTTACCGATCTTACTTCCAAGGGAGGTAAACTTCTAATACTGTCTGTGTACTTGTTAATACTGTCCTTTTTGGAAAGGAGCTGTCTTGGTTGCTGCGCCATAGTAGGGGCAAGCAATAAAAATGATACAATTGTTCCCAATAACTTAGTCATAACTAATGTTTTGATATTTAATAATAAATACTGGGAACAGGAATAATAAGCTATGAGAAGTGCACGAAAAGTGCGGTACCTTCCCTTCGCAGGAATTACCCTGTTCAGGTTCAACGGGTTTTATCTCAGCTTTTTACAGCACCCCGAGGACGGAGCAAAAATAACATGAAAATCTTTAAACTTCAACTGTAACTTTATATATCCATTTACGTTATACGTTATAAATACATCAATTATGAAAAAGATATTAATGGTTTTAATGCTTGGACTGGGGTTTATAGCTAACGCTCAGCAAAAAACAGGCCTTATTTATGACGATAATGTCCAAAAAAGAAATGTGCCTAGTTTTAATGCTATTAAAGTTTCAAGTGCCATAGACTTATACCTTTCACAATCCAATTTGAATGAAGTTGCAGTAAGTGCCTCAAGTATAGAAGTCAGAAATCATATTGTAACAGAAGTAGAAGGAGGGACACTAATTATTAGATTAGATAATAATGATAGTTGGTGGGATTGGAAAAAATGGGGTAATACTAAAGTGAAAGCATATGTAAGTGTGAAAGAACTTAATGCATTAACTGGTTCTGGTGCTACTACTATTCATATTGTTGGTGGTTTAGAATCGGATAAACTTAAAATTAAATTATCAGGTGCAAGTGACTTAAGAGGGGATATGAATGTAGGTAATTTAAGTATCACAGTTTCTGGAGCGTCTAATTTAAAATCACAAGTAAAAGCAATGATGATAGGGATTGACGGTTCTGGAGCTTCCGATGTTGAATTGACTGGAACAACAGACGACTTGTCTGTTGAAGTTTCAGGTGCAAGTGAAGCTAAATTATATAATTTAAATGCTAAAGGAGCCATTGTGAGAGCTTCAGGTGCAAGTAGTGCACATGTAAATGTGTCAACTATCTTAAAAGCACATGCTTCAGGTGCAAGTAATATTAATTATAAAGGTTCTGCAGAATTAAGAGAGTCAAGTAATTCAGGAGCTTCTGATATAAAGCATAAGAACTAGGATTTTCTACGCTAATTGCATTTTCTTCCCAATAAAATTGGCTAGGAACTAATAAAGCCCTATCTTTGCCGTCCAAACATCGCGAGGTAGAGCAGCGGTAGCTCGTCGGGCTCATAACCCGAAGGTCGGAGGTTCGATCCCTTCCCTCGCAACATAATCCCGCTCCCGATTTCATATCGAGAGCGGATTTTTTTTTAGTGTAACTTTGCAATATCAAAGTATAACAAATTAATAGATAGGAATGAAAGTCGGGTTTGTAAATATATTTGGGAAACCAAACGCAGGGAAGAGTACTTTACTGAACGCCATTATGGGCGAGAAGATGGCTATTGTATCTTCCAAAGTGCAAACAACCCGACATAGAATCAAAGCATTCTTAAACAAGGTGGACGAATACCAGGTAATATTTTCGGACACTCCAGGTATCATTGACCCTAAGTATAAGTTACACGAAAGAATGATGGGGGCGGTGAAGTCTGCTTTAGAGGACGCTGACTTAGGTCTTTTAATGGTAGACGTACGAGATGACTTTGAAGAAATTGATGCTATGTTTTCTGCTTTGAAATTGAAAGTGCCTTGTATTGTTGTTATGAATAAGTCCGATCTAGCGCCTGCAGGTAGAGTGAAAGAGGCCAATGCTTATTTTAGCGGAAAACCTTATTGTACAAAAATAATATCAGTTAGTGCATTGAATATCAGTGATGTAGATAGGTTAATGAAAGTAATATTAGAACTCATTCCAGAAGGCGGACAACCTTTCTATGACCAAGAGGATTTGAGCGATATGCCAACAAAGTTCTTTGTGAGTGAGATGATTAGAGAAAAGATCTACCAATTGTTTGGCGAGGAAATCCCATACCATACAGCGGTATTAGTGAACTCATTTAAAGAGCAACCATTACTTACTAAGATACAAGCTGACATAGTTGTAAATAGAGAAACGCAGAAAGCGATCATTATAGGTGAGAAAGGAAAAATGATTAAAGAGATAGGTACTTTAGCAAGAAAAGATATTGAAGAGTTTATCGGATCTAAGGTTTACTTGGAATTATTTGTAAAAGTAAAACCTAAATGGAGAGACAATGACTTAAAGTTAAAAGAATTTGGATATCAATAGTAATATTAATTAAATACTTTTAAAGTATTGATTATTAATTATTTAAGGTATTTTATTTGAATATTAAATATAGATTATTATGAGTTATACAGTGGCTATAGTCGGAAGACCCAATGTAGGTAAAAGCACTTTGTTTAACCGTTTATTAGAAGAGCGTAAAGCAATTGTGGACGATATAAGTGGTGTAACAAGAGACCGTCAATATGGTGAAACAGAATGGTGTGGTAAAAAATTCAATGTGATTGACACAGGTGGATTTGTGCCAGATTCTAAAGACATGTTTGAAACCGAAATTAGAAAGCAAGTTAAAATTGCAATTGAAGAAGCAAATGCAATCATTTTTATGGTGGATGCCGCTGTTGGTTTAACTGACTTAGATTCTGCAATGGCAGATATGTTAAGAAGGACTCCAAAACCAGTTTATGTTTGCGTAAATAAAGTGGACAATTCAACTCGGGCTTTAGAAGGAACAGAGTTCTACGGAATGGGTTTTGAGCATAATTTTTTTGTTAGTTCTATCTCAGGAAGTGGTACAGGAGAAATTTTAGATGCAGTTACAGCAGGTATTAAAGACTCTGAAGTTCAAAATGACGATGCTGAAATAGAAGAAGGTTCAGAAGCTGCTGAAGAAGTTATTATTCCAAAAATTGCTATCATGGGACAGCCCAATGTAGGTAAGTCTTCTTTATTGAATGCTTTAATTGGTCAGGACAGAACTATCGTAAGTGATATTGCAGGAACTACAAGAGACACAATACATACGCACTATAATATGTTTCAAAAGGAATTTATCCTTATTGACACTGCTGGTATTAGACGTAAAAATAAAGAAAAAGACGATTTAGAGTTCTATTCTGTTATTCGTGCTATAAAAGCAATGGACGAATCAGATGTATGTTTATTGGTATTAGACGCAGAAAAAGGAGTTACTGCTCAGGATTTAAGCATTTTTAGTCTTGCTATTAGAAAAGGTAAAGGAGTAGTTGTATTAGTAAATAAATGGGATTTAATTGAAAAAGAAACAAATACGGCTCGTGACTATGAGAAAAGATTGAAGGACAAACTGGCACCTTTTAGTGATGTGCCAATTTTATTTATATCTGCTGTAGAAAAAACAAGAATTTTTAAAGCATTAGAAATTGCTTTAGAGGTGTTTGAAAATAAGCACCGTAAGATAGCTACATCTAAGTTGAACGATATTATGTTAAAAGCTATAGAGAAATATCAAGCTCCAGTTGTGAGAGGTCATGTAATTAAGATCAAATTTGTGCAACAATTGCCTACAAGGGTTCCTAGTTTCGCCTTTTTTACCAATTTTCCAGACGATATTAAGTCACCTTATCGTAATTACTTAGAGAACCAAGTTAGAGCAAACTTTAAGTTTACAGGGGTCCCAATTCGTATTTATTTTAGAAAAAAATAAATAATAAAAAATAATATATTAGACGAAAAATAAATTTTAGTTAAAATTTGGTGAATTTCTCGTTAAAAGTTATCTTCGCCAACGTATTTAATACCAAACTTAATAAAACATCCAAAATGAAAAAAGTATTCGCAATTTTCGCTATCGCTGCATTAGCTGCTTGTGGTGGTGCTTCTACTGAAGTTAAGACTGATTCTGCTGCTGCAACTGTTGATACAGCTGCTAAAGCAACTGATTCTGCTGCTGTTGTAGCTGACACAACTGCTAAAGTTGATTCTGCTGCTAAGAAGTAATTAGTTTAAGTTATATTCAATATAACTTTTGCAAGAAAGTCCCTTCCTATTTGGAAGGGATTTTTTTTGCCTTAAACTTACTCATGTTTGCCTTGAATTGTCCAAGTTTGGCATCAATATTGCCTATATATACATCAGACTATGACTAGGTTATTTCAAAATGATGATATGTCATTTTGGCTTTTACCTTTATTGAATTAAAAGATTGAAAATGAATAAAATACTATTTAAGACAGAGGAGGATAACGAATTCATACCGCTTTTTTCATTTAATGAGCAGGATATGGAAAATGAGCCAGAATTGGTAATAGACAATGTCATTCCAATATTGCCATTAAGAAATACTGTATTGTTTCCAGGTGTGGTTATTCCAATTACTGTTGGAAGAGATAAGAGCATTCAAGCAGTTAAAGCAGCTTTTAATAAAGATAAATACATTGGTGTAGTTTCTCAAGTGGATGGGAATATTGAAGACCCAATTCCTTCAGATTTATGTAAAATTGGAACCGTTGCAAAAATCATTAAGATGATTAAAATGCAAGATGGTGGAACCACGATTATAATTCAAGGAAAGCGTCGTTTCGAGTTAATTGAAATGACCGAACTAGATCCTTTTTTTAAGGCTAAGGTAAAGGTATTGAAGGAAGAAATAGTGAAACCTGAAGACCAGCACTTTTTAGCACATTTGTCTAATATCAAAGACTTAGCTACGCAAATAATTCAATTATCGCCAAATTTTCCTTCTGAAGCGGCTATGATTTTAAAGAATATTGAGAGTCCTTTATTCTTAATCAATTTTGTAAGTAGTAATTTGAATGTGGAAATTCCAGAAAAGCAAGGCTTATTAGAACAGAATAATATCACATTAAGAGCTGAAAAATTAATACAGTATTTACAACAAGAACTTCAGTTTGTAGAATTAAAGAATAAAGTTGCCAATAGAACTCGTACAGAATTGGATAAACAACAAAGAGATTATTTCTTACAACAACAGCTTAAAAGTATCAAGGATGAATTAGGAGGTGACCCCAATGAGAGAGAGGTATTAGAAATGAAGAAGAAGGCGGAAACAAAAAAATGGCCAGAAGCTGCAAAGAAATTATTTCAAACTGGCTTAGAAAAATTGGAACGGATGCATCCAACTACTCCGGACTATTCAGTGGTGTATAATCATTTGGACTTATTATTAGACTTACCTTGGAATGAATATACCGACGATAATTACGATTTGAAGCATGCTAAAAAAGTATTAGATGATGATCACTATGGTATGAGCAAAATCAAAAACAGAATTATTGAATATTTGGCAGTGTTGAAACTGAAGGGGGATATGAAAAGCCCTATTTTATGTTTCTTAGGCCCTCCGGGTATTGGTAAAACTTCATTAGGACGTTCTATTGCACATGCAATAGGTCGTAAATATACAAGAGTAAGTTTAGGCGGATTACATGACGAGAGCGAAATTAGAGGTCATCGTAAAACTTATATTGGGGCTATGCCAGGTCGAATTATACAAAGTATTAGAAAAATAAAAACATCTAATCCTGTTATGATATTAGACGAGATAGATAAAATCGGGTTGGATCATCGTGGAGACCCTTCTAGTGCTTTGCTAGAAGTATTAGATCCAGAACAAAATCATAGTTTTTATGACAACTATTTAGAGTCTGAGTATGATTTAAGTAAAACACTTTTTATTGCAACTGCCAATGACATTAGTAAAATTCAGCCTGCATTAAGGGATCGCTTAGAAATAATTGATTTAAGTGGTTATGCAGTTGAAGAAAAAGTTGAAATCGCGAAGCGCCATTTGTTACCAAAACAAAAGGAAGCGCATGGTTTAGATAAAATTAATTTCAAAATACAAGACAGTGTTTTAGAGAGGGTAATAGAAGACTATACAAGAGAAAGTGGTGTTCGTGAATTAGATCGTCAGTTAGCTTCTATTATGCGTTATCAAGCAAAGGAATTAGCGTACAAGCATAAGATTAAACCAACAGTGAGTAAGAATGATTTAATCAAAATATTAGGACAATCAAAATATAGTAATGAAATATATAAGACCGTAAATATGCCAGGTGTAGCTGTTGGATTAGCTTGGACTTATGTGGGAGGTGATATTTTATTTATAGAAGTTTTATTAGCGGACGGCAAAGGTGATTTAAGTCTTACAGGTAACTTAGGAAATGTGATGAAGGAAAGTGCAAGTACAGCGCTCACTTATTTAAAAGCGAATGCTAAAAAAATAGGAGTTGACCCAGTATTGTTCACCACCAAATCAATTCATGTGCATGTACCTGAGGGGGCTGTTCCAAAAGATGGTCCAAGTGCAGGTATCACAATGTTGACTGCTTTAAGTTCTGCATTTACTGGTCGAAAAGTGAAACCATATTTAGCAATGACGGGAGAGATTACTTTAAGAGGTCAGGTATTGCCAGTAGGAGGCATCAAGGAGAAAATATTGGCAGCGAAACGTTCTGGCATGAAAGAAATTATATTATGCTGGCAAAATGAGAAAGACGTGAATGAAATTGATCAAACCTTTATCAAGGGAGTTAAGTTCCATTATGTAAAAACAATGCAACAAGTGTTAGATCTGGCTTTAATGTAAATACATATCCGATTTATTGATTATAAAGTTATCAAGCCCTAGCTTTGTCCTATGAGAAGGAAATGGCTAGGGTTTTTTGTTTTAATGTTTTGCTCACCTATTTTAAACAATGCACAAGCAGTTGGGGGGAATGCAGTATACAATTTCATTAATCTTCCATATTCTGCCAAGACTTCTGCATTAGGGGGTATTAATATTAGTTCACTTGGAAATGATTTAGGATTGGCTATGTATAATCCTTCCTTATTAACTAAGGACATGGATGCGAATATTCATTTAAGTGTAAAGCCTTTTTACGCTGACATTCAGCAATATGATTTAAGCGTAGTCAATTATATCCCCAATAAAAAAATTGTACTTGGATGGGGTGTACATTATTTGGATTATGGAAATATACCAATGACAGATATGGTAGGTAACGAAATGGGAATTTTTCATCCAAATGATTATTCAGTTCATATTAGTGCTGCGATGAATTACAAGCAAAATTTTACAATAGGCTCTACGATAAAATTTATTCAATCAAATTATGGACTTTATAAGTCAAATGCGATGGCTATGGATATTGGATTAAGATATCATTCTTCCAATGCCTTATCTCAAGTAAGTATTTTGGTGAACAATATGGGTGTACAATTTAAATCCTATTTGACACAAGAGTCACTTCCTTTTAATATCATTGCTGGTTGGTCGAAAAAGCTTGAGAATGCTCCACTTCAGTTTTCCATAACTGCACAAAAACTATCAGTGTGGAATAATACCTATAATGATATTAATTATACTGCTGTAGAAGGGTACAAAGCCCCGGCGACACTTCAAAATGTATTTAATCATTTGGTAGTAGCGTCTGAAATTTATATTGGGGAAAAACTAAATATTGATATTGGCTATAATTTTATTAGGCGCTTTGATTTGAATGTACAGAATCAGCAAAATTTCTTAAACGGGTTTAGTACAGGTTTGAATCTTACTTATAACAGAATGCAGTTTCAATATGCGAATTCATTTTTTCAAAAAAATGCATATCATCATTTTACTGTTGTGTATTCTTTGAAAACTAAATAACTGTTATTTTCCAATACCTTTTTTCGGCATAATCGCTTTTGGCTTTTGTGCTTCTTTGTTTGAAACGGGTGTAATTTTTTTATTACCAGGGATATTTTGCTTTTCAGGACTAGCTATTTTAATAGTTGTTGGATTTGAAGAAGCTGCTTGTTCTTGAGGAATTTCGTAATCTGATTCAGCTTTAATGTCTTCTATGTCAACAGGTATGTCAGCAACTACAGAGTCTTGACCAACAAAATTGACATTGAAGTCAGGTAAATTACTTGGTTTATCAAAACTAGCATTTGGGTCCAAATTACAAGCAGGGTCATTTGCTACTTTGCTCATAAAGTATGCCCATATAGGCAAAGCACCATGAGCTCCTTGTCCAAAATAATTGTCAGTGAAACGAATATATCTATCGTCTGCACCAACCCAAGCACCTGCTAATAATTGAGGAGTGTAACCCATAAACCATAAATCACTATTGTCATTTGTTGTTCCGGTTTTACCTGCAATTGACTGTGCTCTTACATCAAATGATCCCATGCTTCTTCCTGTACCTTTAGTAATTACTCCTTGCATCATACTTACTACAGAATATGCAGTTACCTCATTAATTACTTTTCTTCTTTGTGGAGAAAAGCTTTCTAGTACATTGCCGTTTTTATCTTCAATTCTATTAATGAAAAAGGGTTGTGCATTGTAGCCTCCACCAGGGAACATCGTATAAGCTTGTACCATTTCAAATAAGGAAATTTCAGCAGAACCTAATGCGATACTTGGATAGGCAGGGACGTCTGCTTGGACATTACACTTTTTCAAATAGTCAACAAATTCTTTTGCAGCTTCATTGCCCTTTGGATTGATTGACTTCATAATATAGGCAGACGCACAGTTCCTAGACTCTGCTAAAGCTTGAGCCATTGGCATAGATTGACCAGTACAAGACTTAGCAGTATTTGGAACCATTCCATATCCTTCAAAATTTTGTTGTTGGTCTTGTACAATACTGTTAGGTGTGAACCCCGCTTTCTCAATTGCTAAAGAGTATAATAAAGGTTTCATAGTAGAACCTACCTGACGTCTTGTATTAATATTTACGTGATCGTATTTAAATGTTTTAAAATCAACTCCACCAACCCATGCTTTAACTTCGCCTGTAAAAGGGTCGACTGCTAAGAAGCCAGTTTGTAAAATTTGCTTATGGTATTTCAATGAATCCAAAGGCGTCATAGTTGTATCAATAAATCTATTTTTATTCCATGCAAAAATGCGCATGTCAATAGGCTCATCAAATGATTTTCTGATAGCAGCTTCGTCAATATCGTCACGCTTCATATTTTTCCATCTGTCCGTTTGTTTGATGGCTAGCTCTAATAGATTATTAAAATCTTTCCAAATAGTTCCTTTCTTAATATTTGCTTGTTCGTTAAATGCTTTTTGTAAATAAGACATATGTCTAGCCACTGCCTCTTCTGCATACAACTGCATTCTTGGATTAATAGTAGTATAAATTTTTAATCCATCTCGATACAAATTATAGGAATCACCATTATTTTTTTTATGTTCCTTGCACCATTTTTTCATAAACTCGCCTAAGTTCATTCTAAAATAGGGCCCTAGTCCATTATTCTCGTCTAGCTTTCTAAAATTAGTTACAACAGGCATAGCTTTCAATTGAGCTGCTTGGTCCATTGTGATATACTTCTGACCAGCCATTCTATTCAAAACTAAATTTCTTCTTTCCAATGCCAATTTAGGATTTCTATTAGGGTTGTATTTAGTTGGCGCATTAATCATGCCAATTAACAAAGCTGCTTCCTCAATGGTTAATCTATCTGGTTCTTTTTGAAAGAAAGATCTTGATGCATTGCTTACGCCAAATAAGTTCTCACTAAATGGAACTGTGTTTAAATATAAAGTTAAAATTTCTTGCTTTGTAAAATTACGTTCTAATTTTATGGCTATTATACTCTCTTTAATTTTCTGAATTACACGAAGTATTTTATTCTTTGTACTCCAGTTGTCCGTAAATAAGTTCTTTGCAGTTTGCATAGTAATAGTAGAAGCCCCGCCTTGGCTTCCTAAAAAAGCGACAGCTCTTAACAAGCCCTCACCGTCTATTCCATAATGTACATAAAAACGTTTATCTTCTGTTGAAACTAAAGCTTGTATTAAATAGGGGCTTAGATCTCTATATTTCACACTTATACGATCTTCTAAATAAAATTTACCCATTGGAGTCCCGTCTTGAGCATATACTTGGCTTGCTAACGACGCTGTTGGGTTTTCAATATCATCTAGGTCGGGCATGTCGCCAATCCATCCAAAATTGATCATTAAAATAAATAACATGAAAACGCCTGCTGAAATAAAATACCATTTCCAGAATTTTTCAGTACGGGTTAATTTTTTCTTTATCGGTTGATTCACGTAATATTTTTATTATTATTTGTAAATATTTTTTTGCATAAAATCTTTATACAGTTGAAGGTCTTCTATGGTTCTTATTTGTATAATATTAGATTTTCCTAAAATATAAATTTCATATTGACTTGTTGGTATAAACGAAAGGAGTTCATTTTTTAAACGAGGTTTAACTTTTTGAATATAGTTCATTCCTGCTTTTTGAGAACTAAATGGTCCAATCCAAACTATATATACATTGTCATCAAATTGAACATAAGTAGTATTAAGATTCTGTTTTTTATACTCATCATTGTTCAAATAGTTGAAAGCTGTTTGAGATTCTTTTACAAATACTTCTTTTACTTTGTTGGTTACCATTGCTACATAATGGTCCTCTGTGCTGTCATTCGAAAAAATAATTTTAGGGATTTCAGGAATAACAACAATTGCTTCTTTAGTAGGTAGTATTTTTGATTTTAAATTAGTGTCAGTTGGACTTGAAATCTGAGCTTGTACAAGTTGGCTAATATTATTTTGAATTACTGCATGTTTAGTTTCTGCTTCAACGATTGGGGTTGTAATGACTGGAGTTTCAATAATAAGTTGCTTCAAATAGGCTTCAGTTTCTTTTCTTTTTTTAAGTTCTGCAATAATATTCTTAGCTCTTTCTCTTATAGTTTCATTTTGATTGCTAAGTATTATAGAATCAAGAATGATAATTGCAATACTATCCTTTCTTTGTTGAGCATTCATTTTAACTTTCAAAAACTGGAATGGGGTATTCCACTTCGTCCTAAAGAGGCTTAAATTTAGCTTATAGCTCAGATTAGCCAAGCTATCCCAATTTCCAATTTGCGTTAAAAAATATGCCTCTTTATAGTCTTCAACGGAACTTTGTGTTCTTACCTTTTTGCTATAAGCTTCTTGTTTCTTTGTAACGTAATACCCTTTAGGAAATCGATCAGTTACAATCTGAATTATACTGTCTGAAATCGTAGATTTATTATCATGTAAATATTGACTTGCCATGTCTAATAAGGCTCTTTCAGTTATAGTAGGTTCAATATTTTTTTCTATTATTTTTTTATATATTGGAAGTGCTTTATCAAAGTCATTCAATTTTAATAAAAATAATTGTGCATTTGCCATTGCTGCTTTATTCCACGTTAACTGTGATTTCACATAGTCTGCGGAGTCATTAATGGCATCTATTACAGAAGCTACATCTTGCTTTATTGTATTTTTATTTGTACTATCTTTTTTACTACTAGCTAAAGGAGCATTCGTATTTATGTTTGTATTGACTAAATTTGTTTTATTGTATGCAATATTACCGCTAGTTTTTCTTCTCCAGTTATCGACATTGGGGCGCTCTCCCCATTTTTGAGTGAAGTTTTGTTTACCCTGAACTACAGAATTTTTATTTTCAAAATAAAAATCACTTATTGTATTGTTATTGAAATTGTTTTTATTTAAGGTAGATCCAAAGCTATTATTGTTATTCCCAAAGCTATTATTCCCGAAATTGTTATTAATTTGGTTGTTTCCAAATCCGTTGTTTACTATATTATTTCCAGAATTATTATTAGTAAAGTTGGTATTATTTGATTCTGAATTTTTCTTATCAATTTTTTCTATGAAAATATTTGTAAGACTTTCTGCTAAAGATTCATTGTTTTTCTGCCATTTCAAAATGCTAGTGCGTTGAGCATCTTTAGGTAATCCATAAAAATATGATAAACTATCCTCTTTTTGAATAATTTGATTGTTAGTATTAATTTGGTCTAACCATTTTTTCCTCAAAATTATTTTTTCATAATTTGGATTAGTTTTAAGTACTCCTGTTAAATTTTCATATGCTAATTTAGCAATACTATAATTATTATTATCATAGGTCAATGAGCCTAGTAGTTCAAATGCTTTTTGTTTCTGTTTTAAGTTAGTAGTATTTTTTTTAATTGATAAAACAAGCCAGTCTTGTGCTTGTTTTATCCCATTATTTTTAATTGCCAATTTTGCCATTTCAAAATAAATAATATCACTATATGGTTTGTACTTTTCACGCTTAGTCATGCGCTCCAATGTGTTTGCCAAATCATCCCATTTATTATTTGAATTCTTTGCGTCAATATTTATTACATTGATTTTTGCGTAAACCGATAAAATCGGGTTAATAGCTTGTTGACTTGCTTTTTGATACCAATGATAAGCCTCTAAATTTTTATCTGCCTTATCCCATAATTGGGCAATTAAAAAGTACCATCTTGCTTTAGCATTATTGTCTAAAGCATTTGGCAATGCTTTAATTAAATATGTTGCAGCACTGTCAGGTAAATCCATTTGATAATAACCATATGCTAATTGTTCAAATAAGAATGGATGTAATCTTTCCGGGAATACAGCATCTGTTTTGAGTAATTGTAACAAGCTTAGGCCTTGATTCAATTCACCAATTTCAAAATAGTTCCTTGCTTGCCAAACCAGACTTTCGTTTCTGACATTGCCATTCTCCCAAATTCTATTGTTATCAGGACTAGCGATGCTGAATTTTCCTTTTGTATTTCTTAAATTACTGCCAATGATTAAGTCGGCGCCATTTTCTTTTTCGTCAAAAGAATAGTTAATAAATTGTAAAATGCTTCCTGCAGTATCAAAATTTCTATGATATAAGTAAGCTTTCGCCATTAACAAATAAGCGTCATCTATCCAATTATTTCTTAAATCGTGTAATACAATATTGGCATTACACCGGTAAATTATAGAATCTATACTGCGTTTAGAAGTAGTTGCTAAGTCGAAATCATAGAAAGGGAGTAATTCTGTATAGTCTTCTTGAAAACTTGTTCTGGATGTCAGAATTATTTCTTTTAATTCCTCTTCTGCATTAAAATAATAATTGAATTGAGATACGGTATTTTGATAAGCTCGTCTCCCTAATGTATATTTTTTATTTAAAAGCTTTTCATAAGGCAGAGGCTTTTCTATTTCACGTGGTAGATTTTTTTGAACTGACTTATTCAAATTTCCTTTTAAAGAATCTGCTTTATTAAGAATCAGCTTATTTATTTTTTTCTGGTTACTATCTAATACACTGTTAACTTTTTTTAAGATTTTATTATTATTAAAATCGAGTAAAGGCCTAGTACTATCTTGCGCAGATAATTGATTGGTTTTGATAGTAATCAAACAAAATAACCCTAAGCAAAGGGTACTAAATTTAAAAGTGTATTTCCTAGGGTATCTCATGTGCATAAAAACTCCTTAAAAATACAGTTAATTCTGTTTATTTGGCTTTAGATTAAGCTCCTTTTTTGTTTAATTACTTTATCTTTAACAAGCAGTTATAATTATGGCAAATTTCGATATCAATAATACCTTCAAAAGGCGTAGTAATACCTATAGATTGGTAGTCACAAATGACGATACCTATGACGAAGTTGTTGCATTTAGATTGTCAAGAAACACAGTTTATTTTGGTTTTAGTATTGCTTTTATCCTATTAGTAGGTCTTACCATTGCATTAATCGCGTTTACACCTTTAAAATATTATATTCCGGGCTACGGAACCAAAGAAAGTAGAACCGCTCTTCAGCTATTAAAAATAAGAACAGATTCATTAGAACAATCTATACATTATAAAGAGCAATATTTAGAAGGTCTTAAAAAAGTATTATCAGAAGGGAATACTAACCAATTAGACACTATCCCATTAGTATTACCTGAGGGGCAACCTTCCATTGATTAGTTTAAAGTATAAATTTAATTATGCTAGATAAGCAATCTAAAAACAAGCCAGTTATTCAGTGGGCCAATTTTGCTGGATTAGCAAGTCAATGGGCAGTAGCACTTGCAGGATTATTATATTTAGGGAAGTTTCTTGACAAATGGATGAAACTTTCAGTTAAGACACCCATTTTTATATGGCTACTACCATTTTTTTTTATAATTTTCTCATTAATAAGAATTATTAAAAGTACCAATACAAAACAATGATTTTTTATAAAAAATTTCTTCCTATTCTTACTTTATTTGTATTTACAATTGCAGCTTGTTTAAGTATTAAATACATTATCCCCTTATATGTTATAAAAATTGATTTTATTTTAGTTGTCAATTTTATGTTATTTGTTTTATCCTATTTTAATTTTAAGAGAATAAACAAAATGGATATTTCAAAGCCAACTTCAATGGTTCAATCAGTTATGTTAGGTAGTTTATTAAAGATGGTTGTTTTTGCTGGGGCAGCTTTGGTTTATGCTACCCAGAAAAAAAGCCCAGTTGGGATTGCAACGTTATTAGTGAGTATGGCATTGTATCTTTTATATACTTGGCTAGAAATTCAATGGACTACTAAAAAAAGTAATTAAAATAAAGTCATCTCAAACTTATCAATAAATAATTATTATCCTTGGCAAAAGTTGAACATCCATTACATGCTTTAAATGCGTATTTGCCAGTAGGCTCCTTTGATCCAGTGGTACATTTAATTAATCAATACAAAGTACACCTTACCGTCAGTAAGGCCAGAAAATCTGTTTTAGGAGACTACAGGCATGCGGGTATTGGTGCAAATCATAAAATATCCGTAAATGGAAATTTAAATCAATATGAATTCTTACTTACTTTGTTGCATGAGCTAGCTCATTTATTGTGCTTTGAACAATTTAAAAATAGGGTAGAAGCACATGGAAAAGAATGGAAAAAAATTTATAGTGAATTATTGATTCAGTTTGTGCAAATGGATGTTTTCCCTACTGACATACAGAAGAGTTTAAAGAAAACTATTTTAAATCCCGCCGCAACAGCGAATGGAGAGACAGCGTTATTACTGGTTTTGAGAAAATATAATACTAAAATAAATGTGGGTCATACTTTTGTTGCACATCTTGCAGAAGGAGTTCTGTTTGAGTCATTGCAAGGAAGAATTTTTAGGAGAGGAAAGAAACGTCGTATACGAATTGAATGTATAGAAGTAGCAACGGGCCACGTATATTCTTTCAGTGCACTCACTGAAGTGAAAGTGCTGCCATCTTAAAACATTCATTCAAACAAAAAAGCCAACGTGTAAGTTGGCTTTTTTAAAATCATAAGCGTGTTTTAGTCTGCATTTAATAATCTATAAAAATGCGTAAATTAAAACTACGCAACTGCTTGCTTCACTAATTCAGCAGCTTCGCTCAATTGTATTGCAGATTGTACTTTCAATCCACTCTCGTCTATTAATTTTTTAGCTTCTACAGCATTTGTTCCTTGTAAACGTACAATGATAGGGATATTAATATTCCCTAATTTATTGAAAGCTTCAATAACTCCAGCTGCAACACGGTCGCAACGAACGATACCGCCAAAGATGTTAATTAAAATTGCCTTTACATTAGGGTCTTTCATGATAATTCTGAATCCAGCTTCTACTGTTTGTGCATTTGCAGAGCCCCCTACGTCTAAGAAGTTAGCTGGTTCACCACCACTTAACTTAATCATGTCCATAGTTGCCATTGCTAAACCAGCACCATTAACCATACAGCCTACATTACCGTCTAATTTCACAAAGTTCAAATTGAACTCTCCAGCTTCTACTTCAGTAGGGTCTTCTTCTGTAACGTCTCTCATTGCTAATAAATCAGGATGACGCATTAAAGCACTGTCATCGATATTCATTTTACAATCCACCGCGATCATTTTATCGTCAGATGTTTTGAACAATGGGTTAATCTCTAACATGCCGCAGTCTAAACCTACATAAGCATTGTATAAATTAGTTACGAATTTTACACAATTTTTGAATGCATCACCACTTAGTCCAAAGTTGAATGCAATTTTTCTTGCTTGGAATCCTTGTAGTCCACCACCTGGGTGAATCCACTCTTTATATATTTTTTCTGGTGTGTTATGAGCTACTTCTTCAATATCCATACCACCTTCAGTACTATACATAATAACGTTCATGCCTTTAGCACGATCTAGTAAAATTGAAAGGTATAATTCTTTAGTAGGTTGAGGACCTTCATAATAAACGTCTTGAGCAACTAAAATCTTACTTACTAACTTACCTGCTGGACCAGTTTGGATGGTTACTAAAGTACCACCTAAAATGTTTTTAGCAAATGTTTCAATATCAGCAGCAGATTTGCCAACCGCAACACCTCTTTGTTCTGTGCCAATCACTTTACCTTTACCACGACCACCAGCATGGATTTGAGCCTTAACGACAGCAAATTTATTGTTAGTGTCAGCAGCTATTTTATGATAAGCAGCTACTGCAGCGTCAACTGTTTCAACAGCAACGCCTTCTTGAACAGGGACATTGTACTTTTTAAGCAATTCTTTTGCTTGATATTCATGCAGGTTCATACGTAGGAATTTTGGCGAAGATAATAGATAAAATGCAGATTATTAGTGTGAAATACAGCTAAAAAATATATTTTGTTGTTTAAACATTGATTTGTAATTTTGTTGCATCATTTTAAAGGACTTACTTTAATATATAAAACAAACAAAAAATCGAATTATGAAAAAAATCGTGTTTTCAATGACATTGATCTTGGCATCAATCGCAATTTTCTCTTTTGCTCCTAAAACAGCAATTAAAGACGTTGTAACTTTTAATGTAAATGCTACAAAAAGTAAAGTTAGCTGGACTGGTTCTAAAACAGGCGATTTCCATACAGGATTCTTCCCTGTTAAGTCTGGTGCTATTCAAACAAACGGTGGCAAATTAGTAGGTGGTAGTTTTGTTATTGATATTGCTGGCAATAAAGTAACTGACGAAGCAGGTGCTAAATTAGAAGGTCATTTGTCTTCTCCTGATTTTTTCGATGTAACTAAATTTGGTCAAGCTACTTTTACAATTACAAGCGTAACTTATACTAAAGGTAATAAAGCTACAATAGCGGGTGATTTGTCTTTAAAAGGTGTTAAAGCTCCAGTAACATTTGAAGCTTCTATCAGAAGTGTAGATGCTGAAAAAGGTTTTTTTGCTGAAGCATTTTTCCCTTTAGACAGAACTATATTCGGTATCAACTATGGCGTTGGCATGGTAGATTCTGAAGTTCAAATTGCTGTCCATTTATACGGAACTAAATAGTTTATAACTATTAGATTTATAGCAAAGGCCTCCAAATTGGAGGCCTTTGTCGTAGTAAGAAAAAGGGGTGTCGAATGACACTCCTTTTAAAAACTAGTAGCATATTTTTCATAGCCATTATATTTAAAGAATAGGGCGTATGAAAAATTAAATATCGTAACGCTCTTTAAGTATATGTAAATGGTGTAGTGCATGTCCAAAAATGATAAAGCCTAAAGCATTTACAGAAATCGGATTACCACTAGCCATTCCCTTTTGCTTTATGTCGTCTTCTGTAAAAGAAGCGAAAAGCATATTTGTAGATTGTCTAACAACACGCCATTCCACCAACATTTCTTTCCAGTTTCTATTAACAGCGGTTCCTTTTTTTGCATATTCGTTTTCATCAAAACCTAATAATGCATTTTGTTCCCCTCTTGCTACACATAAAGCACGGTATGCGAATATTCTTTCCGTATCTATTACATGTTGAAACATTTGCTTAATTGTCCATTTATCTGGAGCATAAGCTTCATTTATTTTTTCCAAGGGAATAGCGGACCATGATTCAATAATGCGTTCATTATATTGTTGAACTAAAATGGAGTAATCTTTTCCACTGGTGTAGTTTACATAAGTTTGGTAGTAACTACCATATTCTGTGGCACTTGGTCTAGGCATATTTAGTTTTTATTTTTTCTAACTTTAGATTTTTTGTATGATTGCGAAGCTATGTATTCTTGTGCATATTGAACTGCATTTGATGCATTTACAATTCCTCCAGTTTTGCAAATTGATAATAGGGTAGTCTTTGTAACTTTATCTTGTGGTATCCAACAGCTTTTTAATAAAATATTTTTAACTTCTACTGCTGTTAATTGGGGAAAATAGGCTCTTATTATTCCGGCAATATGAGATACAATTGGAGCAGCCATACTAGTACCACTTAAATTACCATAACTATTATTAGGAGTAGTTGAATATATTTTATCTCCGGGACTCATTAAGTCAACTACTTTATTTCCATAATTGCTAAAATCAGTAAGAAGACCACCACTAACAATGGAGTCACTACTTGCTGCCACAGTAATTATATTGTTTGCTGTATCATTAAAAGTATCAGAAAAAGTAGAAGGAAATACAGACTTAGTATTTAAATCATATTTTTCATTCCCCGCTGAATGAATCAATAATACGTCCTTTGCGGCAGCATATCTAATAGCACTATCTACCCAAGCTTGTTCTGGTGAAAAAGATTTACCAAAGCTCATGTTAATAATTTTCGCTCCATTGTCAACTGCATAACGAATGCCCAAAGCAATGTCCTTATCGTATTCGTCACCATCAGGCACTGCCCTTATTCCCATTATACTAATGTAATTAGATAAGTTACTAGCTAATCCAGCAACATGTGTTCCATGCTTTGGGCTAGGCCCCATTATGTCATTATTTCCATAGAATCGGTCGGAAAAATCAAAATAATTATCTTGCACAATTTGAGCTCGAATGGGAGAAGGTGCTAGCTCTTTTTCATTCTCCATTTTTTCTTTAGACTCTACATATTCATTTAAATCGGTCAAGATATCTTTCGCGCCCATTTCTTTATCGACCCCTAGTATATTTATTGTTTTTAAATAAACAATTTTAGCTTCTAATCCTATTCTGCCAAAAGGCTGATATCCTTCCAATTTTTCTACTTTAAAATTACTATCTGCAATTTCTTTGTATAGGGTAGTCATGACCCTGGATAAAACATTCCTGCTCATTCTAATATATTGCAAATTGGCTCTTTCTTCCTCTGGAAAATCAATTTGATTAGCAGCAGCTAGCCAGTTTTGGTATTGTTTTTTTTCAGTTTTATTTAAGCTATTGGTGTCAATACTTTTGTTTTCGTAGAATGCTTTATAAGCATGATAAACTCTAGCTTTTTCGCTTGGTAGCTTGTTTAAATTTTGGCCATTTTCCCCTCCTAAAAAATTCCAGCCATGTATATCGTCCACATAGCCATTATGATCATCGTCAATATTATTGCCGGGAATTTCTTTTGTATTTGTCCAAAGTGATGATTTGATGTCTTTATGATTCGTGTCAATTCCTCCATCAAGTATGGCAATAATAATTGGAGTGGGTGCTTGCGGTAATAAATTTAAAAGTTGTTGTGCATTAGCTAAACTAATTCCATGAATAGTATCTGACTTCCAGTCCTTCCATTGCCAATTTTTTAATGATTGACTATACGAAAAACTAGTTCCAATAATCAATAGGATAAGAATGAAAAATATTTTATGCCTAACAAACAACATATTATAAATCAAATTTAATGCCCTGTGCTAATGGTAAACTATTACTCCAGTTAATAGTATTTGTTTGTCTGCGCATATAAGCTTTCCAAGCATCACTTCCACTTTCTCTACCACCACCTGTCTCTTTTTCACCACCAAATGCTCCCCCAATTTCTGCACCACTGGTGCCAATATTTACATTGGCAATACCACAATCGCTTCCTTTTTGTGATAAGAATAATTCAGACTCTCTCATATTTAAAGTCATGATGGCAGAAGACAAACCTTGTGGTACTCCATTTTGTATAGCTATTGCTTCTCCTAATGTTTTATATTTCATTACATATAAGATAGGCGCGAAGGTTTCGTGTTGGACTATTTTGTAATGTGGTAATGCAGCTGCAATGCATGGTTTTACATAACATCCGCTTTCATACCCATTACCTTCTAAAACACCACCTTCTACTAAGAAAGTTCCACCTTCTTTCTTACAGGCTTCGATTGATTTTAGATACATTTCAACAGCCGATTTATCTATTAATGGACCCATATGATTATTTACATCTAATGGATCTCCAATTTTTATTTGTTGATATGCTTTAACTAATTTGGTAACAAAACTATCATATACTTTTTCATGAATAATTAAACGTCTTGTACTAGTACACCTTTGACCAGCAGTGCCAACAGCTCCAAATACTGCACCAATCAATGACATGTCTAAGTCGGCATGTTCTGAAATTATGATGGCATTATTACCTCCTAATTCTAAAATTGTTTTACCTAATCTTGCAGCTACTGCCGAATTTAATTCTTTACCCATTCTTGTAGATCCTGTTGCAGAAACTAATGGTATACGTGTGTCATGGCTCATCCATTCTCCCACTTCACGTCCACCTTGAATTAAATTATTCACGCCCTCCGGAACATTATTTGCTGCAAATACTTTTGCTACAATATTTTGAATTGCATTTCCACACAAAGGTGTTTTTTCGCTAGGCTTCCACACTGTTACGTTTCCACATACCCAAGCCAATGCAGCATTCCAACTCCATACTGCAACAGGGAAATTAAATGCAGAAATAATACCCACAATTCCCATTGGGTGCCATTGCTCATACATTCTATGAGAAGGTCTTTCGCTATGCATTGTTAAACCATATAACTGTCTTGATAATCCTACTGCGAAATCACATATGTCAATCATCTCTTGTACTTCTCCTAAACCTTCTTGTAAACTTTTTCCCATTTCATAGCTTACTAACTGTCCCAAAGCATGTTTTTCTATTCTTAATGCTTCACCTAATTGTCTTACAACGTCACCTCTTTTTGGAGCTGGCCAATTACGCCATTCTAAAAAAGCGATTTGTGCAGTTTGCATTAAAGCTTCGTAAGCAGCTTTGTCAGTATTTGTAACAGCACCTATCAAATTTGTATCTACAGGAGAGAATGATAAGTTTAATTCGCCAGAAGATTTAATCCAAATATTTCCTGTTGAAGTCCCTTCATTCTCTTTTTGTAATTGTAATTGTTGTAAAAATTTCATTTGAATTATTTATATTTTCTTTTAATTATTTTTTAATCTTCTCTATCAAATTTGTTGTTGAAAATCCCTCAACCATATTATTAATTATGACTTTTCCACCTGATGCAATCACTTCTTTTGCACCTACAATTTGTTCTAAAGTATAATCGCCACCTTTTACTAATACGTTAGGCAATAATTCAGTTATAAGCTCAAGTGGGGTGTCTTCTTCAAATACTACTACAGCATCAACTAAAACTAAATTAGCAATTATAATTGCTCGGCTTTTGGTGTTATTAATTGGCCTCTCAGGACCTTTAAGCCTTTTCACACTTGCGTCACTATTTAAACCTACAATTAAATAATCTGCTTCTTTAGCAGCTTGCCCAAGTGAAAATATATGACCAGGATGTAAAATATCAAAACAACCATTTGTGAATGAAACAGTTTTTCCAAGTACTTTCCAAGAAGCAATAATTGATTTAGCTTCCTTCACTGTCATTATTTTTTTTGCTATTGCATCTATTTGACGCATATTATTTTTTTTGTCTGTTTATAATTGGTAAAATAATTAAACTTAAACCTCCAAGTACCAACACAATTAAAAATTGTGAAAACCATTGTAAAGTTCCATTTGCCAATCCTAAGGTATAGTCTACGCCATTTAACTCTAATACTTTAGCCATGAAATATGCATATGCGCCAATTCCTCCAGGAGTCAATATCATTCCAATACTGGCATAGGCTAAACAACTGATAGCTGTTGCGAAAGAACTTCCTGTTCCTTCGGTTCCATAAAGGCCAATAAATGTGGCTAATAAATACATAAACCAAATTCCGAATGAGTATAAGAAAAACAAATTATGTTTTTTAAGTTTTGATGCGCTTATAACGCCTTCCCAAATTCCAGCTAAAATATGTTTAAAGCCATCTATTGCTTTTTTTAGTTTACTCCTGAAAATATAAATAAGAATTCCAGCTACAATAATAATTGCCACAATCCCAATAAAAATGTAATTACGATTACTATGATCAACTGGCCCTTGTGCAGTGTGAGATTGTAATTGATGCCAACCTGCTTGTATTACATTGAATTGTAAGGTTAGAGCCAACAAAAAAATTAAACCAAGGCTAACAACATCAAAAGCACGTTCAGCAACAATAGTACCAACTATTTTTTCTGCTGGTACTTTTTCATATTTTGAGAGCAAGGTACATTTCAAAACCTCCCCTAATCTTGGTATAGCTAAGTTGGCTAAATAGCCTATGAGAACTGCTAAAAAGGTATTCCAAATAGAGGGTTTATAACCTAATGGTTCCATAATCAACCTCCATCTTAAAGCCCTTAGGAAATGTGAAAATCCTAGAATTACGAATACTGGGATAATAATCCAAAACTTAGAATGTTTTAAAGCAATCTTAAATTTATCCCATTCATTTGAGGGTATTTGGTGTAAACTCCACCAAATCAGTAATATACCAATTAAGAAAAAGACTCCAATTTTTAAGAATTTACCCATTTTGAGCGATTATTTAGGTCGCCTTGCAATTTACGACCAATTGTTAATATAATAGGAGTAGGTTGGTTGATATTTATTCCCTGTGCTTGGGGGTTTCATAAAGTCCTTGTTTTAACGTACCTTTGCAGACTCAAAGTCGGTTCTGAGTTAAACTTTATAGAATGTCTGAAAAAAAACGAATCTTATACATCGCCACTGAAATGTCGCCTTATTTAGAGTTGACAGAATTTGCGGAGGTAATTAATAAGCTCGCAATTAAAAGTAATGATAGCGGATTAGAAGTTCGCTGCATTATGCCAAGATTTGGAGTAATTAACGAACGTAGACATCGTTTACACGAAGTAGTTCGTCTTTCTGGAATCAATGTTCAAGTTGACAGCGACGATTATCCATTACAAATTAAAGTAGCTTCTTTACCAAATGCACGATTACAGGTGTATTTCTTAGAAAACGAAGACTTTTTTAAACGTAAGCATATTTTTCATGATGAAAATGAAACTTGGTTTGACGACAATGTCATGAGAACCGTATTTTTCTGTAGAGGCGCTTTAGAAACCGTTAAGAAATTTGGATGGCCTCCAGACATTATTCATTGTAGTGGATGGATGACAGGCCTGATTCCAGCATATATTAAAACTGCTTTTAAGAAAGAGCCTGTTTTTTCTAATTCTAAAGTGGTATTCACTATTGGTGCAAATACTTTTGAAGAAAAATTAGATAAGGATTTTATGTCTAAAGCATTGATCAATGCTAATATTAAAGAGAAAGAATTAGAGCCATTTAAAGAATTAACTAACACTGCTTTATTTAGAGGAGGTGCTTCATATGCAGACGCTATCACTTTTGGTTCTGATATAATTGACAAAAAATTAATTTCAGAATTTTCAGAGGTGAAAGGAAAGAAAGTGGTTCCATTCAATGGATGGGATTCCGATTTAACAGAGTATTTAGATTTATACAACGAACTTGCAGGCAAGTAAAGATAAAATCAATTCATGGCATCAAACATTACAGTTAAGAGATTCTCTTTTTCTATTTTAATATTAACTATTCTATTTTCGGCATGTACTAGAGTAAGTTCTTCTGAGCTTGGTCTTGGTTTATTACCTTCAATGGATGCGATCAATACAAAAGACACTATTATCGACGTTGAGGCAGAAACTGTTGACATGTTAGATAGCGTTAAGGTATATGGCAATGACGACCATATTTTAGGAGAGATTACGAATGATCCAATTTTCGGTAAGACAAAAGCTACTATGTTTTTTCAATTAGTACCTCAATATTTTCCATTCTATATCCCAGGAACAAGAGATAGTATTATAGTTGATTCTGCTGTATTAGTTTTAAAATACAACGGATTTTACGGAGACTCTTCTGTCCCAGTAAAAATCAATGTAAATCAAGTAGATCCAACCACGCCTTTAGACATAAAACAATATTATTCGGCTAATTACCCAGATGCCTATGGCATTAAAGCCGGATCTGCCTTAGGTAATCCTGTTACAGTGGACTTAGCTAGAGTGGGAGATTCAGTTATTAATAGATACGAAAAAGCGAAGGATCAAATTCGTTTTAGATTATATGATCGAATTGCGAATCAGTTTATTAAAGTTTTTGATTCCAATACTGCTTACCATAATGATACAACCTTAAGGGCTTATTTCCCTGGCTTTGCATTGTCAATTGACCCAACAGCTAATAAGAATGTATTATTAAAAATCAATTTAGCAGATACAAATACAAAGTTGGCTTTATATTACAAATCTAATTACACTCCATTAGGTGCAACCGGAGTGAAGGATACTACAGTTGCTTATTTAAAATTCAGCTTAATCAGTAATGGGGATGCTAATTTTATTAAGCGTGACAGAACAGGTTCTGAATTAGCAAAGCATTTAGGTAAAGGCAAAGATTCTTTGGTTTATATTCAAACAAGCCCTGGTACTTCTGTTAAAATCAAAATTCCAGGTTTAAGAACTTTCGCCAATAAATTAATACACCGAGCTGAATTAATTACAGAGCAGGTTCCTGACGATGCTAGGATTACTGGTCTGGAAACGCAAATGCTGCCTCCTAAATATTTATTCTTAGGAGCGTATGATTCTACAAATAAGGTTTTTAGAACAGTACCCAATGATTATCAAACTGCTGCAAATACAGAACTTTTTGCAAGATTCGGTGGTTATTTAACCTATAAAGCACTAAACGGATATGACAAAGTAGCTAGCTATAATTTCAATATTACTCGTTATGTTCAAGGCGTAATTTCTAGAACAGATTCTTTATTCGATTTAAGAATGTATGCACCAGTAAATGACTCTGTGATTTACGTTCCTCCTTATCCTTATAATAAGACTTCAAGTACAGAGTATTTAGGTACATCTTTGGGAAATCAGCCTGCATATGGTAGAGTTCGTTTAGGCGGAGGTTCTCATTCTAAGTTTAAAATGAGATTACGAATCTATTATTCTGACTTATAATCATTAGGATTAATTAATATATTTGCAAAATACTATTCAATCTAAATAATACAATATGCCTTATTTATTTACTTCAGAGAGTGTTTCTGAGGGACATCCAGACAAAGTAGCGGATCAGATTTCTGACGCTTTAATTGACAATTTTTTAGCGTTTGACCCACAGTCAAAAGTGGCATGTGAAACTTTAGTAACAACAGGTCAAGTAATATTGGCAGGTGAGGTGAAATCTAAAGCGTATTTAGATGTGCAAGAAATTGCACGTGGTGTAATTCGTAAGATTGGATATACAAAGAGTGAATATATGTTTGAGGCGAATAGCTGCGGAATTTTAAGCGCTATCCACGAACAATCTGCTGATATTAATCAAGGGGTGGACAGAAAGAAAAAAGAAGAGCAAGGTGCAGGTGACCAAGGTATGATGTTTGGTTATGCAAGTAACGAAACAGAAGACTATATGCCATTAGCATTGGACTTAGCACATAAAATTTTAATTGAATTAGCTGCTTTAAGAAGAGAGAACAAAGCCATTAAATATTTACGACCTGACGCAAAATCTCAAGTTACATTAGAGTACAACGACAATAACGAGCCAGTAAGAATTGACGCTATTGTGGTGTCTACTCAACATGATGATTTTGATAAAGAAGGCAAGATGTTGGAGAAGATCAAAAAAGACATCGTTGAAATTTTAATTCCAAGAGTTAAAGCAAAATATAAGAAATACGGCAAGTTGTTTAATAAGGACATTAAGTATCATATTAATCCAACAGGTAAGTTTGTAATTGGTGGACCACATGGTGACACTGGTTTAACTGGTCGTAAAATTATTGTGGACACTTATGGTGGAAAAGGTGCACACGGTGGTGGTGCTTTCTCTGGAAAAGATCCAAGTAAAGTGGACCGTTCTGCTGCTTATGCAACAAGACATATTGCCAAGAACTTAGTAGCTGCAGGTGTTGCGAGTGAAGTATTAGTACAAGTATCTTACGCGATTGGGGTAGCTAAACCAACTTCCATTAACGTGAACACATACGGTACTGCAAAAGTTAAATTAATAGACGGACAAATAGGTAAATTAGTAGAATCAATTTTTGATCTACGTCCTTACTTTATTGAGCAACGTTTAAAATTGAGAACTCCAATGTATAGTGAGACTGCTGCTTACGGACATATGGGCCGTAAGAATGAAACAGTTACTAAAACATTTACAACCCCAGACGGTAAAACAAAAACTATGAAAGTAGAATTGTTTACTTGGGAGAAATTAGATTATGTAACAAAAGTTAAAAAAGCTTTTGGTTTAAAATAGTTGATTAATTTTCAAAAGCCCGCCCTGGAAACAGCGGCGGGTTTTTTATTTACCTCGCTTGAGTGTTGTTAAATCCTATGATAATGGAAAATGAAATAAATCCCTGGAAAACATTAAGTGGTGTTTTGAAATATGACAATCCATGGATAAGCTTGACAGAGTATAATGTAATTACGCCTGCTGGAACAGAAGGAATTTATGGAAAAGTACATTTCAAAAATATTGCGATTGGGGTAATTGCAGTTGACGCGGAAGACAATATTTATTTAGTTGGACAATACAGATTCCCATTAGACTTATACAGTTGGGAGATTCCGGAAGGGGGGTGCCCAGAAGGAACTGACTGGCTTGAATCGGCTAAAAGAGAACTAAAAGAAGAGACAGGTTTTGAAGCCGGAACGTGGATGGAAATTTTAAAAATGCATGTTTCTAATTCCGTTTCTGATGAATTTGCAGTAGTATACGTAGCAAGAGATTTAGTTGAAGGACAAGCAACTCCAGAGGATACTGAGCAGTTAGCAATTAAAAAAATTCCATTTAAACAAGCGGTTCAATGGGTCATGGAAGGAAAAATTACTGATTCCATATCGGTTGCTGCTATCTTAAAATGGAATGCCATAACTTTGAGCCATGCAGGAGAGAAATAATAGACCAGTACGATCGGAACGACCAGAGCGATCAGATAGACCAGAAAGAAAATTTTCAGGACAAAGAAGATTCAGCCCACGTCCTAGTTTTACTACGGAGCGAAAATTTATAATTGGTCGTCAACCCCTTATTGAATCCTTAGAGTCGGGAGCTAATATTGAAAAAATATTAATTCAGAAGAATGCTCAAGGAGAAGGCTTGAATGAGATTAAACAATTCGCTAGAGACAAAACGATACCCATTCAATTAGTACCCATTGAGAAATTAAATGGAATGACTAAGGCAAATCACCAAGGAGTGTTGGCATTTATTTCCAATGTAAAATATTTAGACTTACAACAAGTAATAGATTTTGTAGTTGCAAAAGGAGAAACACCTTTATTTGTAATGCTAGACGGTGTAACAGACGTTAGAAATATTGGAGCAATAAGTAGAAGTATTCATTGTTGTGGTGCACAGGCTTTAATTATTCCTGATAAAGGAGTTGGTGCATTAAATGAAGAAGCGTTTAAAAGTAGTGCAGGAGCTTTAGAGCATATACATGTAGTTCGCGTTAGTAGTTTATTAAAAGCAGTGGACGATTTGCATTTAAACGGCATACAAGTTTTTACAAGTGAAATGCGTGCAGACAAAAATGTACATGAATTAGATTTTAATATGCCAAGTTGTATAATAATGGGGGACGAAGGAAGAGGCGTACAACCTTATTTAGCGAAAGCAGCAGACTATTTTTTCAAAATCCCAATGGCCACAAATTTCGATTCCTTTAATGTGTCGGTAGCGGCGGGAATAGTATTATACGAAGCCATGAAGCAAAGAATGTTTTCTACAAAATAAGCAGCAATTAAGCATCATGAAATTCAAATTAACATTAGACGCTAAAACATCTAAGTATTCAATTGAATACAAGGATAAACTAATGTTAATTGGTTCTTGCTTCACCGAAAATATCGGGGCTAAGTTTAATGCGCATTTATTTGAAGTACTTGAAAATCCACATGGGATTTTATTCAATCCAATGAGTGTAGAACAATCTTTAAATGATTGTATTCAAAACAAGCAATACACGGAGAAGGATTTATTTAAATTAAATGATGTTTGGAATAGCTGGAATCATCATAGCCGTTTCTCCAATGTTTATCAAGTAGATGCTTTGGCTAAAATTAATACTGCAATTCATAATGCGTATCAATTTTTAAAAACGGCGAATCATTTAGTGATAACATTAGGTTCCGCTTGGTTATACGAGTTGACAGAATTAGCGCCATTAAGTGAGGGGCAAGTAGTTGCGAATAATCATAAGGCACCTGCTACTTGGTTTAGAAAGTCTTTAATGCAGCCGGAGAATTTAAAAGAGCGACTACACAGTTTAGTAAATTCATTACTTAAATTCAATCCACAATTACATATTGTATTTACCATTAGTCCTGTGAGACATTTAAGAGAGGGATTGGTGGAGAATAATAGGAGTAAAGCAGTTTTGATTCATGCAGTCCATGAAATTATTGCTTCGACGGAACAGGTTGAATATTTCCCTGCTTACGAATATGTGATTGACGACTTAAGAGATTATCGTTTTTATTCCGAAGACTTAGTGCATCCTAATTACGCAGCTTCAGGATATGTTTGGGAGAAGTTAGTTGAAACCTATATGAAAGATGGGACACAAGCTATCATGAAGCAAGTAGCTGAGTTACAATTAGCTGTAAATCATAAACCATTCTTCGCAGGATCTGCTGAACATCAAAAATTTGCAAACGCATGTATTGAAAAAACGGAACGTTTAATGCAAACCTGTCCCAATCTACCTATGCAAAAGCATTTAGAATTTTTTAGAAGCGCCATTGCTAAATAATAGCTAAATTAGGGGTCTAAATTATTGCTATGCGATTAATGCCTTTTTTAGCGTCGGCTGTTATAACTGCTGGGCTTGTCTTTACCTTAAACATTCAACTAAAGTCAGGAAGTTCTAAAACACCTAGACTTGGTTATTTTTTATCACCTCAACATGGGTTCTGGAAAAACGCTGAAAAAATCAATACTGATTTTAATGCTTCTTTAGTAGCCAATGAATTGAAAGGGGACGTGGACGTTTATATGGATGATCGTTTGGTTCCTCACATTTACGCTGAACATGACGAGGATGCTTATTTTGTGCAAGGTTATTTACACGCTAAGTTTAGATTATGGCAAATGGATTTTCAAACTCGTGTAGCTTCTGGCCGCTTGAGTGAAATTGCAGGTGCAGACAAGTTAAGCATTGATCGTTTTTTTAGAAGACTAGGAATGGTTTATGGCGCAGAAAAAACAGAAGCCTCTATCAACACAACTAATCCTGTAATGAAAGCAACTGTGGATGCATATACTGCAGGCGTAAATGCTTATATCAAACAATTATCTCCAGAAGATCTGCCATTTGAGTTTAAATTAATGAACTATGCGCCAGAAGAATGGACGCCGAAAAAAACATATCTGTTTTTAATGTTCATGTCTTATGATTTAACAGGTCGTTCTGCAGCAGCTGATTTGCAATTAACTAATACTCGTGATTATCTAGGGTATGATTTATTTGATAAATTATATACCAATCAACAGGATTCATTGGATCCAATTATTCCTAAAGGAACTGCTTATTCAGTTCCTGCAATTACGCCGTTAAAGCCAGTAGGTTCCGATCTAGCTTACTTACATAAACAAGATCCCAATTTGGCAATAAAGACTTCAGTAAGTCCAGAAGCGCCTAACAAAAACAATGGTAGTAATAATTGGGCAGTGTCTGGTACCAAAACAAAATCAGGCAGACCTATATTATGTAGTGATCCACATTTAGGCTTGAATTTACCTTCACTTTGGTATGAGGTTCAGATTACAACTCCTACTCATAGTACATATGGTGCAAGTTTTCCAGGGTCTCCTGCAGTTATTATTGGATTCAATGATAGTTTAGCTTGGGGTGTTACCAATGCAGGAAGAGATGTATTAGACTATTATGAGTTAAAGTTCAAGGATAGTACTCAAAAAGAATATTGGTTTAATGGGACATGGCAAGCAACAAGTAATAGACAAGAAATTATCAAAGTTAAAGACAGTGCTGACGTTGTTGAAAATATTGCGATGACAAATTGGGGACCTGCAATGTTTGATGCCCATTATCAAAACCCACAATCGAAAGGGCGTAATTTAGCAGTAAAATGGACTGCTCATGATGCATCAACAGGGGTAGAAGCTTTTTATAAATTAAACAGAGCTAAAAATATTGATGACTATTTGGAAGCCATTGCATTATGGAAATGCCCTGGACAGAATTTTGTAGTAGCTACCAAGTCTGGTGATATTGCTATAAAACAACAAGGAAATTTCATCGCAAGATGGGATCATCAAGGTGATTTTATTATGCCAGGATTTGATACTTCTTATGATTGGCAAGGAATTATTCCAATGAGTGAAAATCCCTTTATTAAAAATCCAGAAAGAGGTTTTGTAAGTAGCGCGAATCAAAAGCCAACAGACGCAACATACCCTTATTATTTAGGTACGGCAAGTTCCTTCCCTTTATATAGAGGTATCAGTGTTAACAAGCAATTAAATGCCATGACTCAGATTACTGCTCAGGACATGCAAGCAATGCAAACAAGTAACTATAATGTATTTGCAGAAATGGCTAGGCCGGCACTTATGAAATTTATAAAAGTAGATAAATTAAGTACTGATGCGAAAAGAATGGTTTCTTCAATGACCAATTGGAATTTATATAACAATGAGCATGAAACTGGAATAACTGCATTTAAGGTTATTTGGGATAGTGTGGAAGATGCTGTCTGGGGAGACGAATTGGCTGGATCAAGTATCCCATTAACTAAGCCCGAATCTTATATTTTATTAGAACAAATGAAAAGGGATTCGAATTTTTCAGTCGCAGACGATATTAGAACAAAAAATAAAATCGAGACTTTACAAGAGCAAGTAATGGTAGGAGTGGAAAATGCAACAAAGAAATTAGTGGCATTAGAGAAAGAAAATAAATTAGAATGGTCTTTATATAAAGCAACGCGTGTTTTACACTTAACTAAAATCCCTGCATTAAGTAGAATGAATTTGCCAATAGGTGGAGGAGTGAATATTATAAATGCAACTAGTGAAAATCATGGACCAAGTTGGAGAATGATTGTGCATTTGACTGATGAAATTGAAGCTTATGGTTTATACCCTGGTGGTCAAAATGGTAATCCTGGTAGTCCATATTATGATAGCTTTGTTGATTATTGGGCTGCTGGAAAGTATTACCGTTTATTGTTCATGGCGAAAGAGAAGTTGAAAGCTAATGAACACACAAAATGGCATATTCAATTTAAAACAGCTTAAAAATAAAACAAGCTATTAAAATTAACTAATTCATTAAAAAGGTTGATTTAATTCATCTAATCACAAATTATTATTTATGAAAACATCAGTATCAAATAGCATGAAATTTCTTGTAACAGTTTTATTATCAGCACTTGCAGCATATGCAGTAGGCATTTATGGAAATCTTCCTTGGTGGAGTTTTGTATTCACTAATATTTTAATAGCAGTAGCAATTCCTCAGAAACCAATTTATGCATTTTTATCTGGTGTATTAGGAATCGGATTGTTATGGTTTAGTCTGGCTTTTATCATTGACAATCAAAATCAACATATATTATCTACCAAAGTAGCGAATGTACTTCCATTACATGGATCTTTCGTTTCATTAATAATACTTACTACCGTGGTAGGTGCATTATTAGGAGGCTTGGCTGCATTAACAGGTTCTTATATTAGAAAAGCTTAATGATTGCATCACATACTCGGTATATAATTACTTCTATTAAATAGCGTTATATAATTTGCAATGGCTGATTTTTATCAGCCATTGTTGTATATGTCAATTTGTAATTTTGACTTACCTTTGTGTACAATTTGCTTAATCTGTAATTGAGCTTAAATTTTTTAAATATGGCACAACTGCACAATCGTGTTTCCAACATTGAGTTGAAACAAAAAATGTATGAAGAAACATTTCCTAGAACTACAATAAGTTTTTATAAGTATTTTTCTATTCCAGAACCCACAATTTTCAGAGACGAAATGTATAAGCAATTAGTTGCTTTGCAGGTATTTGGACGTATTTATATAGCTACAGAGGGTATTAATGCTCAAATCAGTTTACCTTCTCATAATTTCGAGGCATTCAAGTTATACCTATATTCAATTCCAGCTTTAAATGGCTTAAGATTGAATATAGCGGTGAATGACAATGGGAAAAGTTTTTGGGTATTACGAATTAAAGTGCGTGAAAAAATTGTTGCGGACGGAATTGAGGATCCTGGTTTCAGTATGGAAAATAGAGGTAAGTATGTAAATGCTGCAGAAATGAATAATCTATTACAAGACCAAGAAACTATTGTGATTGACATGCGGAATCATTATGAATATGAAGTTGGACATTTTGATAAGGCTATTGAGATTCCCTCTGATACGTTTAGAGAACAATTGCCAATGGCAGCAGAAATGATGAAGGACAAGAAGGACAAAAATATCATTATGTATTGTACAGGAGGGATCCGTTGTGAAAAGGCAAGTGCTTATATGCTTCATCAAGGGTTTAAAAATGTCTTTCATTTAGAAGGTGGTATAATTAATTATGCCAATAAAATAAAAGAAGAAGGGCTGCAAAGTGGATTTAAAGGGAAGAATTTTGTATTTGATGAGCGCCTAGGTGAAAAGATAACAGATGATGTTATAGCTAAATGCCACCAATGTGGTAAAGCATGCGATACTCATACCAATTGTAAAAATGACGCCTGCCATTTATTGTTTATACAATGCGAGGAATGTGCCCAAGCTTTTGATGGCTGTTGCACAACTGAATGCAAGGATGTGTATCATTTGCCATTAGAAGAACAAGAAAGTCTAAGAGCCGGCAATAAAAATGGCATTCAAGTATTTAATAAGAGTAAACAGCGTTTAAGGCCAAGGCTGGGAATAGATATTGAAGTAAAATAACCATAAATAAAAATGTCCCGAAATTTTCGGGACATTTTTATTTATCAGAGAGTTCTGAGAATATTAGTAAACAATATTTAAAATTTATTTACTAAGTCTTTCTAGTTCTGCACAAATTAGGTCGTAAGTCTCTTCGTCTGTTTTTGGTTCTGGTTTGAAAGGTGCACCAATTACTTGCTCATAAAGTTCTATATATCTTTTTGAGATTGTATCAATCCACTCAGGGTTCATTGTGGGAACGGTCTGTCCTTCCTTTCCCATGAAATTATTTTCAATTAGCCATTCTCTTACAAACTCTTTACTTAATTGTTTTTGTTTTTCTTTTTTAGCTTGTCTTTCTTCAAAACCTGCTGCATAGAAATATCTTGACGAGTCTGGTGTATGAATTTCGTCCATCAGATAAATAGTATCACCAATTTTCCCGAATTCATATTTTGTGTCTACTAAAATAAGCCCTTGTTTAGCAGCAATTTCTTTACCTCTTTCAAATAATGCTAATGTATACTTTTTTAATATATCCCAGTCTGCTGCATTTGCAAGACCTTGTGCAATAATAGCTGTTTCAGAAATATCCTCATCATGTCCCTCACTTGCTTTTGTAGAAGGAGTAATAATTGGAGTTGGGAAATAATCGTTCTCGTTTAAACCTTCTGCCAAGTTCACACCACATAAAGTTCTTGCTCCTGATTGATAGGTTCTCCAAGCATGACCTACTAAATTCCCTCTTACAACCATTTCTATTTTAAATGGCTCGCATTTTTTACCAATAGCCACATTCGGGGCAGGGGTGGAAAGGAGCCAATTAGGACAAATATCGTCTGTTGCCTTAAGCATATAGGCTGCAATCTGATTTAATACTTGTCCTTTAAAAGGAATTGGATTTGGTAAAATAACGTCAAATGCAGAAATTCTATCACTTGCTATCATTACAAGTAATTCATTATCAATGAAATAGACGTCTCTAACTTTTCCATGGTATTCATTAATCTGGTGGGGAAAGGGCTGTAGTTTCATTCTGCTAAATTAAAAGTTTAACACTATATTATATAATTTTTTCTCAAGTGATAACAATTTGGTATTTTGCCATACAATTCAACTTAAAACAAATATTTATGAGCAAATTTTTAAGACATTTTGGTGTTATTTGTATGACTTCAGCGATCGCTGTAAGCGCAAATGCCCAGAATGCTGGTACCGTAACTGGTACTGTTAAAAATTCAACTAATGCTGAAACATTAACTGCGGTTACTGTAACATTAAAAGGCAGTAACAATGGAACTTTTACGAGTGATAAAGGTGTATTCAAATTACCTGTAGCTGTAAAGCCTCCATTTACTTTAGTTTTTTCTTCAGTAGGATTTGAATCAAAAGAAGTAACAGTAGCATCTTTAGCAACTAAAATAGAAGTAAGCTTAAAGCCGGCCTATGTACTTGGTACTGAGGTTGTGGTAGCTGCTTCAAGAGTTTCTGAGCGTATTTTAGAATCGCCAGTAACAATTGAAAGAATCAGTTCAAACACTATTAAGTCTGCACCAGCTTCTAGCTATTACGACATCTTAGCTAATTTAAAAGGCGTAGACGTAACAGCAGCAAGTTTAACATTTAAGAGTATCACAACAAGAGGTTTTAGCGGAAGTGGAAACACACGTTTAAATCAATTGATTGACGGTATGGATAACCAAGCACCTGGTTTGAATTTCTCAGTAGGTAGCATTGTTGGTTTGACAGAATTAGATGTTGACAATATCGAATTATTAGCTGGAGCATCTTCTGCATTATATGGTGCAGGTGGAATGAACGGTACTGTTTTAATTAACAGCAAAAGCCCTTTCAAATACCAAGGTTTAAGTTTCCAAGTTAAACAAGGTGTGAACCACGTTGATAATTATCAACGTCCTCAAGCTGCTTTCAAAGACTATACAGTTAGATGGGCTGCAAAAGTAGGCAATCGTTTTGCTTACAAAATTGCTGCTCAGTATACGGAAGCACAAGATTGGTTAGCAAATAACAAATCTGATTATTCAAGATCAACCGGTACGCAAAACGGAGAAGCTATTGGAGGATCTAGATCTTCAGATCCAAACTATGATGGTGTTAACGTTTATGGAGATGAGACAACTTCAAGTTTAGCTTCAGTAAATTCTAGTATTTTATCTAGCGTTAAAGCTGGTGTAGGTGCTGCAACTTATTCTGCTTTATATGGTGCTTCTCAAGCTTTCTTAAACGGTACTCCAGGTGCTAATTTAGCTGCTTATAATGGTTACTTAAATAAAATTGGTGGTGCTGCATTAGTAGGTGCTGGTTATTCTCAATTCTTATATGGTGATATTCGTAAAATTTATACTGGGATCAACGTAAGTAGAACTGGTTATAACGAAAGCGATGTAATTGATCCTACTACTAAAAATATGAAAGTAACAGGTGCTTTACACTATAAAGTAACTGACGACGTGGAAGCTTCTGTAAGTGGTTATACTGGTAATGGTAACACCGTTTATACTGGTAGTGACCGTTATTCTTTGAAGAACTTAAAGATGAGTCAATTCAAATTTGAATTGAAAGGAAGAAACTGGTTTGTAAGAGCTTATACAACTTTGGAAAATTCTGGAGATTCATATAACTCAACTATTTCAACTCGTTTATTCAACGAAGCTTGGAAGGCAAGCACTGTTTGGTATCCTACTTATGTTGGAGCTTATACACAAGCTTTGGAAGCTGGTTTAAACCAACCTGCTGCTCACGCTGCTGCAAGAGCTACAGCTGATGCTGGTCGTCCAACTGGAGTTATTGCAGAAGATGCAAGATTCAAAACTATTATAAGCACACCAATCTCTAAAGGTGGTGGTTTATTTGTAGATAAAACTTCATTGTATGTTGCTGAAGGTCAAGTAAACTTAACTGAGCAATTAGGTTTAGATAAATACAATGCTGATTTAATTTTAGGTGGTAGCACAAAACAATACTGGTTAGATTCAAAAGGAACATTATTTGCTGATACAGCAGGTATGATTTCTATTAAAGAGTCTGGAGCTTATACTCAATTGTCTAAGCGTTTCTTTGATGATTTTATCAAGGTTTCAGTTTCTGGTAGATATGATAAAAACCAAAACTTTGAAGGTCGTTTCACACCAAGAGTTTCTATGGTTGTTAAATTAAATCAAGACAACAATATCCGTTTCTCTTACCAATCAGCTTACCGTTTCCCAACAACTCAAAACCAATGGATCAATTTGACAATTGGTGGTGGTACAAGATTAATGGGAGGTTTGCCAGAATTGAGAACTTTCAACCATTTCCAAATCAATCCTGCTTATACTGTAGCTAGTGTAACTGCATTTGGCGCATCTGCTGCTGCAGGAGCTCCTAATGCTGGTTTATTAAAGCAACAAGCTTTTGGTGATTTCAAACCAGAGTCTTTAAGTACTTATGAAATTGGCTACAAAACTTTAATCGCTAAAAGATTAATGATTGACGCTTATGCTTATGCTGGAAAGTATAGCAACTTTATTAGCGGTGTAACAGTATTACAATCAAGAGATGCTGCTAAACAAAGTGTTTATGATTTATTAGATGCTAACAAGCGTATTGGTTATAGCATTTCAACTAATGCTAATGCGGACGTTTCTTCAGTAGGTTGGGGTATTTCTGCAGATTATTTATTACCTCGTAACTTTAGTGTTTCTGGTAGTGTATATTCTGACGAAATTGGAGATTTGCCAAATGGTTTCATCTCTTACTTCAACACTCCTAAATTAAGAGCTAATATCGCTTTAAACAATAGCGGTTTCTTGTTGAAAAACAGACTTGGATTTAGCGCTAACTTGCACTACCAAGACGGTTTTGTATACGAAGGAACATTTGCTGTAGGTAAAGTGTCTGCATTTAACACTGTGGATGCGGTATTAACTTACAAAGTACCTCAGATTAAATCTATGATTAAAGCTGGTGGAACAAATATCTTCAACCATTATTATAGCACTGCATACGGTAGTCCATTTATTGGTGGATTATACTATGTAAGCTTTGCATATAATATATTGTAATATATTTTAGGATGGGTTAGTCCTATTAGTCCCTTCCCGATTTTTCGGGAGGGGATTTTTTTTTTGGGAAATATGTGGCATTTTCCTATATAAAACGCTATTTTTGCCACTCAAATTAAATACTATTTCATGCGATCAATAGCCTTTAGAGAAGCCCTACGCGAAGCGATGAATGAAGAAATGAGAAGAGACGAGAAAGTCTTTTTAATGGGAGAAGAAGTTGCTGAGTATAATGGAGCTTATAAAGTAAGTCAAGGTATGTTAGCTGAATTTGGTGCTAAGCGTGTAATTGATACACCCATTTCCGAATTAGGGTTTACAGCAGTTGCAGTTGGTGCTGCTCAAAATGGATTAAGACCCATTGTTGAGTTTATGACTTGGAACTTTGCAGTTCTGCCATTAGATCAAATTTTGAATACAGCATCTAAGATGTTGGCAATGAGCGGTGGACAAATTGGTTGCCCAATTGTAATGAGAGGTCCTAATGGAAGTGCAGGACAATTAGGCGCTCAACACTCCACTGCATTTGAAAGTTATTTAGCTAATATACCTGGTATTAAAGTGGTATCTCCTTCAAATGGTTATGATGCTAAAGGTCTATTAAAGCAAGCTATTCGTTATGAAGAAGATCCTATTATGTTTTTAGAGAGTGAAGTAATGTATGGTGATAAATGTGATGTTCCTGAAGAAGAATATTATATCCCATTAGGAAAAGCAGACGTTAAAAAAGCAGGAACAGATATCACGATTGTTTCATACAATAAAATGATGAAAGTTGCTTTAGGGGCTGCTGCAGAATTAGAGAAAGAAGGAATTAGTGCGGAAGTTATTGACTTAAGAACTATCCGTCCTTTAGACTGGATGACTGTTTTAGAAAGTGTTAAAAAAACAAATAGATTGGTGATTATAGAAGAACAATGGCCATTTGCTTCTATTTCTTCTGAATTATCATACCGAATACAAAAAGAAGGCTTTGACTATTTAGATGCGCCAATTCGTCGCATTACAAGTGCGGATGCTCCAATGCACTATGCGCCAAATTTAACAGCTTTAGCGATACCAGATATTACAAGATCGGTGAAATTGGTTAAAGAAGTTTTACAACAGTACAAGTAATCCTTGTTTTTGGCCATTTATCGATTTTATAAAGACTTTAAAAATCTTTTTACAAATATCCCTCACAAAGGGATATTTTTGTTAGATATAATTAAGTAAATATTATGGGATTAATTTTATTAGTGTTGTTTTGGGTAGGTTGGTATATTGGTATTTATGCTATGCTGAAAAAAGCAGGTGTGGCTGAAAGCAAAGCAATTATTCCAATTTATAATACTTGGGAAGTTGTGAAGCTTTGTAATATCCCAAAAATTTGGTTTTGGATACAGCTTATTCCAATTTTAGGTCAATTTGTATCCTTGTGGATTAGTATCATATTTGTAATGCATTTCAAAAAAATTAATTTAATTCAACATACCTTAACAGTTTTATTTCCTTTTATCTATTTACCCTATTTAGGTTTTTCTTCTACTGAAAAATGGGTTGGTCAAGAAGCATTAGTGCATTATCATAAACCTGCTTCAAGAGAATGGATAGATGCAGCTGTGTTTGCAGTTGTTGCCGCGACTTTAATAAGAACTTTTATTTTTGAAGCCTATGTGATACCAACAGAAAGCATGGAAAAGACACTACTAGTTAATGACTTTTTATTTGTAGATAAAGTAACATTTGGTGCAAGAATTCCTCAAACTCCTGTATCTTTTCCTTTTGTACATAACACAATGCCAGGTTCTATAACAACACCTTCTTATACTAAACTGGTTCAACTTGATTATAGTAGACTACCAAATATCAGACCCATCAAAAGAAACGATGTTGTAGTATTCAATTTCCCGGCAGGAGACACAATTATTAATCTTCCAGAATTTGGGAGTAAGGTTCCATATTATGATGTTTTAAGGAGTTCTGAATTTAATGGTGATAGAGAAAAGTTACAATCACAATATCCTATTCTAGTTCATCCTATGGATAAAACAGATAATTATATTAAACGTTGTGTTGGAGTTCCTGGAGATGTTCTACAAGTTAAGTCAAGTCAACTATGGGTGAATGGGAAGCCAGCTGTGGTGACTCCATATGCGCAAACAGAGTATTTAGTTACAACAGACGGCAATGCAATACCAGAAGATTATATTATAGACAGTATTGGAATTAATTTAACTGAAGCTACACCAGACTATGGTATAGTAGAAGGTATGTCTAATACTTATAGAATCAATATGACTGCAATTGCAGCGGCGAATTTAAAAAGATTACCACACGTTAAATCTGTTGAATTTTATATTGATAATAATGTAGGTTATACTTTTCCAAATGATGTAACACATTTCCCATGGACAGTAGACAATTTCGGTCCAATTAGTGTTCCCAAAAAAGGGGACATCATTCCATTAAATGATACTTCGATAGAAATTTATAGAAGATTAATTACTTCCTATGAGCATAACACATTGGTTCAAAAGGAAGGTAAAATTTTTCTAAATGGGAAAGAAGCAACTGCCTATACTATTCACCAAAACTATTATTGGATGATGGGAGATAATAGACATAGAAGTCAGGATAGTCGTTTTTGGGGTTTTGTTCCAGAAACACATATTGTAGGAAGAGCTGCATTAATTTGGTTTAGCTACAGTCAGTCAGTTCGTTGGAATAGAATTTTTAAATTAATAAAATAAAATAGTTAGAGCCCCACAATTGTGGGGTTTTGATTTTAAATAGGGAAATATGAAACAGAAATTTGAATTCGAATATGATTCTTTTGATAGTGTAGATTCACTATCAACTGCAGATCAGTCTTTACTTGCTACAGCTAAAGATGCTACCGAGACTGCTTTTGCAATTTATTCTAATTTTAAAGTGGGTGCTGCTGCATTATTGTCTAATGGTCAAATTGTAATTGGATCCAATCAAGAAAGTGCAAGCTATCCTGTTGGCATTTGTGCGGAAAGGACTTTATTGAATAGTATTGGAAGTCAATATCCTAAAGAAACCATTTTGTCTATGGCTATCAGCTACCACCCAGTTGGTAAACCTTCTGATGAGCCTTTATCTCCATGTGGAATGTGCAGACAATCTTTACTTGACTATGAAAATAGATATGAAGCTCCAATTAAAATAATACTAGGAGGCTTTACAGGCCCCGTGATGGTCTTCAAGTCTGCTTCTCAATTATTGCCATTCGGGTTTAATGGATCGGTACTAAAGGGTTTAAAATAGTGTTTGAACGCCAAGTGCTAGCCTAAACTCATGTTGTAGAAGCCATCTCTTTCTCGATTTGCCCCAAGCATAGCCTACAAGTGATTGATCTGCTCCAATGATTCTATGACATGGAACAATAATAGCTATTTTGTTTTTCCCATTAGCAGATGCTGCAGCTCTTACACATTTTGGGTCTCCCAGTTTCTTTGCTAACTCTCCATAACTTAGCGTTTTACCAAAAGGAACTTCATAAAGCTCTCTCCAAACTTTTTGTTGAAATTCCGTACCTGTTTGATTAATTGGGACGCTAAATGTCCTTCTAGTTCCCGCAAAATATTCAATGAGTTCTTCTATACATTGGTGAATTACTTCATTGCTTTGCGTAATAAGTAATTCCATTTCTGGAATTGTTTCGGATTCTAAAAAAATGAGTTCTTCAATACTATTTGCTGCGGCAACTATTTTGATGGCACCAATGGGGCTATGATAAATATGTATTAAGTGTGACTGCATTATCCAATGGCTTGTCCATTGTTAGTAGGGTGTAAAGGACTCAATAAAACTACTTCATTTTCGTCATCATAAACACCTAATACCAAACAATCGCTTATGAAATTAGCAATTTGTTTTGGCGGAAAATTTACAACGGCAATGATTTGCTTACCTATAAGGGTATCTATAGTATAGTGTTTTGTAATTTGAGCGGAAGATTTTTTGATACCCAATTTTCCAAAATCGATAATTAATTGGTAAGCTGGTTTCTTAGCTTTTGGGAAGGGTTGTACTTCTATAATGGTGCCAGTACGAATATCTATTTTTGCAAAATCATCCCATTGTATCATCATAGTTCTTTTATATTTTAATGGCTAATTTTCAAACTAAAGCTAGTTTTTGATTATACTTATTCTAATAAGTTTGCTAAATCAATTAAGTCTTTCTGTTTATACTGTAAAGTTGGACTATTAAAGCATTTAGCAAATTCAAGTAAAAGTTTTTTTATAATTCGGGGGTTAGAAAGGGGCTTGTAATAAATATTTTTTGGTTCAATATTGGAGCGCTCAAAATATTTATCTAAGTCAGCTTGTGAAAAAGCATGGCCTGTAGTGCCTTCAATGTAAAATTGTATAAACTCTTGTGGGTTTGGATAAATCTCATCAGGAGACCAATCTAATGTGTAAAAAGCAATAATACATTGCTTAGGGATGTTAATAAAATCTGAAATGATATCTAATTGCTGGCAGAGCTCTGCATACAAAATTGTATTAGCAAATGCATTTCCTTTCTTAGATTGTAGAGGAGCCGATATTAAAAATTCTTCGGGGTTTGCGTAGCTAACTTCTGCTCCCTTTAATTGGTAATAACTAAATAAAATATTTTTCAAAACATTGGCTTGCTCCAAAGGGGTTAGATAGTTGTTTAATTCTAACCAAATATTACGTCTTATCTTTTCTAATTGATGACGTAAAGTATCTAAGTTTAATTCCGGGAAATGAAATTTAGTTACCAATAATGCGCCTTCGAACAAGGAAGGTTCTGGTTTAGACTTCCATTCAATAAATGCATCTTTTAAATCGTTCAAGCGTAATTTATAAATCATCATTTCAATACGCTCTTGGGTACTTTCATCTAAAGTAGTTTCCCATAAATGCTCCAAGTCAGGAATAATTGGGCTGCCATAATTCATGAGTCTGTCAGAAATCGTGTTGAACACTTCTTCGTCAGGGTCATCAATAAGATTAAACAAGGCCTTTATTTCTTCTTCAGTTTTTTGCATTTTATATAAATCAATTTTTAAACTTATTCAAATCAACGCAAAATAAATGACAATTGTCAGCTTAGTTATCCCATAACTGTGGATATATTTAACAATAGTTTACATAATAAATCTAATTACTATTCGTTAGCACAAATAATAGTCTATTTATAGGTCAAGGAATTGCGAATTGACTATCTTTGCACATTAATAAAATTTATGCATAACCAAACAATTGCTACCCCCAAGTTTCCGGTTTCGACTAAATCTTTACATGCTGAACTTAAAAGACGTGTTAATGAATACTTAGAATCTCAAAATATAAAAGCAACTGGTAACAGTAAACTTTTTTCTAAGGCAATCATTTTGATTAGTTTATTTATTGCAACTTATATTCATTTAGTATTTTTCACACCGCCTGTATTTTTTGCAGTTATAGAATGTATTTTTTTTGGAGCATTAATTGCTTCCATTGGTTTCAATGTGATGCACGATGGTAGCCACGGAAGTTTTAGTAAACATCCTTGGTTAAATAAATTAGCAGCTTCTTCTATTAGCGTTTTAGGTGCGAGTAGATTTATGTGGAGTATGAAACATGTAACAATTCACCATACGTATACTAATATTGATGGAGTAGACGACGATATTGAAGTAGGTATGTTAATGAGAATGGCACCTACTCAGAAGCATTACTTAATGCATCGTTTTCAGCATATTTATTTCTGGGTACTGTATATGTTATTATATATTTTCTGGTTGTTCTATACAGACTATAAAAAGTATTTTTCAAGAATGATTGGTTCTGTGCCATTAAAGAAAATGACAATTGCAGAACATATTGAATTTTGGCTGGTAAAAATTTATCATGCAGTTGTGTTTATTGCATTGCCAATTTATATGGTTGGATTCACAAGCTGGTTAGTTGGCTTTTTGCTTATTGGTTGTGCCGCAGGTCTGATTTTAAGTATCGTATTCCAATTAGCACATACCGTGTCTGACACAGAATTTCCAGTTGCTATTCAACCAGAGAATAGAATGCCTGACGAATTTGCTGCTCACCAAATACATACTACTGCTAACTTTGCAACAAAAAGCAAATTGGTTAGTTGGTTAGTAGGTGGATTGAATTTTCAAATAGAGCATCATTTATTCCCAAAGATCTCTCACGTACATTATCCAGCAATTTCTAAAATAGTAAAAGAAGCATGTGCTGATTTTAAATTGAAATACATTGAATACCCAACAGTGCTTAGTGCTATTAAGGCCCATGTTGCACATTTAAAATCTTTGAGTAAGCCTTCGATTGCTTAATTCATAAATTCATATTTTCAAAGCCTCGGAATTTTCCGGGGCTTTTTTTTATGCTTATATTTTTAGCGACAGGTCGAGCAGTGAGCGATAGTTTGTTTTATAAAGCACTTTATGTAAGTTAAAGGTTTGATGATTGACATTTCAAATAAAGGACAGTGCTAGAGGAAAATCGCAAACGACAGCAAATAAAGTAGGTAGTGGGCAAAAAAAATCCCGAAGGCGTTGAGGCGATCGGGATTGTATATTAAGCTTTCTTTTTGCGGGCTATTTTGCGAGGTGGATTCTTTTTCAATTCCTCAATAATCGCTTTAACTTCCTCGATAGTCAATTCTTCTACTTTTTCTTGTTGTTCTTTTGTCAACTTAAAATTGCGCAAGCCTTGTTTAATATAAGGACCATAAGGACCTCTCAAAAGTTGAATCTTGTCTTTTTCAAATATTTTAATAGTTCGCTCGTCTTTTGCTTTACGTTTTTCGGCGATCATAGGAGTCAATTCTTCAAGTGTAACCGTGTAAGGGTCCATTTCCTTGTTAAGTGAGTAGAACTTCTTGTCATGAGCCGCATAGGGGCCAAAACGTCCAATATTAACTGCGACTTCCATGTCTTCAAACATCCCAAGTGTTCTTGGAAGTTTGAAAAGTTCCATTGCTTCGTCAAAACTGATAGTCTCAATACTTTGAGAAGGCTTCAATTTTGCGAATTTTGGTTTTTCTTCCTCATCCTGATGTCCAATTTGTACCATAGGTCCGTAACGGCCCATACGTGCGATTACTTTTTTACCACTTACTGCATCAAAACCTAATTCTCTTTCTCCTTTAGCTCTTTCCGCAGTTTCTAATGTATGTTCAATAGTCTCATGGAAAGGATTGTAGAATTCCTCTAGCATCTTACTCCACTTCAATTTACCTGCAGCGATTTCATCAAATTCGCCTTCAATTTTTGCAGTAAATCCAAAGTCCATTACTTTTTCAAAGTGTTGCTTTAAAAAGTCAGTAACAACTAAACCTAAGTCAGTTGGAGATAATTTATTCTTTTCAGCACCGGTAATTTCACTTGCCGATTCTGTTTTAATTTCGTCCTTATTGTTTAAAGACAATATTTGGTAGATACGTTTAACACCTTCTTTCTCTTTCTTCTCTACGTAATTACGTTTCATAATTGTAGATATAGTAGGAGCGTATGTAGAAGGTCGGCCAATACCCAATTCTTCTAATTTTTTCACTAAACTAGCTTCTGTATATCTTGATGAAGGACGACTAAATCTTTCTAATCCTGTCATACTTACAAAATCTAATACTTGGCCAACAGCAAGTGGAGGTAAAATTGCTTCATTTCCATCTGCATCATTCGATTCTTCCTCCTCATCCTCGTCTTTACTTTCTAAATATACTTTTAAGAAACCATCAAATTTCATCACTTCACCGGAAGCAGTTAGGGTTTCTTTATTTGTAGAAATATCAATTTTAGCAACCGTCTTTTCAAATTGTGCATCACTCATTTGAGAAGCAATAGTTCGCTTCCAAATTAATTCATATAAACGATTCGTGTCAGCATCATCAACTTTGCTTTCGTTCATATAGGAAGGGCGAATGGCTTCATGCGCTTCTTGCGCATTCTCGTTTTTGTTTTTAAACTTGCGTGGTTGGTAATAGTTGGCTCCAAAGCTTGTATTGATTTCTGCTTTGATTGCATCAATTGCAGTTTCACTCAAGCTGATACTATCAGTTCTCATGTATGTGATCTTACCACTTTCATATAATTTTTGTGCAAGTAACATGGTCTTACTAACACTATATCCTAATTTTCTAGAGGCTTCTTGTTGCAAGGTAGAAGTAGTGAAAGGGGCAGATGGTGTTCGTTTTCCGTCTTTAACAGTAATATCTTTTACAGTATATTTAGCACCCTTACATTCGTTCAAAAATTTCTCAGCAGCTCCTCCAGTTGTTAACTTTTGAGGGCCGTCTGCTTTGAATTTTACTTTCTTCTTATTAATATCTAAAGCAGTAAATAATGCGAATACTTTAAATACACTTTCTGGAAGGAATTGGTTAATTTCTCTTTCTCTTTCTGCAATTAATCTTACTGCAACACTTTGTACACGACCAGCACTTAAGCTTCTTTGCATACCAATCTTACGCCATAAAACTGGACTTAATTCAAATCCTACTATTCTATCTAAAATTCTTCTTGCTTGTTGTGCGTCCACCAAATCCATATTTATTAAACGTGGATTTGCTACAGCTTTTTTAATAGCGGGTGCGGTAATCTCGTGAAATACGATACGCTTTGTTTTTTTAGGGTCTAAACCTAAAACTTCTGCCAAATGCCAACTGATACTTTCTCCTTCACGGTCCTCATCCGACGCAAGCCATACTTCCTTCGCCTTCTTGGTCATTGATTTAAGTTCCTTAACCACTTTTTCTTTCTCACTAGGGACAATATATCTTGGAGCAAAATGATTTTTCATGTCTATCCCCATATCATTTTTTTCCAGATCACGGATATGACCATAACAGCTTCTTACTTCAAATTCTTCCCCCAAAATCTTCTCAATTGTCTTTGCTTTCGCAGGTGACTCAACGATTAATAAGTTCTTTGACATAGGTGCAATATTAGAGTATTCACCCACGAAAAAAAAATTTAGCTATTACTAGGAAGCCAAAAATGATACAATTTGGTCAATTACGTCCTGTGTTTTGTATATTTTGTTATGACCTAATTCGTTGGTAATCAAGAATTTAATATTCTCATGTGCAGAATTCTTAAAATTAACCAAATCTTTGTATGGACAAACGCGGTCACCCTGGTCATGGACCCAAAGTAGGGGTCCTTTGTAGTTTTCGATTGCCCTATCTGCTTCAAAATAAGATATAGGATGGGATGTTCTGCTATTTAATTCGTTTAAAAAAGCTGCTCTAATTGGTTCACTAAAGTGCATCATATCAAAATAATTGGCGAATGTGGTTGAGGTCTTGGTTGCAGGTGCAATAAGTACAAATTTGTGTGTTGTTGGATTTTCTATTGTTTCAGCAATGAGTGCAAGGGTAATTCCCCCTAAAGAATGTCCCATAAAGTGGTCAATAGGTCCGCAAGATTTAATAATTTGTTCAATAGCATCCTTATATATAAGTATATTAATGTACTTCCCCTCACTTGTGCCATGTCCAGGGGCATCAAAACCTAAAACACGGAACCCTGCTTTTAATAATGGAGCGATATATTGCTCAAATTTGTAGAAATAACTTGCATATCCATGTACAATTAAAACCGTTTTCCCATTTGGTTTCGAAGCATTCCACTCAAAACCATGGATATTAATATCTCCGTCTACTTTAACGTATAAAGACTTAGCCTGATTAAAAATAGCGGGTGCTTTTCGTTTTTTATACTTTGGGAAGGGGGTGCAAAATAAATCAAATGCAGATTTTCCTGCTACAGCTGGCGAAACCATCCCTAAAGCTTTAAATTTTGTCCTCAAAAACTGTAGATACATTCTTTCTGAAACCCCCTGCTTCGCCATATTTATTAATTATTATTCCAAAGATAAGCCGGTCACAGCGATGCGATTCAGTTTTTTTGTATTTCGCAAACTAAAAAAGACAAATCTAGCAGGGTATTGAATGATAAAAGTTATTTTTGCGAAAATCGAGATTGAATTATGTATTCATTGAAAATCAACTTTGAGCAAAAAGGATTAGCGTCCATTACGCTTGAAAATATTGCAGCCGACCAAAGTCTATTAGAAGTTATCTTGGATAATGGAATAGAGTTACATCATAACTGTGGTGGGGTTTGTGCATGCAGTACTTGTCATTTATATGTAAATAAAGGAAGTGAGCATTTGGCAGAATTGTCTGATAAAGAAGAAGACTTTATTGATAGAGCTTTAATTCCAAGAATTGAATCAAGACTAGGATGTCAATGTGAATTAAAAGCAGGTACAGGGGTGATTGAAGTAACATTACCTGACCAAACTCAATTTTTAGGAGAATAAAATTAATACAACTATGACTCAGTTTGAACCGCCGATCCATTGGAATGACCATGAAGATATTGCTCAAAAGTTATACGAAAAGTTCGGAGATGACTATACAGAATCTAAAATTTATAGAGTACGCTTTACCGATTTATTAGATTGGATATTGACTTTGCCTCATTTTGAAGGTAAAAAAGAAGAATCTAGTGAGGGACATTTAGAGATGATCCAAAGTGCTTGGGTATATGAGTGGCGCGATAACCAAAAATAAGTTTACATTTATCTTATTAAAATTATCAAGTTTTGCTTACAGCTTTCAAGAAAATTAAATGTTTCGTTTTTGATGTAGATGGCGTTTTGACAAACGGCCTGTTAATGGTATTGCCAAATGGTGTTATGGCAAGAGCCATGAATATTAAGGATGGGTATGCAATTCAATTAGCCATTAAAAAAGGGTATAAGATTTGGGTAATTTCTGGGGGCAATTCGGAAGAAGTCAGAGATAGATTATATCGTTTGGGTGTTCATGATGTATTCATGAAAGTGTCAGACAAAAGAGAGTTACTTCAACAGTTATCAATTACAGAACAAATACCTTTAGACGAGATTTTATATATGGGTGACGACATGCCAGACTATGAAGCTATGCAGATAGTTGGTTTGCCGTCTTGTCCTAGTGATGCCGCTATTGATATCAAATCAATATGTACTTATAAGGCAGTTGCTAAAGGGGGAGACGGTTGTGCAAGAGAAGTAATAGAAAAGACATTAAAGCTAAATGATCATTGGGATTTGGAAGATCATATACGCGCTAAATAGTAAATAATACATTTTGAAAGTAGTTATACATTTTTTGAAATTAGTACGTTGGCCAAATTTACTTTTCATTTTATTGGCAGAATGTTTATTTCATTTTTGTATTTATAAACCATTATATCCATTAGGAGGTGCCACAGCAGACCGTCAATTTTATTTTATATTAATTACTTATGTTTTAATAGCGGCGGCAGGATATATTATTAACGATTATTTTGATGTAAATATTGATCAAGTTAATAAACCTAAGAAAGTAGTTGTGGGTGAATTTATTAGTAGAAGATGGGTTATATTTTGGCATTTAATTTTTAGTTTATTAGGTATTTATATTTCTACCATTGCTTTCCCATTTCAATTTTATTGGCATATACATTTAGCCAATTTAGCTACTATTTTATTTCTTTGGTTTTATTCAACCAATTTCAAAAAAGATTTTCTAGTTGGAAATGTAGTCATATCGATACTTACAGCTTGGTCAATTGCCGTAGTATATTTTTCTAAGTTTACTGTTCAAGAAGTATTTCATCCTCAAATTGGATCAACTGCTAATGTGCGCTTTTTTAAACTCATGTTGTTGTATAGTGCATTCGCATTTATACTTACTTTAGTTCGTGAAGCATTAAAGGATATGGAAGATATTGAAGGAGATGAAAAATTTGGATGCAAAACTTTACCAATAGTTTGGGGATTGATGCCAACTAAAGTGTATATCGCAGTATGGTTAATGGTAGTCATTTTGATGCTGACAATTATTCAAATTTTCGTTTTGCCGCTAGGATGGTGGTTTAGTATTTTTTATTGTTTAATGTTAATAGTTGCCCCCCTAATTTATGTATTAGTAAAACTTCCAAGTTCCTTTACTAGCAAAGATTTCACAAGACTAAGCTCTTGGATAAAATTTGCTATGCTTGCAGGTATTTTGTCTATGGGCTTTTTTTATTTCTTATTATAATTGCACATGGCAGATATCATATTAGCTTCCCAGTCACCAAGACGAAAAACCTTATTAGAGTGGGCAAATATTCCATTCGAAATTGTAGTTTCAGATTCCGACGAATCATTCCCAGAAACAATGGCTAAACAAGAAGTGCCAGTTTTTATTGCAAGCAATAAAGCAAAGGCGGTTTTAGAGAAACTTGAACAACTACAAGAACCACACCAACAAAAAGACGCTTTAAAAGATTTTTGTATTATTGCAGCTGATACAATTGTTTTATTGGATCAATTAATTTTAGGAAAGCCATTGGATCGTCAAGATGCAGTGAATTCTTTAAGCTTATTGTCAGGTAGATCACATCAAGTAATTACAGGAGTTGTAGTATTATATCAAGGGAAAGAATATGCGTTTAGTGAAACCACTCAAGTAGATTTTCATAGTTTAACTTTAGCTCAAATTGAATACTATGTGGATCATTACAAACCTTTTGATAAAGCCGGTGGCTATGCCATTCAAGAATGGATTGGGGTAATTGGAATTAAAGGAATTCAAGGCGATTTTTACAATGTTATGGGACTGCCAGTTAGTTTATTGGTACAAAAATTAAAGCAGCTAGGGATTGACTAACTGCTTAGTATATTGTAAAATCCGTCGAAATAGCTGCTTAATCAAAATTAGTTTTTCAGACCAAATTATTTAGTTGCACTTACAACCAATTGAATGCAATGTCTAATTCAACGTCTGGGTGCAAACTTCTTTCTACTGGGCAGGTTCTTGCAACACGCTCTAATATTTCTTTTGTTTTTTCGTCTAAGTTTAAAGAAGGCATTGTTACATGTGCAATAATTTTTCCGATTCTTCTTGGCTCTGAAGCCATAACTTTTGTTACTTCCACTTTGGCACCGTCTAAAGCAATATCCATAGTTTGTGCTTTAATGCCCATTGTAGTTATCATGCAAGCGCCAAGGCCGGTTGCAATTAAGTCGGTTGGAGAGAACCGTTCCCCTTTTCCTTTATTGTCTGTAGGGGCATCTGTTTCTATTGCAGAACCGCTTTGTAAATGTAAGCAAGTGGTTCTCAGATTTGATTCATAGGTAACTGTAGCTGTCATAGTAACTTTTTTAGTGATTTATGATTTTGGTAAAATTACGATTTTATTCCCCTCAAGTCTTGTATTTTTGCGGAGTTAATTGAAGATTACTATGCAAGAATTACCCGTTGTTTCCGCAGATCAAAGTACACGCTTAAAAAAGCCAGATTGGTTAAGAGTTAAATTACCAATTGGAGAGAGCTATAAACATGTGCGTGGTTTAGTGGATACGCATAAATTACATACTATATGCGAAAGTGGTAATTGTCCTAATATGGGTGAATGTTGGGGTGAGGGAACAGCAACTTTTATGATTTTGGGTAATATTTGTACAAGAAGTTGTCAGTTTTGCGCAGTGGCTACTGGACGTCCCAAGCCAGTTGAATGGGACGAGCCTCAACGAGTTGCAGAAGCCGTTTTTTTAATGAAGGTTAAACATGCAGTATTAACAAGTGTAGATAGAGATGAATTACCAGATGGGGGTTCTATAATTTGGGCGAATACAATTAAAGCAATCAAAACTTTAAGTCCAGAAACTACATTGGAAACTTTGATTCCAGATTTCAGAGGTATACAAGAACAAATTGATAGATTAATAGAAGCTGCTCCAGAAGTGATTAGTCATAATATGGAAACAGTAGAACGAAATACTAAACGTGTTCGTATTCAAGCTAAATACCTACGTAGTTTAGGTGTTTTAGAATCATTGAAAAAAGGTGGCATGCGAACGAAGACAGGATTAATGTTAGGCATTGGAGAAGAGAAGCATGAAGTGATACAAACAATGAAAGACTTAGTAGGTGTGGGCTGTGACGTATTAACACTTGGTCAATATTTACAACCTACCAAAAAACATTTACCTGTACAACGTTTTGTTCATCCCGATGAATTTGCAGAGCTAAGACAGATAGGATATGAATTAGGGTTTGATTATGTAGAGAGTGGACCGTTGGTGCGTTCTTCTTATCATAGTGAAAAGCATGTAATTGCAGGATGGGGAAGAAACAAATGGATGGAAGAATTAGCAATAAAAAAATAAATCTGCTACATCATAAAAAAAGGCTCCAATTTATTTGGAGCCTTTTTTTATAATTAATCTATTGAGAGAGATTATAATTAATCTATTGAGAGAGATTATAATTAATCTATTGAGAGAGATTATAATTAATCTATTGAGAGAGATATAATTAATCTATTGAGAGATTATAATTGAGAGTTAATACCGAATTCATTTTAATGAATTCAAGGATTAAGATTTAAGCATAGCTTAAATCTTAATCCCACATTAGGGCAGAAGCGCCTAAAATTGCAGCGTCTGATTCTTTCAAATGACTAAATAAAATCTTTACTTTATTTTCAAAAATCTCAATCACATTCGCTTCCATATGTTCACGAGTAGGTTTCAAAATCATATCGCCAGCTTTTGTTAAGCCGCCAAATAAGATAATGGCTTCAGGACTCGAAAACATTACAAAATTTGCCAAAGACATTCCTAATATCTTACCTGTGTATTCAAATACTTCCTTAGCAACTTCATCGTCTTTCTGCGCTGCTTCAAAAACATCTTTAGAAGTAATTTTCTCTAGCGGAATAGATCTTAATAAACTAGGTCGGTTGGTAGTACTTAAAATTTCTACTGCGGTAAGTGCAACTCCAGTAGCGGATGCATAACTTTCAAGAGAGCCTTTTTTACCAGTTCCAGTGTGCAATCTTCCGTCAGGAATAATAATAGTATGTCCTAGTTCTCCAGCAAATCCATCATGACCATATATCAATTGTCCATTGGCAACTATTCCACTTCCAACACCTGTTCCTAAGGTAATCATGATAAAATCTTTCATGCCTTTAGCTGCACCATACATCATTTCACCAACAGCAGCTGCATTCGCATCGTTGGTTAATTTTACTGGCAATTTAAATTTGTCTTGAACCATTTTAGCAAAAGGGATCACTCCTTTCCATGGCAAGTTTGGAGCATATTCAATGGTACCTGTATAGATATTTCCATTGGGTGCACCTATTCCAATTCCCTTGATACGACCAACACCACCTACTTTTTCAATTAACTCACTTAGTTTGACATATAACTCGTCAATAAATGTGTGTACCTGCGCATGTGTGTTAGTAGGCATAGAACTTGAATGTAAAACGTTTCCGTCTTTATCTACTATACCATACTTAGTACCTGTCCCACCAATATCAACACCAACTACATAAGAATCCATTGTATCAGAATTTATTTTTTTTAATAATTTAGTTAGTGACCTGCTTTTGCTTCAGCTTCTTCATAATTTATTCCTTGTTTCTTTAAAATACCTTTTACTGCAATTGCAAAGAAAAGGATATATGAGAAACATACTACCGGGATCCAAAATGAATTATGAATACCGTAACCAGGAGTATCTAAATGGGAAGATTGTAAAAAATCAGATAATTTACCTTGGATGGGAGGAATAATTCCACCACCTAGAATCATCATAATTAAAAATGCAGCACCTTGTGTTGTGTATTTGCCTAATCCTGCAATTGACAATGCAAATATGGAAGGCCACATAATAGAACAAGCAATACCACCAGTTAAAAATGCATAAGTAGCTAAGTCACCTTTATTAAAAATTCCCACTAACATAGCAGTAATTCCAATTAAACTAAATATCATCAATGTTTTAGCTGGTTTGTCTTGACTTAAGAAGAAAGCTCCAATTTGAATAAAGATGCACACAATATACATGTATAAAGGACTCATATCATATTGAGCAATACTGTTTGCGCCAATTACAATTCCAAAAGCAACTAATGGAACAATAAAAGTTAAGATTTTCTTAGTGTTACTTTTAAATTCAAATGCAGAAATTGCTCCAGTCCAACGACCAATCATCATACTGCCCCAATACATAGAAACATAAGGAGCAATCTTTGATGATGGAATACTTCCGAAATCAGCTTGTTTTAATAATTCCCCTAAATTGGATCCAATGGCAACTTCTACTCCAACATATACGAATAAGGCAAGCATGCCCAATACCAATTGAGGATATTTCATAGCACCCCAGCCATTTTCGTTTTTTTGTGCAGAGAAGTTCGCGTATAATAAACCAACTACAACTGTTGCTAAGGCACCAAATAACCATTTCAATCTAGTGGTTTCTAAATCTAATTTAGTCGCGTCGGTTAAAGTTGCAGGATCAATTTTATAACTATTAAAAATTGGGACAAACATGACAATTAATACCCCAGTCATGATTAGTAATAAATTAAGTGCTTTATTAGCTGGTTCAATCTTTTCTTCGCTAATGCCTGATGGAACTTTCTTTGAAAAGTGAAATAATGCAGCAGCAGCTAAAAATAAACAACCAGCGGCACTATATAATATCACTACCTTGCTAAGACTTAATGCAGCAATCTGGTCATCGGTAATTGCAGCAGCTGTTCCAAATAAGGCAAATGCTACCACTATTGGCCCAATAGTAGTTCCAAATGAATTGATACCACCTGCAAGGTTCACTCGACTAGCTCCAGTGCTCTCGTCACCTAAAGCAATCGCGAAGGGTTGAGCCGCGGTTTGTTGCAATGAAAATCCAAGTGCAACTATAAATAAGCCAACAAGCATTCCAGTAAAAGTATTTGCATTAACAGCAATAATCATAGCAGCTGCACCTATTGCAGAGAATAATAAACCATAGACAATACTCTTTTTATATCCCCATTTTCCTACAAGATCTTTTCCTCCAAATGCACCATAAGCAAATAGGCCTAGGGCACCAAGGTAATATGCAAGGTAGAATGCAAAATCTACTAATTGACTTTGGAATTGGTCTAAGTTAAATTTGTGTTTGCAAAAAGGGATGAAAACACTATTGCTAGAAGCAATAAATCCCCAAAAGAAAAATACTACAATAAGGGTAGATAAGGCACCAGTATTGGTGGGTTGTTTGGTTTGGCTCATACTTTCGTTTGTTTAATCGTTTTTCGATCACGTAAAATACTTAAAATAATAATCCATTGCTTAAAAAATTTAATAGAATTACCACTAGTTTTTAGTAAATTGAAACAAATTAGATTGCAACATGGTAATTGTACATGTAAGTGCTGAATGTTATCCTATGGCAAAGGCTGGTGGCCTTGGTGATGTGGTAGGTGCCTTGCCTAAATATCAAAAAAAGACAGGGTCGGAATCTATGGTGGTTATGCCCATGTATCGTACTCCTTTTTTGGAAAAAAATGAATGGAATATTGTATTTAAAGGCAATGCATATTTAGGAAATTGGTTTTTTGATTTCACCATTATCAAAGAAGCTACTGGCAAATTGGGTTATGATTTATACCTTGTAGACATTCATGGTTTATTAGACCGTCCAAAAATATACGGATATGCAGACGACAATGACCGATTTATAGGATTTCAAATTGCCGTTGTAAATTGGTTGTCTAGTTGGGAGCAAAAGCCAGGCATCGTACATTGTCATGATCATCAGTCGGGCTTGATACCTTTCATGATGAAGTATTGTTATGATTATCAAAGTCTCCAATTCGTAAAAACAGTTTTGACAATTCACAATGCTCAGTATCATGGATCTATGGGATGGGAAAAGAGTATTTTAATTCCTAAATGGGATAGCTGGAAACATGGACTGTTAGAATGGAATAATTCAATTAATTCTTTGGCTACTGGCATTAAATGTGCGGATAAAGTTACTACCGTGAGTGAGACGTATATGCACCAACTTAAATATCAGTCAGCCGGTTTAGAGCCCTTGTTTGAATATGAGCAAGGAAAATGTACTGGTATACTAAATGGAATAGACAGCGAAGTTTGGAATCCTGCAACAGACCCTATGGTTGCATTTCATTATGATATTAAAACGTATAAAGCAGGAAAGCAAAAAAACAAAGCATTGCTTTGTGAACAATACAATTTAGATATAAAAAAACCACTAATTATTTTCATAGGAAGACTAGTTGGGGAAAAAGCTGCGGATATATTACCTGGTGCTATTCAACATGCGTTGGATAAAACGAATTGTGCCGCTAACTTTCTAATTATTGGTACAGGAGAGACTCCTATAGAATCTGCATTGAATTATTTGGTACAATTATATCCTGGCAATTTTAATACATGGATTGGATATGATGAAAAAGTAGGTCATCAGGCCTATGCAGGAGCAGATTTTTTATTGATGCCAAGTAGGGTGGAACCATGTGGATTGAATCAAATGTATTCCTTGCGTTATGGAACAATTCCAATGGTTAGAGATACAGGAGGACTACATGACACTGTGGTAGATATGGGAGACCCAGATGGATTTGGTATACGTTTTCTACATGCTACCGAAGAAGATATTGTTCATGCAATAGAGCGTGCTATTTCAGTATATCAAGACAAAGATCAAATGCAAAAAATGATACTTCACAGTATGGCAATTGACCATAGTTGGGAGTCAGTTGTTGCAGCGTATGAAAATATTTATCAATCAATTTTATAAATTTTTAACTCTAATAGTATGTCAGTGTACACTAAAGAAACAGTTTCAATCATTTTAGGAGGTGGTGCAGGTTCAAGATTGTCCCCGTTAACTGCTAGTAGGTCAAAGCCAGCAGTGCCAATAGCAGGTAAATATAGATTGGTAGACATTCCAATTAGTAATTGTATTAATAGTAATCTGAATCGAATTTTCGTATTGACACAGTTTAATTCTGCTTCACTAAATCAGCATATCAAAAATACCTATCATTTTAGTGCATTTAGTTCTGGATTTGTTGACATATTGGCTGCAGAACAAACACCAGATAACCCAGGTTGGTTTCAAGGCACAGCAGATGCTGTTAGACAGTCTTTGAGACATTTGGATAAAATGGATTTCGAATATGTTTTAATTTTAAGTGGTGATCAGTTATATCAAATGGATTTTAGTAAAATGATTGATGCACATAAAAAAAGTGGTGCAGCATTAACCATTGCAACTATTCCAGTTGGAGATAGAGAGGCACCCGAATTTGGAATTTTAAAATCCAATGAGGAGCAAGTAATCACTTCATTTATTGAAAAACCTAATAAAGATTTACTTCCTAACTGGGTAAGTGATACTGGTGCCGCAATGCAGGATCAGGGTAGAAACTATTTAGCGTCCATGGGGATTTATGTTTTTAATAAGGAAATTTTATATCAACTATTAAACGAAGTACATCCCAATGCGACAGATTTTGGTAAAGAAATTATTCCAGACTCAATTGCAAATTACAAAGTGATTAGTTATCAGTATGATGGCTATTGGACAGATATTGGAAATATATATTCCTTCTTTGAAGCTAACATTGCGTTAACTGATGATATTCCTCCTTTTAATCTTTTTGACAATGCGCAAACTGTATATACAAGGGCAAGAATGTTACCGCCTGCAAAAATTAGCGGAACCATTATTAACAAAGCACTAATTGCAGAAGGTTGTATTATTCATGCAGCGGCTATTGCAAAATCGGTAATTGGAATTCGATCAAGAATTGGCAAGGATACCGTAATTAATAATGCATATGTGATGGGTTGTGATTATTATGAAACTATTGAACAGATTGTTGAAAAAAAGTCAAAAGATCAACCAACAATTGGAATTGGAGAAAGATGTGTAATTGAAGACGCGATAATTGACAAAAACTGTTCAATAGGTAATGATGTTGTAATAAGAGGCGGGCTGCATCGTGAAAAAGTGGATCATCCTTTATATACCATTAAAGATGGTATCGTAGTGGTAAAAAAAGGTGCCATTATTCCTAATGGCTTTATAATTTAAAAAAGAACTAAATGAGTACAGCATATACAGGTGAGAAAGCCAAATTGAGTTTTTGGCAAATTTGGAACATGTGTTTTGGGTTTTTTGGAATACAATTTGGATGGAGTTTGCAAATGGGAAACATGAGTGCCATCTACGAATTTTTAGGAGCAACTCCTGCGCAAATTCCAGGATTGTGGTTAGCTGCACCAATGACTGGACTTATCATTCAGCCAATAATTGGATATTTTAGTGATAGAACTTGGCATCCTAGATTAGGTAGAAGAAGACCCTTCTTCTTAATTGGTGCAATTTTGAGTTCAGCTTTATTATTTGTGATGCCAAATTCTTCTTCAGTTTGGATGGCAGCAGGAGTGTTATGGATTTTAGATTCAAGCATTAATGTAACTATGGAACCCTTCAGGGCTTTTGTTGCTGACAATTTAGATGAGAAACAAAGGTCTTTCGGTTTTGCAATGCAAAGTATGTTTATCGGATTAGCTTCTTTTATTGCAGGTTATTTGCCACAATTGTTAGTCAACTGGTTCCATATTTCAAGAGAGAAAATTCATGGATCCATTCCTCAAAATATTTTATTATCATTTTATATTGGTGGTGCTGTATTTTTTGTGTCTGTAATGTATACCATTTTTAGAAGCAAGGAATATCCCCCATCTAATTTGGATTATGCAAAAAAGGAAGAAGTTAAAGAAAGTATAGTAAAAGAAATTTTTGATTCTATCAAAAACATGCCAGTTCAAATGAAACGTTTGGCATTGGTTAATTTTATCACTTGGCCAGGATTATTTTTAATGTGGTTTTATTATAGTACTGGTGTAGCAAGTCAATTATTTCATGGCGACCCAATTACTAACAGCAATGTTTACACAATGGGGCTAGAACATGCCAATACTACTTCTGCTATTTTGAATTTAGTAACATTTGGTTTTTCATTTACATTATCTTTTTGGGTTGGACTAATTGGGAAAAAATATACCCATGCAATGTGCTTGCTTATAGGAGCTATTGGTTTGATTTCTGTTTACTATATCCAACAACCGAATTATTTATATATAAGTATGGGATTGGTAGGTATTGCATGGGCTTCTATTTTATCAATGCCATATTCTATGTTAGCGGGGTTTATACCTGAACATAAAATGGGTATTTATATGGGTATATTTAATTTCTTTATTGTGCTGCCGGAAATTATTGCTTCTTTATTTTTCGGGAAAATCATGTCTACTTATTTGCATAATGACCGTTTAATGGCAGTGCAGATTGGTGGATTTTTATTGTTGTTAGCGAGTATTATTTGTGTAGTAATTATTAAAGAAGAAAAAAGTAAATAATGAGAATAGACAGGTATCGGTATTTTGGGATATGGGGTTTTATAATAGTGCTTTTTAGTGCTTTGCCAACAATGGGGCAGCAAGTGGAAACATACCCAAGTAATTGGTTTGTTCAAATGAAGATGAACAAAGTGCAAGTATTATTTAGAACAACTAATGCTGATTTCTCAAAATCGACAGTGAATTTAAACTACAATGGAGTTAAGATAAACAAAATACATCATTTCAAAAATGGGCATTATATAGCTGTTGATATTGAGATTGCTAATACAGCAAAGCCAGGTAATTTACATTTCATAATAAGTACACAGGGAGAAAATATTAATAAAACATGGGCTTTACTTCCAAGAAGAATAGGTAGAGGAACTCAATTTGCACAAGGAGTAAATTCAGCGGACCTTGTATATTTTTTAATGCCAGATCGTTTTAGTAATGGAGATCCTAGTAATGACCGCATCGCCGGTTTAAAGGACCAATCTTTAAATAGAGACTCCATATTTTTAAGACATGGGGGAGATTTAAAAGGGGTGACAAATCATTTGGATTATTTACAAAAGTTAGGTGCAACTACATTATGGATGACACCGGTTTTGGAAAATGATATGCCAGACCGAACAGAGCATGGCTATGCAGCTACTAATCAATATAAAGTGGAACAAAGGTTTGGAGGAGATAAAGCCTATTTGGAATTAAGCGATAGCTTGCATAAAAGAGGTATGAAATTAATTCAGGACGTGGTATATAACCATTTTGGAAGATTTCATTTCTTAGTACAAGACGCACCTGCAAGTGATTGGTTACATGTTTGGCCAAGTTATACTCAGACTCATTATAGAGAACAAGCTATATTTGATCCTTATCATGCTAAAGTAGACGAACAAAAAATGATCAATGGGTGGTTTACAACAGAAATGCCCGACGTGAATCAAGAAAATAGTTTTGTAGAAAAATTCTTAACGCAATATGCGATTTGGTCTGTTGAAACATATGGCATTGACGGTTTTAGAATTGACACATATAAATATTGCAATGTAGTCGTGATGAACCGTTTAAATAAAGCATTGTTAGACGAGTATCCTAAGATCACTGAATATGGAGAATGCTGGGTGGACGGAGTGGCTGCACAAGCCTATTTTGTGGAAAACAATTTAAACCTTCCTTTCAAAAGTAATTTACAAGCTACTTCAGATTTTCATTTATTATTTTCAGGAATTTTGCCTGCGTTGAATGAAAAGAATACATGGACCGATGGGGTTATTAAATTGTATACTGCATTGAGTAATGATTTCTTATACAAAGACCCAATGCGTAATGTGATATTCTTGGACAACCATGATATGACAAGAATACTTTCTTCATTAGGGGAAAGTATTCCAAAAACAAAAATGGCATATGCATGGCTAATGACTTGTAGAGGAATACCTCAATTATATTATGGCTCAGAAATTTTAATGAAGGGAATTTCGAATCCGGATGGTTGGGTAAGACTAGACTTCCCTGGAGGATGGGGAGGAGACATTAAAAACGCATTTACAAGAGAGGGTTTAACTGCTGATGAAAAAGACATGCTAACCTATACACAGTTACTAGGCAATTTTAGAAAGCAGTCTTCTGCAATAACAAAAGGTAAAATGATGCAATATTTGCCTGACGATGGTTTATATGTCTATTTCAGATATGATCAAAAACAAACAGTGATGTGCATTATGAATACTGGTAAACAAGAAAGAAATATTGATCTCAAAAATTTCACTGAAAGAACCCAAGGTTTTGTTGGAGGGAAAGATATTATAAATGGAATTCAATTGAGCAGTCAATTTTCAATACCTTCCATGACAATGCAAGTAATTGAATTAACAAAATAATTATGCCAAAATACGAGGAAGTTCATTTTGTAGACGCTGCACAACCTGTATGGAATTATTCTTTATTTACAGAAGTAGATATTAATAATTTTCAAAACGGTACTCATTATAGTTTGTATAAATTATTTGGGAATAAGCAGTTGGAAGTGTTAGGTATTAAGGGAACTTATTTTGCTGTTTGGGCGCCTAATGCAACAGCTGTCTTTGTAACAGGCAATTTTAATGATTGGGATAAAACAACACATCCTCTAAAAGTTAGATTGGATAGCTCTGGTATTTGGGAAGGGTTTATTCCGAATTTACACCAAGGAGAAGTTTATAAATATCATATACATGGTTATAAGGGCGCTAAGTTAGACAAGGGAGATCCTTACTCGCATTACTGGGAATTAAGGCCTTTAACAGCCTCAATAACATGGCAAACCGACTACAAGTGGAAGGACGAACTGTGGATGGAGCAAAGAAAAATTGCCAATAGAACCGATCAGCCATATTCTGTTTATGAAGTGCATTTGGCAAGTTGGATGCGACCTGACAAGAATGACGAAGAAAGTTATAATTCCTATACCCAGCTTATTAATTTGTTGGTTCCTTATGTAAAGGAAATGGGTTTTACGCATGTAGAGTTCATGCCAGTTATGGAACATCCTTTTGACGGAAGTTGGGGATATCAAGGTATTGGCTTTTTTGCACCAACATCAAGATTTGGAAATCCACAAGAGTTTGCAGCCTTAGTGGAAGCATTTCATGCCGCTGAGATTGGAGTAATAATTGACTGGGTACCTTCTCATTTCCCTTACGACGCTCATGGTTTGTTTATGTTTGACGGAGCCAATACTTATGAGTATGCAGATATGCGAAAGGGATATCATCCTGACTGGAATTCTTATATTTTTAATTATAAGCGCGGGGAAGTAAAATCTTTTTTAATAAGTAGTGCACGTTTCTGGTGCGACCAATTTCATATAGATGGGTTAAGAGTTGACGCAGTAAGTTCCATGTTAAAATTGAATTATAGCAGAGAAGAAGGGCAGTGGGAACCCAATGAATTTGGAGGGAATGGCAATTTAGAAGCAATTGCTTTTATTAAAGATCTGAATGAAACTTTATATCGTGATTTCCCTGCAATTCAAACAATTGCAGAAGAAGCCACAGACTGGCCTGGAATAAGTAAGCCAACTTTCATGGGTGGCCTGGGTTTTGGAATGAAATGGATGATGGGTTGGATGCATGACACTTTGGATTATTTTAAATTGGATCCAATATTAAGGTCGAATGCGCAGGATAAATTTACTTTTTCTATGATGTATTATTATGACGAACATTTTATGTTGCCTTTAAGTCATGATGAGGTAGTTCATGGTAAGAGTCCAATGATCTATAAAATGCCAGGAGACGAATGGCAAAAATTTGCAAATCTAAGGTTGCTTTATACTTATATGTTTACACACCCAGGTGCTAAATTATTATTTATGGGTAATGAATTTGCAGCTACTCAGGAATGGAATTATACAACAGAACTACAATGGGATTTATTAAGTCATTTGAGTCATGGGGGGATGAAACAATGTGTGCAGCAATTAAATATGTTATATAAAAACAATCCTGCTTTATATGAATTGCAATATGAAGTGAGCGGATTTGAGTGGATCGAAACTAATAAGAGAGCGGAAGGGGTCATTGCATATAAAAGAAAGGGCAAGTTGCCAACCGAGGAGATCATTGTGGTTATGAATGTAACACCTGTTCCTAGACATCAATTTCCTATTCATGTTTATGGAAATCAAAAGCGTAAAGAAATTTTCAATAGTGACAATAAAACGTTCTGGGGAGTTGGGGATTTATACAATAAAGAAATTAAAATGGAGCCACAGGACGATAAGGGTGAATGGGTAAAGTTAATATTAGAACTTCCTGCTCTATCTGCGATTGTTATTAAATAGTTCAATTCAAATTTTCAAATAAAAAAAATCCCACTTGAAAAAGTGGGATTTTTTTTAATCATATTTTAAGGTCGATTAAAACAATCCACCTTTTCTTAAAGAAGTTTTGCCTTCTCCAATTTTGAATCCGTTGTTGTATACTTCTACTTTGTATTCGCCTTCAACAAACTTGCTAGTTTGCTTAATATCATAGCTAACTGGTAATGAAGCATTATGCTCGTATTGAACAGTCAATTTATTTGCAAAAGACTTTGTACCTTCTTCTCTTGTAGCAAATGTACCACCTTCTGTAAATGCTTTTCCGTCAGGAGCAGTGATACAAATATATAAGTCTTGAGCACCACTTGGAGTGATTTTGTTTTTGTCAATTTGAAATGCTAAACGAATCGTGTTTGCTCTTTTTGCAGAATTAGTTGCTTTTTCTTTACCATCCGCTTTTATACGTAAAGCTTGGATACTAAAAGTAGAAGCGTGTAAAGTAGATCCGATATCTTGTAATCTTTCTTTTTCTTTAGTCGTTGCAGTTAAATTGGTATTTAAATTACCATTTTCAGTAGTTAAAACTTCGTTCTTAGAAGTTAAAATTTTATTTTCTGCTTGAGCTTTACCTAAATCAGTTAATAAGTCAGCTACTTTACCATTTAAAGACGTAATCATTGTTTTAGCTTCTGCTAATTCTTTGTCTGATGCATTTTTCTTGCGTAGAATACTGCTGATATCCGTCTTTAATTTTTGAATATCATTTGATTTTTCAAGTAGACTTCCTTGTAATTGAGTGTTTTGAAGGTTCAAAGAGTCAATTTTAGCAGTCGCTGCTATAAACTCTGCTTGTACTAAATTTTTAGTGCTATCTAACGTAGTTACTTGTGCTGTATAATTTGTGATAATTTCAGTTTTTGAAGTACTGAAGTAGATCCAAGATCCAATTAATGCAGCTACTAATAAGCCGATAATGATTTTACCGTTGTTGCTTGTTGATTCGTTACTCATAATAAGTGTTTTAAATATTGAAGCTCAAGATACAAAAAATAAAGAATATGATAAGTTATCGCTCCTTTTTTTGAAAATATAGATACATACTATAATATTTTTTTCATTTTTTAAGATTCTGCCTACTTGAATCTTTATCTTTGAAACATGCCAAGTTCAAAAATAATAGCCAATTGGAAAAAGCAGGTATTCGATGCAGTGTACTGGTTAGAAGGAGAAGAGCCTTTTTATATAGATCAAGCTGTAGAATATGCAGAGAAATATTTATTGACAGAGGCAGAACAGGAATTCAACTTGACTATGTTTTATGGTAAAGATGCTGATTGGGCTGAAATAATTAACGCTTGTAAGCGTTATCCAGTTTTTGCAGAAAAACAAGTCGTAATTATAAAGGAAGCGCAGCATATGAATCATTTGGATAAGTTGTTATCCTATATTGAACATCCACTTTCTTCTACAATATTAATAGTTGCTCATAAAGACAAGAATGTTGACGGACGTTCTGCACTAGCTAAAATACTCAAGACAAAAGCGGTTGTTGTAAGTACTAAAAAAATGTACGACAATAAATTGCCTGAATGGGTAATGAACTATGTTACTGATGCTGGGTTTCAAATATCACCTAAGGCAGTTCAAATCATTGTGGATCATATCGGAAATGATATTAGTAGAATTCAAAATGAGATACAAAAACTAATAGTAAATCTAGGTGATCGAAAAAAAATCACAGAAGACGATATTGAAAAATTTATTGGGATCAGCAAAGAGTATAATGCATTTGAATTTCAAGATGCTGTTGCACAAAGAAATTTCTCTAAAGCAATTAGAATGATTCAATATTTTGAATCAAATAATAAAGCAGCTCCAATACAATTAATATTACCAACCTTGTATGCTTTTTTTAGTAAGGTGTATGCTATTTACGGAGCCGGAACACAGGACGAGAAAAGAATTGCAAGTGAAGTAGGGATCTCCCCCTTTATGGTTAAAAACTATATAGCTGCAACGAGACATTATTCTTATAGTAAAGTAGAGCAGGTATTGTTATTGATACATGAATATAATTTACGTGTACTTGGAATAAACGATGCATCTAATACTGATGCAGATTTGTTAAAAGAATTGGTTATTAAAATTATGGATACTGCTGCAAAATAGTGCTAGCAGTTAGTCTGTCATTCTTAAGTTGAATTTTTAATGCATCAAGCCCTTCAAATTTTTGCTCACCTCTAATAAATTCATAAACAAGCACAGTAATATTTTGTTCGTAAATATCTTGGTCAAAGTCAAATATATTCACTTCAATTACTTTTTTCTGTCCGTCAACAGTTGGTCTTACACCAATATTCATCATGCCTTCTAATAATGTTCCATTAGTACAATTGCCTTTTACTTTTACTGCATAAACTCCATTAGATGGTATTAGTTTTTCTTCGTCGTCAATATGTAAATTAGCTGTGGGAAATCCAATAGTTCTTCCCAATTGATTCCCTCTTACAACATAGCCTTCAAAGAAGTAGGGATAGCCTAATAATTTATTAGCTTTTTGAATATTTTTGTCAACAATATAATTTCGAATCAAGGTAGAGCTAACAATTTCATCACCTACTTTTTGTTCATTTATTTCTTCTACATTAAATCCTAATATTTTACCATAAGCAGCAAGTAATTCAAAATTGCCAATTCGTCCATTTCCAAAACGATGGTCATATCCAACTATAATAGTACTAGGATGAAAGTAGGTAACTAAAAAATCTTTTACATATTGTTCGGCAGTCATATTAGAAAAACGATGATTAAACTTAACTACGACTAGATGGTCAACGCCGGCTTTTTCAAGTAATTCGATTCGCTCATTCAGGTTGGTCAATTGCTTGATTTCGCCGGGTACCGAAGAAATAACTTTTCTAGGATGCGGGTGAAACGTGATAATGATAGTTTCCCCTTTTACCTGACTCGCTAAGCTTTTCATTCTGTCTATAATTTGCTGATGTCCTTTATGAACACCGTCAAATGCGCCTGTGGTTATCACGGCATTGCGAAACTGGGGTAATTGTTGTAAATCGTAGTGAACCTTCATCTTATAATTGCTAAATATGGCACAAATGTAAAACAATTGTACCTTTGTCCCACAAACCAATTTAGATCCATGTCATTGTACGCTCAACGCGGGGTTTCCGCTCAAAAAGAAGAAGTTCACGCAGCCATTCAGCATTTAGATCAGGGATTATACCCTAATGCCTTTTGTAAGCTATACGCTGACTTTTTAGGGGGGGATTCAGAGTACATTAATATAATGCATGCCGACGGAGCTGGCACTAAAAGTATATTGGCATATATCTATTGGAAAGAAACGGGTGATGCAAGTGTATGGAAGGGTATTGCACAGGATGCCATTGCAATGAATTTAGATGACTTATTATGTGTAGGCATATATGATCAAATATTGTTCTCTTCCACTATTGATAGAAATAAATTAGTAATTACAGGGGATGTTTTAAGTGAAGTAATAAACGGTTCACAGGATTTCTTTAATACATTAAAAACTTTTGGAGTAAATATTGAATTTCTAGGTGGTGAAACTGCAGATGTTGGAGATGTGGTAAGAACTATTGCAGTTAATGGAACAATGACTGCAAGATGGCCAAAAGAAAAATTAATCACCAATGATTTAATTGCTGCTGGACAAGTAATTGTGGGGTTCTCAAGCCATGGCCAAGCAAGCTATGAATCTTCTTATAATAGTGGTTTAGGTAGTAATGGTTTGACAAGTGCTAGGCATGATGTTTTGAGTAAAGAATATGCTACAAAATATCCTGAGACTTTCGAACCAAAACTAAATGACCAAGTGGTTTATATTGGCAAGAATAAAATTACTGATACTATTGATATTGCTGGATTTGGAGCCATTTCGGTCGGGAAATTATTATTGAGTCCCACCAGGACTTACGCACCTTTGGTAAAAGCCATTTTAACTGAACATTTTGATGCCATAAAAGGGATGATTCATTGTAGCGGTGGTGGTCAAACAAAGTGTATGAAGTACTTGCCTGGGCCAATGAGAATTGTAAAAGATACTTTAATGGAAGTACCCCCAATTTTCAAATTGATACAACAAAATTCTGGCGCTAATGCAAAGGAAATGTATCAAGTTTTTAATATGGGGCATCGCTTAGAAATCTTTACTGACGCTAGTGCTGCCGAAGCATTAATAACGATTGCTAAAGGATTAAATATTGAAGCACAAATAATTGGAAGAGTAGAAGCTTCAGATACTAAAGAATTGGTCTTAAAGGGAAGTTTTGGAACAGAAACTTTTAGCTATTAATTTTAACACAAATAGAGAAAACATGAATGAAGTAGTTGTGCAATTAAACCACGTAAATATTTACCAAAGCGGTAACTTAATATTACAAGACGTAAATTTCACAGTGGAGCGCGGCGAATTTGTATACTTAGTTGGTAAAACAGGTACTGGTAAAAGCAGTTTACTCAAATCTTTATATGGAGAGATCACCTTAACTGAAGGTGCTGGTATGGTGGTTGGCTTTGATTTAAAAGAAATGGACTGGAAAAAATTACCGTTTTTAAGAAGAAATCTAGGGGTGGTTTTCCAAGATTTCCAATTATTAACTGACCGGACGGTACAAGAAAATTTAAAATTTGTCTTAAAAGCTACTGGCTGGCAGGACGAAAAGTTGATAGAACAAAAAATTGATGATGTTTTAACTAAAGTAGGCCTTCAAAATAAGGGTTTCAAAATGACCTACGAGATGAGTGGAGGGGAGCAACAAAGGGTAGACATAGCTCGAGCTTTGCTAAATTCTCCTAAATTGATCCTTGCAGACGAGCCAACTGGTAGTTTAGACCCTGAAACCAGCGATGAAATCATGCAATTATTGTTTCAAATTACCAAAGACGATGGTACTGCCATTGTGATGGCAACCCACGATTTCATGGTGGTAAACAAGTTTCCTGCTAGAACCTTGACTACAGAGGGGGGAAAACTGTTAGAAAAGCAATAAAATTCCTACAAAATTGTCATAATTTGACCTGGTTTTACTTGAATACTTGCCGCTTTTTTCATATGTTCGCAGACATATTAAAGATCAAAGAAAGTGAGACTAAAGTCATTAGAAATCAAAGGGTTCAAGAGTTTTGCTGACAAAACAATTATCAAGTTTGATGAGGGAATTACTGGTATTATTGGGCCAAATGGTTGCGGTAAGAGTAATATCATCGATAGTATCAGATGGGTTATTGGTGAGCAGAAAATTTCAGCATTAAGATCAGAGAACTTAGACTCTCTTGTTTTCAACGGAAGTAAAACAAGAAATGCAAGCAGTATGGCGGAAGTGACGCTTACGTTTGAGAATACCAAAAACTTATTACCTACAGAATTTAGTACGATATCAGTTACTCGTCGTTTTTATAAAAATGGCGAAAGTGAATATCGTTTGAATGATGTTGCTTGTCGATTAAAAGATATTCATAATTTATTTATGGATACTGGAGTTAGTACAGACAGTTATGCTATTATAGAATTAGGAATGGTAGACGATATTATCAAGGACAAGGATAATAGCCGTCGTAAAATGTTAGAGCAAGCTGCTGGAATTACTATCTATAAAACTAGAAAGAAAGAAGCCAAAAATAAATTAGACGCTACTGAACAAGATTTGTCTAGAATTGAAGATTTGTTATTTGAAATTAATAACCAATTAAAAACGCTAGAGAATCAAGCTAAGAAAGCAGAGAAGTATTTTGAGATAAAAAAAGATTATAAGGAAACTGCCATTGAATTAGCAATTGCTGCATTAGAAGGGTTTAATATTACTTACAAAGACCTTAATGATCAACAAGAATCTGAAACTGACAAGAAATTCCAATTAGAAGCTGCTATAGCAATAGAAGAAGCGACTTTAGAACAAGACAGACTAGTCTTCATTGAAAAAGAAAGAGGTTTACAAAGTATGCAACACGAGTTTAATGAAGTGTTGGGTAAATTGAGATCTAAAGAAAATGACAAGAACCTAGCTGCTCAGCGTTTAGACTATTTAAATGACAAGGAAAAAGGATTACAAGAATTTCTAGAACGTGCAGAAGGCCAAGTAAAAACAATTGGCGACTCTATTGAATATACTAAACTACAAGTATTAGACGAAGAAAAATTATACTTAGATTTCAAAAATAGAGTAGAGCAATCACAGGTGGAGTTAACAAACAAACGAGCTCAGTTTGACGACCAACGAACAGTATTGGATAATTTACGTCAACAATATGGCCAGATTCAACGTAATCAGTTTGACGCAGAGAAGAAAGTGGCAGTATCTGATACTTCTATACAAAACGTACAAAGAAGTCAACAACAATTAGAAGAAGAGCAACATCATAGAGTGGGTCAAATCCAAGAGATCACATTGCAATTGGCAACTAAAGAACAAGACTTAGCTACCAGCAAAGCACATTTGGTAGAATTGCAAGCGCAGCATGAAAAAGCGAAAGCGAGTATTTTTGAAACACAAGCTGAATTAGAATTATTAAGATCCAACTTAGCAGAACAATCAAGAATATTAGATGCTAAAAAGAATGAATACGATTTATTAAAAAGCTTAGTGGACTCTATGGAAGGATATCCAGAGAGTGTTAAGTTCTTGCATAAGAATACAGGTTGGAATCACAATGCACCTATCTTATCTGATATATTATATGTTCAAGAGCAATATCGTACCGCAGTTGAAAATGTATTAGAGCCATATTTAAACTATTATGTAGTTAATAACTTAAAAGAGGGGATGCAAGCGGTTCAGTTGTTAGATGACAACAAAAAAGGAAAAGCGAACTTCTTCTTATTGGATCAATTGACAGGTGCAAAAGTGGAGTCCGCGCCTTCTAATACTATTGCTGCATTATCAGTAATTGAGGTAGATCCTCAATATGCTGCTTTAGCAAATCATTTGTTAGGGAATGTTTTCATTGCTGAAAATGAAGCTGCTTTAGAAGCGAATAGCACTGGTATTATTTTAGAGAAGAATGGTAAGTATGTTAAAGGAAAATATACTTTAACAGGAGGTAGTGTTGGTTTATTCGAAGGAAAGAAAATCGGACGTGCTAAGAACTTAGAGAAATTATTAGAGGATATTCAATCACAAGAAAAAGTGGTGAATAATTTAAAAGAACAAATTCAAGATAAACATAGTTCTGTTTTACAATTTAATGAGCTATTAAAAGAAAATGAAATTCGCAGCACAGAACAATCAATCAATACATTGATCAATGAGGTATTTGCAAATAAGAATAGACTAGAGAACTTACAAGCAGCACAAACAAATGCGGTAGCTAAGTTAGCTGAATATAGTACCAAGGTACAGGACGAGCATGCTGCAATTGCTGACACAAGAATTGCGCTAGAAGCATTGAATATTTCATTGCATGAAACACAGGCGCAATTAGCGGATGTAGAATTAGCGTATCAAACTGCTGAGCAAGCTTACCATTTGGCTAGTGGTGAATTCAATGAAATGAATTTACAATTAACTAAGCAACATAGTAAAATTGAATCTTTACAACAAGAAGTTTTGTTTAAAGAAAATCAATTGAATGACTTACATGCGCAAATTCAAACGAACACCATTCAATTAACTGAAGCGTCTACTGCAATTGTAGAAAGTAGAGCTCAATTGGAGACTGTTGACAATGATTTAGTGATATTATTGAGAACTAAGGAAGAAGAGGAATTGAAATTAAATGAGGCAGATCAATCTTATTATACATTAAGAACTTCTTTACAAGAAAAAGAAAGCGCATTAAGACATCAAGTAAAGTCTAAGGAATTGATGGACCAATTAATCAACGAGATTAAGGATAAATTAAATTCACTTAAGTTACAGTTAGCCGGAACTAAAGAACGTTTAAGCGTTGAGTTTAAAGTTGAGTTAGAGGACGTTCTGAATTTAGGAAGACAAACTGAAGATAGCTTAGAGGAACTTCAAGTAAACGTAGATAAGATGAAGAAGCGTTTAGAGAATATGGGTGAAGTGAATCCTACAGCTATTGAAGCATATACTGAAATGAAGAAGCGTTATGACTTTATCTTAGAGCAGAAAAATGACTTAGTAACTGCTAAAGAAAGTTTAATGCAAACAATTCAAGAAGTTGAAGCAACAGCGAATCAAGCTTTCTTAGAAACTTATAATACTGCAAGAGAGAACTTCCAAAAAGTATTTAAAGCTTTATTTACAGAAGAAGATTCTTGTGATTTAATATTAGTGGATCCAGACAATTTAGCTGAAACCGCTGTAGAGATTGTTGCTAAGCCTAAGGGTAAACGTCCTTCTTCAATTACACAGTTGAGTGGGGGAGAAAGAACTTTGACCGCAACTGCAATGTTATTTGCAATTTATTTAATTAAGCCAGCACCATTCTGTATTCTGGATGAGGTGGATGCACCATTAGATGACGCTAACGTAGGCAAGTTTACACAAATGATTCAGAAGTTCTCTGACAACTCACAGTTTATTATTGTAACACATAATAAACAAACAATGAGTGCAGTGGATGTAATTTATGGAGTTACAATGCAAGAGCCTGGTGTTAGTAAATTAGTTCCTGTTGACTTTAGAAGTTTAAATAATTAAATTTTAATATAAATTAACTTTGAGAGTCCTTGGTAGTAATATCAGGGACTCTTTTTAATTATGATCAAGTCTGCAATTATATTATTTTTTTCTTTATTATTAGTATACCTACCTTTTAGTAGGATGCCAGATTATTTTGATAGTGAAACTACTCCTGCATTGATAGTGCAAAATGGGGGTGCTATTGTTGCAAGCTTTATTGAAAATGGCAAAACGTATCAAATCATATTAAATTCAGCTATCTATAAAGACAAAATTGGAAAAAGAGTAGAAGTGATATATGAATTAAGTCAACCGGGGAATGCAAAATTGAATAAAGTTTGGAATTATTGGCTAGTGCCAACAGAGCTTGCATTTGCATTAGGAGTTTTTGTGGTATTATTAGGGGTAGCTTATGCAACAACACATCGACCAGATCCATCAGCTCTTGCTGAACAATTGGAATACAAAAAAGAAAATACGGGAAAGTACTATTAAAAAAAATGTAATTGGTACAACTTGATATGTGAATGCCAATATTATTTAGCCAAGTAACGTTTAATATCTTTATCGATATCTCTATTCTTAATAGTTTCACGTTTATCGAATTCTTTCTTTCCCTTGCCAATGCCAATTTCTAATTTGGCATAGTGTTTTTCATTAAAGAAAATTCGCAGAGGTACAATGGTGAAACCTTTTTCTTTCACCTTCCCTTCAATTTTTTTTAGCTCTCTTTTTTCTAATAATAATTTACGGTCATGCACTTCAATATGATTGTTAGCGGACCCATGAGAGTAGGCATTAATATATAAACTGCGTACCCATAATTCACCTCTATCGAAAAAGCAGAAGGAGTCATTGAAACTCACTTTCCCTTCTCTAATGGACTTTACTTCAGTCCCAAGCAATACAAGACCGGCCACATATTTATCTTCTATCTGGTAGTTGAAATAGGCTTGCCTATTATTAAGTTCTTTTGCTGGTAACGGTTTCTTTGCCATAAAAAATAATCCCGGACCCAATTGAATGGATCCGGGAACAAAAGTAAGATAAGTAAGCCTAGTAAAGAAATAGAAATACTTAGATTCTCTTAGTTTCTAAACAGGAAGGCAACTTCCGCTAATTTATGCTTCAAATCCTTGCGGTCTACTATGAAATCCAAGAATCCATGTTCTAATAAAAATTCACTTCTTTGAAATCCAGGAGGCAAGTCTCTCTTAATAGTTTCCTTAATGACTCTAGGCCCCGCAAAGCCTATTAATGCTCCTGGTTCCGCTATATTAATATCACCTAACATTCCAAAGCTAGCGGAGATTCCACCAAAAGTAGGGTCTGTTAACAAAGAAACAAACGGCAATTTAGCATCACTTAATTGAGAAAGTTTACCACTAGTTTTTGCTAATTGCATCAAACTAAATGCGCTCTCCATCATACGTGCACCACCACTTTTACTGATCACTAAAAATGGAAGGCGGTGTTCAATGCAATAGTCAACTGCACGACTAAATTTTTCCCCCATTACGCTACCTAATGAACCTCCAATAAATTCGAAATCCATACAAGCAACTACATAAGGTTCACTGTTCATTTTACCTACACCAACACGCATCGAATCTTTTAGATCTGTTTTAGCATGAATTTCGTCTAAACGTTTTTGGTAATTCTTAAGATCGGTAAAATTTAATGCATCCTTACTTACGATATTATCGAAAAGTACATTGTAGTCTTGGTCGTCAAATAAAATATCAAAATATTCATCACTTCCAATTCGATGATGATAATTACAACTACTACAAATAAATAGATGTTCTTTTAATTCAGAACTCGTACATATATGATTACAAGTTGGACATTTTGTCCAGAGTCCTTCTGGAGTTTCTTTTTTGTCAGCAGTAGAAGTAGTAATCCCTTTTCTGATTCTTTTAAACCATCTGGATTTAGCTGCTTCTGTACTGGTAGATTCTTCTCCAGTTAAATTCACTTCAATATCTTCTTCTCTGTTTCGCATAGCGTTACATTTAAGTGAGCAATCGTTTTAATCTCTATGAACTTATATAAATTAAACAGCCACCCATTTTTCAATGAGGCGGCTATTTAAAATTTTGATTAAGCGTTTTTGTTGATACAGTTTAAGTCTTCAAAAGATTGTTCTAATCTTTTAATAAATGACTCTTCTCCTTTTCTCAACCAAACTCTTGGATCGTAATATTTCTTATTCGGCTTTTCAGCTCCTTCAGGGTTTCCTAATTGAGTCTGTAAATAAGCTTCATTCTTTTTGTAGTATCCTAAAACACCTTCCCAGAAAGCCCATTGCAAATCGGTATCTAAGTTCATTTTGATTGCACCATATCCAATAGCTTCTCTAATTTGATTTTGAGGAGAACCAGAACCACCATGGAATACAAAGTATACTGGCTTAGGTGCAGTACCCATTGTTTTCTCAATATGTACTTGGCTATTGTGTAAGATCTCAGGCTTTAATTCAACATTTCCTGGACTGTATACACCGTGTACATTACCGAAAGCTGCTGCAACCGTAAATAGATTACCTACTTTACCTAATTCAGTATAAGCATAAGCAACGTGCTCAGGTTGTGTATATAACTTGTCGTTTTCAACACCACTGTTGTCAACTCCGTCTTCTTCACCACCTGTAACACCTAATTCAATTTCAATACCCATTCCCAATGGAGCCATACGTTTGAAAAATTCTACAGATGTTTGAATATTCTCTTCAATTGGTTCTTCAGACAAATCCAACATATGTGAACTGAATAAAGGTTGACCATGTAATTTGTGATATTTTTCACTTTCGTCAATCAACGCACTAATCCATGGCAACCATTTTTTAGAAGCGTGGTCTGTATGTAAAATAACAGGAACGCCATAAAATTTAGCTACTTGATGTACGTGTAAAGCACCTGCAATAGCACCTTGAATATTTGCTTGCAAATTATCATTTGGCATACCTTTTCCTGCGATAAATTGAGCACCACCATTTGAAAATTGAATTATAATAGGAGAGTTCACTTTTGCTGCTGTTTCAATAGCTGCATTAATAGTATCTGTTCCAGTGGTATTCACTGCTGGAATTGCAAAATTGTTTGCTTTTGCATCGTTATACAAAGTTTCCAATTCTTTGCCGAATAAAACACCTGCTCTGTACTTGCTCATAGTTTATTATTTGAGTGACAAATATACAAATTTAGACCCAAACAGACGTTAGCCTGTTAAGGGGTTTACATAAAACCTTTACTTCTCATCCAGTCGTCATTATATACTTTTCCAATATATCTGCTTCCATGATCGTGGAATATACAAACTACAATATCGCTAGGCTTTAAACGGTCTTTTAACTGCATTAATCCTTGAATACAAGCACCTGCACTATAACCACAAAAAAGTCCTTCTTGCTTTGCCAAACTTCTTGTCATAACCGCTCCATCTTTATCAGATACTTGCACAAAATGATCAATAACGGACATGTCATAATTAGCTGGAACAAAATCCTCACCGAATCCTTCTGCAACATAAGGTTGAACATAATTCATATCCACTTCGCCAGTTTCAAAATAATGGGTCAATAAAGAACCAATTGGATCCACAGCCCAAATTTGAATTGCTGGGTTTTGTTCTTTTAAATATTTAGCAGTTCCAGTGATAGTTCCACCAGTTCCAGCAGTACATATTAAATGTGTGATTTTGCCTTGGGTTTGATTCCAAATTTCAGGACCTGTAGTCTCATAATGCGCAAGACGATTTGCTAGGTTATCATATTGATTAAAGAAATAGGAGTTTGGGATGTCTACTGCTAATTTTCGAGCAACTGAATAATAACTTGCAGGGTCTTCAGGCGCCACATTGGTAGGACAAACAATAACTTCGGCACCTACTGCACGAAGGATATCCATTTTCTCTTTGCTCTGTTTGTCGGTAGTGGTAAAAATACATTTGTAACCTTTTACAATAGCAGCTAATGCCAAACCCATGCCTGTGTTTCCACTAGTGCATTCAATGATGGTTCCGCCAGGTTTTAATTTACCATCTGCTTCTGCAACTTCTACCATTTTTAATGCCATTCTATCTTTAATGGAATTGCCTGGATTGAAGTAATCTACTTTAGCTAATATTGTTGCAGGTATATCGGATGTTATCTTATTAAGTCTTATAAGAGGAGTATTCCCAATAGTCTCTAAAATATTATTTAACCACATAAGTTTACTTGTTAGTTACTTTGTGAAATTAACTTAAAATTCTAGTATGCTAAGGAATGTTAGTAAAATACTGTAAAATGCAAATGGAAAAAGAAGAGGAAGATTGCTTTTTTGTAGAATTAATCGCAATTCTATAAGTTCTCAAAATTAGAAGTGATAATGTCGCAGAATTTAGTTTCTATCATTTTTTCTGCTAATAAGATCATGTTTCTGAATGCTTTTGCATTACTAATACCATGACCAATAATTACTGGCTTATTTACTCCTAAAACTGGAGTGCCACCATAATTTTCAAAATGGAAACGTCCAAAGAAGGAATCGTTTCCTAAGTGCTGATGTGCAGCCGCTTCGTACATTGCTTCTGCAGTTTTAAGAATTACATTTCCAGTGAAACCATCACAAACAATTACGTCTGCTTTGTCATTGAAAAGATCTCTTCCTTCTACATTGCCAATGAAGTTGATTGCTGTATTTTCTTTAAGTAAAGGGTAGGTAGCTTGCGCTAATAAATTTCCTTTTCCTTCTTCTTCCCCAACATTTAATAAACCTATAGTAGGTTGTTCAATGTTCAAGATATGTTTGGCGTATAAATTACCTAAAATGCCAAACTGATTTAATTGTTCAGGTTTACAATCGGCGTTTAAACCAACGTCTACTAGTAAACCCGTCTTTCCGTTTAACTTAGGAAGTAAAGTGGCAATAGTTGGCCTCAACACACCTTTAATTGGTCTTATACTAAACATAGCACCAACTAACATAGCACCAGTATTACCTGCACTTAAAAAAGCATCAATTTTTCCAGTAGCTAATAATCCAAATCCAATCGCAATAGACGAGTTGGGTTTTTCTTTTAAAGCCTTGGTAGGATGTTCATGATAGCCAATTACTTCTGTTGCATGTACTACATGCAAAAATGGTGAAGAGATCCCATGTTGTTGAAATAATTCATTCAACTGGGTTTCTTCACCAATGCAGAATATGTTATTCTTAGAATTAGAAAGATATTGTTGTACACCTTTTACAGCTTCCAATGGTGCAAAATCACCACCCATCATATCTATTCCGATATTCATTCTAAGATTGAATTAGGCTTTTAAAGGCGCTTTTTCAGATACTAATTTTCCTTTGTAGAACAATTTTCCTTCTTGTACATGAGCACGGTGACGTACGTGGATTTCTCCTGTTGTACCATCTTTGCTCAATGTAACTTCTTGTGCTACATAGTGAGTTCTTCTTTTTGCACTACGTTGTTGTGAGTGTCTGCGTTTAGGATTAGGCATCTCTTATGTTTTAAGTTTTTTATTAATATTTATTATTCAACCTTTTTTAATCTTCTTCATCATCACTCGCTGTTCGCGAGTTCTCATCAGACGCATTCGCGTCTTCTTCTTCATCGTTATCAAATTCTTTGAACTGATCCAGGCCTTTCCAAATATGCTTGTCATTTACTTCTAATGGAGCGCCTTTCAATTTTGAAAGTGCTTCCAATGATTTTTGGTCACAAGTAGATTCGCCTTTTTCATTTTCCTTACAAACATGTTGTAAAGGGATACTCAGAATTATGAATTCATATATCCAAGAAGCGATTGATAAATGACTTTCATTGCGATCAATGTAGTAAATATCAGGATCTTCTTCCTGGCTATTCATTGTATCAGGATCATCAACAAGCTTAACAATTAGTTTAAACTCGTCCCATAATTGAACCGTTAAGGGATTACCACAACGATCACAAATGGTTTCGATTGTTCCATCAACATCGAATTGTAACTGCAAAAAACCTTGATGCTTGTCCAAAACAAGTTTAATATTTGTATCACAGTTAGTAAATTCTTGAGCACCAAAGTCAACAAAGAACTTGTCCTCAATACGGTAATTGAACTCATGTAATCCATGGGTGAGACCCACGAATGGAATATCAAAAGTTCTATTTTGGCCCATATCCGTACTTTAAGGGACGGCAAAGTTACTAAAATCCAATGAAAAGACAAAGTTTATCCTAATTTTAACGGTATAAATAATTTCATGCAAATTCGATCAAAAACAGGCATTTTATCTAGCGTCAAAACTTGTAGCTGGCTAGCTTGGGGTAGTATTGCCGTTTTTATTAATTTGATTCGGTTTTTCCCAGATTGGATAAGTAAATTCTATACGCATATAATATTTCATAGTATGGGAATAGGACTACGAGCCATAAGTTCTTTAATACCTTTTGCAATTGGAGAATTACTTTATATAATAGTAGTTATATACTTGTTAATCAATATAATAAGATGGGTTAGCTCAATTAAAAAAATGAATGATTTTAATGAATTTTGGATGCCACTAATGTTAAACATTGTTTTTTGGCTACTTCAGGTTTATGTAGTTTTTCAGCTTATTTGGGGACTTAATTATCAGCAATCAAATCCAGCAAAACAATTCAATTTGATAGTTGCTTCTAAGTATTCAGAGCAGGAAATGAACCAATTGTCCCTTGAACTTATAACAGAATTAAATAATACAAGATTATTATTAAGTGAAAGTGTAAAAGGGGAAAATGAGAAAGTTGATACTAAATTTTCAAAATTTAGTTTAAAATACATTTTTGAGAGGTCCATTATAGAATTTAAAAGTATCTCCAAGCAATACCCTTATTTAACGTATTCTATACCCGATCTAAAAGAAGCCCTATTCCCAAATTGGGGTGATAACTTGGGATATTTAGCATTTTATCAACCCATGACTGGGGAAGCGATAATTCGTTCGGATCTACCCATATTAGTTCAACCTTTTACAGTATGCCATGAGATTGCGCATCAATTAGGGTATGCATCTGAAACAGAGGCTAATTTTATTGCTTATGTGGTAGCTTCTGAATCAAAAGACCCTTTATTTAAATATGCAATGCAGTTGCAACTATTCAGCTATAGTCAACAAGCTCAGTTAATTTTAATTGCAAAAACGGGCAATTTTGAAAAATGGAAACAAGTAGTTGCAAGAAATAAAGCTTTATTGTCTCCGATAGTATTAAAAGACAGGCAGTTTATTAAAGCATTCTTCGCAGAAAGGGAGTCAAAACGAGTTCCTGGATCAGAAAAAATCTATGATCAGTTTTTACGATGGAATAAACAAGCGAAAGGGATAGACAGTTATAATGATGTTTTATTATGGGCCCTAGCTTATAGAAAAACACCAAGCACAAAGTAGGAATTTCCCTAAAACTTATTCTTCCACATCATACTCTCAATAGGCTTATCTGGCTGACCACTATATTTTGCATTTGCTTTTTGGTTATAGCTAACTTCAATTTCACCTTCAACTGGGAAGTAGATTAATTGTCCAATTGGCATGCCTTTATAAATACGTACTGGCTGTTTAACTGAAATTTCTAAGGTCCAGTTTCCACAAAATCCAACATCGCCTTTACCTGCAGTAGCATGAATGTCAATGCCTAAACGACCAGTGGAAGATTTTCCTTCTAAAAAAGGAACATGGGCATGCGTTTCGGTATATTCTAATGTTACCCCTAGATAAAATCCAGATGGCTCTAACACAAACCCTTCTTCAGGAATCTCAAAATAAGTAATGGTATTATGAGCCTTAGCGTCTAAGATATTATTATCATAGGTCGCCAGCCATTTTCCTAGATGTACGTCGTAACTGTTACTACCTAGGTCTTTGCGATCATAAGGAGTAATTACAATAGTGCCTTTTTCAATTTCTTCCAATATTCTTTTGTCAGATAAAATCATCTTTGTGTATTTGTGTTAAATTTGAGGCTTCAAACCGCGGTGCAATCTAACTCAAAGCTTTTTTCTATGCCTTTCTTTTATCAACAAAATATTAACGAGACCAATCATTTTGCCATTTGGGCTATTCAAGAGCCCCTTTCTTATTTTGAGGAGGAGATGGAATTATTGGTTGATATTCAAAATCCTGAAAGGAAAATTCAACATTTAGCAGCAAGATGGCTTTTAAAAATGATGATGCCAGAAATGGAATTAGATAAGATAGAAATTGCGCCAAATGGGAAACCGTGGATTCCGGGTGGTGATTTTCATTTTTCATTATCTCATTGTAAAGGTTATGCTGCGGTTGCTGTTAGTGATACTGATCCAATTGGGATGGACATCGAGATCATTCATGAGCGAATTCTTAAAGTAGCACATAAATTTTTACATAAATCTGAAAAAGAATTAGTGGATAGCTTGACACCAGAAAAACAATTAAAGCAATTAGCATTTTATTGGGCTGCGAAAGAAGCGATGTACAAAATGTTTGAACAAAATGGAATAGATTTTTCTGAACATTTTATTATAGAAGGAATTGCAGAAGGAACAGTAGGGGTAGTTCCAGCATTAATAAGACACAAGGAAGTAGTGCTTAAAGTGCAATTGAATTATTATTTTGAGGCAGATTTTGTTTGCGTTACAAGTTTGAGATAATTCGATTCCATGAGTTAAGTTGTTAAAGTATATGACCAATGTCATTGGTGAATGGTTTAAATTATTGTCTCTTTATATAGACGAATAGTCTTTTATCAAAAGATTATAATTTATTTTAAAGAATTATAAAATATAAATCATGCCAAACGATAATAAATACAAATACTTAGTTTTATTGTTAAGCTCTAAGAAAGTTACACTTTACATGTATGACAAAGTAAACTTTGAAAAAATCAAATTAAATAGTGCTGATTCATTAGAGGCGTATGAAAGAGATATGCCAGAAAAAGTGGGACAGTTTTCCGATCCTTCCGAGCATAAAGAAATATTGGTAAATAAGTTTTTGCACCATATAGATCAAGCATTAGGTGCAGTTTTAAATGCACATCCAAAACTGCCATTATTTGTTTTAGGAACTAAAAAAACAACAGGGCATTTTAATCAATTAACAAAGCATGCTAAAGCAGTTACTGAGTATATTGACGGAAATTACAATGAGAGTAGTTTATTTGAACTAAAAGAGTTGTTAGCGCCACATTTACGTGCGTTAGATTTTGTAAAGGAATAATTATAATTCTGGTTTAACTATTTATTATTATAATTTATTCTTCTAAACTCAACAATTCGTCTTCGTCAAGAAAGTCTAGATGAATCGTATCTGAACCTGCTATGCCTTCAATTGAGCCTTTGATATGCATTGCATTAAGTAATACTTTTTCTAATTGCTTCTCGCGTGACTTCCAAAGTTTTTCCATTGCATCCCTTTCTTTTTGGATACTATGACGCATTTGTCTAAAACCTTCACCAATGGCTTTCCATTGTTCGCCAAACTCATTGCCAGTTAAATAGTCGTAAAGCAAAGTCATTTTGTCGCCTTTGTTAACTTGACTTTTTTTAGTCTCGTATATTTTTAATATAGCATTTCTAAGTAGGAGGGCAACGCTTTTGACTTCTTGAAAGGAACAAATATATACGCCGTCTTTTTCACCAAAACGATCCATGTCTTTTGGAAAAGTTTGCGTTACTATAATTGCGATGTCTGCACCTTGACTTCGCATGTCTGCTTTTAATTTTTCAATCCACTCTGCAGCAAAAGCAGTGGTTCTCTTGCTTTCATAAATAATTTTACCTGCTTCTTGTCCTAGACTGGTCCTAACTGTTTGAATACAATCTGCACCTCTAACACCTTTACCCACTTCTGAAATATGGTCAAAAGGAAAATTTGATTTTAATAATTCCTCTAGTAATAACTCCTGTACTTCGCCTTGCATTTGCATACTCCCTTGCTCGGCTTTGCGGCGCATCTCTTCCGCCAACTTTCTTTGATCCTCTATTTGCTTTTCTAATTCCTTAACTTTTAGAGAATGTTCTCGGTCTTTTAGGGATACTCTTTCAGCTTCTTCTTTTTGAATTTGAATCTTAAGCGTTTCTCTTTCAGTATTTAACTTTCTTTGTAATTCTAATTCTAATTCAGCTTCTTTGTCTTGAATGGCTTGAACCTTTTTCAAAAATTCCAATTCGTTTTGTCTAAATTCATTCACTTGCTTGGACATATTGCTTTCATTCTCTTGCATAATCTTAATCTTATGCTCATATTCCGATGCTAAATTTTTCTTTAGTTGTTCGCCTAGTTCTGTTTGAATTTTAATTTTCTGTGCTTCCAGTAATAGGCCGGTTTCTTCTTCTTTCTTTTTTTGCCAATCGGTCATTTTACCACGTAATTCTTTTTCAACCTCTTCTCTGATAGCATCAGTAGGTTCAAAACTATGTTGACATTTAGGACAAGAAACGGTATAGTTAGACATATGATATGGTATATTTAAACATTGGTTTTATTGTTTAATAAATAATTTTGGGAAATTATATCTATTAAAAATAAAATTTTTTTAAAAAATTGTGCGGAAGAGGAGATTCGAACTCCCACGCCCGGTTTATGAGCGCTACCACCTCAAGGTAGTGCGTCTACCAATTTCGCCACCTCCGCTGATGTTTCAAAAATAGTCAAAAAAACAGGAAAGTAGACAGGTATATTTCCCCGTCAATTGTATATAACTAACCCCTAGAAATCGTATGTGCCCATTTTAGTCCATAAAAAAAGCGTTGTAAATAACGTACAATGCATAATAACTTGTGGTAGATGTGCAACGTTTTTCAAAAATGTGGTATGAAACGTACAAAACACTAAATGATGTGGACGATACGTAACGGTTTAAAAAGTAATATTTTTATGATTACTTTTTATATAAAATAATGTTGAATAGGGCTTACTTTTTAAAAAAATAGAAAAAAGAAATTCCTAAATTCAGAAAAAAGAAAACCCTAAACAATCTATTGTAAGATTTTAGGGTTTTCTTCAACAATTTCTTGAACAATTCATCTCATTATACCTTTAATAACTTCTTTCAAATATGCCTTTCGTAAAATACTTCAAAATACCTTTCGTATTATATTTAAAATACCTTTCGATATATATTTCAAATAGAATTACAAATATTTTTAAAAGAATTCAATTATAAACTCTTAATTAATTCTTGTGCAGATCTGACATAATCAGCATTCTTTCCAGCTTCAGCCATTTTAATACAAGCTTCAGCACTTGCTCTTGCTCCTTTTTTATCTCCTAATTCTTTTTGAGCTTTAGCTTTTAATAATAATAACCAATAAGCATTTGCATTGTTAGCAATAGCTTTGTCAACGTATACCAAAACTTTATCATAGTCCTTATCTATATCAAAATAAAAATTTGCTGCGGCTTGATAGGCAGCAGGATTAATATTTGTACCAGTTGTAGCATCTGTGATTTGTTTGCGTATGGTTGGTTTTATATCTGTTTTCACTGGAATACAAACCATAGTCTTTGCCCAGCTTAAACAGATATAGGCAGATTCAGCAGTGATATTATCCATGTTAATTGTGAAGGTTTCAGTACTATTGCTTGTAGTTTCTGGTTTCACTTTAATACGAACCACGTCTTCTGATTCTTTATATTCAAAACTGCCCCAACCCTTAGAATTGGTGTTTAATATAATTGTCCATTCAGTTGCACCAGGTATAGTGAATAATCCATAAGAACCTGCGGCAATAGTTTTATCACCTATTGTTACAGGGTCAGAGAAAGTAACTTTGGTTGCACTGTTTGCGCCAGTTCTCCAAACAATACCATTAGGTGCTAATAAAGAACCTTCACCAAAAGCAACACGACCTTTTAAACTTGGTCTTGAGTAGACAATTTCAATTTTGCCTAATCCAAATTCTTGACTTAGTGTCTGTGTTGGGCTGGCAGCTGGCATTTTTATTTGAGCAGATGCGTGTAAACAAATAATGCTTGTTAGAGCAAAAAGTATCTTTTTCATATTTTTGTGATTTTTAAGAATAACAAACCTAAATCATTTTAGTTGATTCAATAGGTTATTTTTTATGAAAAGCAGGGTGAAAACGGTCTAAAGTATCTCTTAGGTATTCTCTATTTATATGTGTATATATTTCGGTGGTTGTAATGCTTTCATGGCCTAGCATTTCTTGTACGGCTCGAAGGTCGGCGCCGCCTTCTACCAAATGTGTAGCAAATGAATGTCTAAAACTGTGTGGCGATATCGCTTTTTTTATACCTGTTTTAAGAATCAAATCTTTAATGATATAAAAAATCATAACACGGCTTAATCCCTTCCCCCGATTGTTTAAAAATAAGATGTCGTCGCAGTCTTTAGCAGGAGTCTGGTGAACTCTTATGGTGTCTTTATAGAGTTTAATGAATTTTATTGCATCGGTTCCAATAGGAACCAATCTTTCTTTGTCACCTTTGCCAATGACTCTAATAAATCCAACGTCTAAGTATAAACAAGATATTTTCAAAGTTATCGCTTCGGTAACACGTAAACCTGAACTATACATAGTTTCCAGGATGGCCTTGTTTCTCCCCCCTTCTGGTTTACTCAAATCAATTGCTCCAATAAGCTGTTCAATTTCTTCAAAGCTTAAAACGTCCGGAAGTTTCCGTTTTGTCTTAGGTGTTGGCAAAAGTGTGGTAGGGTTAATAGTACAAATTTGCTCTAGCATGCAATATTTAAAAAAAGACTTAATTCCAGAAATGATACGTGCTTGAGAAGTTGCTGCCATCTCCATTTTAGCAATGCATTGTATGAAATCCTGTAAGTGCTTAATATTCACTTCAGCCGGGCCTAGGGGTCCAACTTCATCATGTAAGAAAGTGGATAGTTTGTCAAGATCACGTAAATAGGCTTCTACCGAGTGTGCACTGAGTGACTTTTCAAGTTGAAGAAAAGCTTTGAATCCCTTTTTATAACTGTCCCAATGCATGTATATTTTGTAAAATATTTGATAGTTAACGGAGAATGAATTTAATTCGCGTCTGATTCATCTCATTATGCAAGTAAATTTAAGGTCATTTAAGCAGAAAGTAAGACACAACGCAAAACAATTAAGAACTTTTTTAACAAAACTAGAAAAGAAAAATCCTAAAAGTTTAGACAAGTGGGCAGTAACATTGAGTACTGAAGTTTGGAATGAAGTGGATTGCTTAAGTTGTGCCAATTGTTGTAAAACAATGAGTCCTACTTTCACACCTGCAGACATTAAAAGAATCTCGGCACATCTGGAAATGAAACCAACAGAATTTAAGGAAAAGTGGCTGGAATATGACAAGAAGGACAAGGACTGGTTGAATCAATTAAGACCTTGTCAATTTCTGAATTTGAAAACAAATATGTGTAGTATATATGAGGTTCGTCCTGCAGACTGTGCAGGTTTTCCTCATTTGACAAAGAAGAAAATGAATGAATACATTCATGTGCATAAGCAGAACGTTGAGTATTGTCCAGCAACTTATAAGATGGTAGAGAAGATGAAAGATTTACAAAAAGAAATCTTCCAAAAATAATAAATCCCATTCACCTTTTTTATTCAAGTGAATAGCAATAACCCCAAATTGGATTCGTTTCCATTTGGGGTTTTTATATTGAAATACTGCAGCTGCATTTTTCAGGTATTGCATTTTTTGTCGACCAATACTTTGCTCCGGGAATCCGAATCGTATAGAACTTCTGGTTTTGACTTCTATAATATTCAAAATGCCATTTTTGCTGGCTATAATATCTAATTCTAAATGCTTATAACGCCAGTTACGTTCTAGAATTTCATATCCTAATTTGATAAGATGGTCTGCTGCCATGTTTTCGCCTAAAAACCCAGTATCTTTGTTGTTCATAGCTTTGCTTAATTATTACTAAATAAATAATTATTAAAGGATAAACTTAAGTCATCATAACACATGCAAAAAGCGTATAAATTACTAGGGAAACATAGGCATTATGACTGGGGTGGGAATCGTTTTATTCCAAACCTAATGGGTATTGATAATTTAACTGAAAAACCATTTGCAGAATATTGGATGGGTGCACATGTTTCTGCACCTTCAATCATTCAAACAGATGCAGGAGATGTTTTAATGAATCAGTTTATTCAAACTAATGCTACTGAATTATTAGGAACAAAAATCAATGCAAGTTTCGGATCATTGCCCTATTTATTTAAAGTATTGGATGTCGCAAAAATGTTAAGTATACAAGTACATCCAAGTAAACAAAATGCAATAATTGGATTTGACAAAGAAGAAACATTAGGTATTGAATTAGATGCATTCAATAGAAATTATAAAGACAAGAATCATAAGCCGGAAATCATGGTTGCATTGAGTGATTTTTGGTTATTACATGGTTTTTTGGCCCCTGAATTATTGGAAGCAAGATTACAAGAATACTTTTATTTCAATCCATTAATGGATCATTTTAGAGGCGTTGATTTTCAAGGACTATATAGTTTTTTCATGCAATTGACTTTAGAAGATTCCGATAGAATTTTAAAGCCATTACTGATGGACGCTATTGCTTCTGTAAATAGAGGAGAAGTAGACAAGTCCCATCCACATTGGTGGGCAAATAAATATTACAATGGACTGATGCCAGAGCATGCAATTGACAAAGGCATCTTTTCAATTTATATTTTAAATATTGTTAAGGTTTCTAAATACGAAGGGGTATTTCAAGGCGCAGGATTATTGCATGCTTACTTAGAAGGACAAAATATAGAGTTAATGGCTAATAGTGATAATGTATTAAGAGGGGGGCTGACATCTAAACATGTTGATATAAATGAGCTTATTGATCACGTAAAATTCATTCCAACGTATCCAAATATTTTAAAAGGAGAATTAATTAATGAATTTGAAACGATCTATCCTTGTCCTGTGCCAGATTTTGGTTTAAGTAAAATTGGCATAAGTGCAGGTAGAACTTACACAATAAATCCCGATTCTTTAGAAATGTTATTAGTGACTGAAGGGGTACTCAAAATAGACCATATTACGCTAAAAGCCGGTGAAGTAGCTATTTTGGTGGCAGGGCAGTCAATTACAATTGAAGCAAATTCAGATGTAGTTGCTTTTAAATCCTTTGTTCCATAGAGGTTATTCACATTTGAGGAAAATTGATACTATGAACTAAAGCCTTAATGTCTTATTTTTGTCTTCGTCCTTAAGTAAATTCTTATGGATATCTAAATTATAGCAAAAGAGAATCTTATGAAATTGAACAAACAAATAATATTGGCCTTATTAGTTATGATTGCTGCAAGTGCAATTTATCGTGTATTGCCAGGTCGTCCAGTAGGATTTGCTCCACAAATTGCTATTGCATTATTTGGAGGTTCATTGTTTGCCAAACAAAAACAATATGCATTTTTATTGCCATTAGTTTCCATGTTTATTTCTGATTTATTGTATCAGGTTTTATTCATGAATCACATGACTACTATTCAAGGTTTTTATGAAGGTCAATACATTAATTATATTTTAATTGCAGGTACAACTGTTTTTGGATTTGGTTTACAAAGTAATCATCTTTCAAAATATATTACTAATTTTTTAGCAGCACCAACTGTATACTTTTTAGTTTCTAATTTTATAGTTTGGGCTTCAGGAGGTGGATATCATCACGCATATACTTTAACTGGTTGTATGCAAACTATGATTGATGGTCTCCCATTCTATCCTAACAGTGTTGCTGGTACATTAGTTTTTGGTGCAGTATTATTCGGAGCTTTCCGTTTAATGGTACCTAAGTTCAAAGCGATTTAATACAAGGGGTTAATCCTTTATTTTTAATTGTAAACTTTTTTTAGACTTCCGAGATTGCTTCATACTCCGCATCTATTTCCCATGGCCCGTTGTCGGCGGCAAGGGTAGCTAATTCGTCACATCTATTATTGTAAGGGTTATCTGCATGACCTTTCACCCAATGAAACTGTATTTTTAAAGATTTTGCAATGGCATTGTATTGTAGCCATAAATCCTTATTCTTTTTCCCACCTTTGAAATTGGTTTTTATCCAATTGTCTAACCATTTTTTCTCAACAGAATCCACTATGTATTTACTATCAGTGAATATGTGAACAGGTAATTCTTTTGTTTTCAAAGCTTCTAAAGCGCTAATTACTCCAAGTAATTCCATTCTATTATTAGTGGTTTTACGAAAAGCCTTAGATAGTTCTTTTACCTTTTGACCCCACATTAAAATTGCACCATAACCACCCGGGCCAGGATTACCTCTTGAAGAACCATCAGTATAGATAACAATTTTATTCATTTACAGTATCTAAAGTATTGATAATTAGTTGAATACACAAAATAATTAGCAAGAATCTACAAAATAAGAACTAATTCGATTAATGTGTTTTTTATACACACTATTTTTTATCTTTATTCCGGCTTTAACATATTATAAACGATTGAATTGCAAATTAGAACCTATGTCCCCAGTAGAACCCGGTAAGGCTATGCCTAAGAAAAAATTAAAACAGGAGGAAGCTTCCATAAAAGTAAGTTTTCATTTGAAATATAAAACAAGTTTTGGACAGGGTATTTATATTTATGGAGATCATGCATTGTTAGGGAATAATACAATCGAAAATGCGGTGCCATTGGTTTACTTAAATGATGACTATTGGGTATTGCATTTAAATTTGACAGATTTTAATAAGGTAGATCAAATTACCTACCATTACTTTATACAGAATGCGGATGGAACTAAAGTGTTTGAAGCTGGAAGTGACAAATGTTTTAACCCCAATTTGATCACCCCTACAGAATTGGTTTTGATTGATAGTTGGAATTTTACTGGTTTTACAGAGAATGTGTTTTTTACTTCACCTTTTGTAAATGTCTTATTAAAGCAACCAGAGTTACAAAAGCCTTATAATGGGGTTGATAAAAATATAACACATATTTTTAGAGTTAAAGCCCCTTTATTAGAGCCACATCAAACAGTGTGTATGGTTGGCGACGCTAATATTATTGGTGCATGGAATATTAGTAAAGTATTGGTTTTAACGAAAGTAAAAGAAGCTACTTATTATGAAATAGCATTAGACGTTCAAAAAAGTAATTTCCCTTTTGTTTATAAATATGGGATCTATGATTTACATACGAAGCAATTTATTTCTTTTGAGTCAGGTAATAATAGAATTTTACATGAGCCAGTGGGCAAGGATAAATTGGTAATAGTGAATGACGGATTTACACATTTTGCAAGTGTTAATTGGAAAGGTGCTGGTGTTGCTATACCAGTATTTTCATTAAGATCAAACCAAAGTGCAGGGGTAGGAGAATTTGCAGATATGAAATTATTAGTGGACTGGGCAAAGCAAGTTGGATTAAAGCTGATTCAAATTTTACCAATTAACGACACTACTGCAACGCATAGCTGGATGGACTCTTATCCTTATGCTGCTATATCTGCTTTTGCTTTACATCCTATGTTTATAAGATTAGACGACATGGTGTATGCGGATGAAAAGCAATTACTAAAACCCTATTCAAAAACCATTGCTAACTTAAATAGTTTAACAGAAGTAGATTATGAAAAAGTGATGGAATTGAAGTGGGAGGTATTGCGTATTTTATTTGAGAAAAATGGAACAAAGGATTTGGCATCAAAAGGTTTTGCTGAATTCTTTGACAATAATTCAAATTGGTTGATTTCTTATAGTGTATTTTCTTATCTAAGAGATTTACATGGCACTGTTGATTATAATAATTGGCCTTCGCATTCAAAATATGACAAAGTTGCAATTGAAAAACTATTAAGCCCGAAGTCTAAAACATTTGAATCTATATCCTTTTATTATTTTGTTCAATATCATTTGCATTTACAATTATTAGAGGCTACCGACTATGCACATAAGAACGGAGTAGTTGTAAAAGGAGATATACCAATTGGAGTATATCGTTTTGGAGCTGACGCTTGGCAGAACAGTCATTTATTCCATATGGAAATGCAAGCGGGCGCACCACCAGATGACTTTGCTATAACTGGACAGAACTGGGGTTTCCCAACTTATAACTGGGAAGTAATGGCTGCAGACGGATATGCATGGTGGAAGTCAAGATTCGATCAAATGAAATTTTACTTTGATGCTTTTAGAATAGATCATATTCTTGGTTTCTTCAGAATTTGGAGTATTCCAATGCATGCAGTAGAAGGTATTATGGGACATTTCGTGCCAGCCATACCAGTTTCCATAAATGAATTAAATAGTAAAGGGATTGCAGTGGATCACTATAGATTGTCCAACCCATATATTAATGATACAATCATTTTCCAACAATTTGGTTATGATAATGATCAAGTAAAAGAGAATTATTTGAAATCTATTGGTGATGGACATTTTGAATTATTGGAATCATTCAATACACAAAGAAAAGTAGAAGCCCATTTTTCAACATTTCCAGAGAATGAATTAAATAATAAATTAAAACAAGGATTATATAATTTAATAAGTAATGTAATTCTATTTAATGCAGAGGAAGCACATCATTTTCATTTTAGATTTAATATAGAGCATACCACTTCCTTCCAACATTTGGATCCAAGAACACAGCATTTATTAAAAGAATTATACCTAGACTATTTCTTTAAAAGACAGGACAGCGCATGGGAGAAAGAAGCTATGCAAAAATTGCCTATGCTTAAATTATCAACTAATATGTTGATATGTGGCGAGGATTTAGGCTTAGTGCCTTCCTGCGTTCCTAATGTGATGTATCAATTAGGGATGTTGAGTTTGGAAGTGCAAAGAATGCCTAAAGCAAGTCAGAAAACATTCTTCCATCCCAATGACGCACCCTATTTAAGTGTGGTGACTCCTTCTTCACATGACACAAGTACTATACGTGGCTGGTGGGAAGAAGACCGTGCAAAGACACAACAGTTTTACAATCATGAAATTGGACAATGGGGGGAAGCTCCAGTTCATTGTGAAGCGTGGATTAATAAAGCGATTTTACTACAACATTTATATTCTCCTGCTATGTGGGCTATATTCCAATTACAAGATTATCTTGGTGTTGACGAGTCTATTAGAAGAAGTAATCCTCAGGAGGAACGTATTAACGTACCTGCTAATCCAAAACATTATTGGAGATACCGTATGCATTTAACTTTAGAAGATTTGATTAGTTCCAAAAACTTTAACCAAGAATGGTATAGTACCATAAAATCAAGTGGACGTTAAATAGCATCATTAAAAGTAGTATTGTAAATTTGCAAAAAATTAGCCGTGCAATTAGATTATTGGGAACAACAATTACCGTTTGAATATCCATTTACCATTTCTAATGGTCGTACAAAAACGCATCAGCATAGTTTAATGGTTCGCTTGTCATTAGGCAATTGGGCAGGATATGGAGAAGCGCCAGCCATTGTTTATTATAATGTAACCGTGGACGGAATGAAGGAGCAATTAGAAAAGAATAGAAAAGTAATAGAGAAATTTGCATTGATTGACCCAGAAAGGTTTTGGCATTTCTTACATCATTTATTTCCCAATGATCCATTTTTAGTTTGTGCGTTAGATATGGCAGGTTGGGATTTGTGGGGACAAATGAAGAAGCAGCCATTACATGAGTTATGGGGAACGAAATGGGAAAATACAATCAGTGGCACTGATACAGCACATAATAATTTACTTCCTATTTGTGATTATACTTTGGGGATTGACCCAATTGAGAAAATGGTTCAAAAAATGAATGACCACCCATGGCCAATATATAAAGTGAAAGTAGGGACGGACTATGATATAGAAATGATTACTGCTTTAAGAGTGCATACTGACAAGCCATTGCGTGTAGATGCCAATGCAGGCTGGACTACGGAGGAAGCATTGGTTAAAATTCCTGCATTAGCAAAATTGGGAGTAGAATTAGTGGAGCAACCCTTGGCTAAAGAAAATTGGGAAGGAATGGAGCAATTAAAAACACAAAATGCATTGCCTTTATTTGCAGACGAAAGTTGTGTGTTTGAAAAAGACGTTGCTGCCTGTGCTAATTATTTTCATGGAATAAATATCAAATTGACAAAATGTAGTGGTTTAACTCCTGCACTAAGAATGATAAAGGAAGCAAAAAGTATAGGGTTAAAAGTGATGATGGGGAGTATGAATGAAAGTGTAATAGGGTCTGCCGCCATTGCGCAGTTCTTGCCACAATTAGATTATGTAGACATGGACGGCCCATTATTAATGACCGAATTAAATGGTGTAGGGTTGGAGTATAGTTTTGAAAATAATAATGGTGTAATAGCTCCTTTGACAAGTCCAGGATTAGGAGTGCAGTATAGAGCGCCCTTTAAAAAGTAAAAAAATGAACGAATAATTTATTTTAATTAAGAATAAATATTTGTGAATGAATATAAAGAAATAAAGAATTTAAAATGACTCCAGAACGTACAGAGAAATTATTAAGGGTATTAAAACAACGACAAGCTAATTTGACGGTGGTAATGGAGAATGTAAAAGATCCACATAATATTTCTGCAGTGCTGAGAACCTGCGATGCGGTGGGTATACAGGACGTTTATATTTTAACAACTAAAGAGTCACGTCATAAAAGATGGGGGCATAGAAGTAGTAGTAGTGCTTTAAAATGGCTAACTATTCACGAGTATGATAATTTAGAAGCATGCGTAAGTGCTTTAAGAAAGAAGTTTAAAAAAATATTAACCACGCATCTGTCAAGCGACGCAGTTAGTTTATATGATATTGATTTTACAGATTCTGTTGCATTGGTATTTGGGAACGAACACGAAGGAGTGACTCCAGAATTCCGTGCCTTGTCGGATGGTAATTTTATTATCCCTCAAATGGGGATTATTCAAAGCTTAAATATTTCTGTGGCTTGTGCAGTGAGTATTTATGAAGCCATGCGCCAAAAAATAAGCGCAGGGCAATATGAGAAAAGCTCCTTACCAGACGATCAAATGCAAACTTTATTAACCCAATGGGGATTTGAAGAAGAGACTCCAGAAGTATATCGCTCTTCAAAAATAAAGAGAAGTTAGTTTTATAATTTCCAAATATTTTTTTGAGGCTCAATTAAGAAACCACTAATTACATCTGTTCTGGAACAGCTATGCCTAATACATGCATTCCTTTTTGTAATGTGGCAGCAGTCAAAATTCCTAATTGTATTCTCAACTGTTTTTTCTCTTCTGTGTCGGCGTTGCTAATGGAATGCTCTGCATAAAAAGTATTAAACAATTTAGCTAAGTTGAAAGTGTAAATTGCAACTTTAGAAGGGTCTAATGTTTCTGCAGCTTCATTAATGACCGCAGGGAAATTAGATAGTTCAATTGCTAATGCTTTTTCTAATGGAAGTAATTCGGAATTGGTTAAACTAATACTAGTGCCTGTTTTTCTTAAAATACTTTTAATTCTAGCATGTGTGTATTGAATAAAAGGCCCTGTGAAACCATGAAAATCTATACTCTCTTCTGGATTGAAAATCATTTTCTTTTTAGGATCCACTCTTAATAAGAAAAACTTAAGTGCACCCAATCCAATCGTATTATAAAGTTCAGACAATTGTGATGGAGTAAATTCATTCACTTTACCTAATGACTCTGTTTTTTCTTTTGAAATATTAATCATCTCGTCCACTAAATCGTCAGCGTCCACCACAGTCCCTTCTCGGCTCTTCATTTTCCCTGTAGGTAATTCAACCATACCATAACTTAAATGAAAAATACCGTCAGAAGCGGGAAGTTGTAATTTTTGACAAATTAATTTCAATACTTTGAAATGATAATTTTGTTCATCACCTACTACATAAATACTTGCATCAGTATTAAACTCTTCTTGTTTCATTTCTGCAAGACCAATGTCCTGCGTAATGTATACTGATGTTCCGTCTTTACGTCGTACAATTTTTTCGTCTAATCCGTCTGCAGTTAAGTCAATCCAAACAGATCCGTCTTCTTTTTGATAGAACACTTTTTTCGCTAAACCCTGATTGACTAATTCCTTACCTAATAAATAAGTATTGCTTTCGAAATAGGTTTTAGCAAAATCAGATCCAATCTTTTTATAAGTAGTTTCAAATCCAGCATATACCCAGCTATTCATACGCTTCCACAATTCCAAGGTGGCATCGTCTCCTTGTTCCCATTTCAATAACATTTCTTGTGCACCTTTTTGAATAGGTGCTTCTTTTTCTGCTATGTCATGAGTCATGCCACCAGCCACTAATTCTGCTACTTGTGCCTTATAAGCGTCGTTAAATTTTACATAATAATCTCCAACAAAATGATCTCCTTTTTGGTTTGTATCTTCTGGAGTTGCTCCATTGGCAAATAACTGCCATGCTATCATACTCTTACATATATGAATGCCACGGTCATTTACAATGCAAGTTTTCACCACATCATTCCCTTGAATTTTTAAAATTTCAGCAATACTCCAACCTAAAAAATTATTTCTTAAATGACCTAAATGCAAAGGCTTGTTGGTATTAGGGGAGGAGTACTCCACCATAATTTTACGAGGACTTTCTATTTTTGGCAATAAGTTTTCTGGACTTAAATGCTTTATATAATCAAACCAATATTGATTGCTAATTGTGAAATTCAAAAACCCTTTTACTATATTAAAATTGGTTATAGTTCCTGGCATCGCAGCCAACATAGCATTGCCTAATTCGTTCCCTAAAACTTCAGGACTTTTCCCTAATTGCTTAACAAAAGCAAATAAAACAATAGTATAATCTCCCTCAAATTCAGGCTTAGTTGCGTTGACTAATACCTGTTCGGGAGTTATATTAATGCCGTATAAGCTTTGAATACAATTAGATGTGGACTGTTTTAAATTACTTATTAAATTCATAAATTAGGGTTACTGTGGCAAAAGTAATTAATTAAGATTATCTTTGGTGCTACATGTTGAAACTGCACGATTTTATTAGCAAATTAATTCTTGATCTAATAGATTGGGTATACCCGATTTTCAAGAAAATGATGCCCCTAAAAACCTTTAGATACGCCGCTTGTGGTGGTGCGAATACGGTTTTAGACATATTGCTATTTTTCGTTTCTTATAATTACATTTTACATAAGCAGCCTACACATTATGGCTGGCTTACTATCAGTCCTCATATAGCTTCCTTTATGATCAGCTTCTGCTTGACATTCCCTATTGGGTTTTACTTAAGTAGGTATGTGGTTTTTCAGGAAACGACTGTAAAAAAGTCAAAGCAGCTTTTTAAGTACTTTTTTGTGGTGCTTGGTTGTATTTTCTTAAACTATATTTTCTTAAAGCTTTTCGTAGATTATTTTGGTTGGTTTGCTACTCCAGCCAAGATTGTAACCACATTTTTCGTGGTAATATTCAGTTACACAAGTCAAAAGAACTTCACATTTAAAGGTAGCGACAAGGAGTAATCTGCCAATTTTGGCCTCTATTTAGACTTATTTTGACTCATTTTCAGTAATATATGACATTATTGCACCCATTTTGTGTAAGTAATATTGTGGCATAAAGATTGCCTTGTATATGATAATTAATAATTGAAAATTAATCAAAATGGCAAAAATAATAGGAATTGACTTAGGTACCACAAACAGTTGTGTATCAGTTATGGAAGGTGGCGAACCTGTAGTTATCGCAAATGACGAGGGTAGAAGAACCACCCCATCTGTAGTCGCTTTCTTAAAGAATGGCGAGCGTAAAGTAGGTGATCCTGCAAAAAGACAGGCTATCACTAACCCCGAAAATACGATTTCAAGTGTGAAGCGTTTTATGGGTCGTCGTTACAATGAAATTACAGAAGAGAAAAGTCACTGGAGTTACAAAATTGTACAAGGTGAGAACGATACGGTACGTGTAGATATTGATGGTCGTATGTATACACCACAAGAAATTTCTGCAATGGTTTTACAAAAGATGAAAAAAACTGCAGAAGACTATTTAGGTCATGAAGTTACAGAAGCAGTTATTACTGTTCCTGCTTACTTTAATGATGCACAAAGACAAGCAACAAAAGAAGCTGGAGAGATTGCTGGTTTAACAGTACGTCGTATTGTAAACGAGCCAACTGCTGCCGCATTAGCTTACGGTTTAGATAAGAAAAATATTGAGCAAAAAATTGCTGTTTTCGATTTAGGAGGTGGAACTTTCGACGTATCTGTTTTGGATTTAGGAGACGGTGTGTTTGAAGTAAAATCTACTAATGGAGATACACATTTAGGTGGTGATGACTTTGATAAAGTAATCATGGACTTTTTAGCTGACGAGTTTAAAAAACAAGAAGCTATTGATTTAAGAAAAGATCCAATGGCTTTACAACGTTTAAAAGAAGCTGCTGAAAAAGCGAAAGTTGAATTAAGTTCTTCTACAGAAACTGAAATCAACTTGCCTTATATCACAGCAGTAGACGGTGTTCCAAAGCACTTGGTATTAAAATTAACAAGAGCAAAGTTTGAATCATTAGCAGATAATTTATTTGCACGATGTATTAAGCCTTGTGAAATTGCATTGAAAGATGCTGGATATTCTGTTTCACAAATTGATGAAGTAATCTTAGTAGGTGGTTCTTCTAGAATCCCTAAAGTGCAAGAATTAGTGGAGAAGTTCTTTGGTAAAAAACCTAACCGTTCAGTTAATCCTGATGAAGTAGTTGCCATTGGTGCAGGTATTCAAGGTGGTGTTTTAACAGGTGACGTTAAAGACGTTTTATTATTAGACGTTACTCCATTAAACTTAGGTATTGAAACAATGGGAGGTGTAATGACAACCATGATTGCTTCAAATACAACTATTCCAACTAAGAAAACTGAAGTGTATTCAACAGCAAGCGACAATCAACCAGGTGTACAAATTCATGTTATCCAAGGGGAGCGTCCAATGGCTGCACAAAATAAAAGTTTAGGTATGTTTAACTTGGATGGTATTCCACCAGCACCAAGAGGCGTTCCTCAAATTGAAGTAACTTTTGATATTGATGCAAACGGTATCTTAAACGTAAGCGCAAAAGACAAAGGAACTGGTAAAGAACAAAAAATCAGAATTGAAGCGGGAAGTGGTTTAACTAAGGAAGAAATCGAGAAGATGAAAGCCGAAGCAAAAGCTAATGAAGCAACAGATAAAATTGAAAAAGATCGTGTTGAGAAATTAAACGAAGCTGATAGCTTGATTTTCCAAACGGAGAAGCAATTGAAAGAGTTTGGAGATAAGATCCCAGCTGACAAAAAAGCACCTATTGAGACTGCTTTGGAAACTTTAAAAGTAGCTCATCAAGCTCAGGATGTAACTCAAGTTGAAGCTGCTTTAGCTGCAATGAACACTGCTTGGACTGCTGCTAGTGAAGAAATTTACAAGGCACAACAAGGTGGAGCAGCTGATGCTCAACCACAAGGTGACGGTCAACAAGGTGGTGCTCAAGCTAGCAATGACACTGTTGAAGACGCTCAATTTGAAGAAGTAAAATAAGCTGAATCAGGTAAAACTGACTCTTTTTAAGCTAATAATAGAAAGCTCTCCAGAAATGGAGAGCTTTTTTTGTTTATTAAATAAGTAAAATAAATTTTAACTACTTAAACGTCTTATTGAATATCAGTAAGTTATAATGATATTTTTGTGTTGTATTATATTTTTTTTAATACGACACAATGTTCTGACTACTATCATTTAAATAGAATTTAGTCTAAGAAAAAAAATACGTAAATTCGCGCCCGCTCTATATAAAAGGAGCTTTGATTACGTATTTATTAAATTTTTTATATGTTTAGTTGTAAAAAGGTGTTTAGGTCGGTAATAATACTTGTTACTACTGTGGTTCTATCTCAAAATCTAGTTCTCGCTCAATCTACAGTTTTTAAAACTGGGTCGGCTATAATTGACATGGGAGGTGCAGGTGCGCCAACGGTCAATAACTCATTAAAACCTTATGGATTAATATATGCTTTATTGAGTGGGTACAATGTCCCTGTTAATGGGGTAATTGGTCAGTCCAAAGTGAAAGACGGTATTGATTTCACTTATGGTGCGAAAAGTTATAAAGGGGGTACATATGTTATTTCTGCTGAAATGATTAGTCCAGACGTTAAAGCATTATTGACAAGTTGGGCTACTCAAGGAGTATTAATAGACTACACAACATCAGATTTAACGGTAAATGTTACTTATAAAATAGCCTTCGCTCCAAAATGGGTAATGGATAAAACTAATGGTAATATCGCAGTAGCCTATTTAACTGCTGCAGGTATTCCAGCTGCTGCATATTCATTTAAAGACCCTAGTGAATTAGGAAGTTGTGATGATATTTTTGTTTTACCGCACGCTAGTCCAACATGGAACACACATAATAATTTATTTAAGTTTAATAGAGATTATAGAGGTGCAATTTATGTAAGTTGTTCAGCAGGTAGTGCATTAGAATCATTGTATAAAGATTCTAGTGACGGTAGTAGATATTCAATGAATTTCTTAACAACAACTGGTTTAGTACCTGCAAGTACACATGCTGCTGCAGTTACTCCTTTTGTTCATCAATTTCCTACAGAACCCATCGCACAATATATAGGCAAAACAGATGCTGCTCAAATTAAAGGAGCTGAGGTGGTTTACTTACCTAAAAAAGGGGGGAGATGGAATACAGGTACTAAAATTTTAACATTAAGTCCAACACAATCAAATATTCCAACATTATCTGATGGCCCTGCAGCTATAAACGTATTTGGAAGAGGTTTTGATGATCCATCTAGAGGTTATGTTTTTTATGAAGCAGCTCACTCTGTGGCAGGAACAACAGCAGAGTTTATTGCAGCGCAAAGAATGTTCTTCAATTTTAGCTTTTTTGCATTAGGTGATAAAGCAGCAAATTCAGCTTTGTCATTAAGTTTGAATAATGTTTCAGGAACTTCTACGGTTCCCACTCAATTAAATGGTAATAGTGTTTCACATCCTAATTCTTATACTTTTGTTGCTACTGCTTCCACAGCGGACACTTATACTTTCCAATGGAAGTCTTCAGTGCCAGGTAGTTTTTCTACACCAACAAACACTACAACAACTAGTACAGTAGTATTCACACCTAATGATGTAACAAGTGCAACACAGGCAGTAATTTCATGTATAGCTACTGCAAGTACTTGTTCTAGATCAGCTTTTGATTCTAAAGGGACAACTGTAATACCATCCGTTCCATCTTTAAATTCAGCAGCTTTAACATTAAATGTAAAATCTGACTGTGCTAATAATGCTTTTACATTTAATGTATTTGATAGTGTAGTGGATGTAAATGCAGGTGCAAGAACATTGTCGGTTACTACTACTCCTTCAAATGGAACTATCTCAGTAAATGCAACATCTGGAGCTGTTACTTATACTCCTAATTCCATGTTTCAAGGTACGGAAACTTTAAACTATACCATTAGTAATGGAGGTGTTTCAACTCCAGCTTCAAACACAATTACGATTTATGTAGGTAAATCATCTACTGCGCCTAAATTAACAAATGACACTTATACTTCAATTCTTGAAAATCAATTGACTGTTTTAAGAGTTTTAGATAACGATAAAAATAATCCAAGTTCGAGTTTAAAGGATAAACTTTTTATTAGAGAAATTACATCTCGACCTGCAAAAGGTTACGTCTATATTAATAGTGATCGTACCTTATCATATGTTTCCAAAAAAAATACTTCAGTTGCAGATTATACTGAGTCATTTTCATATGAAGCATGTAATGACTTAGGTTTATGTTCAATTGCAACCGTTACAGTATCTGTAGTAGATTGTGGTTGCGGAACTGATCTTTATAAATTAGGAATCAGTACTGGTGGCTCTAGTGGTACTATTACGTTGACTGCAACTGCAGATTCCTACATAGATAAAAATAGTACAAGTACAAATTATTATAATGCATCAGAGTTAAGATTAAGTGGAAGTAGTAGTAGAACTAGAGTCCCTTTATTTAAATTTGATTTGAGTACTATTCCAACAGGAGTAACAATAAATTCTGCATATCTTAAAACATATTTATCACAAACAGCTGATTTAAGTTCCAATAACCCTTTTCCTGCTACTATTTATCCACTAAAAAGAGATTGGGTAGAAAATGGTGTCACTTGGACAAAATTTAATTCAACCACAAATTGGGGGACTTCTGGTGCTACAAGTTCTGGTACAGATTATGTTAGTATTACATCTGCTCCAACTTTTACTAGTCCAGGAACTAATTCTTCCACTTCTGCTGGTACTTTAATTCAATCAGATATTAAAAACATTGTAAATGGTTGGATTAATGGCACTTATACAAATTATGGATTAATCATTTTTCCAACTTCTACATCAAGTAGTTCTTCGGTTTATTTAGGCTCTAAAGAAAATACGAATTCACCAGTTTCATACAAGCCTTTACTTGTTGTTAGTTATGGCGGAACTTCTTATAATTGTATTTCAATTCCAACAAATTATAAGCCGATTGTTTATTTAGACAATGTAACTACAGCGTCTAATACTAATTTAAGTATTACCCCTTTATTAAATGATTTTAATTATTATACAAATACTAATTCAATTACTTCATTTACTCAACCTGCTCATGGTACAGCTTCAAGAAGTAGTAATACTATTACCTATATACCAAATGGTTCTTTTGTTGGTAATGATACATTAACATATACAGTAACTGATGCGACAAATAGTCAAACTAATACCGCAACAATCATTATTGATGTTACAAGAGTTGCCCCTGTAATTAATCATGATGAAGCATCTACACCTTCTGCTACTCCAATAACTATAAATGTTTCTGCTAATGATTCAGATCCTCAAGGCTCATTAGACGTTCCAATAATTACAAGTAATCCAAAATTCGGTATTGCTACCATTAGTGGAAATAGTATTTTGTACACTCCCAATGCTGGTTATGTAGGAAAAGATACTTTGGTTTATTTAAGAGCAAGTGCTGCAATTGTGGGTGCTTGTAGTTTGCCATTGTCAGATACTGCATTAGTTGTAATTACAATAACCAATAGAGTTCCATTGGCTACAAATGATAATATTTCAGCGAGTTCTTGTAAGCCAATTGAAATGGATTTATTAGTTAACGACCAAGATCCAGAAGGTACTCCTTTAACTATTTATATTATTTCAAATCCAACGCATGGCATTATTACAAAAGATGCAAATGGTAAATACATTTACACTTCTGCAAGTAATTATGTAGGGGCTGATCAATTTACCTATAAAGTCAAAGACGGGTCAACAGATTCTTTATCAAGTACGAATGCAACAGTTTCAATAAATGTGTCTGCTGCTTCTATTAACCATGCTCCCAATGCAGTGGATGATACAGACAACACAGTAGTTAATCAAGATGTGAGCACGGACGTGATTGCAAATGACTCAGATCCAGATAATGATGGAATTTCAATAAATATAACTGCATCAGGTTTACAAGCACCTTCACACGGTAGCATTCAACTATTAGGGAATGGTCAGATAAGTTATATGCCAACTGCAAATTATACTGGTACAGATACTTATCAATATCAAGTATGTGATAACAATATAAATTGTTCAGGTATAAGTGGTAATTTATGTTCAATTGCTACTGTGACAATTACAATTAAAGCCTTACCGATTAGTATCTCTGGTACAGTTTGGAATGATATAGATAAAAGTGCAAGTGGATTTACAACAATTCGAAATGGTTACGAAGTTGGATCAAATGCATTCAATGGTTTATATGCACATTTAGTGGATGCTTCCAATAATGTCATAGACCAAGCACCAATTGCTTATGACGGTACTTATTTATTTAGTAGTGCACCTTCTAATGCAACTAGTTTGAAAATCGTTTTAAACAATCAATTATTTGCTTTAGGTTCTACAATTACAATTGGATCTATTCCAACTGGGTTTGCAAGTACAACACCTTTAATAACTTCTACATTTAATACTACTGTTTCGGATATAGCTGGTCAAGATTTTGGTATCAATCAATTACCAACTGCCAATTCATTTACATTTGCAGAACAAACAAACCCTTCACCTTCTAGTTTAACAGTAACTTCCAACAAGTTTTCTGGTTCGGATGCAGATGGAACTATAAATGGGTTTCATTTTACAAGTTTCCCAAATAGTGTAGTAAGTATCACCATTAACTCTGTTACTTATACAAGTTCAAGTTGGCCGGTAGATGGCGTTACCGTTGGTACAGCAAGCTTAACAGTTAGTATTGTTCCAAATGCAGGAACTGTATCTCCAACAATTAGTTTTAAAACTATAGATAATGCTGGTTTTGAAACGACTACAGCTGCTTCAATTACTTTACCACTTTATATACAATTAACTGCAGGAACAATTTCTTTAAATGCAGGAACAAGTTCAACAAGTGTAACCTATTGCGGGCCTACTGTACCGTCTGCTTTTTATTCTTTAACGAGTCCGGCAGGAGGTAGAGGTACTATTTTATACCAATGGGAGAAATCCACTGATGGTTCTTATTGGGTTCCTAAAACTGGTGCAACTTCTATTGACTATACACCAACCGCTTCGCTTGATTCAACAACTTATTATAGAAGAAAATCTTATACTTCAATTGACCTTGCAGTGTATAGTAATACCATTACAGTAACTATTAATGCATTGCCTACTATAACTGCATTTACAAATGGTTCTAGATCAGGTACAGGTATTGTAGTAGTTGATGCAACAGCAGGTGCCAATAGTACTGTTGATTGGTATAGTCTAATTAAAGCTGGCTCATTATTATCTAGTGGAACAGTTTCTAATACTGCTATATCATATACATCTCCTTCGATTTCTACAACAACAATTTATTTCGCACAAGCAAGAGATTTATTAACTTCTTGTTTGTCTGCCAATAGAACTGCAGTCACTGCAGAAGTTATAGGTACAATTAACGGAGGTGTAATTAGTGCAGATCAAGCATTATGTGGAACAAGTATTCCAGATTTAATTGCATCGGACGTACTTGCATCAGGCACTGGTACCATAACTTATCAATGGCAGTCGTCTACAACATCTTCATTAACTGGATTCACAAATATTACATCAGAAACTGGTGAAACTTTACAACCAGGAACCATTTCCGCTACTACCTATTATAGAAGAGATGTTACAGCAAATTCAGGTTCTGGAATTTTAACATCTACGTCTAACGTCATTACTGTAACAGTAAATCCATTACCAGCTTTACCTATTGCTGTTAATAAAGCAAGAACTGGAGTAGGTACTGTATTATTATCTGCATCTACGCCAACTGGTATTACAGTTGATTGGTATGATGATAATATTTTAACCAATGTTCTAGCAACTGGTACAAATAATTTTACAACTCCAGAGTTAGCAGATACTACAAGTTATTATACTGTTGCAAGAAATATTGCAACAGGTTGTTCTACAAGTACAACAGAAGTAATTGCAATTGTAAATGAAGCATTTAATGGTGGGATAATTAGTGGACCTTCTAATGTTTGTATTAATAGTATCCCAGCTTTATTAACATCAAGTTCATTAGCAAATGGGGGCACAAGGGACTTAACTGGTGCAACATTAGGTTCCTATACTTATCAATGGGAGTCTTCTACCACTTCAACAAGTGCAGGATTTTCTGCAATTAGTGGTGCAATAAGTACCACATATCAAAGTGGTACACTTTCTTCTACAACATTTTTTAGAAGGAAAGTTACTACACCTAATGATCCTGCTGCTTATTCTAATGTAATTACTATTAATGTAAACGCCTTACCAACAATTAGTACAATTATTAATAGTGCTATTTGTGCTGGTTCAGGTATTGTTTTAACTACTACGGGTGCGGCTACTTATTCATGGTCACCAAGCACTGGATTAAGTGCAACAAATATTGCTTCTCCAACAGCGAGTCCAAGTACAACTACTGTTTATGCTGTTACAGCTATAGACTTAAATGGTTGTTCAAATACAGCTTCAACAACCATAACGGTAAATGCATTACCTACCATCACACTAGGTTCAACTACTTCAGTTAATTCAAGAGCAATAAGTTTCAATTTGCCTTATACAGCTACAACAGGAAGTCCATCAACTTTTAATATATCGACAACATCGCCAAATGCATTGTCTGGATTTACTGCAATTTCTAATGCAAGTTTAAGTTCAAGTCCAATTGCTATAACGATTCCTGCAAGTGCGGCAGGTACGTATAATTTCAATATTAATGTAACTAATACTACTACTAGTTGTACATCACCTAATGTAGGCTTTACAGAAATTATTACATTAGCTCCACCAAGTGGATTAAGCTATACTTCTCCAAATGTGTATACAACAGGGGTTACTATAACAAATCTTAATCCAACAGTAACTGGTACTGTGACAAATTATACTATTAGCCCTAGTTTACCTGCTGGCTTAGTGATTAATGCAATTACAGGTATCATAAGCGGCACTCCAAATTCAGCTTCACCAATTACTACTTATACGGTGACAGCTTCAAACACTAGTGGTTCAGTTACTGCAAATGTTATTATAACAGTTTTAAATAATTCAGTGGTTCAGCCTCAGGGGGGAATTACTGCTGTTGATTATAAACTACTAACTACCGATTCCGTAAAAATAAAAGTAAATATTACAGCTGGACAAACACCATTTACAGTTATTATTTCAAATAGTTTGAATTCGGATATAGATACTGTATTGAATGTTTTAAATGGTGATACATTAACATTTAAACCAATTAGTTCAAGTGCTAAATTTACAATCACAAAAATTATTGATGCAAATTCAATAGTGAGAGCTAGTGGATTTACAAAAGACACAACGAAGATTAATATCTTAAAGCCAAATATTGCATTAACATTAAAGGCATCTGCTGCTGTAAAACAACCAGACAACTCTTTTAAAACTACCTTGTCATTAAAGATCAAAAATTCGGGTGAACTAGACTTAGGAAATGTTCAGGTTAATGCTAATTTAAGTGATGTTTTCCCAGCTGGGATTAATTATAGACTGGATAGTGTAAAAGTGGTAAATGGTAATTTTAGAATTAACCCTAATTATTTAGGAAATGGTTCGGCTACTAGTCCTTCAAGTATTAATCCAAATAAAGGACTTGTTGCAACTTCAGGTATTAAGTCAAATGCAGTACTCGATGCGAACTATTTATTCGACAATGGAGCTAATTTAGCTATTAATCAAGAAGGCTTGGTACAATACTATTTGTCAATTGGAGCAACTACACAAAATGTTGTTTTGAAATTACAATTCGTTTCAACTGGTGCAGGACAATTAACAAATTCAAATGGTATTGTAAGTCAACAAAGTTCTATTGCAGTTTCTGACGATGGTTCAAATTTGGCAAAACATCCTAATAATACAAATTCGGGCACCCCATTGCCAACTTATTTACCTTTATTCCCAGTGGAGAAAATTGGAACTTCATTATCAGTAGGTGCTGCTACAGTTGTATCAGGTGGCTATACTTTCCCTTTTGTATTAAAAATTAAGAACTATGGTAATTTAAATTTAGATAGTTTAGTTATTACACAAAATTTTGCAAATACATTTACTGCTCCTGACAATGCAACAATTGTGGGAACTCCAACTTTTACAGGTAATTTAGGTCTAAATACTGGCTTCAATGGTTATACTGATACTTTGTTAGTAGACCATAATGGAAAATTAGTAGTGGGGGATAGTGCAACAATATCATATACTTTATTAGTTAGTACCAATAAGACAAGTGCAACATGGCTGAATCAATTTATTGGGTCAGGCCATTCAACGTTAGATTATACATTAGTTTCTGATAGTTCAACCGCTGGCTCAAATCCAGATCCAAGTGGTGACAATGATCCATTAGAGTCTGAGTTAACGAGATTCTATATTAATTATCTTCCACCAGCGCCTCCTACAGTAGACAATAAATTATATTTATATCAAAGTGTTACACCTTCTACAATAAGTTCTTTGGTTAAATCTTACCCAATTGGAACGGTTCCTGTATGGTGTAATATTGCAACAGCTATTTGTGCTACAACAGCCCCTACAATGCCAACAATTATTGGTAGATATGTTTATCAATTAAGATCATACGATACTACTTCTAAATTGTATAGTGTTGCTTATGTAAATGATACAATAACAATTAAGCCTCCAGTTCCTTTGGTAATGGATTCTACCTATATTATTGGTGTTAAAAATAATCCTTTAAATGTTGGAGTTCAAGTAAAAGGAATGACTGGAAGTACTTTGAATTATTTTTATAAAACAGTTAAACAAAATGCAGTTCCGGTATTAGGAACAATTGCAGGTACTTTAAATTATACTGCTAGTCAAATTGTTAATTCAATTGAAAGTGATACAACTTCATTTAAAGTTATAATGTTAAATGTCATTGATGTTATTCATTTGCAAAAAATTGCAGGAGAAGCGGTTTTACAATCTAACTCTACATTTAATGTTCCGTTTACATTTGTTGTAAGTAATCTTACTAATAAAATAATGGATAGTGTAGTGATAGTAGATAATTTATTAAATTCAGTATTGTCGCCAAGTACTTATAGTGTTATAAGTGTAACAAGTACTGGCAAATTAATTGCTAATCCAGTTTTCAATGGTGCTTCAGATCAAATGCTTTCTAAATACACTAGTAAGTTAGATCCATTTGCAAAAGACACAATTCATTTTGTTATGAATTATGTGCCAAATGGAATTACAGGAATTTTATCTAATACTGCAATCGTTAAGGCAACAACACCATATGGCACAGTAAGTTTAAGTTCTTCTTCAAATAACAATACAACTGAGACTAATAAAGCTCCAACTAGTTATCATATTCCTAATTTAGAAATTGATATTCCAGAAGGCTTCTCTCCTAATCGTGATGGAGTAAATGATAAGTTTATAATTATTAAACCTTCAGGAACCATATTAGACCTGGAAGTTTACAATCGTTGGGGTAGTATTGTTTATTATAGTGCAAACTATAATAACGAATGGGATGGCAAGGGTACTAATAATTTCATAGGACAAGATTTAATGGATGGTGGTTACTATTATACATTAAAGGCAAAGTCAATGACTGGTACTGTTCAAATTTATAAAGGGTTTGTAATAATTCAAAGGTAATATGAGAAATAAAATATATTTAATTCTAGTAGTTTTTGGACTATTAATGATTCAGGAATCTAAAGGACAGTCTTTACCAATGTATTCTCAATACATGTACAATATGGTAAATATTAATCCGGCATATGCTGGTACTAGAGGTGTTCCAAGTTTGTCAGCAATTTGGAGAGAGCAGTGGGTAGGGTTGCCTGGTTCTCCAACAACCAAATCATTTACTTATGATGCACCTAGCGAAAATAAGAAAGTCGGTTTTGGTATCCAGTTGTATGATGATAAATATGTAAACTACATTAAGAGAACAGGGGTAAACTTGTATTATAATATTAAAGTACCAGTTTCAGAAAGAGGGGTCATTAGTTTTGGTTTAAAAGCGGGTATATACAATGATACTAAAAATTTGAATAATACCTATTTAGGAGCTAGTAGTGCCTATTTGACGGATGTTACCTATGCAAGTAATTTAAATAAAATTGTTCCTTTAGCTGGGGCGGGCGTTTATTATAATGACGATAAATTTTATGCCGGATTTTCTGCTCCAGACGTTATTACATTTTCAAAAGTAAAGGACTATAGCTCTGACAAGGGACTTTTTCAAGTAAATGAAATACATTACTTTATTACTTCTGGATATTCATTTGATTTGAATGATGAAGTTCAAGTTAAACCTTCTTTTTTATTAAAAGCAACAAGTGGAGCACCATTAGAAGCAGACTTAAATACGAATGTGTGGCTTAAAAATATATTAGGTTTGGGAGTTTCATACAGAACTGCAGAGTCTGTTTTAGGAATGGCGGAAATACAAATTTCACCTCAATTTAGATTTGGATATGCATATGATATGCCTTTTAAAAGACCTAATTCTCATGAATTATTCTTACGTTATGAGTTCGGTCGTTTATTCCCTAATAACAAATCTTACAAGTTATATTAATCATGAATAAGAATATTTCAAAATTATTATCAATAACATTAGCTGCTTTACTTTCTGTTAATTGTGTATTCTCTCAAACAACTGATGTCAAAAAAAGATTACTAGTTAGAGACTCATTGGATTTTAAATTAAGTTCATTTGGTGCTAACAGCGCAGCTGCAGAATTCAACCCTTTACCTTTTAAAGGAGGATTGTTATATGTTTCTAATAAAAAAACAAATGCCAATATACAAGGATTTAACAAAGTGTATTGGGTACCACAGCATTTATTTGGAATGAGTAAAAAAGACTCCACTACTAAGTCTAAATTCAGTTTCAACGATGATTTTACTGCGCCTACTAGTAATGACAATAATATTTTAACGCATTATAGCAGAAGAAAAAGTAGATTATTATTAAATGCAGTGGAACAACAATTTTCTGATTTTAATCCAGATCGTTCATTTGCCTTTAATGATTCTAGTAAGTTGGTTGTATATCCTTTATTATCTAGAAAAAAAATAAATGGTATAAAAAGATGGGAGTTATGGCAGGCGTATTTAAAAAATGGTCGATTGAGTAATGAGAAACGCATTTCTATATCCGACTCTGTTGCCGACTATTTAAACCCTTTTTTAACATCTAATGCTGATACTTTATATTTTTCAAGTAATAGAGCAGGAGGGAAAGGCGGATTTGATATTTATACATTATTTAGAAAAAATGGAATTTGGGAGAAACAACCTGTTTCAATTGATGAAATAAATACAGACGCTAACGAGATTTATCCAGTTGCAAAACTAGATACATTATTATACACTTCAGATAGAGTTGGTGGATTAGGTGGATACGATTTATATCAATATGTTAAAGGTTCAAAAATGAATACGAATGTGGGGTATCCATTAAATTCTAATTTTGATGATTTAGGACTAGTTTCATTAGGTAATCAATATTATCTAACTTCTAATAGACAAGGTTCAGCTGATATTGCTGCTGTGTTGTATAATCCTATTTCTATTTCAATTAATGGTCAACTTACCTATAAGAACGACAATCAATTAGTGCCTAATCAAAAGCTTTTTATCTTTGATAAAGACGAGCATGTTTTAGTTGACAGTATCATTACAGACAAGAACGCATTATATAAATTTACTGCAAAGCCAAATAGAAATTATTTATTTACTACTATAAATGCGGATGGTATTACTGAGCAAATTGATTTTGCAACTAATGATAACTTAATTCAAAAAGCAGATATTGTATTGAATCTTTTAGGAAGAAGTCCTAAGCAAATAAAAGATTCAATACTAGATGTATTAGCAATAGCACAGAAAAAGTATCAAGACAGTATTAACGCAAATTATTTTGCTAATAAATTTGTAGTCTATTTTGGATTTGATAAAAATGTACTTGTAAATAAAGAAAAACTAGTTTTGGATAGTTTGATATCTAAATTGAAATCACTACCAAATACGTATGCTATTATTGGTGCTTTTACAGATTGTATTGGTTCTTATAATTACAATTATCAATTGTCTGTTAAAAGAGCAAAATATGTTCTTAATTATCTTAAGTTAAAAGGGATAGACAACAAAAGGTTTGTCACTAATGGCTATTCAAAAAATTATACTATTACCCCTTGTTATGTAGGTGCAAAAAATGCATCTCAACAGAGTAATCGTCGTGCTGAAATAGTTTTAAGTTTAGAACAAAAAACTAATTGGGCATTATTGGAAAAAGAAAGAGGGGATAAATTCTATTCTGTAGTTAGCAGTAATCAAAATTTTAAACCAATTGAATTAAATATAAAACCTAAGACAATTGTTCCTGTAATTAAAGTTATTGAGAAGAAAAAAGATACAGTTGTTAAAGTTGTTAAACCAATAGTAATAAAGAATAAAGATGCTGTTGTGAAAATTATTACTCCTGTAATTGTAGCTAAGAAAAAAGACACCGTTTCAAGAAGTCAAATAATAGTGGCTACGGCTTCAACATATAAAGAGGAATATAGTAAAGAAGAAATTCTTAAGGCTTTAGATTCTTTAGCAACTTTAAAGAAGGAACAAGAGCGTATTATTGAATACATGACAAAACGTATAAATAAGAAGCCTATTGACATATTTGTGAGTTCTGACACTGTTTCTATTGAATTATATGATAATGGTATTCATGACAAGGATTCAGTTTCAATAATTTATAATAATAGAATTTTAGTAGATAAGCAAGAGTTAAAAGTGAATAAACCAATTAAATTCAAATTAAAGATTGATAAGAATTTGAAAAATAATGAACTTGTAATGGTCGCAGAGAATCTTGGAGCTGAACCCCCAAATACAGCTGTTATGTTTATTACCGAGAAGTCGGGTAAAAAACAACAAGTGTTGTTAGCTACCGATATGACCCATAATGAAGTTGTATACTTTATAAGGATTGGGAAGCAATAAGGTGAATTTTCGTCATTATTTCCTACCTTCGCGGCTCATTATTATTGAAACATGAAGAGAATTGAAAGACATAGAGCCATTTTAGGGGTAGACAATAAGGCAACTTTAAGTGATTTAAAGAAGGTTTATCGTAAGATCATGATGGAATGGCATCCTGACAAGTTCCAAGAGAGTGAAGAGGCTAAAAAAGGTGCAGAAGAGAAATCTACTAAACTAATTGCTTCTTATCACTTTTTAGTAAGTGTGCACCCTGAAACTCATGAAGCTACATTGGCTGAATATACTGCGACTACAACAGATGCTAGTATTAATGATTTTGAGTTTAAATCTGAGATTTTGCGTGTTGTATTTTCAGACGGGAGTGAATACGAATATTATGGCGTTCCAAAAGCAATCTATGTAAAATTAGTTAATGCAGATACTCCAGACAGATTCGCTCGTCGACATATCTACATGAACTACTTATATAGAAGTACCAATAAGATAGTTTCAGGCCAATAATTTATCTTCTTTCTTTGTTAAAAATTTGTGTACTTCGTCATCACTAATTTGTTCGAAGTCTTCATAATAATCCCCAATTGCATGTAAGTTGGATGGACTTATTAATGAAATAATTTCATCTGCAAAAGGCATCAATTTAGCTAAGGTACTTTTAGCGCCAACAGGCGCGGCAATAATGATTTTTTTAGGGTAACTTTTTCTTATTTGCTGAATAGCAGCAATCAAGGAATTGCCAGTCGCTATTACGTCATCTACGATTATTACAATCTTATCTTCTAAGTCTTCTGGCGTTTTATTTCCTAAGAATTTAGTTTTCATTTCTATTAGTCTTTTTCTAATGACTTTTAATTCCTCTTGAATATATACGTCAAGTATTTTCTCATGTGGTGAAATAAAATAGTCTGATAGGGTAGCTGCTCCAATTGCATATTCTTTGTTAAATGGGTGACCCAATTTTTTTGCAAAAATTAAATCTAATGGACAATGTAGATATTCAGAAACGATATAACCAATTGGCACACCTCCCCTTGGTAACGTTAAAACAACACAATGCTCATGTCTGTATTTTTTTAATTGTGTAGCTAAAATTTTAGCTGCTTCAATTCTATTTTTAAAAACATAATTCATAGGATTTTTTTTATAATCTTAATAAAATTGCTTTTCTTGCTTTCTCATTAATTTCTTGTTCTGCAATATCGGTGAGCTCATTATCAATTTGAATTTCATCCATTTCTGCAGCATGGAATAATGCGGCCATTTTTGTCATATCTAATTCCTTCGCAAAAGAAGCCGCAGTCCCATACATACTTAATTTGAACAAATTTATTTGTTGAATCGCTTCAATTAAACAAGCATCTTTCACTTCATGATCCTTACATAATGCTATTTTTTCATTTGCTTCGTCAATAAAAGCTTTCATGATTCTGTTATTAACACTCAATACTGCAATTTTTCCTTGAAGAACATATTTTTCAATATGTCTTATATGGTCTTCGGCAAAATCGATATATTGATCTATAATTGTTTTTAACTTAACAGCGCTTGCTTGAACTTTCCAATGTGTTAATACATGCTTTAATTGGGCTTCTGCATTACTAAATTTATGTACATCATAGTCTAGTAAATTATGTAAAGTAACTATGGGCTGATTTTCGTTTTTCATAAAATAATTTTTTAGTGAAGGAATTATTTATTGAAATTAAATACAGTTAGAATTTTCAGCTAATACTATTATGAGTATTAAATGTATAATAGTAGTGAATTTTTTTTTGAACTTTATTCTGATGATTATATGAGTTCTGTAACATTTTAAGCTTGCCGGATTGATTGATAAAATGTTTAAATTAAACATTTTAAATTAGCACAAAAGGTATATGTTATAGCGATGAATTTAAATCTAAATTTTTTAGATTAGAAGAAGTTAAACGTATAATTTCTAGTTTAGAAAATAGCTAACTATGAGTTATTTTCTAAACATTTTCTCTATTATTTTTGAATTTTCTTCATTAATAATATAATTCATGTACCTGGCATCTTCCAATGACCGAATTCGTTGGATTAAAATTGAATCTACATTACAAATATTATTGAATTTATGGTTTATACGATTGATTGCATCAGTTCGTATACTTTTCTGGATTTCAATAGATTTCTTTTTAGTACCTAAATAGCTATTAATATCATCTACAGTTAAAAACTTGCCATGTTTATTTTTTTCTATTAATTGCTCAATTAAAGCTTTTTCAATATTATTAAATGAGTTATTATTTATTTCTTGTTTTATTATAGGGTTGCAAATTAAAATTTCAGTGTCTTTTTTACTATTTTTTTTAGATACAATAATTTTTGAGGCGCTAATGAGAAATAATATTAGTACACTTAATCCTAATATTCCCCATTTTGTATTATTATAAATTGGTTCATATAGACTGTATGATTCTAGCTTAAAGTCATTAATTGAAATTGGTATAGTCTTTAAACTTGTGTCAGGATAATTTGTATAGAATATTTTGCCATCTTTTTCAAATGTAATTTGTAATGTAGTGCCTGATTTATCTAATAAAACTTCTAATATATGTTCATTTTTAAGTTTATAAACTTTATTATCATTAAAGTTTAAAAGTAAAATATTTCTTTCTGAATTAATTATTGTTCCGTTCAAACTAGGTAAGTTTACCATGAAATCTCCACTTATTTTTATTTTATTATTCAGCCTCCCAAGTATAATATTTATTTTTTTTATTATATCAAATTTAACAATATTGAAATTTGGTGAATTTAAATCAGACTCCTCGTTAATGTTGGGTGGTTCAATATAATATAATACATTATTTTCAAGTTGAAAGTTTTGTATATAATTGATAGTGTTTCTAATGTTTTTAACTTTGGATATACTCCATTCTTTGGAAGTGTTAAAATGACGAAGCTGCCCATTATTATGCCAAAAACCATAACCACCAAATGAATAGATTGTATCATTTAATGCAAAATCTATTGAATAAAATGAATTACCAAAATAGTAAGTAGAATCAATTCTGTCAAATTGTAGCACATTTTTAGTTAAATTAACTGCTTTAAAAACTTTCCCAGTACCGTCTATTAATATGTAAAGTCCATTTTTTGTTTTTATAAGTTTTTGAGAAGCTTTTGTTTGCATTATAAATTCTGGCAATATATTTAAGCTTTTTGTATTTGAAATTGAAGATATATTCCCCTTGTAATTATATAAATAGCTTAAAATTGGAGTAGACGATATTTTGTAGTTTTGTGCATCCATTTCAAACATTGCAAATTGTGATAATAATATTAATATTATTTGTTTCATTCTTAAATGTAGTTAATCTATTATTTACTAATGTTTATTTCGAAGTATTTCTTTCTCTATAATAAGACATTTAATATACCTTAATATATAATAATATATTATACAATACTTTAACTCGTTTATTTTTTCCAATACTAATAAACAACATAAAATCATGATTTACTTCATTTTATGTAGAATTTGCATCTTATAGGTAAAAATATACTGCCTATTAAAAAGAATGTTAATGATTGAGTCTTCTGGGGGGAAGGCTCAATCAACATTTAATTTGAAATTAAATATTATTATATATGAAGTTTTTGATTTTTGTAATAAGTTTCCTTTCATTAATATCATGTTCAAAAATTGATAAAGTTTCAAGTTTATTAAAGTCTGATCCAATTGTAAAAGAAGATTCTATTAAAATAACTGTTACTCCTGATATTTCTGTAGGTACTAATAATATAAATAAAGATTCATTAAGTTTAATTATATATGTAAATTCTAATATCCCAGCACTTGGCCTTACCTATTCATTAGAAGTTAAAAGAAATGAAACAAATATAATCACATTCAAATTCGATTCTACAAGTTTATCAAATTCAATCAATGTAAAATTGGGTGGTTTTACAATCAAAGGTAACTATACTATTAAATTGACAGTTACTTCTAAATCTAATATTAATAACTCAGTCATTCAAAATTTTGTAATAAATAGAAATAGAATTTATAAGAATTATTTAAAAACTTCCTACGAGCTTTCAAATTTTGATAGTTGGTTTTCTTCGGCACAATTATATAAAGAAGATGGCTCAAAATATAATAACAATCCATTTATAGATGAACAGTCTACTCAGTTAGATATTGACGGAGATGGACAGGAAGATGTATTTTATTATGAAGGATATGATTTAAATATTAATCCTACACCCAACCCGCCTCCATCTATTTTCATGAATAATGGACTTATTTTAAAACAAACTCCATGGGTTGATGCTAAAATAAAAGAACCCCATGGTACGAAAATTTTAATTGGTGATTTTAATAATGATTCCTTACCTGATTTATTTTCATTAGTGGCTGTAGATCCACCGAATAATTCTCCTGCTGGGTATCTAAATACATTTGACTTTTGTAATTTATTAATAAATTCCCCTTCAGGTTTTACTAAAGAGAAAGACTATACCGATCAAGGATTTTGGTATTCGGGTTGCTCTGGAGATATTGACAATGATGGTGATTTAGATATAATTGCCTTTAATTTTCACAATCAATCAAATGGAGTTAAAAGTAGAATAATGTGGAATGACGGAAATGCAAATTTTACAATTGATTTTAATGGTATTGGTGATATTCCTGTTGTTGATCAATCTGAATTAGTTGATATAAATAATGATGGCTTCTTGGATTTGGTTATTAATTTCCATCCTAATGGAGTTAATAGAATTAATGACTTTAGGATTTTGTATGGTAATGGGAAAGGTTTTAGTTTAATAAATTCTTCTATAATTAATATTTCTGGGGATTTATTCTTACAAAATTTAGATTTTGTGGATATAGACGGTGATGGTGTAAAAGAAATTATACCAAGTGGTAATTATATAAATTTAAGTGGGTCCCCAGTTTACTTTATTTCATTTTATAAATCGTATGATAAAGGGAAAATATATTTAGACAAATCAAATCAGTTTATAGATTATAATACTGCAGGTAGGTTCTATCATATTATAGTTCAAGATATTGATAAAAATGGTTTGATAGATATATTCTCTAGCGATAAAAAAGATAATATTCGATGGGAATGGAATGGATCAAAATTTATAAAAAAATAAAATATATGAAAATAAATAGAATTTTATTATTTATGTTAATCGTTACATTAATTGCATGTCAAAAACAGGTAGATTACACACCACAGTTAAATGATTTAAATAGTAATATACGGGCCTTGCAAAAGAGCAGAGATTCTTTGGCCACTGCCTTATCTCAAAGTAATCTAAATATTTTAACCTTACAAAAGAATAACGATTCGTTAAGCAAATCTATAAAAAGTACTGATTCTTTATTGAATAAATTGAATATTTCTAACTCAGCTATTTTTAAATCTTTAGACTCAATCAAGTTACAGCTTTCTACAATGAATGTTCAAATATTATCATTAACAATACAAATGAATAGTGCAAATGCGGATATTTTATCAATTAATAATCAAATATCAATTCTGAATTTACAATATAATAATTTGTCAAAACTCTTTAATAATTTAATACTGCAAACGTCAATTTCAAATGGTCTTGTTGCATACTTTCCATTAAACGGAAATGCAAATGATAGTAGTAGCAATGGGAATAATGGGGTTGTAAATGGAGCATCTTTAACTGCAGATAGGTTCGGAAATCCGAATTCAGCTTATAGTTTTGATGGCTATCACGAGATTTCAGCACCTAGTAAAGATTATTTAAATATACTTGGTGATATGTCAATTTCGGCTTGGTTTTTTGCTTCAGGTTTTCCGACATTCAGGACATGCTATACAATTTTAACCAAAAGAGTTTCTATATCTGCAGGGATGCCATATGATTTATGTATAAATTATCAATATGGTTATAATAATAATAGTGATTATAATAAACTTATGTTTGCTTCTGATTCTTATTATCCAAATTATCAATATCTTCAATCATCAACAAATGCGACCAATAATAAATGGTCAAACATTATTGCAACAATTAGTGGTACTAATTTGAAAATATATTTAGATGAAGTATTAGTTTTAGATACCATTGTAAATAATTCATTAAGAGTTGCAAATGTTAGTTCATTAATTATTGGAGGAGGTGCAAGACCAGATAAGCCAAGTGAACAATTTATTGGAAATCTTGATGACATCAGATTATACAATCGAACATTGACTCAATCTGAAATATCTTATTTGGCATCGCATTAATTATTTTTATAAATCCAAAGGTGAATTGATATGACTCAAACCATAATTCACATCCAATTGATAACAAATAGTATATATGCTTAAAAAATATGCTAAGACATCTTTGGCACTATTTTCAGCATTAGATTCCAAATTTACGAAGGTATAGTGCTAGTTATAATTATAAAGCTAAGATTATAGAGTAACTTAACTTTAAATGATTTGAAAGTTTTTTGTTAGATGAGTAATCTGCTTTTGATTCCTACCTATGTAGTTGCATTTATTTTATAAATTCTACTGTATTTCTAAGTTTATCCTTTATAGTACATTTTATATCTAAATTATATAATTATACATTCTAGTTTATTTAAATTATATCGTAATTTCATTTGCTGTTCCCCTGCAGCTCTTCAGTTTTAATTTATAATTTTATGAAAGGGGTAATTTATATACTATTTTTCTCAACATTGACAATTCAGTTGAAATGTCAATCCATAACACCATTTACTGTTAATATAGCGGGTTTTACAGGGCAGCAAAATGGGTATTCATTAACAGTAAGTACAGGTGAAACTATTTCTATTACAGATTTTAAAACTGCTAATGGTGTTAGTTTAAGTAGTGGTTTTTTGCAGAACAATCCTCCTATTGTAACAGGGATTGAAGATGTATTGTCTAAGATAGGCTCTAATGAAGTTTTAATTAGTCCAAATCCCACTTCAACATTTACTAATTTAATTTCAAACTTTAGTAGTCCCGGTCAAATACAATATCAAGTTTTAGATATAAATTCTAAAATACTATACAGAAGTCAGCCATTAAATGGGTTGAACAAACTACAAACTAAGATTGAACTATCATCGAATCCTTCTGGTACTTATTATATACAAGTATTCTTTAAGCCTAGTAATGGAATTGCTAAAACAGGAATCTATAAAATTATAAAATTATAATCATGAATAGTATAAAGAAATATATTTTAATTGTATTTACTATTTGTATTGCATCAACCACATTTGCTCAGGGAATTAATTTTCAAGGAGTAGCACGTTCTGCAAATGGAATAATTATCGCTGGCTCTAACATTAGTTTAAGACTGTCTATTTTGAGTAAAAGTGTTGATGCAACACCTGAGTTTGTTGAGACTAAAACAGTGATAACAAATACACAAGGTATATTTTCAATCGTTGTAGGGGATGCAGCTAATAATGCAGTTATTGGAAGTTTTAAATCTATTAATTGGGCGGATGCACCAAAGTTTTTGAAAGTAGAAATGGACCCTTCTGGAGGAACAAATTATATATCTATGGGTATCACACAATTACAATATGTTCCATACTCATTTTATAGTTTAGGAGTAGATGCATCAAATATAAGTGGTACGTTGTCTGTCGAAAAAGGGGGTACTGGTGTAGCTAGTTTAGCTGCTTTAAAATCCGCTCTTAATATTATAAATACAACAAATGATAATGGTTCATTTATATCAGATATATCTGTTAATGGACATACTTTTGGTAGAGGTAAGAATAATGATGAAACAAATCTAGCAATTGGGAAAAGTGTCTTATCATTAGGTACTTCTGGCAGAGCTAATGTAGGAATTGGTTATGATGCATTAAGTAACAATACATCTGGTTATTCAAATACATCAATTGGAACACAATCCCTTTTTTCAAATACGTTAGGTGGGCAAAATGTTGCAATTGGTTACAGGGCATTGTATACTAATTCAAATGCAATTTCAAATATAGCAATTGGTAATAGTTCTATGTATTCTAATACAACTGGCAGTGAAAATATTAGTATTGGTATCACTTCAATGTATAATAATCTAAATGGACACAGTAATGTTTCTGTAGGTTCATCTTCATTATATGATAATACAATTGGACATTCAAATGTTTCTATAGGTAGTGGTTCATTAAGAAAAAATACTATCGGTTTTAATAATGTCTCAGTTGGAGAAATGGCTTTAAATTATAATGTTGCTAATAATGGTAATACTGCAATCGGTGCGTTTGCTATGACACGTTCAGATAATCGATCTGATGGCATATTTTCTGCAAATACAGCAGTTGGAAGTGGGGCGTTAATGGGTGGAATTACCCCTTCATTAAATATTGGGATAAGTAATACTGTTGTTGGTGCTCAATCTTTATCTTTTAATACTAGTGGTTCCGGCAACTCTGCATTTGGTGTCAATGCATTGTTAAATAATACAACAGGAAGTAATAATGTTGCATTAGGGTATCAAACATTAAATTCAAATACTACAGTTGGCGATTTAGTTGCTATTGGATCAAATTCATTAATGAGAAATACTACAGGCTTTGGAAATACCGCAATTGGTTCTTATTCTATGCAAAACAATACTACTGGAGATAGAAATACAGCGTTAGGTGATGCTGCATTAAATAATAATACTACTGGAGTTTATAACACTGCAATAGGTGCAGAAGTATTAAGAGCAAACACTATAGGGGCAAGAAATACCGGAGTAGGTATGTATACTTTATTAAATAATACAGTAGGCAACAATAATACTTCTTTAGGTATGTATGCTTTAAAGGATAATACTATAGGAGGAGGAAATATTGCTTTGGGCTCGGATGCATTAAGTTATAATGTTGCAAATAATGAATCAATTGCAATAGGGAATAATGCAATGCAGTATGCAAATAGTACTAGCAGTGGTATTACAACTGGGAATATAGCAGTTGGGCATTATTCATTAATGGGTAGTACTACTTCATCAAATAATATTGGTACAATGAACACTGCAATCGGTTATCAAACATTAAGGAATAATACAAGTGGATATGGAAATGCAGTTGTGGGATGGAATTCATTAGTTAATAATAATACTGGTTATTTGAACTCGACTTTAGGACAAGAAGCATTATTAAACAATACGACTGGGGGTAGAAATATTGCAATCGGATACCAGGCACTTGCTAATAATGTCTCTAAGAGTGGATCTATTGCAATTGGTTATTATGCTATGAATAATGCAGACAATAGTTTATCTGGAGCCTCAACTGGTAATGTTGCAATTGGAGAATCTTCATTAAAAGGAAGTTCAACACCAGCAAATAATACTGGAACTAATAATACTGCAGTTGGTAGTAATACATTGATGAATAATACTTCTGGTAGCAATAATTCAACTTTTGGTTTATCAGCTTTAACATCAAATACTACTGGTACAGAAAATACAGCAATTGGATTTCAAGCTTTACAATCCAATACAACAGGTAATCAAAACTTGGCTTTAGGAAAAGGCGCATTAAACTCAAATACGACTGCTTATTACAATGTAGCGCTAGGTATAGATGCTTTATATTCTAATACAACAGGGACAAACAATGTTGCAGTTGGTGATGGTGGATTGTATAATAATATTTCTGGTATTAATAATACAAGTTTTGGGAATCAGACATTAAGTTCAAATACAGCTTCAAATAATACAGGAGTTGGTTTTCAGGCGTTAAAATCTAATAATACTGGTACAAAAAATAATGCATTTGGTCAAGGTGCGTTACTTTCTAATATATCCAGCAATTCAAATATTGCAATTGGAAATTTGGCTTTAGAAAAGCATTTAACAGGAGATGGTAGTATAGGAATAGGAGAAATGGCTTTAAATTCAGATGTAACTGGAGTTGGGAATGTTGGAATTGGATTTTATTCATTGATGTCAAATACAAGTGGTGGAAGTAATACTGCAGTTGGGAATAATAGCATGAATTTAAATACAACTGGAACAGGTAATTCTGTTTTGGGAAATGCTTCTTTAATGAATAATACCACCGGCAACAACAATACTGTAATTGGTAATTATACTTTGGTAAATAATACAACTGGAAGTCAAAATACAGTAATTGGTAAAGATGCGGGACTTTCTTTAATAAATGGAAGTAATAATACATTGTTGGGTTATAATTCAGATGTTGCCTCAAATAGTTTGTCAAATACTACAGCTATTGGCAATGGAGCAATTGTTTCAGCTTCTAATACAATTCAATTAGGAAATACATCAATAACTGATGTTAAAACAAGCGGTACAATTACTGCTGCAGGATATAAAATCGCGGGTGGTACTTCGACACAAACGCTTATGGCAGATGGGAGCACAGCTGCATTGGGAGCATCCACTTTTATACATTATATAGGCGAATTATTTGGGGGAGGTATTGTAGTAGCAGTATGGAAAGCTTCAGGAGTTGAACATGGTTTGATTGCTTCTAAAATTGATTTAAGTTCAGGTATAGCATGGAGTAATGTAACAAATAGTGCCACAGGAGCTACAAGCCCAAGTAATGGGCAAACAAATACAACTGCAATAATAAATCAAGGTGGTCATACAAATGGTGCTGCAAAATTATGTGATGACTATATTAATGCTGATTATGGAACTGGTATTTTTTCTGATTGGTATTTACCTGCTTATTTTGAGTTAAGAACTTGTTTTAATTCTGCAATGATAGTAAATAAAATTTTAGGTGACACTGATGGATTTAAGTTCATATTTTCATATCCAGGTATATATTGGTGTTCTTCAGAATATGATTTAGGATTTAGTTTAAATTTATCATTTATGGAGGGCACAAGTAATACTGGACAAGGGAAAGGGTCATTATCTAGAGTGAGAGCTGTTAGGCAATTTTGATTATAAATTTTTAAGGTTGTATTTTTTATTTATTCAATTTCTGGGAAACAATTTAAATGTACAATGTATTTTGAAATATCATTTTTACATTGGGACAAATCAGGGACAAATAAATGATTAATAAGTGATATTCAAAAAGCGCCAATGAGTAAGTTGTGTGGAAAACCAGACGTAAACAAATAAAAAACCCCCGTTGTTAAACGAGGGTTTGTGCCCAGAGGGGGAATCGAACCCCCACTACCTTGCGATAACCAGATTTTGAGTCTAGCGCGTCTACCAATTCCGCCATCTAGGCATTTTGAATGCCTTAACATTCCGACGGGATGCAATATTACGTTAATGATGGAATTCTGCCAAAATACGATCAAGGTATTTTTTCTTATAATAATATTCTTTTATTTGCAACATTGCTTTTTCGGGAATAGAATTGACCTCATCACTATCCAAGTACGCTTTAATAGGACTGAGAATGTCATTTTGAAGGATATTAATTTGAGTTAAAATATGTTCTTTTTGTTCAGGTGTAACCGCGTCCATCCAGCCTTCATTTAGTTCCATCATCTCCATCAAGAAATCGGGACTTAGGTTGTACTTCTCGTCACTTTGTATTTTACCGGTAAGTTCCAAAACATAAGGTAGGACTAGCTCCTTATTATTTAACAAGGTAAATCCTTTATTTGCCATTGCAGATCGTTCAAGTGCTTCTTCTTGCTCAAATGGGCTTTCTTGAGTAAACTTGTCTGGATGTGAAGCTCTCTGTATATCCATAAAAGCAACACGTAATTTGGCTGCGTCTACTTGAAAACTAATAGGGAGTCCGAATAATTCAAAAAAGTTCATTTTAATGTTTTGTATATTGTGTAAAATTACCCAAATGCCGGTATTAGCACTTATTAAAGAGGGAAAAGTTCCAAGCGATAATAGAGTTGCTTTGACTCCAAAACAATGCAAATGGTTAATGGAAACTAATCCTGGGTGTGAAATTATTGTAGAATCCTCAGATATACGTTGTTTTAAAGATCAGGAATATCTCAATGAAGGTATTAAAATTGTAACTGATATTGCAAGTGCTGATATATTATTTGGTATAAAGGAAGTTCCTAAAGAAAAGCTAATTCCTAATAAAACATACTTATTTTTCTCACATACTAAAAAAGCGCAATTATATAATCAAGCTTTGTTCCATGCAATGATGGATAAAAACATTACACTTATTGATTATGAATGTTTGGAACATGAGGATGGTCAAAGATTAATTGGCTTTGGTTTTTTTGCAGGTATAGTTGGTGCTCATAATGGTATAATGGCTTATGGGAATAGAACAAAACAATTTCATTTAGGAAGAGTTAAAGCAGTGAAAGATTATTTGGAATTAATCCATACTTATTTTGGATTAAAATTACCTCCAATTAAAATTGCAATTACAGGTTCAGGTAGGGTGGCACATGGTATTTTAGAAATTATGAACTTAATGGACGTTCAACAAGTAGAGCCAGATGAATACATAAGTCGTACTTACAGCTATCCTGTGTATGTTCATTTAAAAGGTCGTGATTTGTATTTACGCAATGACACTAATAGTTATGAAAGAAATGACTTTCATGAACATCCAGATAAATACAGATGTACTTTTAATGCATATTTAAAGCATACGCATATTTTAATGAATGGTATTTATTGGGAACCTGGGATTCCTCCATTATTTACACAAGAAGATTTAAAAGACGATGATTATAATCTAACTACCATTGCAGATATCACAGACGATGCACATGGAAGTGTCCCATGTAATTTAGGTGACGCTAGTTCGGATGATCCAATTTATGGTGTTAATATTGAAACTTTTAAGAAGGAAGCGCCTTATCATCATAATTGTATTGACGTAATGGCGGTTGGTAATTTACCTAATGAATTACCAAGAGATGCTAGTCGTTTTTTCGGAGAGCAATTAATAAAGTATGTCTTATCTGATTTATTAATGGGAGGAAATAAAATTATTAAAAGGGCTACAATGCTTGAACATGGTCTACTTAATGCTCATTACAATCATTTAGCAATATATGCTAAACACTAAGTCTGAATATTGAAAACAGGTAGTCTATAATATCGAAACGCTAATTCAGCAATAAAGGAATTCTAAAATTGTAAATAAAATTCTTTAAGTAAAGTTGTGAAATGTGCATCATACTTATTTTCAACGTCCTTTATGTAAATTTTAGATCGCTTAATACTATTTACAGTTTGTTTTACAATGGCACTATGTTGACTTAATTCATTACTAAAAGGTTTGACATATTTTTGCATCGCACGTATCGGCAAATTTTTTACACTATTGTGTACTAGAACCTCTTCCACTAATTGGAGTCCTTTTTGATCACATAATTTCTGCATGGTATAGGAACGTAATGTGGGAATTAAAACATAATAGGTTCCGCCTTCTTTTAATAAATCGAATACATTTTCTACTAATTCATTCCACGGCAATTCAGCACTATGAGCTGCTAGATTTTTTTTCTCGTCGGGTGATTTTAAATCCCTTTCGAAAAAAGGAGGGTTGCTTATAATACAATCAAATTTTGAAAAAATAGAATTGCTTATATAGTTATCGGATTCACTGGTTTTAAAATGGTCAAAATAGGTTTGAATTGAATTATGTACAATACTCAATCTACTTGACCAGGGGCTTAATGCAAAATTACTAGCGGCTTCTTTAGCAGTAGCTGCTTCAATTTCAACAGCCGTTATATGTGTCGGTTCAGTATATATATTATTATCAGTATTGGTAATCGCTGTCGCTTGCGCCAACATTAAACTTAATAAGCCTGTACCCGCTCCGATATCTAAAATATTTTTTGCAGTTTTAATTCGCTCATCACTTGCAGCCCATGCTCCAAACAAACATGCATCAGTACAAACCTTCATAGCGGAATGTTCCTGATGCACGATAAATTTTTTGAACTGAAAGAATGTGTTAGCCACTATTCTGCAGTCAAACTAGCTCCTAAATACTCTTTATTTAAACGAGCAATATTAGCAATAGATATTTCTTTTGGACAAGCTGCTTCACAAGCACCAGTATTAGTACAAGATCCGAAACCTTCTTTATCCATTTGAGCAACCATATTTAATACGCGTGATTTTCTTTCAGGCTCACCTTGTGGTAGTAACGCTAAGTGAGATACTTTAGCACTTAAGAATAACATTGCAGAGCTGTTTTTGCAAGCAGCAACACAAGCACCACAACCAATACACATAGCTGCAGCAAAAGAAGCATCCGCTTTCGCTTTTTCAATTGGTAAACTATTACCGTCTACAGCATTACCTGTATTTACACTAATATATCCACCAGCTTGTATGATTCTATCAAATGCACCTCTGTCTACTGTTAAATCCTTAACAATAGGGAATGCATTAGATCTCCATGGTTCAATCGTAATGGTATCTCCGTCTTTGAATGCACGCATGTGTAATTGGCAAGTCGTATTTGCTTGCCAAGGACCGTGTGGTTTTCCGTCAATATATAATGAACACATTCCGCAGATACCTTCTCTACAATCATGGTCAAAAGCAATAGGCTCTTCACCTGTTACAATTAATTTTTCGTTTAAAACGTCCAACATCTCTAAAAAAGACATTTCATCAGAGATATCATTCACGTCATATTTTACAAAAGCACCTGTTGTGTTTGCGTTTTTTTGACGCCAAACTTTCAATTTTAAATTCAAGTTATTATGTGCCATATTTTATAAGTTATACTAGTAGTAAATAAATAGTTGTTAAGTAATTGATTATTTGTAGTTACGTTGACTTGGTTTAATTACATCATACTTCAATTCTTCTTTGTGTAATTGCCATTCATGATCGCCTTTATTTTCCCAAGCAGCAACATACATGAAGTTTTCGTCGTCTCTCAACGCTTCTCCTTCTGGAGTTTGATACTCTTCTCTAAAGTGACCACCACAACTTTCTTCTCTATTTAAAGCGTCAACACACATTAACTCACCTAATTCAATAAAGTCCGCAACACGGTTTGCTTTATCCAATTCAGGATTGTATTCATTTATTTCTCCTGGAACTCTTACATCGCTCCAGAATTCTTTTTTCAATGCTTGTACTTCCGCAATTGCTTGAGTTAAACCTTCTTTATTTCTAGCCATTCCACATTTGTCCCATATAATTTTACCTAAACGCTTATGGAAACTTTCAACAGATTGTTTACCGTTAATGTTTTTCAAAGAAGCAATACGATCTGCTACTGCTTTTGCAGCTGCTTCGAAAGCAGGATGTGTAGTTGGTATAGCTGCATTATAAATCTCGTCTGCTAAATTATTACCCACTGTGTAAGGGGCAACAAAATATCCATCAGCTAAACCTTGCATCAATGCACTCGCACCTAAACGATTGGCACCATGGTCACTAAAGTTAGCTTCTCCCAATGCATATAAACCTGGAACATTTGTTTGTAATTCATAATCTACCCATAAGCCACCCATTGTATAGTGAACTGCTGGATAAATACGCATTGGAACTTCATATGGATTTTCGCCAGTAATTTTTGCATACATTTCAAACAAGTTGCCGTATTTTTCTTTCACTACTTGTTTACCCATTGCAATAATTTGTTCAGCAGCAACGTCTTTTAATCCTTGTTTACTCACTTCAATTTTACCATATCTTTCAATAGCTGCTGCGTAGTCTAAATAAACTGCTTGCTTTGAAGTCCCTACGCCGTAACCTGCATCACATCTTTCTTTTGCTGCACGGGACGCAACGTCACGTGGAACTAAGTTTCCGAAAGCAGGATAGCGACGCTCTAAATAATAATCTCTTTCTTCTTCAGGTATATCAATTGCTTTGCGTGTTTCTCCTTTTGTTTTTGGTACCCAAATACGACCATCATTTCTTAATGACTCTGACATCAAAGTCAATTTAGATTGGTGATCTCCTGATACTGGAATACAGGTAGGGTGAATTTGTGTAAAACAAGGATTTGCAAAATATGCACCTTGTTTATGTGCTTTCCATGCAGCTGTTACATTCGATCCCATTGCGTTAGTAGACAAATAAAATACGTTTCCGTATCCACCGGTACATAATAAAACAGCGTGACCAAAATGCTTTTCTAATTCACCAGTAATTAAATTACGAGCGATTATTCCTTTTGCTTTTCCATCAATTTTTACAACGTCCAGCATCTCATGACGAGAATACATTGTAACATTACCTAATGCTACTTGACGCTCTAAAGCTTGGTAGGCACCAATTAATAATTGCTGACCAGTTTGACCTGCAGCATAAAATGTTCTTTGAACTTGCGTTCCACCAAAACTACGGTTACTTAATAAGCCACCGTATTCACGTGCAAAAGGAACACCTTGTGCAACACATTGGTCAATAATATTGGTACTCACTTCTGCTAAACGATGAACGTTTGCTTCACGAGCTCTATAGTCACCACCTTTAATAGTGTCGTAGAATAATCTGAAAACGCTATCACCATCATTTTGATAGTTCTTAGCGGCATTGATTCCACCTTGCGCGGCAATACTATGTGCACGACGTGGGGAATCTTGAAAACAAAATGCTTTTACTTTATAGCCTAGTTCTCCCATTGCAGCTGCAGCAGAAGCACCAGCTAAACCAGTACCAACAATAATCACTTCCATCTTTCTTTTGTTGGCAGGGTTTACTAGTTTACAATGACCTTTGTAGTCGACCCATTTTTCTTCTAGTTTTCCAGCAGGTATTTTAGAATCTAACATATTTCAATCTTTTATCTAACGTTTAGAAATAATTTTTACTTAATTAATTTTTAGTTTACCCAATGTAAATAAAAACTAATTGGCATCATAGCGAAAGCCAATGGTATCAAGATAGCAAAGCCATAACCAATAGTGCTAATCATAGCATGGTATCTTTTATTGTGCACTCCAATTGTCTTGAAGGCACTTTGGAATCCATGTGCTAAGTGATAGCCGAGAGACATACAAGCAATTACATAAAATACAACTACCCAAATATCTTGGAAAGTGGATTGCATCACTGCATATAAGTTATGTACTTGTAATCCATTTGGTAAAGTAACTTCTTCTACTCCTGTGATTCTTGATGGAACCCAAAAGTGTTTCCAATGAAGTACGAAGAACATTAAAAGAATAGTTCCTAATACTGCCATACTTCGGCTATACCATTTACTACCTTTTGTATAATTCACTGCGTATCCAACAGCTCTTTTACTTCTATTTTGTAGGGTCAACATATATCCTTGTATAATGTGCAAGAATATAAAAAAGAATAAACCTACTTCTAGAATTCTAGGTACTACATTGCTTCCCATAAAATGGCCTGCTCTGTTAAACATAACACCGCCATCCATGGCCCAAATGCAAGCATTTAGTCCGGCATGTACTACTAAGAATAAAACTAAAAAGATACCTGTGAATCCCATGATCAATTTTTTCCCCACAGAGGATGTAAACATTTGTGTAAACGTCATAAGTCGTTGAATTTTAAAATCTTTGCAAAAGTAGGGAGTAATTACACACAAGACATAATTCGTCTTATGATTTTAAGCAAGTTTCCTAAATACCTTAACAAATTGTGCATTTAGATAAGTAATTAACCGTTTGCATAAATTTGTGAATGGAATGCTTGTTTGGACTAAATTTACAATATGATAAAAGTGCTAGGCATACTTTGGAACAGTTTTAAGATGGCCCTACAGGAGCTTAAAGTCAATAAATTAAGGACTTTCTTGTCTCTTTTTGGCATTACGATAGGCATTTTTTGCATTATTGGAGTGCTTGCTACTATTGATAGTTTGAAGACAAAAATTAGCAGCGACTTGTCTGGTATGGGCAATAACACCATATTTATTGACAAATGGGATTACAGTGGTGGCCCTGAATACCCTTGGTGGAAATTCGTAAAGCGTCCTAGTATGAAAGTGGCTGAAATGGAAATGATTCAGAAAAAGTCTTCATTAGCATCCAATATTGCCTTCTTTGTTTCTACTTCTGCAAGTTTTAGTTATGAAGAGAACCAATTAAAAGGTGTCAATCTTTATGGAGTGACTAAGGACTTTAATTCCATTCAAACTTTTAATATTGGAACGGGCAGGTATTTTAATGAAAACGATTTTATAAGAGGCGTTCCCTATTGTGTTATTGGAAATAAAATTGCCGAAGAACTTTTCGTAAAACCTGAAAAAGCTTTAGGTAAAACTATTTCTTACGGAGGACGTCGATTATTAGTTATAGGAATCATTGAAAAGCAGGGTAGTTCTATGCTGGGTGGTTTTGATTATGATAAAACTACAATCGTTCCTTATAATTATTATGCATCTATATTCAATCCAGACAATAACAACCCCTATATAATGGTCCAAGCAAAGCCGGGTATTCCATCAAAAGCTTTGCAGGAAGAATTAATAGGAGTGATGCGTCAATTAAGAAAATTAAGTCCTACCCAGGAGGACAATTTTACTTGTAATGACGTCGCACAATTTAAAGATCAAATTGAAAGTGTCTTTGGTGCTATTAATCAAGGTGGATGGGCCATTGCGGGCTTGTCTTTATTAGTAGGTGCTTTTGGAGTAGCTAATATTATGTTCGTAACTGTGAGAGAAAGAACCAGTCAAATTGGACTTAAAAAAGCAATAGGTGCTAAAAGTTCTACCATATTATATGAGTTTCTTTTAGAGTCTGCTTTCTTATGTATTATTGGTGGGCTGGTCGGACTATTCCTTGTCTGGTTGCTCACTGTAGCCTTAGGTGCTGTGCTGCCTTTTCCAATTTTCATTGCGCCTAGTATTGTCGTTTTAGCACTTAGTATTTGTATTGTTTTAGGGGTGATTTCTGGAATTATTCCAGCTTCCATTGCAGCTAAAATGAATCCAGTAGAAGCCATTAGAACAAAGTAATAAGCTTTACCTTTGCTCCGTGTTAGCTAAATCAATTACCATATTAGCCATTGAATCATCATGTGATGAAACTGCTGCATCTGTTGTAGTGGATGGTAAAATCCTTTCCAATTATATTGCCAATCAAACAGTGCATGAGAAATTTGGAGGAGTGGTTCCGGAATTGGCTAGTAGAGCACATATGGAAAATATAGTTCCAGTGGTTGACGAATCTCTTAAAACCGCTTTTCCTAATTTAACACATGCCGAAAGACTGGCTCAACTTGATGCAATTGCTTTCACACAAGCGCCTGGCTTAATTGGCAGTTTATTGGTAGGCGCACAGTTTGCGAAGTCATTAGCATTGTCTTTAAACAAGCCTTTAATTGCAGTACATCATATGCAAGCACATGTTTTGGCAAATTTAATTGGCACTACTATTCCAAGTTTTCCATTCTTATGCTTGACTGTAAGCGGGGGACATACTCAAATTATAAAATGTAATAGCACAGCAGATATGCAAATTATGGGTGAAACCATTGACGATGCAGCAGGAGAGGCTTTTGATAAAATTGCAAAATTACTCGGCCTGCCTTATCCCGGCGGCCCTTTATTAGATAAATTAGCACAACAAGGGAATTCAAAAGCTTTTGAATTTGCTAAACCATTAGTACCTGAATTAAACTATTCTTTTAGTGGCTTAAAAACTAGTGTTTTATATTTTTTACAAAAACAAGCACCTGGATTTATTGAAGCTAATTTGAATGATTTATGTGCTTCTGTACAGTATACTATCGTAACTATTTTATTGAAAAAGTTGAAAAAAGCAATGGTGGAAACGGGTATTAAAGAAGTTTGTATTGCGGGTGGGGTAAGTGCAAATTCAGGACTTAGAAATGGAATTCAGGAATTAGGGCAAAAAATGCAGGCCAATATCTATTTGCCACAATTTGAGTATTGTACGGACAATGCTGCAATGATAGCTATTACAGCACATTACAAATACCTTTCAGGTACATTTGAGCCCTTAAGTACTAGTGCAACTGCGCGTTCAAATTGGTAAGGATAAATTACTTAACTTTGCGGCTTCAAAATAGTTGAAACTATGATTAGTGCAAGAAACATCACATTGTCCTTTGGTAAAAGAGTATTGTTTGACGAAGTTAATATTAGCTTCACTAAAGGGAACTGTTATGGTATTATTGGAGCCAATGGTGCTGGAAAGTCTACCTTCTTAAAAATTTTAAGTGGCGAAATTGAGCCTAATAAAGGGTCTGTAGAAATTACACCTGGTGAGCGTATGTCATTCTTAAAGCAAAATCAATTTGAATTTGACGAGAATACCGTTCTTGACACTTGTTTAATGGGTCACAAGCGTATGTGGGAAGTGATGCACGAGAAGGATGCTTTATATGCTAAAGAGGACTTTACCGAGGCAGATGGCTTGAGAGCCGGTGAATTAGAAGGAGAATTTGGTGAAATGGGTGGATATGAGGCAGAAAGTAATGCAGCAAGTTTATTAAGTGATTTAGGGGTAAAAGAAGATATGCACCAAGTATTAATGAAAGACGTTGCCAGTAATTACAAATTACGTGTGTTATTAGCACAGTCTTTATTTGGTAATCCAGATATTTTATTACTGGATGAGCCTACCAATGGTTTGGATATAGAAACCATAGGTTGGTTGGAAAACTTCTTAGCAGACTACGAAAATATTGTATTGGTAGTGAGTCACGATCGTCACTTTTTAGACACGGTTTGTACACATGTATCTGATGTGGATCGTTCAAAAATTAAAACATTTACTGGTAACTATTCATTCTGGTATGAGTCATCTCAATTGATGGCTCGTCAGATGAGTGATAAGAATAAAAAGAATGAGGATAAGCGTGCTGCCTTATTAGATTTCATTGCACGTTTCTCTGCCAATGCAAGTAAGAGTAAGCAAGCAACTTCTCGTAAGAAAGCATTAGAGAAATTAACGATTGAAGAAATAGAGCCATCTAATAGAAAGTACCCTGGTATTATCTTTCAGCCATTGCGTGAAGTTGGAAATCAAATTTTGAATGTTGAAAAATTGGCTTACTCAATTGACGGTCGAAACTTATTTAAAGACGTTTCTTTTTCAGTAAGTAAGAACGACAAGATTGCATTTTTAAGTAAGGATGCTTTAGCAATTACTTATTTTTTTGAAATCATAAATGACGCAGTAAAAGCAGATACTGGAAGCTTTGAGTGGGGAACTACTATTACGAAAGCTTATTTGCCAATGGAGCATAATGAAGAGTTCAAAGTTGCATTATCATTGATGGATTGGTTAAGACAATTTGTTCCTGCGAATGTAACCGATGCGGACGAGCCATTTATTAGAGGTTTTTTGGGTAAAATGTTATTTAGTGGTGACGATGTGATGAAAAAAACGAATGTACTAAGTGGGGGAGAGAAAGTACGTTGTATGGTGAGTAAGATGATGTTACAGAACCCTAATGTGGTTATTTTGGATCAACCTACCAATCACCTTGATTTGGAGAGTATTCAGAGCTTTAACGAAGGATGTCAGAATTACGCCGGTGTCGTTTTAATGACTTCACATGACCACACATTCATGCAAACTGTGGCCAATAGAGTTATTGAACTAACACCAAAAGGCGTAATTGATCGTTTAATGACATTTGACGAATATATGGAAGACAAAAGAGTACAGGAATTAAGAGCAGAAATGTACTCTTAAGCTCAAAAAGGCAATTATATTTCTCAGAAAATCAATGATTTAGCAATATTTCAACCTTTTTCTGCGTTATGAATAAAAAAACTTAAAAAAAATGGGACTGTAAGGTATATTTAGTTACCTTTGCCGTCCGTAAAAAATTATTTCTCATGGCTAGAGTATGTCAGGTAACAGGAAAGAAGCCGATCACTGGAAACAGCGTATCGCATTCTAACATTAAAACAAAGCGTCGTTTTCTTCCGAACTTACAAAAGAAGCGTTTCTACTTTGTTGAAGAAGATCGTTGGATCACTTTAAAAGTATCTACTGATGCTTTAAGAACCATCAACAAAAATGGTTTAGCAGCAGTAGTAAAAGATTTAAGAGCCGCTGGCGATAAAATCTAATCGTAAATAATTAAGTATAACTTATAATATACCATCATGGCACGTAAAGGAAACAGAGTTCAAGTAATATTAGAGTGCACAGAGCACAAGACTACTGGTTTACCAGGAACTAGTCGTTATATTACAACTAAGAACAAAAAGAATACTCCAGATCGTTTGGAGTTCAAAAAGTATAATTCAATTTTGAAAAAAGTAACTGTTCACAAAGAAATTAAATAATCATGGCAAAAGCAGCTTCTAAAAACGCGAAAATCAAGGATCTAAAGGCTTCTGCTGAAGCTAAAAACTGGACTAAAGTAATTAAAGCAGTACGTAGCCCTAAGACTGGTGCGTATACATTTAAAGAAAATATCGTTCACAAAGATCTTGTTAAAGATTTCTTAGCTGGTAAATAATCTTACCGACTAATACTTTTCGCAACGAAAAATATTGAAGCTCCGATAATTCGGAGCTTTTTTTATGTAAATATCCTCAAAGGATTACTTAAATTTGTATCATGAGCTTTTTAGGAAAACTATTTGGTAAAAAAGAGAAAGAAACATTGGATCATGGTTTAGCACAAACTAAACAGGGTTTCTTTGAGCGTATTTCTAAAGTTATTATTGGTAAAACTAGTGTGGATGATGATGTATTGGATCAATTGGAAGAGGCTTTAATTGGAGCAGACGTAGGTGTGGATACTACTTTAGCACTAATTGAGAAAATACAAATAAGAGTAAAGAAGGATAAATATGTCTCAACTGCTGAATTAAACCAAATTTTACATGATGAATTGGCTGCACTTTTAGTAGACGCAGCTTCTGACCAAATTGGGTTTCAACCACCTGCAAATAAAAAACCATATGTTATCTTAGTTGTTGGCGTTAATGGTGTTGGTAAAACAACAACTATTGGCAAATTAGCACATCATTATAAGGAAGCTGGTAATGAAGTAATACTTGGTGCCGCCGACACATTTAGAGCCGCGGCAGTGGATCAATTAACTATTTGGAGTGAAAGAGTAGGTGTGCCAATTGTAAAGCAAAATATGGGCTCAGATCCTAGTGCGGTAGCTTTTGATACGATACAATCAGCCATCGCTAGAAAATCAGACGTTGTTTTGATTGACACAGCAGGTCGATTACATAATAAAGCACATTTGATGGATGAATTAAATAAAATCAAACGTGTAATCCAAAAGCAATTACCAGATGCACCACATGAAGTTTTATTAGTATTAGATGGTTCTACCGGACAAAATGCTTTAGAACAAGCCAAGCAATTTATGGCAGTAACTAATGTAAATGCGTTAGCAATTACTAAATTAGACGGTACCGCGAAAGGTGGTGTGGTATTGGCTATTGCACATCAATGCAAAATACCTGTGAAATATATTGGAGTAGGAGAACAAATAAAAGACTTAGTCTTATTTGATAAAGATGAATTTGTCGATTCTCTTTTTAGTTTGAATCGTTAACCACTATTTCAGGATATAACGAATACTGATACCTCCGTGATTTTTAAAGTAAGATTGTATGATACTGAAAGCTGGTTGCCAATCAATACTCAAATTTAATGGTGTATTCTTGATTTTATAATCTAACCCTATAATACCATCAAATCCTACGGCTATATTAGAATTACTAGTACCTGAATTGGTTCTTTTCCATTCTTCACTCCATATACCTAAGTGGCCACCATATCCATAATACCAAGACAATTGTTCAGCACCCTCTATTGGTGTATAAAATTCTTTCAAAACCGAAACACTAAAACCATCCAAGGTAATATAACCAATTGCTTCAATGGCTTTATGCTGTTTAAAAAAGCTTTTATAGGTAATAGCCCCTGGGGAAATTTTAACTCCAATAGCTTTTGTGTAAGTATTACCATTAAAACTTGAACTTTTATCTGAAACTGGATCTGGGGTAAAATTTTGAGCTGAAAGACTTAAGAAACTTAATATGGATAAAGTAAAAACGAATAATGGCTTTAGGTTCATGTTCCTGTATTTTGGGGGTAAACAAATTTAAGAAGTTTTAGCAAATACACTGTTTAATAAATGCTAAAATTTGGTTAGGTTTGTAACATGTTAAGTTTTCAAGAATTATCAGAACAATTTAATAAAGGATTTGATAAATCCCATTTTCCGTCTAGTCCTGCTACATTGTATGAGCCAGGTGAATATTTTTTAAAAATAGGGGGCAAGCGTATACGACCTGTTCTTTGTTTATTAGGAAATGAGTTATTTAACGATTTGCACGAAGACGCAATCCACGTTGCAGGTGCCATAGAGTTATTTCACAATTTCACTTTAGTACATGACGACATGATGGACGAAGCTTCTCTACGACGCGGTAAAGCAACAGTGCATACAAAATACGATTATAATACGGCCTTGTTAGTAGGGGATGTGATGATAATTAGAGCGTACGAATATTTACAGAAAATTCAACCAAGTTATTTGCCAAAAATTTTACAATTGTTTAATCAAACTGCAAGAGAGGTTTGTGAAGGTCAACAATTGGACATGGATTATGCTAAGATGGACAATGTAACTATGGATCAATATATTCATATGATTACCTTGAAAACTTCTGTATTGTTAGCCGCAAGTTTAGAAATGGGTGCAATCATAGGTGGAGCCGGTGAAAATAATTGCAAACAGTTATATGAGTTTGGTAGAAAAATAGGTATTGCATTTCAAATTCAAGACGACTATTTAGACGCGTTTGGTGATGCTGCCATTTTTGGCAAGGAAGCTGGTGGTGATATCAAACAGAATAAAAAGACTTTTTTATTACTACATGCTTTAGCTGTAGCCAATAAGGATCAAAAAGAAAAATTAGAAATATTACTTGAATCCAACTCAGAAGATAAGGTTGAAAAAGTTTTAGCCATATTCACAGCATGCGGTGTGAAGGATTGGGCAGAGAACTTAAAAGCAAAATATTTACAAGAAGCATTTGAGCATTTAGAAGCTATAGCAGTAATGTCCGCACGCAAGAAGCCTTTAATTGAATTGGCAAATTATTTAATGAATCGCGCGCAGTAATTCAATCACGTTTTTTACAAAAAATACACATGTCATTATTCAGAAAGAAATCGATTGATAAAATAGTTAAAGATGCAGAAGCAGGATTAAGTGACGGACATAGCGCAAGTGGAATGAAAAGAGTACTAGGCGTTAAGGACCTTACTTTTATGGGCATTGCAGCAGTTGTGGGTGCTGGTATCTTTTCTACTATTGGTACTGCAGCATTTCACGGGGGACCAGGAATTTCTTTATTATTTGTTATTACCGCAATTACTTGCGGATTTAGCGCATTATGTTATGCAGAATTTGCGAGTAGAGTTCCAATTGCAGGAAGTGCGTATACTTATGCATATGTAACATTTGGTGAATTGGTAGCTTGGATTATTGGTTGGGCATTGATTTTAGAATATGCCATTGGAAACATAGTGGTTGCAATAAGCTGGAGTGGCTATTTTGTAAATTTATTGGAAGGTTTTCATATTCATTTACCAGGTTGGCTAAGTACTAATTATGAACAAGCGCAACAAGGATATGATGAAGCATTAAAACATTTAGCAACTGGAGGTACACAAGAAACCTTTAGTAAACTGGCAAGAATAGGATATGATGCAATAACGAATGCGCCGCTAATTGGAGGCGCAAGAATTATTTTAAATGTACCAGCTTTTATAATTGTAGTTTTAATAACCATGTTAGTGTACAGAGGAATAAAGGAAAGTAAGAAGACTACTAACTTGATGGTCATATTTAAAATATGTGTAATCGTTTTTGTAATTATTCTTGGTTTCTTTTATGTAGATACTTCCAATTGGACTCCTTTTATGCCTAATGGATTTAAAGGGGTATTAGCTGGAGTATCGGCGGTATTTTATGCTTATATAGGTTTTGACGCTATTTCAACTACTGCTGAAGAATGTAAAAATCCACAGCGTGATTTGCCAAAAGGGATGATTTACTCTTTGATTATTTGCACCGTTTTATATATTTTAATTGCATTGGTATTAACTGGTATGGTTAGCTATACACAGTTAAAAGTGGATGATCCATTAGCTTTTGTTTTTGAAAAAATTGGATTACATAAAATTGGATACATTATTTCAGTTAGTGCAGTTGTGGCAACTACAAGTGTCTTGTTGGTATTTCAATTAGGACAACCAAGAATTTGGATGAGTATGAGTCGTGATGGTTTATTGCCTAAGAAGTTTTCAAAAGTGCATCCTAAATATGGGACACCTGCTTTCGCAACAATTATAACCGGAATTTTTGTGGGAATACCTTCCTTATTTATGTCAATTAGTAGAATGACAGACTTGACAAGTATTGGAACTTTATTTGCCTTTGTATTAGTTTGTTTTGGAGTATTAGTATTGCCTAGAATAGCCCCTTCAGTAAAACAACAAGCATTTAGATTGCCCTATATAAATGGCCAATATATCATACCAGCACTAGCTGCTATCTTCCTATATTTTGGAAAGTCTAGAATTGAAAATGCATTTAGCATGACAGGAAGTGAAGGGTATCAGGAATTCTTATTTTTAGTTTTCGTATTTATATTAATCATAGTTGCTATAATGAGTTATATACGCAAATACTCCATTATACCCATTATTGGAGCATTATGTTGTTTGTATTTAATGATAGAGATCCCGCCAGTTAGCTGGTTATGGTTTTTTATATGGATGACAATTGGCTTAGTAATTTATTCTTTTTACGGTCGCAAGAAAAGCTTATTAGCAAAACAATAGGAACATGAAGTATCAGGTAGGTGACGAAATTTTAGTATTGCTTAGTAATGAGGAAGGTCGAATCATTGATATAATGAATGACGAAATGGTAATGATTGAAGTACGTGGTGTAAAGTTCCCTGCCTATATGGACCAAATTGATTTCCCCTATTTTAAAAGGTTCTCTGAGAAGAAATTATTTCCTTCCAAAGCAGCTCCTCAAAAAATTTATGTAGATCAAATACCTAAGGAGAAAATTCAAAAAAATGACAGCAAAGATGATGAGGGAATTTGGTTAAACATAGTGCCTAAATTTAGTTTAGATGATTTTAATGATGAAGTTGTAGAAAGTTTAAAAATATTCTTATCTAATAGAACTAGAGTAGGCTATAAATTCGATTATGAGCAATTATTTGCAGGCCTTGCAGATTTTGCATTAGCCTCTACCGTCCCTCCGCATACTGACTTTTATATTCATGATATTCCATTTGCTTCGGTGAACGATAGTCTAAGTTTCTTTATTGATTTTTCTTTAATGGAACCGCATAAAAAGAAAGCAGATCATTTTGAAACTTCTGTGAAAATTAAGCCTAAGCAATTGTTTCAAAAAATAGAACAATTAAAAGAGGATAATAAAATTTCAATAAGTTATCCTTTATTTGAGACTTATCCTGACAAGGAGGAAGACAATCAAATTACAATTGATATTCTAAGGAATGCAGGTTTTAAAGTATACGATGCTTCTAAAATTAAACAACATATTCCTGCCGCGAGGACTGTTATTGATTTGCATATTGAAAAAATAGTAGACCGCCATGGTCATTTAACTAATGCAGAAATCATACAAATTCAATTGGATGAATTTGAAAAATGGTTTGAACTTGCTCAATTTAATCATTTGCCTTCCATGGTAATTATTCATGGAGTAGGGAAAGGAAAATTGAAAGCAGAAATACACGATTTATTAAAAGTGAAGAAAGGTGTGAAGCATTTTATAAATCAATATTCTGATTTATATGGGTATGGTGCGACCGAAGTGTTTTTTGAATATTAATATTTATTCCCAAGTTTAGGCACTTTCTTATTCAGTACTTGATTTTACTCTTAAATTAATTCATTTATAAAAGTTGTACATTTGCAATGACTACAAACCCGAACTATCGTGGCAAGTAATTGCCAAGGAAAGTCTGGACAGCTTAGAGTAACCTACCGGTGAATAGCCGGCGTCTCGCAAGGGGCAGAGAAAGTGCCACAGAAAATTACTACCTCGCAAGAGGAAAAGGTGAAAACGTGAGGTAAGAGCTCACGGATAAATTGAGTAATCAATTTATAGGGTAAACCTTGGGTGCTGTAATGCCACGTAAAGGAACGCTTGAGAGCTACTCGCTCGAGTTCCAGGGTAGGCAGCAAGACTTCAGCAGTAATGTTGAAGCTAGATAAATGATAGTTTAGAAACAGAATCCGGCTTACGAGGCTTGTAGTTACTTTTACAAAAACAGGGCACGATAATCTGCCCCTTTATTAAATACTATATTAAACTCTTTTATGAGTTTAATACTAAACTTGATCATACAATGACCATTGAGCAGATAAAGCGTATGAGGGACCAAGTAAGTGTCCTGAGGAGGTTTCTTTGACGTTGAGAACCGATTACAAAAAGTAGACCAAGACAAACAAATGTCATTGTCGCCCGGTTTTTGGGATGACAATACCCGTGCAACGGGCATCATGAAAGAAATTAAGTTGAACGAATATTGGATTCACATGTATCAAAATGTGGAATCCAGTTTGGAAGACTTTGTAGTATTGTTTGAATTCTGGAAAGCTGGAGATGCTACAGAAGCAGAAACAAAAGAAGCATATGATAAAGCTGTTCAGTCTATTGAAGAAGCAGAATTTAAAAGTACCTTAAATAAGCCCGAAGACGAGCTTCCTGCGATCATGCAGATAAATCCAGGAGCAGGTGGAACAGAGAGCCAAGACTGGGCTGAAATGCTACTTCGTATGTATACCATGTATGGAGAGCGACAAGGTTGGACCGTTAGCTCATTAGATTATCAAGAAGGGGATGGTGCAGGAATTAAGTCAGCAACTATTCAATTTGATGGGCCATTTGCTTTTGGATTCTTAAAAGCAGAATCTGGCGTACATCGATTGGTTAGAATTTCACCATTTGATAGTAACGCAAGACGTCATACAAGTTTTGCGTCGGTATATGTATATCCTTTAATTGATGATACGATAGAAATTAATGTAAATCCAGCAGATATTGAATGGGAATTTTACCGAAGTGGAGGTAAAGGTGGGCAGAATGTAAATAAAGTAGAAACAGCAGTCCGTTTAAGACATGCTCCTTCTGGTATCATTGTTGAATGTCAACAATCAAGAACACAAGGAGAGAACAGAGAGATAGCAATGAAGATGTTAAAGAGTAGATTATATGAGGAAGAGATGCGTAAAAAGCAAGAAGCCTTAAATGCAAATAATGCGACCAAGAAAAAAATAGAATGGGGTAGTCAAATTAGATCCTATGTCTTCCATCCGTATAAAATGATTAAGGACCATCGAACCGATTTTGAAGTAGGTAATGTGGGGCCTGTAATGGACGGAGAAATTGATGGTTTTATTAAAGCTTACTTGATGTCGGAAAAGGACTAGTTTGAAGTTGGAGAAAGTATATCAAATTTAGTTTTAGGTCTTAATTCTTCCTGCCATTTAAAACCTCTTATAATTAATTCTTCAGTAGTTACTTTTCCAATAGGATTCATACCACCTTGTAAACGGTTAATCCATTTTACTTTGGAAGGGTTGCCGTCTTTAAAAAGTATTTCAATGATTTGGGAAGCAGAATGATTTACGCCAATAAATTTTTTGGCATCGTCTAATACAAAATAGATGTTTTCAGCATTGCCTTTTGTGCGCATTTTAGTTATAGTACCGTCGTTGAACCAAACATTTAATTTATTTCCCTTTATCTGGTTATAATAATTAGTAGTATCCACTTTATTAATTGCGAACGCATTGTCAATCACATTTAATTGTTCTGGTTTCTTATTCTGGATATACATATAAATAGTATCCCCAGAAATCTGATTTCCGCTAGTCCATATGATTGGTTTGTTTAATAATCTTATAGTAGAATCGGAAAGGGAATAAAATAAGCTATCGCATTTTGCTTGTAAGGAGTCTGAATATATTTTCACATGATGAAATGCTTCAAAATATTTATTCAGACTAGAGTCTTTAATAACGCCAACGCTGTCTCTGGCTCTAGGGAATGGTCTTTTAAGGTCAGATATCTTCCCAGAATATAAAGTATCGGCTGTTACATATAAGGTGTCTTTTTCCTGTTTAATTAAGAGCAAAGGAAGCTCAGTAGCTAATAGGATACTATTATTTTTATCTGTTTTAATGTTGTTAGCCATCATATCAAAAGACAAACTGTCTTTTGACTTATAAACTGCATTGCCTCTAAACTCGCCCAAGCCTAAAGAATCGTCAATGGCCATTTCATCCGCAATAAATGTATAAGTACTGTCGTCTATGGAAGACCTTTCGTATAAATATCCTTTTCTAGTCCCTGTGTTATAATTTCCATTACTGGTTTTAATAATTCTTGATCCAGAAATTATTTTCGTAGGACTTATGAAATTAGCCAATTGAGAATAGGTATTGTATTCTAGTGTGTCTGTGAGAATGCTATTTTCAGGATCATTTAATTCCACTTTATTTCTGAAGATTACATCTCTAGTAACCCCATAATAATAACCTTCCTTACTTTTTAAAATAGTTTTATTCCTTACCATTCTGCCACCTTTAGTAAAATGTCCCAATTTTACTGAGACATCATAGTCTAGTGAATCGGTAGTTAATATTCCTTTACCGTCTGTTAACTTAACTTTCTTTCTTAAGTAAGCTTTTTTTGAGGAGCCGACATACTTTAAATAATCCGAATAAGTATGAACACTGTCCGCGTCATTAATATGAACATTTCCAAATCCTTCCAAGGTATTTAAGGTAGTGTTCAATATTAAGCTATCTCCAAATAATAAGGTTTTCCCTTGTCTTATTTTTACATGTCCCACTAAAATGAGATAGTCATTGCTATCTATTTTTTTTACATTATAAGATTCTGCAGACAAAAATTCAATAAGTTTTGAATTACTATCCATAGTAGGAGTAGTCGTTTGTTGTGCAGAAACATGTAACAAAGACAAAATAAAAAATGATATGAATGCAATGGTTTTAATCATGCAAAATTGTATCTGCCAAAGGTTTACTTAGCGGCTTTGAATTATCTTTTTTTCCAAATACTGAAATGCTTATGTAACGTTTTGGATGCACTTTAATATCGTCAACTAAAGTGTTTACACTTTTAAGTGTATTCTCCAATTCTAAATATACTTTTGGATCGTTCATTAATTTAGCAGCAGTGCCATTACCTGTGTTTACTTTTTGTAACGTTAAAGTTATTCCGGATAATGCTGCTTGCACATCCTTGATGGTTTTATACAAATTAGCATCCTTCAAAGATTGACTTGTGCTATCTAAATTATTAATAATATTATTTATCTTCTTATTATTTTCATTTAGGTTTTTAGTAAAACTATTTACGTTTTCAAAAGATTGCGCAATAGAGCCATTTTCTTTTTCAACCATTGATTGAATAGATGCCATTGAGTTATCTAGCTTTTCTGTAGTTGTAGCAAGGTTAGCTAGAATAGTTTTGAAATTAGCTTTGTTATCTTCATCTAATACATTATTCACATTTCCTAAAACTCGCTCTAAAGATGAAATTGTATTTTTTATTTGCTCACCAAGCGGGGAAAGTGTATTCATAAAGTCACCTAATAAACTGGTAGCTGGAGCAGTATTGACAGTGTCTCCATTTTTTAAATAATTAGGAGACTTGCCTAATACGATACTTATACTATTTGTCCCTAATGGATTTTCTTGAATAGTAGCTACGGAATTCTTTGGTATTTTATAGACATCATTCATTTTTATAGACACCACGATTTCCGATAAATTGTCTTTTATATTTTCAATTTCAAACACAGCACCTACTTGAAAACCATTCACGAAAACTGGATTAGAAACAATAAGACCTTTAGTATCTGTGTATTTGGCATAAATGAAAGTTCCTGACTTGAATATAGTTTTACCTCTAAGAAAGTTAAATCCAAGAATTATCAATGTAACAGCAATAACTGTTAGAGCACCTACTTTAGTTTCATTTGATACACGCATTGTAATTGTTTGGGTATATTTTGGTACAAATTTAGTTAAAAAGCTGCGATTTAGTTTGCGTTACCAGTCTTTTGATTAGATAATGAAGTTTTATACCTAATAATCGCTTTTGTGATAGCTTCACAAATTTGATTCTGTCCTTCATCACTATTTAAATACTCTTCGTCTTCTGGATTAGAAATAAAACCGGTTTCAACAAGAACCGCGGGCATAGATACGGCTTGTAATACCCAAATACCTTTTGGTCTTTGTTTTGCTTCACGACTTAATCTACCTGCATTTTTAAATTCCTCTTCTATAGTTAACGCTAAACTAGCGGCTCTTTGAAAAAATTGTTGCGTTAATAAGCTTGCCATCATCGATCTTGTAGGGTCTTCTTCATTTAACTCTTTTATCTGTTTTTCAGACTCTGAATCTAATTTTTCTACAACATCATCTACCATTTCCCCAGCAGCTTCTTTTTTCTCGTCAGACTTACCCACTCCATATATGAATGTTTCTGTACCTCTTGCCGTATTTGGAGTATAAGTTACCTTATAAGTTGGTACTTGTCTTGTCACTTTATGCTTTTTCCCCTTCTTCTTAACGGTGTAAGTTTTAGTCGTATGACCAACTATTTCACTTTTTCTACTTGGATCTGCTGAATTAGTATGGATGCAAATGAAAAGGTCACCTTTCATTTGGTTTGCGATTTTTGCTTTCTCAACCACAGAATTATAGATATCTGTAGTCCTAGTCATCATAACCTCGACATCTGGTAAAGCTTCTTTTAAATATTGCTCTAGTTTTAAAGAAATTGCAAGTGAAACTGCAGCTTCTGTAGAAAATTTACCATAAGCTCCGGGATCTGTTCCACCATGGCCAGGGTCTATTACTATCCTTTTTAAGGATTTTGCAGCATTCTGTGTAGAACCGGCAAGGGAAAAAACAGTAAAAAGGGCAATTAAGCCAAAACGAAATGCTAAATTCAGTCTATTTTGCTTCATAATCAGTTCCTTATCGCTGTTTTAGTTATTTTTGCAGCAGTGATACAATTAGGATACAAAAATAACATAAAATTCACCCCTAGTGTAGTTAATATTAGCTTTTTACTAATATTAACACTTGGTTTAATCTTTGTCAATACAGGATTTGCCCAATCAAATACGCAATTAAATAAGGCTGAATCTAAAAGTTCATTAAAGAATATTACAAAGCCATTAAAAAAGGACAGTTTATCTATAAAGAAAGACTATTCGGTTTTAATAAATGACAGTACAAAATCAGCTAAAGACAGCATTAACTCAATTTCTATACGATTTTCAAAAGACACATTAGAATCCCCGGTAATGTATAATGCAGATGATTCAGCATTGATGGATTTAGACACAAAGGAATTCTTTTTATATGGTAAAGCGAGGGTTGTAAACAAAAGTTCGCAGTTAGAAGCGGCTAATATTATTTATGACCAACAGAGTCAAAATATTCGTGCATTTGGTGCCAAAGACACTTCTGGAAATCCAATGAGTAATCCCAAATTTACAGAAGCTGATATTGTCTCTTTAAATGATTCCATATTTTTTAACATGAAAACTGGGAAGGGACTTACAAAAAATACCAATTTTCAACAAGGTGAAATTTATATCAATGCTACAGCGATGAAAAAAGTGAATAAGGACGAAGCATTTGCTTGGAGAGCCAGATTCACCACATGTAATTTAGATGAGCCCCATTTTGCATTTAGAACAAATAAATTAAAAATTATTACAGATAAAATAGGAGTAGCTGGGCCAACTTTCCCTGAGTTTGAAGGTGTTCCATTTCCTATTGGTATTCCTTTTGGAATTTTCCCATTAACTAAAGGAAGACATTCTGGGATGATGGCTCCTGCATTTAGTTCTAGCGAAGATTTTGGTTTAGGATTTGAGGGTATTGGATATTATAAAGTTATCAATGATCATGTTGACGCTACAATAAGATCAAACATCTATTCTTATGGTGGTTGGAATATTAATTTAAATAGTAAATATATTCAGCGTTATAAATATTTAGGAAATTTCAATCTGTCCCTACAAAATACTAGAGCATTAAATAGAAATACAAGTATTTCTGAAGAATTTACAGGTGGAAGAACTTATATGATTAACTGGTCACATTCAATGGATTCAAGAGCATTGCCAGGAACCAATTTCTCTGCCAACGTAAATTTCGGAAGTACTAAATACAATAAAAGTTTATTAAATAATCCATTTCAAAACTATCAAAATCAGATTAGTTCTTCTATAAGCTATAGTAAGTCTTGGAATAATAAGTACAATTTGTCTGTAAACTTAAATCATAACCAAAATAATAATTTAGGTTTAGTGAATTTGAATTTACCCTCTATAAATTTTAACGCATTGACCATTTACCCATTCCAAAAAAAGGATCAGGTGGGTAGTGGGAAATGGTATGAAAAACTAGGTATTGGATATAATGGAAGCTTTCAAAACCAATTATCTTTTTATGACACTGCCTTTAATATGCAAAGGCTTCTTGATACTTTACAATGGGGTGCTACTCATGTTATTCCAATAAGTGTGTCATTACCTACAGTTGGACCTTTTACAATTACGCCGGGTGTATCATTTGAAGAAAAATGGTTTGGCCAAGAGAATACTAAATCATGGAATTCTAAATTAAACAAAGTTGACACTACAATTAGTCGTGGTTTTTATAGAGCTCCTAAAGTAAGTTTTGGAATTGGCGCTGCTTCAAGAATATTCGGCACCTATAAATTCAAGGATAGTTATGTAAAAGCGATAAGACATGAAATCAGACCTAGTTTATCCGTAAACTATACGCCTGACCTTGCTGCTGCTTATCATTATACTACGCAAATTGACACAAGTGGCAGAACTTATCGTTTTTCTAAATTTGACGGTGGTGGAATGGGTGGAGCATACTCAGAAGGAACATTTGGTGGTATGGGATTTGGAATAGATAACTTATTAGAGATGAAAGTGAGAGATAAGGCAGATACGAGTGCAGAAGCATTTAAAAAAATTAAATTAATTGATGGCTTTGGGTTTACGTCTAATTATAATTTTTTAGCGGATAGTTTTGCATTAGGTAATTTTAATTTTTATGCTAGAACTACTTTATTTGATAGGTTTAATATTAGCTCCACATTCACAGTTGACCCATACGCTAATGACATCAAAGGATTTAGAGTTAATAAGTATGACATAGATCCAACAAAATTAAAATTCGGACATATGACAAGTGGAGGATTGTCATTCTCAACTTCTTTTAGGAGTAAATCCAAGGACGATAAATCAAAGAAAGACAAAGTGATTCCTATAGATCCATTTATGACTCCGGACGAACAACAAAGACAATTACAATATGTAAAAGCAAACCCAGCTGAATTTACAGACTTTGATATTCCATGGACTTTAACAATGTCCTATTCTTTTCAATTTACAAGAGTTATGAAGCCTGATTATTCTGGATTTAAAACACAAACTTATTCTAGTTTAAATTTAAATGGAGACTTCAGCTTAACACCAAAATGGAAAGTGGGAGGTACTGGGTATATTGACATTGCAAAAGCTAGTATACAACAAATGAGTTTGTTTATTACCCGCGAAATGCATTGTTGGCAATTATCTATTAACGTTACGCCAATTGGTATTTATAGGTCTTTCAGTATAACGGTGAATCCTAAGTCTGGTATACTAAGGGACTTAAGAATTAACAGAAGTAGAACTTTCTCTTCTTCCACTTATTAATTCAACTGCTTCATTATTTTGTACTTCTTAAATTAATTTTAGTAATCATTACTTATTATTAATTAGATAATGATTAGACATAGTATCAAATACTAGTTTCTTTAATGATGAAGAAGTATGTCCTTGTGGGTAAATAGCTGGAAGAATATCCATTTGTATTTTACCTGGAGTAAAATACATTACAGGTTTTGCAGGTAATATTTTTTTTGTATTTAATAGAATTACAGGAATAATAGGCTTTTGTGTATCAATAGATAATTTAAATGCACCATCATAAAATGACTTTAAAGGGGCACTAGTTCTATTTCTCGTACCTTCTGGATATATTAACATATCAAGGCCATTATTCAATACTTGTCTCATTTTATCAAAACTTTCACGACGGCTTCTGTCATTTGACCTATCAACTAATACAGAACCAAAAGAGTAAATCCATCCAAATAAAGGAACATATGCAAATGCTTTTTTTGCAATAGTTTTATTCGCTCTAGGTAAAAAAGGGAAACTAATAGGTATGTCAATAAGACTATTGTGATTACATACTACAATAGCATTTTCAGTTTGTTTAAAAACAGACTTCCCTGTAACTTTAAAAGTACATCCAGATAAGGTTAGAAAGATAAACATCCAAACACGAGAAACTAAACGATGCCATCTTGTTTTTTGCGGTTCAGGTAAAAAAAAACAGATTAAATAAAACCATAAAAAAATGAACATGGTTGAAGCAAAAACGAATAATGCCCAAAAGGCAAGTAACCTAGCAAAAATATTTTTAATCAATTTCATATACTATGGCGTCCAATTTATTGGGTTTTTATTATGTTGAACTAAATATTCATTAGTTGCACTAAAATGTTTGCATCCAAAAAATCCATTATGTGCACTTAATGGTGAAGGGTGGGGTGCTTTTAAAATTTTATGTTTACTAGCATCTATCAAAATTTGTTTTTGTACTGCAAAATTACCCCATAAAAGGAAAACAAGTCTAGATTTATCTTTGGATAACATTTTTATTACATCGTCTGTAAATTGAATCCATCCGATTTTAGCATGACTACCTGGTTCATCAGCTCTTACAGTCAATGCAGCATTTAATAACAAGACACCTTGATTTGCCCATCCTGTTAAATCACCAGAAACAGGAATTGGCATTCCAATATCCTTATTCAATTCTTTATAAATATTTTTTAGAGATGGAGGTGGTTTAACGCCTTTGGGAACAGAAAAACTAAGCCCCATTGCTTGATCAGGATTATGATAAGGGTCTTGACCTAAAATAACCACTTTTAATTGATCAAAAGGAGTTTGGTTGAAGGCATTAAATATGAGGGAACCTTTGGGATAAATAGTCCTTTTTAACTCCTTCTCTGCCTTTAAATGACCAACAATTTGTTTAAAATATGCTTTATCAAATAGAGGCGAAAGTACTTCTTTCCAACTTGCATCTATTTTTACTTCCATAGTTACTAAATTACAGCTTTAAAATTAATTGTTGGCAATTCGGTAACTATGTTTTAAGAGTTTAATGATGTTAATTGGGTTTTCCATATCAATTATCAATTGCTTTCTTTCTAATAAACGTAAGTTAGGTAATTGCTTATTTTTATTTTGAATTTTTGCAAGATTGTCTAATGCTATATACCCAAATGCTGGAATAATAGACAGTTGTATTAATAATTTCTGCTTTTTTGAGTCAACATATGCTAAATCTTTGAGACTTTTTTTAAATAAATCTACTTGGTTATCAAACAGTTTTTTTGCTGTAATATAGGAATCAGTCCTATTTGCAAAAGTGTAAATATTTTCCTGGTTATCTTTGTAAATATCAAATAAATCATTAGTCATTTGAATTACACCACCTAAATTATACCAACAATCATCCATAAGTTTTGAGCTATTTAAGTTCAAATAATGTCTGCACATTAATAAACTATATCCACCTTTTCTTTTTGTAATTGACATAATTTCGTCAATAGATATGTTTTTATCAAATTGTATTAAAGAGTCTTTTTGGGCTTTATGAATATTTTTTAAAACTTCTTTATATTTTTGAATATCATTTACTCTATTAAGTAATTTTAAATGAATAGTAGCTAATAATTTTTCTTTGGAATTATTCTGGTTTACTTTTTCCGGACTCTCAAAAAGTGTATCAAGCTCCGACGCTGTTAATAATTTTTGATCTACTAAATCATCATACAGTCCTGACATAATAAAATAATATTTATTACTTAATTGTTCATATTCATTTGTATTTCGTCCATATAATCCTGTAAAATTATCATTTATAAAAAATTGTTGAATACTTTGAAATTTTGCAGCTTTTTTAATTGCATCATTTTCTAATTTTACATCATTTTTGGCTTCTATATAATTTATGAATTGCACACCTTTCTTTTCTGTTTTTTTCAAACAAAAAAAAGATCTCAAAACTAAGTGAATATTATAAAAGATAAACTTTAAAAAAAACATAATGATTAAAATTATTATATTTAAGTCATATTGATAATATAAATTTTATATTTATTTTAATGTAAAGTGAAAACTAATTACGTTTGAATTTAAATCTGTGGTTTGTGTATAGTGTCCTATTCTTATTTCCATTGCTGACAAAAATGATTCATTAAAACCATTAGGTGGCGCAATTCTAATATTGGCGCCCATAAAATGACTATTAAATGCAGAAGATGCATAGTTACTAGTAAAGTATTGTTCTGTTGCTGTATGGGTAGCATAGGGTGAAAAGTACTTCGTAGCAGTTTGTGTATAATATCTATAAAATGGAGCAACGGAAAAGAAAGGAGTGAATTTATATGGAATTTCAATACTAGCAGTATGTGAGGTAAGTCCCCAGTTGTCTGTGTAGTAACGGTAATAAGATTTCACAATTACATTGTCTCCAAGAAAATAATTGAACCTTAAACCAATTGGTATTTTAGTTCTTGTAGATGGTAAATTCTCTATATGAACAGACATATCTTTAAAATAGACTCTGTGAAATGGCAAACCTAAATAGCCATCTTGCTTTACTAAATCTAATAAAACTGCAAACTGAGCCTCTTTATTAATTATTTGAGCGAAAGTAAATGAGCCAGTGTAAGTATTCCTTGGAGTACTTGGAATTGTAATTTCATTATAAGAGCTTCCGCCACTATAATATCCACCTGAGCTACTTGCATTCGTTTTGATGATATTTTGTTCATATGGAGTAATCCCTGCGGTAGTAGTTGTAGGAATTAATTCTGAAGGATAGATCAATTTAACTTGGTCAAAATAAGCGGATCCTTTAAAAGTAAATTCACCTCCATATTTATTTTTAAAACCCACATGTGCGTCTAATGCGTAGGATTTGTAATTGTATTCATTTGAAATGTAAGTACCTACACCAAATTCAGTTCCTTTCGCTTCATTTTCTACTGTCCAATTTAAAGATGGATAAACTCTATTACCATCTGCAGAAGAAGCTCCTGTTGCAGAGACATATTTTTGTGAAGCAGCCGTATGATGATCGACTCCCAATCCTGCTAAAATAGTATGCTTAAGACCAGTTTCACCATATCCAACTAATTTTAATTCCAACATATTTGCAAAATCAGTAACTTTTTCGGATCCAATTCCACCAGTAACAGCGGAGTGATTTCCGTTTTGGTTATAATAGCTTGTAACTAAGTTAACTTCTTCTAATTTTAATTTCTTTGATTTGAAACTAGTGTTAAAATGTTCTGAAATTTGTCCAAACGAATTTAAAAAGAATAAATAGAGACCAAAAACTGTAAGAGATATTTTTTTCATCTAATAATAATAAGAGGGTAGTTTTAAAATTTATTTGACTGTTTTTGTGTCTAATTACAGCCACAACCTCCTCCAGTTTTTCCTCCATTAGCTCCTGAAGCACCTTCTTTGTATGACATAAAATTTAATTCATTTTTTTCAACTCGTCTTGTTGATAATGCCATTTCCGAATCATTCAATTTACTCTTTTGATATTCTTTTACAGTTTCGCAAGAACTTGCAAATAAAATGGTTGCAAAAGAAGATAAGAATAGATAGATTTTTTTCATGAATATTTATTTAGTAAGTTTTATATTGTTGCTTGTGAATAATTGATTTTCATCGTCAATTAAGATAGCTTCCATATCATTAATTTGATTAATCATATCTAATCCAGCGTTTATTCCCATTATCATTACAGGGGTAGCCATAGCATCTGCTAATTCTGCATTGTTTGTTATTATAGTTACGCTTTTAATGCCACTTATTGGTAAGCCTGTTTTGGGGTTTATAGTGTGTGCATACTTGACACCATCAATTAGAATAAACTTTTCATAATTCCCTGAAGTGGCAATAGACATTTCACTCACATTCATATAGGAGAAAACAGATTTTGCATATTCAGGATGTACAATTCCAATTGTCCATTTATCTCCATTGGGTTGTGTACCCCAGGTAGTTAAATCTCCTGAAGCATTTACTACACCACTTAACACTCCAGCATTTTTTAGAATCATTTTTGCACGCTCTGCTGCATACCCCTTCCCAATTCCCCCAAACCCAATTCGCATACCTTTTTCCTTCAAAAAAACAGTTTGATTTTCTTTGTCTATAATGATATTTTTAAAATTAATAAGTTTGACTTTTTCTTTTGCAAGTTCTCTAGAAGGTAAACTAGTCATTGTAGTATCAAAATTCCATAATGAATTATCAATAGAGCCATAGGATAAGTCAAAAGCACCCTGAGTTACATTAGATATTCGATTTGCTCTTTCAATCAAATCAATAATTTCTAGACTTACTTTAATAGGAGAAATTCCTGCATTTTGATTAATTAAGTTTGTCTCACTATTTGGGGAGAAGGTTGTGAGTTTTGTTTCAATTCTTTTAATCACTTGAACAGCTTCTGCTATCCTTTCGTTTGCCCACATTTCATTTGTGCCCACTAATGTAATTTCAAAGTGGTTTCCCATGAGTTTCATGGATTGTTTAAATAGGGTAGGAGATTCCAAATTTATATTTTAATGTATATTATTTTTTATATCTTCTATGAAATCTTCTTTTGATACGGGGAATCCTGTCCAGGCCTTAATAACTTTTCCATCTGTGTTAATTAAAACAGTTAAAGGAAAGTCACCTTGAACATTATATTTTTCAGCAAGTTCTTCATTCAATTTCTGCTGTACTTTAGTTAACTGATTTTTTTTTGATCTTGGGAAATCTGCATTAACTAAAATCAAATGATCTGTTGCAAGGTTGTTAAATTCATCCATTGTAAAAACGTCTTTGTGTAATTTAATACATGGACCACACCAGTCGGATCCCGAAAAATTTAGTAAAACTATTTTATGTTCTAATTTGGCTAATTCAAATGCGTCCTTATAATTAGTATTCCAATTTGGGGTGTTAAAATTCAGTAATAAGAATAACGAAATAAATAATTTCATAAATTGATGTTATAACTGCTAAGTTAAAACTTAAATATTATGCTTTTAAACATTTAACACTATTATAGTATACTTAAGGGATTCTTAAGGCTATTGATTCCTATTTTAGATTAAATACTTATTATTGTAGTCAATTTTACAATAATAAGTATGGAGACGATTGAAATATCTGGAGTATTAGGGTTGACGGCGGCAGTTTTGTTGACTTTGAACATTTGTATGGGAATATTAATGAGAACTGCATATAAAAAAATAGATATCTGGAAAAAAATACCAACTCAATTTAAGCGCTACAAAATGATAGATTTGCATAACTATATAAGTTATGGTGTACTGTTAATTGTATTTGTACATATACTTGTTTTACCGCTTGATCCAAATTCTGGATTTAGTTATTCTAGTCTTTTATGGCCATCTAATAATTTACATCAGCCCATTTTTGTTTGGATTGGATATGTTTCACTTATTGCATTATTGATTGTAATAATCACTTCACAAAATTTAATTAAGAAAGCTTTAGGTTTTAATTTATGGAAGAACATTCACATCATCTCTTATTTGACAGGAGTACTTTTTATTATCCATGCTATTGTAATGGATCCATTATTAAAAGACCGTGCAGTTGATTTTATCGATGCAGAAAAGGTTTTTATGGAACTATGCGCTATTGTTCTATTGTGTGCGTTTTATTGGAGATATCAATACAATAAAAAACAATCAATTAAAAATTAGTTATTTAATTTCCCTTATTGTAAAATTTTAAAAAGTCTATAAAATCATTTTCAGTTTTTAGTTTCTTTTTATTTTTAGAATAATTCAATACTAATTCTTTATTTGGGAGCAAACCATATAATTCATCTTGATCTAACTTTCTTAAAGCAATCACATTAGTTCCATTTTTTAAATAGAAACTAGCATTAGGGGAGAATTTATAAATTTTCAAAGTTCCAAATAAAGAATCTTTTTGTAAAATTTGGTTTGTGAACTGTTTCAATATTTGAATTGATCCTTCATTTAATACTTGTACAAATTGGTATGATTTTAATAAACCTTTAGTATCTGTATACCCTTTTTCTAAATTCATTGAAGGTGTATTATATTCAGCATCTATTAATATTTCTACTTTTCTAATTATTGATTTGTCTGCAACCAACTCTTTATCTTTTTCATCCAAAAAATGTATTTGGTCAGAATTGGTATTGAATTTGATTTTTACTTTAGCAATTTTTTTATCTCCAATATCATAAATATTTGCTAAACGCCAATCTTCAAATAAGAAGGGTGTGCCACTAATATCTGAATAACGCATTCCCAACATTGTGCCATCACGGTCTACTACTCCAAATGGGTCAATATTCAAAGTCATATTTGCCGACTTGAAACTTGATACTTCAGAATTACCACCACCTGATCCAAGTCCATTTTGAGCGTAGGAACTATTTAAAATTGAAATTAACGTTAAGAGTAAGTATATTTTTTTCATGGTATTTATTTTATGCTCTTATAAATATAAACATTTCATTTAAATTTTGTTTCATGTGAGGATGATTTATTATATTTCACTATGATTCAATCGCTAAAAAACAATTTCATTTTTTTTATAACCATTATATCATTGATTTCTTGTAATAAAGAATTAAAATCAATGCAGATAACTACTAGTCCTAATGTTCCAATAAATACTGTTCCAATTATAAGTAAGTATAGTAATATACCTCCTAATAATTCAATTTCTGTTGTTACTCAACATAACAATAACTCCAGGTCTGGTCTCAATGATCATGAATCTATTTTAAATATTAATAATGTTGTATCAAGTTTATTTGGAAAACAATTTGTACTTGCTGTTGATGATCAAGTTTATGCACAACCCTTAGTTATTAGTAATTTAAAAATTAATAATATTTTACATAATGTTGTATTAATTGCAACAGTTAATAATACGGTTTATGCTTATGACGCTGAAAATGGTGATGCTATTTGGAATAAAAATTTCAACCCTGCATTTTTTAGAGCAGTTAAGAATTCTGATATGACTGGTGCTTGTGGTGGTAATTATGTAGATTTTAGTGGTAATATGGGAATTGTTGGAACTCCTGTAATTGACTCTGCCAATAATACTATCTATTTTGTGACAAGGATTACCAGTGGAACAGGAACTTATATTCAACAATTACACGCTACCAATATTATAGATGGATCTGAATTGCCAAATAGTCCAACAACAATTACAGCAATTTATGATGGTATTGGGGAAGGTAGCAAGGCTGGTGTACTTAGTTTTGATGCACAAAAGCAAAATCAGAGACAAGCACTCACATTAACTAATGGGATGGTTTATATAAGTTTTTCCTCCCATTGTGATTGGGGGCCATATCATGGATGGGTATTAGGATATGATTCAAAAACACTAACCCAGAAAATTGTTTATAATAATACTCCTAATGGATATAATGCGGGAATTTGGGAAAGTGGAATGGGCATGGCAGTTGACGCTCAAGGAAATTTATTTTGTGTAACCGGGAATGGTTCTGTCGGTATCCCTAGTGATCCTACTAATTTAATTAATAGAGGAGAAAGTGCTTTGAAACTTACTCCAAATGCTAATAGCTTAACGGTGAGCAGTTATTTCACACCCTTTAACTACCCATTTCTAGAGCAAAATGATTTAGATTATGGAGGTCTTGGTGCATTTTTAATCCCCAATACTAATCTTTTTTTTACAGGTTGTAAAGATGGTAATTTTTATATTCTTGATAAAGACCATATGGGGGAATATAATCAGATTGCTAATAATATACATCAAACAATTAGCTTAAATAATCCTGGAGCTAATATGCATTGCCAACCAAGTTATTTTAAGAATACAACAAATCAATTTGTTTATGTCTGGCCAGAAAACGAACCTTTTCACCAAATTCCAATTAACCAAAATACGCAACTTTTCGACATGAGCTTACAAAGAACTTATAATGTGAATGGCCCAGTTGGACAAAATGGGGCTGTGATTTCTGTTTCTTCGAATGGAAGTATTGATAATTCTGGTATTGTATGGGTATCTCATGCAGTTCCACCTTTTGACGCTGAACATGGAGTTAGACCAGGAATATTAAGAGCATTTAATGCAAATGATATTACCAAAGAATTATGGAATAGTAATATGAATTATGCTATTGATGGCGGAGGGAATTATGCAAAATTTTCTTCTCCTACTATTGCAAATGGCCATGTGTATTTGCCTACTTTTTCAAATCAGGTTGTAGTTTATGGAATTAAGCAATAGCTTTTCCTATTTTTTATCTGGTGCAAATCTTTTAATCAGGGTAGTGGTTAGTCCAAGTTTTACACTATAAAATTTGTCATTTCCATTATTTTCTGCTGTATATGTATTTCCATTTCTTGTTACAGTAGTTGCTGTCTCAAAATTGTCGACTAAGTCTGAGGTTGTATACCTAAAAGTAAATTCTCCAAAAATATTCAAATCATTACCTAGTTTATAACAAATACCAATATTAATAGGTATTGTACAAATAGGCCAGAATTGCGCTATTAATTTTTGCTGACTATTTTTATAGTTCACGAAATTATTTTCATTAGTAGGCAAGTTTAAGATGTATCCCATTCCTATACCAAGAAATGGATTAAGCTTATTTTTTATATCTGTAATCTTATTTTTTCTCAAAAAATATTCAAATAAAATATTCATTTCATGAAATGTTCTATTAAATCTAAATCCTCTATTATTAATTATGGATTGATTTGAATACATATCATTTGCTTCTAATGGTATGTATTCATAGTTAAATCTCACACCAAAATTATTACTAAGTAATTTTCTATAAAATAAAGAAAAGTTTGTGTGATATGTTTTTTGTTTCCCTCCAATTTGACCTTTATAGGCTGTGGTTCCAATACTAGTTCCTAGTTCACCTTTATATTCAATTAAACTAAGATGCTGGGTATATGATTTTAAGGGTGACAATAACAATAGCAAAGATAAGCTTAGAAAAAATTTCATTATAGTCAAATCTATAAATTATACATTAGCTAGACAAATATCTATAATCTTAATATATTTTAATAAAAAGCATTAATTTTTACACATGCTAGAAGATTAGCTCACTTCGTTAGCTGATCTTCTAGGGGATCTTACCCAAAGCCTTCCAACTAATTACTTTGCACTTAGTTGGCTTTTGTATTTCTCGTCTGCTCCTTCAAGTAAGCTTGAATCGCAGCCTTAATATACAAAAGCCTGTCACTTTCGTGACAGGCTTTGTGATTCGGATTGGATTCGAACCAATGGCCCTCATCTTAGAAGGATGACGCTCTATCCAGCTGAGCTACCGAACCATGACATAAATATATTATGTCGGGGTGCAAATTTAAGCAAATTTTACGCTTAAATCAAAGAAAATAATGCTCAAAATCAATCCTTTGCCATTAAATCTCTAATTACCACGCTTGCTACAGTGCATCCAAAGATAGCTGGCATATAACTAATTGTGCCTATAAGTGACTTTTTTGGATATGCTTTCTCTGTAACTATAATCTTTGTTTGATCCACTTTTTCTGCACTATACACCACTTTAAACCCTGTTTTAATACCCAAACTATGTAGGCGTTTTCTTACATACCTGGCCAAATTACATTCATGAGTTTGGGCAATATCAGCAACTTCTATTTGAGAAGGATCAATTTTTCCACCAGCACCCATAGAACTCACTATTGGCAAACTTCTATCTATTGCACATTTGATTAAAAAAACTTTAGCTGATAATGTGTCTATGCAGTCAATAACATAATCCCATTTTTCTTTATCTAATAATTGAGTGGTTAATTCTGCTTCAATAAAAATTTCCAAAACATTTAAATCAATTTCAGGATTTATATCTTTTAATCTTGCAGCTAGCACTTTAGCTTTGGGTTGTTTTGAAGTAGAGTGCAAAGCTGGTATTTGTCTATTAATATTACTTAAATCAACAACATCATTGTCAACAATGGTCAATTTGCCAATACCGGCACGTACCAACATTTCAGCACAAATCCCGCCAACTCCTCCCAAGCCAACCACTAGCACATTTTGCTTCCTTAATTTTTCTAAAAGTTCTTCACCTAACATTAATTGTGTTCTACTCATCCAATATGGGATCATGCTGTATCTTTAGACTGCAAAAATGAGTAAACCAATGTCTATTACAAAAATTATTTTTAGCATCAATTTATTGATATCTATAAATGTAATGTCTCAATATCCAATTACTACGGTTACAGAAAGAAAAGGTGTAAGTTTAAGAGGGTTGTCGATACCAAATGAAAAAGCAATTTGGGCTAGTGGCAGTAATGGGTCTATTGCAAGGTCTGTGGACGGGGGAGCTCATTTTGAATGGATTACTGTAGCAGGATATGCTAATCGAGATTTCAGGTCTATACACGCTTGGAATGAGCAAGAAGCAATAATTGTAGCAATTGCCTCTCCTGGAATAATATTAAAGACAATTGACGGTGGTAAAAATTGGAAGAAAGTTTTTGAAAATAGGGATTCAGCTATGTTTTTAGATGCAATTAATTTTGAAGATGGTCACGGCTGGATTATAGGAGACCCTGTACATCAAATTCCATATATGTTAAGTTCAGATGATTATGGCGAAAATTGGATGGAAATGGATTCAAGTTATTTCAAGGATACACTTTTAAATGGAGAATCTTTTTTCGCCTCTAGTAATTCTAATTTAAAGCAAGCAGGGAAAGATGTATATTTTGTATCAGGGGGTTTACATAGTAGATTATGGATTAATGGCATTCCATCTATTTTGCCAATTGCTCAAGGGAACAATTCCTCAGGAGCTAATAGTATTGATATTTCACCTGATTTTAAGAGTATTATTATTGCGGGAGGAGATTATAAAAAAGACACAGCTAGCGAAAATAATATCGTTGTTTATGACATTAATACTAAAACAAAATCAAGTGGGAACAATTATAAAATGAAACCAATTTTAAATGAGGTCAAACTTATTAAAATACCTTATGGGTACAAGTCTTCCATAAATTTCTTTACTAATGAAATAGCTTTAACTACCGGAACTTCAGGAATAGATATTTCTAAAGACAAAGGAAAATCATGGACTTTTATTTCAAAAGAAAGCTTCCATGTAGTTCAAAAACAACCTAATACAAAGAAAGTATTTTTAGCAGGTAAAGGGGGGAGAATAGCCCATTTGACAGTTGAATAATGCAGTAAAATTTTAGGTTTATTATATCCGAAATATAATCCTTTAGTTTTTTTGTTTTTAAACTACATAGTGTACCTTAGTAAAGCAATGAATAAATATCAAGCAATTATATCATTCGATATGGACGAAGAATTTATGTCTTTTGTGCCACCACATCGTACTTACATCAATTATTTATTAAATAAAGGCATAATTGATAGTTATGCAGTTAGCATGGAAACCCAACAAACTTGGATTACTATTAATGCTAAAAACAAGAAAGAAGCTAAGGAATTCTTGGAAAAATCCCCATTAAGTAAGTATTGGAACTACGAAATTGTAGAACTTTTCGTTTATGATAGCCAATCTACCCGTCTTCCAGCTGTTCAGTTAAATTAATTATACTTTTTTTGGGAATTTCAAAAATGCATCTTATATTTGCACTCCTTAAAAGGGAGCATAGCTCAGTTGGTTTAGAGCACCTCGTTTACACCGAGGGGGTCCGCGGTTCGAACCCGTGTGCTCCCACCCTTTAAAGTAAAAGTCCTCAACATTTGTTGAGGACTTTTTTTATGCGTTTATTTTCTTTTTTCTTTATTTAGCAACTATTACAATTTAATAATTTGAACAGCTTGATAAGTTCCATCTACTTGTGCAAGAAGTGTATAAGTACCTGGCAAGAAATTGGCGCCAAATGTGTATTTAACATTAGACATGCCTTGTGCTGCAAACACTAAAAAGCCAGTTGAATTAAATACTTGCAATTTCATAGTAACATAACTTCCTCTATATCTTATTGTACTTACAGTAAAACTAGTGGAACTAGGATTTGGATAAACAGTCAATACCAATCTTCTATCTGGATTTTCGGTAATAGGTGTTATATTGATACTTATACTTTGCATATTTGTACAAGCATTTGCATCTTTAACGGCCACGTCATAAGTACCTGCATAATTATTGTAAAATAAATTAGATGCTTGATAAGCATTATTATTTAATTGATAGGTATAAGGTTTTGTTCCTCCGGTTGCAGTTGCAGTTATAGTTGTTGTACTATTGAACGACGTAATAATACCAGCAGTTAAACTCAAATTAAGTTTTGTCGGCTGTGTAATAGTTTTACTAACCGTATCTTTTTTACCTAATGCATCTGTTACGATATAAGTATAAGTACCCGCTTTCACAGTAAATGTACCAATGCCATTATAGGGTGTTGTACCCCCAACTGCAGAAACAATTATATTGGTTGTGCCTCCATAACAATCAATAGTTCCACTAGAAATACTAGCTACCAAAGGTGGTATAATTGGAGCTGCAATTGTAATTGATTTTGAAATAGTACATGCTTTGGCATCATTAACAGTAACACTATAAGTTCCTGCAGAAATATTCATAAATAAATTAGATACTTGTGGTGTATTACTATTCAATTTAAAGGAATAAGGAGTGGTACCACCGGAAGCAGTAGCGGTGATAGTTGTGGTGGTATTTGAAGGCGTTAAAGTGCCCGCATTTAAACTTAAATCAAGCTTAGCAGGTTGCGTAATGGTAGTACTAACAGTGTCTTTTTTACCTAAGGCATCAGTCACAATATAGTTATATGTTCCTGCTACTACTGGGTATGTACCTGTTCCTGTATAGGGAGCAGTACCTCCACTTGCGCTAACTATAATATTAGTAGTTCCTCCAAAGCAGTTGATAGTTCCATTACTAATTGATGCATTTAACGGAGTCACGACTACAATATTTTGATCTTCATAAATACCAGCATCTGGATTTCCTACTATTGCATTACCTATAAAATCTCTAGTTAAACCAACGTCATACCCAAAATTGATAGCAACAGAACCATTTACTAATTTGTAATTCCAATTTTCTGCTTTACCAGTTGTGTCTAAAAATAATTTTTGCGTATCAATAATTAAATCATCGTAATTAGCTTCGATACCTAAAATACCCCCTCTCAATTTATAAATATTATTTTTATGTATTAAATCTAATGTATCCAGGTTATTAGACATCACATTTATTCCAGAAGTCACCCAGATAATATTGTTTCTTAAAATAACTATATCGAATACAGTAGGATCTGCAAACCAAAATATGGTAGTTGCACTATTAAAACCTTTTTCAGTTTCTATGATATTATTATTGAAGAATCTAGTATTATTAGTATTAATAAACGAATTCCCTACTTTATTATGAATTGTTGCAGTTTGGCCGCAATTGATAATTTTATTATATGCAATTAAGTTATTGAATGCATTGCCATTACTTTCACCCCCAATTTCCATAAATCCTTTACAATAGGTGACAGTATTATATAAGATTCTATTACTATTGATATTAGAATTAAATAATTGAATGGCGCCCCCAATAAAACTATAGTCATAACTACTGGCCCATGCACCATCAATCTTATTACTTTGTATTTGGTTAAAAGAGCTACCAACGACTATTCCATTTGCGCCGTAATCATCTGTTCCACCCACAGTATTTCTAATTGCACGCAGGTTATGAATAAAATTATTAGTTATAGTTGTGAAATCAGAACCAGTTTCAAAAGTTATTCCAATACCTACTAAACTTATATCATTATTTCTAATCGTACAATAAGGTGAATTTTGAATGACAATGCCATATTGAATTTTAGCAGTTATAGTATGAGCTATTGTGTCAATAGTTTTATCTAAAATTTTAAAGCCATCTACTATTACATATTGTCCATTTACGATATCAATAACGTCACCAGTTGTTGTAGTAAATTCTGGTTTATTTCCAGTTCCATAAGTAGTATACACAATTGGATTTATGGTATTGCCAATCCCGGTAATTAAAAGCGACCCTGTAAATGTTTGGCCTTTTTTGAAAAACACAGTATCTCCCGGAACTAAATTTAAAGTGCCTGCATTTACTTGTGCAATTGTTTTCCAAGGATTTGAGAAAGTTCCATTTGTTATTGTAGAAGTAGAAGAAGGGTCTGCGTAATATTTTTTGGCAACTACTGGAGCAATAATAATATTCTCATAAATACCGGCATCTGGATTACCTACAATTGGGTTATTTATGAAATCTGTAGTAATTCCTACATTAGTACCAAAATTAATTCCTGGAGAATTGGCTATCAGCCTATAATCCCAGTTTTCAGGATCACCTAAAGTATCAACAAATATTTGAGAATTATTAATGATAAGTTCTGTAGGGTCTAAGTTGACACCAAGTATGCTATTTCGTAATTTGTATATATTGTTTGTGTGAACCATTTTATTAGTATCCAAATTATTACTTACTACATTTTCTCCTGTAGTCAACCAAATGATATTATTCTTCATAATAACAACATCATTTTTAGTTGGATCTGCAAACCAAAACATAGTGCTTGCATTTTTGAATTGAACTTTAGTTTCTATAATTACATTATTATAAAATTTAGTGTTATTAGTATTTATATAATTACCATTAATTAGATTATGAAAAATGGCAGTTTGACCACAATTAATAATTTTGTTATACGCGATTAAGTTATTCAATGCATTGCCATTACTTTCTCCTCCAATTTCAATAAATGAGGCACAATTAATGGCAGAATTATATTCTATTATATTATCATTAATTGAACTATTAAATAATTGAACGGTTCCGCCAACAAATCCAAAATCATAACTATTTGCCCAACATCCCTCAAACCTATTATGATTTACTAAATTATTAGAACTTCCTAATACCAATGCATTAGCACCAAAATCTGTAGTTCCGCCAATCGTATTTATAACTGCTCGTAAATTGTAAATATTATTTCCAGTTACTACTGTATTATTTGAACCATTTTCCAATGAAATACCAATTCCGACTAATGTAATTTCTAGATTACGTAAAGTACAATTTGGTGAATTTGATAGTGTAATTCCATATGCAATTTTTGCTTGAATTGAATGGTCGGTTGTGCTTATGGTATTATCTGTTATTTTAATTCCATCCACAATAACGTATTGTCTATTTGTAATACTAATGACATTTGAAGTGGTATTAGTAAATACGGGTATTGCGCCAGTTCCATAACTAGTATAAACCAATGGTTTCAATAAGGTACCTGATCCACCTATTAATAATGACCCTGTGAAAGTTTGACTACGTTTGAAAAATACGGAATCTCCCGGTAATAAACCAGTAGTTCCAGCATTTACTTGAGCTATTGTTTTCCATGGGCTTGATAATGAACCGTCAGCTAAATTTGAAGTAGAAGAGGGGTCGACATAATATTTAGTTTGATGAGCTACTACAGTTTGATATTCAAAGATTCCTGCATCTGGTAAATCAACTATAGGATTTCCTACAAAATCACTAGTCAAACCTAAGTTTGCTCCAAAATTAATTGCTGGAGAACCAGCAGGAATTCTAAAATCCCAATTTTCTGGATCTCCTAAAGTATCCAAAAATATTTTTGAATTATTTATTATTTGTTCAGTTGGATCAAGTGTTACACCTAAAATTCCTAATCTAAGTTTATAAATATTATTGGTATGCACCATTTTGGCTGTATTCAAATTATTACTAACAACATTTTCTCCAGTAGTTAACCAAATAATATTATTTTTCATTATTACTACATCAACCTTAGTAGGATCGGCATACCAAAACATAGATGTAATTGGATTAAATTGTTTTTTAGTATCTACAATAACATTATTATAGATTTTTAAATTATCAGTTCTAATAGAGAACCCATCTATCTTATTATGAAATGCCCCAATAGTACCACAATTCAATATTTTATTATACGCAATTAAATTATTAGTAGCGATTCCATAATTACCGCTACCAATTTCAATAAAACCATTACAATTTATTGCCGAGTTATTATTTATTATATTATCACTAATTGTGGATCCATAAAATTCAACAGCGCCACCATCATATCCATAATCATAACTTGGTGCCCAACAATCTTTAAATATATTGTTATGAATTATATTTGATGAAGTTCCTATCACCATAGCATTTGCACCATAGTCGTCATCACCTCCCACTGTATTTCGTACCGCACGTAAGTTGTATATATTGTTATGCTCTATAGTGGTAAAATCTGAACCTTCTTCAGTTGTGATAGCAATACCCACTAAACTTATATCACAATTTCTAATGGTATTGTGTGGTGAATTATATAATATAACAGCGTAACTAATTTTTGCAGTAATACTATGGTCGGATGTACTCATTGTTCTATCAATCATCTTAAAACCATCAATAATTACGTATTGTCTATTTGTAAATGTGATAAGATCTGTTGCTGTATAGGTAAATTCCGGCATATTCCCGGTACCATAACTTGAATAGACGATTGGTTTGGTTGAACTTCCAGAACAACTAATTACTAGTCTTCCACTAAAAACCTGTCCTTTTTTAAATAAGATTGAATCTCCTGGTAACAATGAAGTAGTTCCAGCATTAACTTGTGCAATTGTTTTCCATGGGTTAGTTATACTTCCATTAACAATGGTAACTGTAGAAGAAGGGTCGACATAGTAATTTTTTGCTAAAAGCACATCTGTAAAAAAAATATTTATTAATAGAATAAATATTTTAAAAATTGAAATAAACTTTTTCATAAAATATATATTGATAATTGTAAAATCCCGATTGAATCAAAATTATTATTGAATTTTACTTTTAACAATGACAATAGCTCTATTTTAGCTTGATTCTCGTCAAATAAAATTCTGGAATTCCAGTATATTTTTTTTCATATAGCAGTTAGATTGACCTAAATTTGTAATTATGCAAGTATTCAAAACTCAAAGCAAGATTATTATTACCTGTCACAAATGGTTAGCACCTGCTTTAAGATCCGAAGTTATCGGCTTGGGCTTTGATGTAGACCGTGTTTTTCAAACAGGAGTTGAATTGACCGGAACAGTAGAAGATTGTATACGTTTAAATTTAAATTTACGCTGTGCAAGTCAAGTCATGTATTCTATTAAAGCTTTTATTTGTAATGACCCCAACGAACTATATAAAAATTTAGTTACAATTCACTGGGAAAAAATGATTGCACCTGATGGATATTTTTCTGTAACAAGTAATGTTTTTCATCCATCAATTACAACCAATCTTTTTTCAAATTTACGTGTCAAAGACGCCATTGTAGATAGAATGAGAGAAGTAACCAATAAACGTCCATCCACTGGTTCTGAACTTTCGGGCGCAGTGGTTTATTTATTTTGGAAAAATGATGAAGCCGAAGTTTTTTTAGATACTACAGGCGATTCTATAGCTAGACATGGATATCGTAAATTACCAGGTAAAGCACCTATGTTGGAAGCATTAGCTGCAGCAACAATTTTGTCTACTAAATGGAATAAATTTTCTGCATTCGTTAATCCAATGTGTGGTTCAGGTACTTTAGCAATAGAAGCAGCTTTAATTGCAACTAAGAGAGTACCAGGTTTATTAAGATCTAATTATGCTTTTATGCATTTATTAGGATACAATGCTGACGTGTATTATGACGAACGCATTGTTATAGAAGAACAAGTGAGAAGTTTACCCGCACTTAAAATTATTGCATCTGATATTAGTAAACAAGCAATTGATATTGCAAAAATAAATGCAGGTGTAGCTGGTGTAGCTGATTTAATTGAATTCCAAGTTTGCGATTTTGAAGCAACAAAAATGCCGGTTCCAGAAGAGGGTGCTGTAGTAATGTTTAATCCAGAATATGGCGAGAGGCTAGGAGAGGAAGTAGAACTAGAAGTGACCTATGCTAGAATTGGCGATTTTATGAAGAATCAATGTAAAGGAATGACTGGTTATATTTTCACTGGAAATCTGGAACTTGCTAAAAAAATTCGTTTGAAACCAAGCAGAAGAATAGAATTTTTCAATGCAACAATAGACTGTCGTCTTCTAGAATATGAATTATATGCTGGGACTAAAAGAGTTGACAAAGTAGTGAATGCTGAAATATAAATTTCCATTCTTTATAAAATAAGGTCTATGACTATTATCATAGACCTGAAAATATATATATAATACCTTAGATGTATCTAAATTTAGATACATTGTCAGTAAAATTCTTCTCTAATATTATCCTATTAATATTTTTACAGCAGTTATGTATGCTCAATAGAATTGATGCACAATTAGTTAAAAATATACATATTGACCCAATAGGATTAAATTCATTAGGAGGAAGCTACTCCAATTTCGATTATATGTTTGATTGGAATTTAGGTGAAGTATTCACTAAGCCTATTTCAAATGCCAATAATTTATTAATAACTCCGGGGTTCTTACAGTCTTTTGACATGGAAGTTATTATAAAATCTAATCTAGATACTGTCACAAAAACAGATACTTTACAAAAGTATATAAAGACTTATCCTAATCCAGTAGTAAATAATTTATACATACAATTATTGCAATTAAATTTAAAAATTTTGTCAATAAATTTATTGGATCAAAATGGTAATTCATTAGCGTTATACGATGAACAATTTAATACACAAGTACATTTTTCAAAAATAATTCCAATGGGGGTTTATGCTCCAAATTTATATCTTCTTTCTATAAGATATGTATTAAAAGGTAATTATTACCGAACTATGATTTTTAAAATTATTAAAATTTAATCATGAAAAGTAATTATTTAATTTTAATAATAATATTAACAATATCTATATCAGTTAATGCGCAAAAAAATACTGCCATTAATTTTCAAGCGATTGCAAGAAACGCAGATGGGTCAATTTTACCAAATAAATTTATAACAGTTAGATTAACATTGAGAGAAGGTGATATAGATGGTCGAATAGAATATCAAGAAATGAAATCTGTAAGCACTAATGTTGTCGGACTTTTCAATTTACTTATCGGCAATAATGAATATAGCAGAATTGTTGTAACTGGTAATTATGATTTAATTGATTGGACAACTGGAAATAAATTTTTACAAGTTGAAATAGATCCTTCCAACTCCATTAATTTTTTGACGTTAGGCACACAAAAATTAAATTTTGTTCCTTATGCAATTTATTCATCTTCTGTAAATGCTAATAATATTATTGGTACAATTGCAATTGATAAAGGGGGAACTGGTACTAATTCATTGAATTCATTAAAGTCTTCAATGTTTTTAAACAATGTTGATAATACACCTGATCTCTTAAAGCCAATTAGTGCTGCTACTTTTCTAGCTTTAACAGAAAAAGAAAATATACAAAATAGATCTACCAATATACAAATAGACGAAAATTCACTAACGAAATATCCAACAGTAAAAGCTGTAAAGGATTATGTAGATGGGTTAATTGTTTCCGGGGCACCATTAGCAGATGCTAATACAAAAGGTATACTTAAATTAGCTGGTGATTTATCCGGTACTGCTGATTCCCCAATAGTTTCAAAATTAAATGGAACTTCTTTGGCTAACTTAAATTCAGGTATTCTCAAAAATCAAATAAATACTGGAAAACCAAGTATTGCGATACCAGGAACAGATTATCTTTTACCAAATGGAGATGCATCAGGTTTAACAAATTTTCCATTGTTTAATCAAAATACAACTGGTAATGCTGCAACGGCTTCAACTTCAATTTCAGCAAATTATGCAACGCTCGCGGGCAATATTACTTCAAGTACTAACAACACGTTATCATCATTATCAAATTTGTCTTCAATTGGTACAATCACACAAGGTACTTGGAGTGCTACAGCAATCGATATTGCACATGGAGGTACTGGTTCGACAACTCAAAACTTCGTCGATCTAACTACTATTCAAACTATAATTAGTTCTAAAACATTTTCTTCTACATTAACTGCTAATACATTTATAAAGAAAGGTGGAACTGCAAATCAATTTCTTAAAGCTGATGGGTCGATTGATAATAATAACTATGAATTAAATTTTGATACAACCTACTTAAATAAAAATATTCTACAAAACGCATCCACTGGTATAATTTCATTTGGAGGAATAGTTTTACCTACACCAACAGGTGCTACAACTTTTAATGTTGGCGCTGTTAGTGGTATTATAGTTGACAATACAACTAACCCAAATGCACCTATCGTGAAATATATAACTTATCCAGGAGCTTCTGGGCTAACTGTTGATATGATAAGTGGAACTGAAACCTATGTCCTTTTAAATGCAAGTGGAACATTAGAATATCAATATACAGTACCAACTGTCAAACAAAGAAGACAGAAAATATATTTAGGGAAATTAACGCATACTGAACATACTGAGTTTGTAAATGCTTATTCACAACCAGATATTGTTTTGTCTGGCACTTCTCAAATGAGGGATATTTGGGATCCAATACATTTAATTAATGGCGGAGTTTATCCTTCTCCTAATGGCGCTAATTTGCAGTTTAATACTTCAGCAGGAAATGTTTATGGATTAGGAATAGGATGGAGTAATGACCCACTAAGTCCTTCTACTTTGCCAGTAAGCTCTCAAACTGCGACCTCCTTTAAATATAGAACACAATCAAACGGAATAAGTTCATATGTAAATAGTATCGATCCTTCACATTATGATGTAAATGGAACCGTTACACTTGTTGGAGGTACAACTAGAGCAACCAATCAAAGAATTTTTCTATTACAAAATGGAGAGATTAGAGTACAATATGGGCAAGTGTATTATTCTTCTTTAGCAAATGCGATTTCAGGTGTACAAACTGAATCATTTATTACATTCCCCAATTTCAGAGATAATGGAGTTTTGATCGGCATACTTTCTGTAAGGGCAAATGCTACTGATTTAAGTAATATTGCTCAAGCTCAGTTTTTAATGGTTTCTAAATTTGGCGAAGCCGTTGGAGCTGCCGGCGGTATTTCAACTGGTAGTTTGCAACAAGCATATAATAATTCAACAATACCACAAATCACCACAAGTACCATTGGACCTGTTACCATTCAAAGAGGTTCAAGCTTAGATACAGATAAAGTTTTTGAAATAAATAATGGAACTACCAATTCTAAATTTTCAATTACAGGAGAAGGTAATATGTCATTTGGTGATAAAGCTATGAAAATAGATTTTTTATCTTGTACAGCAGTTGGAACATTCACTTCTAATATGAAATCTGGAACTAATGTTTTTGTAACACATGCCAATGGTACTGGAATATATACAATCAGTTTTGGGGAATCTACATATACGATCGCACCTGTTGCAACTGCAAGTTTAAATGGAATTGGAATGATTTCTGTCAATGTTCAACCAACAAATATTATAATCACAACTTATGATATAACTGGAACACCTACAGATAAAGATTTTAACTTAATTGCACTTTATTTTAAATAGTAGTTTATTGCTAATTATGAATAAAGCAAATAAGGTGTTATAGTTTTTTTCCAATCTTCAACTCTCAAGATTTTACCTATTTGTTGTAGCCAGTTTTGTAAAGGTAAATTAAATAATTTTTCAGCATTGGGAATACCTAATAATAAGGACAAATGATTTGTTCCTGTTGGGTTTACAACTGTTGCGTAATTTGACCACTTAAAATCTTGTGGGTGTATGTCTTTAATTATTTTTAGTAATAATAGTCCATTTAAAACGGAGTCGTAATTATATGGGTCAATTACTTTTATTCTTATTCCTTTAGTTTCAATGGTATGATTGTTCAAATTAATAGGCAATTTCATGGTTTCAATTTTCAAATCATCCCTTAACATATTCTGCCAAACCATTGCCAAGGCAGGTAAATTAAACCATTCCGCACCAATCCATTCAAAAGAGTACGCTGTTCCACGTCCAACCGATATATTTGTCGCTTCAAAAAAACATAATCCTGGATATTGTAAACAAGCTTCAAAACTTTGTATGGCTGGTGATGTTTTGACCCATGGTAAGTTCCAATCATAAAACAATTGAACTCTTTTCCAATTTTCGCATTTAATAACTTCTAAATTAGCATTCCAACCTTGCGTTGTATTGAAATATTTTGCTAATTCTCCCAGTGTTGTTTGATGTTTCACTGGTATATTGAATCGGCCTATGAAACTTGCTTCAGACGGATCAAGATAGGGGCCTTCTGCTAATGCAAAATCACCACCCAAGGGGTTCGGTCTGTCAAGTACAATTATTTTCTTATTATATTTTGCAGCAGCTTCTATAAAATAGGTAAGTGACCATAAGTAAGTATAAAAACGTGTACCTGCATCAGGCACATCGAATAATAATAGGTCAATATTTGTAAGGTCAGTTTCGGAGGGCATAAACTTATCTCCATATAAACTAATAATTGGGATGTCAGTAATTGGATCCTTACCATTATTCATTTTTACACCATCTGCTCCATTAGTATCAATACCATGTTCGGGTGTAAATAAAATAGTAATATTAAAGCCTGCACTAATTAAAGCTTTTCGACTAGTTATTCCTAAATGGGTTTGAGCTGCGTCATTGGTTAAAAATCCAATACGTTCCTTTTTCCAAATTGGATTTTGAGTTATAACTTGATCTACTCCGAATCTGATTGCCATGCTAAATCAATTTTTAAAGTCTCTAAAACATTAAATATTATAGGACATCTATCATAATGCATGTATGTTGTAAATAGTCTTTTATTAAAGTCTGGTACATGGAACGCTGGAAATTCTTTACAACCGGCAAATCGGTGTTCATAAACAGAACAGCTATTCCCAACTAGGAAATGACATGGTATTGCATTCACCACCATTCTACCAGATTCTCCCTTATCTAAGTACTTTTCATCAAAAGTTGCTCTAGACTGACCTAAATATGCAGATAAGTTGTTTGCTTCTGTTTCATCTATGTTTACAATTAAACTCTTGCAACAGTTACCACAATCTGTACATTCAATTTTAGGGGAGATTGCTTCAAATAGCTCAAAAACCTTCTTATCTAGGCTTAAACTGTCTAAATTTCGTAGAAAATCTTGAAATTTGAGGTTTTCTGCTTCAAGTTCAATAGCCTTGATTTTTATAAATTCAAGGTCTACAATCGGATAGGGTGCTTCATTTTTGATGGTATAAAGATAAGACTTTAATCCTTTTATCCACATTTGACCTTTTTTGCATCATTTTAGATTGCTTAAGTAGGTTTGAGAATTAGATTTGCAGCTAGAATTGGGCTTTTTATGCCCCTAAAGCATTGATAATTATGGCAGAAGCAAAAATACCATCTGAATATAACGAAGACTCTATTCGGTCATTAGACTGGAAAGAACATATTCGACTTAGACCAGGTATGTACATTGGAAAATTAGGAGACGGTTCCGCTCCAGACGATGGCATATATGTTTTAATTAAAGAAGTAATAGATAACTGTATTGACGAACATACTATGGGGTATGGTAAATCAGTTGAGATCTCCATTGAAGATAAAACAGTCACTATTCGAGATTATGGGCGTGGTATTCCTTTAGGTAAAATTGTAGACGTAGTAAGTAAGATTAATACCGGAGCAAAATACGACAGTAAAGCCTTTCAAAAATCGGTAGGTTTGAATGGAGTTGGTACAAAAGCTGTGAATGCCTTGAGTGATGATTTTGAAGTAACAGCTTACCGTGAGGGTAAACAGAAATCTGCAAGTTTTAAGAGAGGACTGTTGATAGAAGAAACTAAAGAATCTAAAACAACTGAGGGCAATGGTACCTTAGTAGTATTTACTCCAGATGCTAGTATTTTCAAGAACTATCATTTTATTTACGAATATATTGAAAGTCAATTATGGAATTATTGTTATTTAAATGCAGGTTTAACTATTCATTTTAATAATAAAAAATTCATAAGTAAAAATGGTTTATTAGACTTACTAGAACGCAAAACAAATCCAGACGAATTAAGATATCCAATAATACATTTAACTGGCGAGGATATAGAAGTTGCTATTTCTCATAACAATGATTATGGGGAAGACATTTTCTCTTTTGTAAATGGTCAGTATACTACTCAAGGTGGTACACATCAGCAAGCATTTAGAGAAGCTTATGTTAAAGTGATCCGTGATTTTTATAAAAAGGACTATGAAGCATCTGACATTAGAACCAGTATTGTAGCTGCCGTTTCAGTTCGTGTGCAAGAACCTGTTTTTGAAAGTCAAACTAAAACAAAATTAGGTTCTCAGAATGTAGCAGACGGAGGTCCAAGTATGAAGAATTTTGTTACAGAATTTTTGTCTAAACAATTAGACAATTTCTTACATAGAAATCCCGCTGTATCAGATGCTTTAAAAAAGCGAATTGAGCAAAATGAAAGAGAGCGAAAAGAATTAGCAGGAATAAAAAAATTAGCAAATGAGCGTGCTAAGAAAGCTAACTTACATAATAAAAAATTGAGAGATTGTCGAGTCCATTTTAACGACGATTTGCCTACAAAGAATAAGGAAATATTTATCTCATTACAAAAAGGTTCTACTTTATTTATCACGGAAGGTGATTCTGCAAGTGGTAGTATCACCAAATCACGTAATGTAGATACGCAAGCTGTATTTAGTTTAAGAGGTAAGCCATTGAATTCATTTGGATTAACAAAGAAAGTGGTTTATGAAAATGAAGAATTCAATTTATTGCAACATGCATTAAATATTGAAGATGGTTTAGAAGGGTTGCGTTATAATAATATTGTAATTGCAACCGATGCAGATGTTGACGGTATGCATATTCGTTTATTAATGCTTACTTTCTTTTTACAATTTTTTCCTGACTTAGTAAAAAGAGGTCATGTATTTGTTTTAGAGACGCCTCTATTCCGTGTCCGTAATAAACAAAAGACAATTTATTGTTATGATGAATCTGAAAAACAAAAAGCAATTAAAGAATTAGGAGCTAAACCAGAAATAACACGATTCAAAGGATTAGGAGAGATTAGTCCTGACGAATTTGGAAAGTTTATTAATGCTGACATTAAATTAGCACCAGTAATTTTAGAACAAGGAGATCATATTCAACATTTGTTAGAATATTATATGGGTAAAAATACCCCAGAAAGACAGGACTTTATTATCAATAATTTAAAAGTCGAATTAGACAAAGCGAATGATACACTTAGTATTTAATACAGCAGATATTGCTGCCTTAGAAGCTGCCATTGAATTGGACGAAAACCTTACGGGCAAGGTGGTCGAAATTAAAGACGATTATGCTGTTGGGCCTTTAAAAGATATTTACGATACGGAAGGGTATCAAATTCGACGTGATTGGTGGACTTCTATTTTAGCTCATTCTCCTTATATAGACCAATTGGATATTGTTGATGATAAATTAACTGTACATCATTTACAAAATGCTTTAAATCATGACGAAAATGAAGAAATCTGGATTTGGATGGGACAAAATGTACATGATGTTTGCGGATACTATTGGTTTATGAGTCAGTTTAAAGAATTACAAGGACGTATACATGTTTTGTATTTGAATAATTTACCGTTTCTAAACGAGAAAGGACAACTATTTTATCCAACACATTTAAGTCAAATTCAACCAAAAGAATTTTTAAAAGCAAAAAAATTAGCACGTCCAATTACATTGAGTGAATTTGAATTAGATCCAGACGAATGGAAAAAAATCTGTGATGAAAATGAAGGAGTTCGTTTTTTAGAAGGAGGTAAGAAGATTGTCAGTATGGGTATAGAATTTTATGACAAAGAAATTTTGTCATTATTAACCAAGAATGCTCAAAAACTCCCTAGTGCAATTTCTACCATCATCACTAAAATGAAAGTTAAAACAGGAGATGCATTTATCGTTTTCAGACTAAAAGCAATGGAACAAGAAGGTAAAATTGTTTTGGTAGGGGATTGGAATAAAGGCTGGAAGGATATGGTGGTACAAATGCCAGGAGGCTTAAATAGTATTGTAGAAGCAGAAACTGTCTAAATTAACATGAAGCATGTTTACGTTATAAATGATAATAAATGAGTGTTACTATTATTCCAATTGAAGTTAAAGCAGTAGACGAGCGTGGAGCACTCCATTTTCTTAAAACGGATAGAACTGGAGAATTCTTGTTGGTGTATAGGAATGCAGGAACAGTTAGTGGTCAACATTATCATAAAGGTATTTCAGCTGGTAAAAATCCAGAAGATATGCTTCTTGTGCAGGGTTCGGCAAACTTGCATTGGAGGAATTTAATAACAAACCAAGAAGAAACAATATTATTGACTGCACCCACGAGGGTATTAATACAAGCCAATATTTGGCACGAATTAATAGCAATCACAGATATTGTTTTTATTGAATTAAATAGTTTAAAAGACGGTAGTGAAGACACTTTTCGACTTTAAAGAATACTAAAGGGTTCTAATTAAGAATAGTTATGGCAAAAGAGAAAAATTTAAGTAGAGTAACAGAAAATGAATCAGGTGTTCAAGGACAATATAAAAATTGGTTCTTGGACTATGCTTCTTATGTTATTTTAGAAAGAGCGGTTCCTGCAATGGAAGATGGTATGAAACCGGTACAACGTAGAATCTTACATGCCATGAAAGAAATGGATGATGGAAGATTCAACAAAGTTGCTAATATTATTGGACAAAGTATGCAATACCATCCACACGGTGACGCGAGTATTGGAGATGCTTTGGTTAATATTGGACAAAAGGATTTATTAGTTGAAACACAAGGTAACTGGGGTGATGTAAGAACAGGTGACTATGCCGCTGCACCAAGATATATTGAAGCTAGATTAAGCAAATTCGCTTTAGATGTTGCATTTAATGCAAAGACTACAGAATGGTCTTTAAGTTATGATGGTCGTAAGCAAGAACCTGTAACACTTCCTATGAAGTTCCCTTTATTGTTAGCCCAAGGGGCTGATGGTATTGCAGTAGGTTTATCCACTAAAATATTACCACATAATTTTAATGAATTAATTGAGGCTTGTATTAAGCATTTAAGAGGGCGTAAATTCGAATTATTACCTGATTTTCAAACAGGTGGTATGATTGACGCTTCCAATTATAATGACGGGAAAAGAGGTGGCAAAGTAAGAGTAAGAGCACATATTGAAGAATTTGATAAGAAGACTTTATTAATTAAAGATGTTCCGTATAGTGTAACTACTACGCAGTTAATGGAGAGTATTACTAAAGCAAATGATCAAGGAAAAATTAAAATTAAAAAAGTAACCGACGTTACCGCTGCTGAAGTTGAAATTCAAATTGATTTGGCAACAGGGATTTCACCAGACATTACAATTGACGCCTTATATGCATTCACTGACTGTGAGATAAGTTTGTCGCCAAATGTTTGTGTAATTGTAAGTCAACGCCCACAATTTATTACTGCAAGTGATTTATTACGTTATTCAGTAGAACATACTAAGGATTTATTAAAAGCAGAATTAGAGATACATTTAAAAGAACTAGAAGATAAATGGCATTTCACAAGTTTAGAAAAAATATTTTTTGAAGAAAAAATTTATCAAGAACTTGAGAAAAAACATTTGAATTGGGATAAGGTAATTGACGCCATTGATAAAGCTTTTGAGCCATTCAAAAAGAAATTCAAAAAACAAATTGAACGTTCCGATTTATTAAAGTTGACAGACAAACCAGTTAGAAGAATATATAAATTGGACATAGAAGACTTAATTACACAAATCAAGGCAATTGAAACTGAAATAAAACAAGTTAAACATGATTTAGAAAACTTAGTCGATTATGCAATTAGCTATTATGAAAACTTGCAAAAAAAATATGGCAAGGGTAGAGAACGCAAAACAGAATTGAAAGAATTTGATACCATTCAAGTAAAACAAGTAGCAATTGCAAATACTAAATTGTTTATAAATAGAGCTGAAGGTTTTATAGGAACTAGTTTAAAGAAAGATGAATTCCTTTGTGATTGTACAGACTATGATGATATTATTGCTTTTACTAAAGCGGGTAATATGAAAGTAGTCAAGGTTTCAGATAAAGTATTTATCGGGAAAGATATAATACATGCTGCAGTATTCCAGAAGAATGACGAACGTACTACCTATAATATGGTTTACATAGACGGTGGATCTGGAATAAGTTATGCAAAAAGGTTTAATGTAACAGGGGTTACACGTGACAAGGAATATCCTTTAGCAAAAAACGCTGAAAAATCTAAAGTACATTACTTATCAATCAACGCAAACGGAGAAGCTGAATCCGTTAAGATTGTTTTAAGTCCAAATTGTTCAGCACGTATAAAAGAATTTGATTTCTATTTTGAAACATTAGAAGTGAAGGGAAGAAGTAGTGTTGGGAATCAAGTTACTAAGTACCCAATCAAAGTGGTAAAATTAAAAGAAGCGGGAAAAAGCACATTAGTAGGACGCAAACTTTGGTTTGACGATAAATTTGGCCGATTAAACAGTGAAGAAAAAGGTATCTATTTAGGTACTTTTGAAGACGAAAAATTATTAGTTTTCACTAAAGATGGTTACTATGAAGTTATTGATACAGATCAATCACAAAGGTTTGATCCTGAGAAAGTACTTTCTATAGAGAAATTTAATCAAGAGAAAGTAATAACAGCAGTTTACTTGGATAAAGACAAATTGCAGTTTAATATTAAACGATTTAAGATTGAAACCACTACATTAAGATCTCCATTCTGTTGTATTAAGGAAGGAGAAGGTAACTATTTAGCAGCTATTTCAACTGCAGTAGAACCTATTTTAGTAGTTAATACAGGAAGAGGTACTCAGGTTAGAAAATCTAAGTTTAAAGTGAGTAAAATGGTTGATATTATGGGCTGGAAAGCAGTAGGTACTAAGCTAGCAGACTATAATAAAACCACCGAAATGGAATGGGAGACCAAAGTAGTCATAAAAGATCCTAACGACGAACAACCAGAATTGTTCTAATTTTACATAAATAAAGAAAAAAATGTCAACAGCTAAAGTAGGTGAATTTAATTTGATGAGAGTGGATCGTAAGGTTGACTTTGGATTTTATATGGACGACGAAGCGGAAGGAGTTTTATTACCTAAACGTTTTGTGCCAGATGGTTTAATGGTAGGTGATACCATTAGTGTTTTTGTATATCATGATTCTGATAATAGATTAATCGCCACTACACAGGAGCCATTTGCAGTTGTAGGTGATATTGCAGCATTAAAAGTAGTGGACGTTACAAGACAGGGTGCATTTATGGATTGGGGATTAATGAAGGATTTATTTGTTCCAGTTTCTCAACAATTGTCTACCATGCGCTTAGGTGGTAAATATTTAGTTAAATTATATATAGACAAACAAACAGGAAGAGTTGCTGCAACTGAAAAAATTGATAACACGGTTAGTAATGATATTTTAACAGTAAAGGAAGGCGAGAAAGTTAAAGTTCAAGTTTACCGTGAATCTGAAATTGGATATGTAGTAATTGTAAATCAAGTACACCAAGGTTTAGTATACAAAAATGAAGTTTTTACACATTTACATATTGGTCAATTTATTGAAGAAGCTTATATAAAGAAAATAAGAGAAGACAATAAATTAGATATTGGGATTGGCAAACAGGGATTAGAGAAATTAGATGATGATAAATCTAATATCATACGTTTATTAAAATTACACCATGGGTTCTTGCCATATCATGACAAGTCTAGTCCAGACGAAATTTATGCTTTTTTTGGAATGAGTAAGAAAGCATTTAAAATGAATGTGGGGATTTTATATAAATCAAAATTAATCTCGTTAGAAGATGGTGGAATAAGATTAGCTCCTGAAGATGTAAACAAGACGGAAGGAACTGAAAAGGCTGATATTATAGAGAAACCTAAGCAAGTTATAAAACCAGGATCACTTAATACTTCTTCTATAAATGAAGATGATGATGTTCAAGATTAATTTTATTAAAACATTATAACATGTCTAAAGAAGTTTATATCGTAGCAGCAGTAAGAACTCCGATAGGTTCTTTTGGAGGCGTATTAAGTTCATTATCTGCAACACAATTAGGAGCTATTGCAATAAAGGGAGCTATTGATAAGATTAATTTAAACCCTGAATTAGTTAACGAAGTAATTTTCGGTTCTGTAATTCAAGCGGGACTTGGACAAGCTCCTGCAAGACAAGCTGCTAAACTTGGTGGTCTCCCTGATAATGTTATTTGTACCACAGTAAATAAAGTTTGCGCTAGTGGGATGAAGTCAATTGCACTAGCAGCACAAAATATTTTATTAGGGGATTCTGACATTATTATAGCAGGTGGAATGGAGAGTATGAGTAATGTTCCATTCTATAATACAACACAACGTTGGGGCAATAAATATGGAGACATCATTATGCAGGACGGACTTGCAAAAGACGGATTAGTTGATGCATATGATAAGGTTGCAATGGGTAATTTCGCAGATCTTTGTGCACGTGAATATAAAATTACAAGAGCTGAACAAGATACTTTTGCTATTAGTAGTTATCAGAAATCTCAAGCTGCCATTGAAAATGGTTTATTTAAATCAGAAATTATACCAGTTAGTATTCCACAAAGAAAAGGAGATCCAATTATTGTTTCTAAAGACGAAGAACCTTTCAATGTTAAGTTCGATAAAATAGAACAATTAAATCCTGCATTTAGTAAAGAAGGTACGGTAACTGCTGCTAATGCTAGTACAATGAATGACGGTGCAGCAGCTTTAGTATTAATGAGCGGAGAGAAAATGTTGGAATTAGGATTAACTCCCTTAGCAAAAATTATTAGTTTTGCTGATGCGGAACAAGATCCAAAATGGTTTACTACAACTCCATCATTAGCTATTCCTAAAGCCCTTAAAAAAGCTAATTTAAAAACCTTAGAAATAGATTGCTTTGAATTCAACGAAGCATTCTCTGTTGTAGGAATAGTTAACACCAATATTCTTCAGTTAGATCCTAGAAAAGTAAATATAAATGGAGGTGCTGTTTCATTAGGTCACCCTCTTGGGTGCAGTGGTGCTAGAATTATTGTCACTTTAATTCATGTATTGGAACAACAAAAAGGTAAATATGGTGCCGCCGCAATATGTAATGGAGGAGGAGGCGCAAGTGCTATGGTTATTGAAAAATGTTAAAATTGATTTATTTTATTACTTCAATTTAATCAATAATACATGAAGTAATTAGATTCCCGCTTGTTCTATTACTTCATCCATCATAATTCCATAATGGCTTTCATCATAAATACATGCTTCATTTTTAATTAAAATGACCTGTGGTGACTCATGATGTACTTGAAATTTTTCTGCAATTGCGCTAGAAATATTTCTAAAATTCAACAAATCCAAATAATAGAAATCGATTGTATCAGGTGCTTCTGATCTTTCAAATCTAGAAAATGCCATTCTACTAATACTGCAAGTAGTACTATGTTTAAAAATCAATTGAGGTTTAGTAATTGAAGCTTTTGCTATTTGGTCTAATTGTTCAATGGTATTTAAAGTTATCCAATTCATATTTGCTAATTTATTGCAAATTAATGAATTCTATCGAGCATTTTAGTGCCAATACAATGAATTAAAGCCCAATATTGTCTAACTTAGCGTCATAATTTTTAATATGCTTTTACAATTAAACAAGCCCATTTGTTTTATCGATTTAGAAACTACGGGAATCAATGTGAGTATTGACAAAATCGTTGAAATAGCGATTATTAAAATTATGCCAGATGGCACAAGACAAGTAAAAAGGAAATTAGTAAATCCTGAAATGCCTATTCCGCCTGCTTCAACAGAAATACATGGTATAACGAACGACATGGTTAAAGATGCACCAAGTTTCAAAGCCATTGCAAATGAAGTAAAACAATTTATTGAAGGGGCTGATATAGGCGGATATAATAGTAATCGTTTTGATATACCTATGCTAAATGAAGAATTCTTAAGAGCAGGCATATCAATAGACATGGAAAGTAGAAAACTATTAGACGTGCAAAAAGTATTTCATATGATGGAGCAAAGAACATTATCTGCAGCATATAAATTCTATTGTAACAAGACATTAGAAGATGCCCATACCGCAGAAGCTGATGCTATGGCTACCTATGAGGTATTAGAAGCACAGGTTGCTAGATACCCAAGCCTGGGTAATACAGTTGAAGCAATTGTTAAATTTACAGGAGAAGACCAAATTGTAGACTTTGCAAGAAGATTCATAATGGAGAATGGTATAGAAGTATTCAACTTCGGAAAACACAAAGGAAAGCCTGTTATTCAAGTACTTAAGGAAGAACCTCAGTATTATGATTGGATGATGAAGGGTGATTTTGCCCTCCATACTAAACAGAAACTTACTGAGATTTTAAACAGAACTATATTAAAGAAATAGTTTATATTTACATAGTAAAAAATTAATTTAAATCACGATACCCCCCATATTAAGTGAAAAATATTGTTCTAATACCAACTTATAATGAAAAGGAGAATATAAAATCCATCATTGACACTGTCATGGAAATAAAGACAGGTTATCATATTTTGGTTATAGATGACGGTTCACCAGACGGTACGGCAGACATTGTTTTCGAATTAATGAAAACGTATCCCGATAGATTATTTATAGAACAACGCAAAGGTAAATTAGGTCTTGGTACTGCTTATATTCATGGATTTAAATGGGCTTTAAAAAACAACTATGATTATATCATAGAGATGGATGCGGATTTTTCTCATAACCCCAATGACTTAGATAGATTAATAGAAGCTTGTGTACAAGATGGTGCAGATGTTGCAGTTGGAAGTAGATATGTGAAGGGTGGTGCTACAGAAAACTGGCCTTTAGATAGAAGAATTTATTCAAAAGGTGGATCTGCTTATACAAGAATTATTACTGGTATGCCAGTTAAAGACCCAACTGCTGGCTTTGTTTGTTATAAAAACAAAGTATTGGCTGCAATAAATTTAGATACTATTAAATTTATTGGATATGCTTTCCAAATTGAAATGAAATTTGCTTCTTGGAAATTAGGATTTAAAATTAAGGAAGTACCTATTACTTTTATTGACAGAAAAGTGGGGATTAGTAAAATGTCAAAAGGTATTATTAAAGAAGCAATTTTAGGTGTATTAAATATGCAATGGCAACATATTACTGGACGTTTCATTAAACATATCAAGCGTGTCTACTTTTAAAAAAGCGCTTTTACAATTACATATTTTTGTTTTCTTAGCAGGCTTAACTGCCCCAATTGGTAATTATATACAATTGAATGGTTTAATGCTTGTTTTATATAGAATGGGATTAACTACTATTGCAGCAGTTTTGTTATATATTTTTACCAAACATAAATCCAAGATTGATAATCGAATTAAGGTAAAACTTATGGGCGTTGGAGTATTAATAGCACTTCATTGGGTTTGTTTCTATAGTAGCATTAAATTAGCAAATGTATCAATTGCATTAGTATGTTTTTCTAGTGTAGGGTTATTCACTGTTCTATTAGAACCTTTATTTACAAAAACCAAATTAGTATTAAATGAATTATTAATTGGTCTTTTAAGTTTAGTGGGAATTTTATGTATTTTTCAATTCGATATTAATTATAGAGAGGGTATTATAGTTGGTCTAATATCAAGTTTTCTAGCTGCACTATTTACCATTTTAAATAAAAAATTAACTAATAATATTGCACCTCAAACTATACAAACTTTTGAAATGCTAGGAGGTTTTCTATTTTTAGCACTCATTGTTTTACTATTTAATTCATATGAAAAAACGAGTATTATTTTACCGTCCAAGTCAGATTGGGTCTGGCTTATTATATTAGCTTTAATATGCACTGTATGGGCAAATTATTTAATGTTATCTTCTTTAAAACATATAAGTGCGTTCACTTTAAATGTGACATTAAATTTAGAACCTGTATATGGAATTATATTAGCTTTCCTATTATTTAAAGAACAAAAGTATTTAGGTGTTAGTTTCTATGTCGGGATATCATTAATAACAGTATCCGTATTGTTTCAAATGCTTCGAGTAATTAGTGAACAAAAGAGCACTAAACTAATCAAGAAATAAACTAATCTGCTAAATAAATAAGATGGACTATTCGCTTTATTATAGAATATCAATTAGAATTCCAAAATAAATCCAATTGTTGGTGTTATAAAAACTTGATTACCATCTGCTAAAGAAGGAATCCCATTGGAGCCATCTTTTTTAATTGGCATGCCGTCAGTTGTTTTGAAACTTCCATCTGGATTTGATGATAAAATATAAGTTCTAGGTGCTACAGAGCTTGACCCATACCAGTTTGTAACATCTAAGAAAAAGTCAAGTGTAGCTTTTTTGTAATTATACTTTTTATCTAATCTAAAATCACTGGAATGAAAAGGATTAACTCTTAAGGTATTTAATTTGCTATAATCTAAAACACCTGCTCCTAAAGTTATAAAATTGAGTCTACTAACTGCACTATCATAAGGAGAATAAGGTGTTCCTCCTTGGAATCTAAACTTGATTCCTAATTCCCAATTCCTATTAAATTTATAACCTGCAGTTAAACTCACTAAATTTATATTTTCCCATGAACTATTAATAAAATTACCTTGAATATTGGTATAAGCACTTCTAAAGAAACTATAACTGGCAACCCCAAAGAATCGTTTTGTCAGTTTTTGTTGTGCAAATAGTTCAAATCCATAACTTCTTCCTTTCCCAGAAGTTGTGATAGGTTCATTTCCAAGAATATTAAAATCAGCTCCTAGATTTGAGAGGCTTATTCCTTTTTGAATACTTATGGGAACATTGAAATATTTTTTATAAAATATTTCTGCTGTAAATCTTGTTGACTCTGAAGGGAGGTATTCAATGCCTGTTACATAATGATTACTTCCAATATAGTCTACATTTTTATTTACATAATTCCCATTTAAATCTTTAAATCCTAGAGAAGTTAATGGGGCAACTTTAAAGTATCTACCTATAGATGCATTTAAAGTAACTTTATCTGATAATACATAACTCAACCCAAATCTTGGAGACAGTCTGCTCAAAAATTGTTTACCGGAATTATTGAAACCATTTCCGTCAGTTCTAATACCAGCGCTTATTCCAAGTCGATTATTAAAAGCTCTTTTACCTAGTTGAAAATATGCACCATATTTTTTAAATGCTAAATCTGATTTATATGCATATTTTGAATTAGCAGGAATACTACTACCACCAACTACATTACTAGGTAGAAAACTTCTTAAAATTTGATAAGTATAATTATCATATTCTATAGTTTGTATATTTGCACCAGTTGTCCATTTTAACCCTAATAAACTTTTTGTAAGCTCAAATCTTAATTTATTCTCAATCTCGTTTGACCTATAATTTAAAGTAAGTTCCCCTTTATCTGGCGATAAATTATTTTCATATTTTTCATTAATATTATTTAAATGATTTCGACTTATATTAATATTCCAAAACCCTTTATTTATTAATCTTTTTAACGAAATTCCCATGGTATAACTCCATTGGTTAATAGAGGGACTAGAATTTAGTGCAAATATTTTTTCAGGAGTTGTATTACGTGGTGCTACAAAATAAAACTTATCAATCGCGCCAACGCCCAAAAAGGTTAATGTTGTTTTAGGATCTATTTGATGGGTTACTTTATATTGAAAATCCCAAAAATTCGGTCTAATTGGCAAGTCTAACACATGAAATAAAAATTGTAGATAGCTTCTTCTTGCGGATATTAAAAAAGTGGTTTTCCCTGACTTAGATAAGGGGCCATTAAAAGTGCTTGCAAATTCAGTAGCACCCATTCTTATATTTGACTCTAATTTATTTGGATTACCCCTTTTTTGCTTAAACTCAAATACAGAAGACAGTGCATTGTCAAATTTAGCATCAAATGCAGATGTTGATAGCTTCACTTCATCTATAAAAGATACATTTAAAATACCCTGTGGTCCACCTGCACTTCCCTGAGTTGAAAAATGGTTAATTACCGGTATTTCAATTCCGTCTAAATAAAAAACATTTTCATTTGGTGCGCCCCCTCTTACAATAATATCATTTCTAAAACCAGCGGATGTACTAGCAGAACCAGTTACTCCAGGTAAGGATTGAACTACTTTTGATATATCAAAATTACCCCCTGGGCTTGATTTAATTTCTTCTGCTGTAAGCCTTTGAACACTTAAAGGTGTTTCTAAGGTAGCAGCTCTGACCGTCTTTTTTAAACTCCCTACTGTTACTTCTTTTAAAATGATATCCTGAGGAATTAGTTCAATAGTATTACTAGTTTGACTTCCAGAACTAACTATAACATTGTACTGAAAATAGGGAAGGCTCCCAATAGATATAAAAGATATTTGATATTGACCTGTAGGAATACCTTTTATAGTATACCTGCCTAAACTATCTGAAATAGTTGAAAATTTTGTGTTAACCAGCTGTACACTAACTCCTGAAATGGGATTTTGTGTGTTTTTGTTGACCACCCAACCTGAAATAGTCCCTATTGATTGTGAAAAAATCTTATTTATTGAAAATGTTGTCAATAAAACAATAAAAAACGCTAAAATTAATCCCTTCATATTAAAAAATATATTACTGCAATTTATAACAATAATTTTGCTAAATAGTTAACGTATCTTAGAATTTCAAATGTTAATTATGAATAAAGTTTTTTTAGTAGGTTTTACCTTGATTTCATTACTTTGTAATATAAATGGGGAAGCACAAAAGCCAGTATTAGACCACACCGTATATGATAATTGGCAATCTATTAACGAGACAGTGATTCAAGCACAGGGTAAATTTCTTGCATATACTATAAACCCTCAAGAAGGGGATGCCATATTAAAAGTTAAGCAATTGAATGGAGATTGGGAAATGACTATTCCAAGAGGAAGTCAACCAGTTTTTACTCAAAATGGCAACTATTTAATTACAAAAATTAAACCATTTTTTAAGGATACTAGGAATGCTAAAATAGAGAAGAAAAAACTAGATGAACAACCTAAAGACAGTGTTTTGATTTTAAATTTAGAAACAAAACTTTTTAATAAAATCGCAACTGTAAAATCATTTCAAATATCAGAATCTACGAATGACTTTATAACTTATTTGCAAGACAGAAAAGGGGATATAAATAAAGAAGGATCCTCCTTATTTATTCAAGCATTAAATGATACTGTTAAACACGAGTTTAAAAATATTTCTCAATATTTAATAAATCCTACTGGGAATCAGGTATTAATGTATCAAGTAAATACGAAGCAAATTCCAGGACAAGTAATTCTCGCAAATACTCAAGACAGTGTGTATAAAGTATTAAGTAGCCATTTATTTACAGCCACTAATTTATCATGGGATGAAAAAGGAATACAAGCAGCTTTTTTGATTGAACCTGATAGTACAAGCAAAGCTTTACAAAAAAATTATAAATTAGCCTATTTTAAACAAGGTATGGATTCGGCGGAAAGAGTATTAGAAAGTAACAATTCTAAATTACCATTAAATTACGTATTTGGAGCTGATAGAAAATTACATTTCAGTAAATCAGGTAATATAGTAGAAATTGGAATACAACCATTACTTCCAATTAAAGATACAAGCTTGCCAGAATTTGAAAGAGTAAGCTTAGACATCTGGAACTATAATGATGATAATTTACAACCAATACAATTAAAGAATTTAGACGTAAATCTAAAAAGCACAGAAACTATTTTATACCGACCTGAGAACAAATCAGTTATTTACTTAGGGAAATGGAGTGAACAAAATATTAAATTAACAAATCAAGGTGATGGTGAATGGGCTATTGTTACGAATGACTCTTCCAACTCTGCAAGCTTACAATGGCAGGGATTTGTGACCAAAGACCTCATTGCAATTAATACCAATAATGCTTTACAAAAATTAATTCATAAAGACTGGAAAGGATCATTATTATCTGTCTCTAATGATGGCAATAAATTGATCTATTATGTTGAACCTGAAAAAAAATATTTCTCTTATGATCTAAAAACTAATAAAAAACAAATTATAGCAAAGGATATTTCGTATCCATTATTTGACGAAGACAACGATATGCCAGACGATCCAAATGCTTATGGAGTAGCTAGATGGGTAGAAAATAATTCAATTCTTATTTATGATAGATTTGATATTTGGTTAGTAGACGTAAATGGTATGATTCCTTCCAAAAAACTAACTAACGGAAGACCTTTAAATAAAATTTACAGATACGTAGATTTAGATACAGATAAAAAATTTATAAACTCAATAGCAGATACATTAGTTATGCAAACTATGAATGAAAAAGATAAATCTGAATCTATAGAGTTACTATTTACTAAAAATGATTCAGTAGTACTATTAAATTCATTTCCAATGCATTTGACTAATATAGTCAAATCAAAAAAGTCTAATGTACTAATAACAATACAAGAAGATGAGAAAACTTCTCCTAATTTGTATTCATACACCATTCAAAACAGAATTCAAAATCCTAAATCATTTACTCAAATAAATCCACAGCAAGCCAATTACAATTGGTTGACAAGTGAATTAGTAATATGGAAATCATACACTGGAAAGTTAGCCGAAGGAATTTTATATAAGCCTGAAAATTTCAATCCTAAAATTAAATATCCAATGATTGTATATTTTTATGAAAGAAACAATCAGACATTACATAATTATTTACCTCCTTCACCAGCTCGTTCAAGAATTAATATTCCTTACTTTGTTAGTAGGGGTTATTTGGTTTTTGTACCTGATATTTGGTATAATAAAGGTTATCCAGGACAAGGTGCTTACGACTATATTGTAAGTGGAACTAAAGCTATTGTTCAAAAAGGATTCGTTGACAGCACAAAACTTGGATTACAAGGACAAAGTTGGGGTGGTTATCAAATTGCTTATTTAATAACTAAGACAAATATGTTTGCAGCAGCTTGGGCGGGTGCTCCAGTTGTTAATATGACAAGTGCTTATGGTGGTATTCGCTGGGGTACAGGAATGAATAGACAATTTCAATATGAAAAAACTCAAAGTAGAATAGGAGCAACTTTATGGGAACGTCCAGATTTATATATTAAAAATTCTCCATTATTTTCATTACCTAAAGTTACAACTCCCATTGTGATTATGAATAATGATGCTGACGACGCTGTACCTTGGTATCAAGGAATTGAAATGTTCACAGCAATGAAAAGGCTAAATAAAAAAATATGGTTATTGGTTTACAATAATGAGCTTCATAATTTGTCTGAGCGACGAAACAAAAAGGATATTCAAATTAGACAACAACAATTTTTCGATTATTATTTGAAAAACGAACCTATGCCTAAATGGATGAGCGAAGGTATTCCCGCAATCATGAAAGGTAGAACTATGGGACTAGGATATTAAACGTATTGAAACCATTGTCTATTTGGATCCCATGCTTCATATGCTTTTGCTACTGCAGCCATAAATTGTGTACCCATTGCACCGTCCACAATTCTATGGTCGTAACTCATAGAGATAAACATCATGTGTCTTATAACTATTGCATCGCCAGCTGGAGTCTCAATAACTACAGGCCTCTTTTTAATAGCGCCTAAAGCTAAAATAGCAACTTGTGGTTGACTAATAATTGGTGTACCCATTATACTTCCAAAAGTGCCCACATTTGTTACTGTAAAAGTAGCGCCTTGTGTATCCTGAGGTTTAAGTTGATTATTTCTTGCAGCATTTGCCAGCCCATTTACTGCTTTGCTTAATCCTACAATACTTAATTGATTTGCTCCTTTAATAACAGGTACAATTAAGTTCCCATTAGGCAAGGCTGTAGCCATTCCAATATTAATATCTTTTTTTAGTACAATGGAGTCACCTTGTAAACTACTGTTAACTATTGGAAATTTTTCAAGAGAAGCTGCAATTCCTTCGATAAACATTGGAGTAAAAGTCAATTTTGTACCCTCTCTTTTTTCAAATAAAGCTTTTACCTTTTCTCTCCATACTACCATATTAGTAACATCTACTTCTACAAAAGAAGTTACATGCGGACTAGTCTGAACACTATCCAACATATGTTTAGCAATCAATTTTCGCATTCTGTCCATTTCAATTATTTCAGTATTACCTGTAATAATTACTTCCGATGGGCTTGCAAATTTGGAAGCTCCATTTGATTGCATAAAATCTGGTATCATTTCATCATACACATGATTAGGTTTATTCACAATTGGACTTATTGGAACTATTGCTTGTTGAACAGGTGTATTATGGATTGGCAAACTTGGAACGGTTTTGTTTGACTTTTTTGCTTCTACATAGGCTATTATATCTTTCTTGGAAACTCTTCCTTGATTACCAGTTCCATTTAGCGCTTGTAATTCTTGCATACTAACTCCTTCACTTTGAGCTATGCTAATAACTAAAGGGGAATAAAACTTAGTATCCGAATTCTGATTTGAAATGATTTCTGTTGTTACAGTTGGAGTAAAAGGAACTACTTCAGCTGGAATACTTTGAAGGTCACTACTATAATGTTCGACAATAGAAGAAGTTTCCAAAATAGGATTTGCTTTCTCTAAAATAGGATTTGCTGCTTTTAAAGAAACGGATGCTGTTTTATTTGATTCTATTTTTGCAATCACTGTCCCAATTGGCACAACTGCATTAACCTCGTATAAAATTTCTATAATAATACCTTCGGCAGTTGAGGGTATCTCACTGTCAACCTTATCTGTTGCAATATCTAGCAAAGTTTCGTCTAGTTTAATAGTATCACCTACCATTTTGTGCCATTTTAAAATGGTCGCCTCCATGATACTTTCCCCCAGCTTTGGTAGCACTAATTCAACAATTGCCATACGGGTTTATTTTAAGCAAAAATAAGACTAAATCTTGTTGATTATTAACAACCTAAGTAAATTTATCGCTTGATTAGCAGTGACTTCTATATTCTTATGTCGATCAAATCTAAGATATAAGACTTTTGAAACCACTTTTTCTCTATTGGCAACCCCAATCCAGACCATTCCAAGCGGTTTTTCGTCTGTTTGACCAGAAGGCCCCATAATTCCACTCACAGATACTGCAAAATCAGTATTCATTTTTGATCTTACCGCCAAAGCCATTTGTTCAACAGCCTCTTTACTTACAGCACCCACAGTTTGTAAAATATGGGTAGGAACATCTAAAAATTCGGTTTTAATTCGATTGTCATAACTAATTATACCTCCAGTGTAAAATTGGGAGGATCCAGCATGTTTTGATAATAAATGGCCAATAAAACCACCAGTACAACTTTCTGCAGTTGAAACTGTTTGATTTTTTTCTTTTAATAGTTTACCAACAACTACTTCAAGTGTCTCATCTAAGTCAGTAACTAAATATTCAGTAACAAAAGTTTTTAGACTATTAAAAAGCTTGTCAAGAGATGTATTTAAAGCTATTTCATTGGAGCTTGATCCAGTCAATCTCAATCTTACCATGCCATAATTTGGAAGGTAAGCAAGTTTAATAGTTTCAGGTAAACTTGCTTCGAAATCTGCAATAAGGTCTGCTAAAAAAGATTCACCAATACCTGCAGTCAATAGTGTTCTATGTGCTACAAAATTGGGTTTGAAATTTTGTTTGATTTTGTCAATTACTTTATTAGTCATTAACCACTTCATTTCATGTGGAACACCAGGTAAAGAGAAAATAAGTGTACCATTTTTTATGAAAGCCATGCCTGGAGCAGTTCCTGTCTCATTGAATAAAACTTCACAAACATCAGGTACTTCAGCCTGTTTGCGGTTTCTTTCTATCATTGGGCGCTTATGGATGTTTTCAAAAATATGAGTAATATGAGCTAATGTAGGCTCATGAACAATCATTTTACCACCAAAATAGTCATTCAATAAAGGTTTGGTAATATCGTCAGCAGTAGGACCAAGTCCCCCAGTTAAAATAACAACTTTGTTTTGAGCAATCGCTAAATCCATTGCTTCGATAATATCTTTTTTGTTATCACCTACAGCAGTCCTGCTTTTCACTAAAATGCCAATAGCATTAAGAGACTGAGCAATAAAAGCACTATTGGTATCGATTACTTGACCAATTAAAAGCTCATCCCCAATAGTTATTATAGTAGCTTGAATAGACTGCATGCTAGATTGAATTAGTTTGCAAAGTAAACCAAAAAAAAGCGGTTTAACTAAAATAGGGGCTTAGTTTTTGACGCATTAAAGCTGGCATATCAACCTTATTCTGAAACTGATCATCCATGAAATAAAGTTTAACAGTACCTACAGTAAGCAGTTTACCTTGTTCATTATAAACTTCCTGGCTAAACTCAATTTTATGATCAATCGGTAATGTTTTGATTATAGATTTAACGGTCAATAAATCGTCATATTTAGCTGGTCTTAGATACTTTATTTGTAATTCAACTACAGGTAAAATAACTCCCATGGACTCAATGTCCTTGTAGCTTATACCTAAGGCTCTAAGGCTTTCTACACGCCCAACTTCAAAATATTGTGCATAATTACCGTAATAAACTACATCCATTCTATCCGTTTCGGCATATCTAACTCTAATTGTGGTGCTATGTTCGTACATATTATTGTGATTGTTGACAAATTTACGAATCATATCTGTTTTTCCACAATAACTTGTTTTAGCAAAACGTTTTAGTTTCAAGGCTTAATTTTACGATATTATAAAACATCGGTATTTATGTTACAAACTAGAAATTCGATTTACTTGGCTATTTTAATGACTTTATCAGTTTTGACTGTGACTGCTCAAAATACCCAATATAATAACCCAATTCAGGATGTTTTTCAAAAAGGGCTTTCAGCGCTTAAACAAGGTGACACATTAACTGCTTTTCATCATATACAATCTGCTTATACATTTTCAGATAAACAAGATGATATTAATTATTATTATTTGTCTTTAGCCATTTCATTAGAAAAACCCTATGCAGAAGCACTTGCTATTCAATGGATCGCAACTACAAATAATAAGATATATAAATCAAGATTAAATTTTTTATTAGGCAAGTTTTATTTCAAAAAACAAAATGATCAACTTGCTCTAAATGCTTATAAAAATGTTAGTATAGATGACTTAGAAAACTTTGAGATCATATTAATGAAATTCCAACAGGGATATTTAAATTTCAAATTAGGAGATTGGGAAAAAGCGGCAGCATTACTTAATAATGTTAGACAAGTTAAAAATAATAAATTTTATGCTGATGCTAATTACTATGCTGGTTTTATTGCATTAGAAAAGAAAGATTTTAAATTAGCATTGAATTGTTTCCAAATAGCATCTACTAGTTCAGCTTATGAAAAATTGGCTCCATTTTATATAAGTCAATTATATTATTTTTTAGGAGATATAGACGCTGCTATGTTGAATTGTGAAAATGCATTAAAACAGAAAGGACAATTTTACAATATCCAGTTACAACAACTAATGGGTCATCTATTGTTTGAGAAAAAAGATTATCAAAAAGCATTACCTTTTTTATCAAACTATGTATCTCTTCAAAAGAAAGTAGAAACTCAGGATTTATATCAACTTTCATTCTGTTATTTTCAATCACAAAATTGGGAAAAAGCAATTGAAGGTTTTAAACAATTAGCTAATATAGAAGATTCATTGGGACAAAATAGTATGTATCTTTTGGCTACTTCTTATTTAAAAACAAAAGATATAAATGGTGCGAAGAACGCTTTTCTATTGTGTGCTACGAAAAGTCAGAACCTTTCACAAAAAGAAATATCTTTATTTAATTATGCAAAATTATCATTAGAATTAAAGGAATATAGTACTTCTGTAAATTCACTAGATAAATTTTTAAACAATTATCCTAAATCTGAATTTACTCAAGAGGCAAAAGATTTATGGATAACAGCTTTAGCATTGAGTAATAATTATACTCAAGCATTGGAAGCATATGAGTCTATTGATAAGCCAGGGCTTGATTTATTAAAATTATATCCAAATATTTTATACGGAAAAGCTTGTTTATTTGTGAACGATGGGCAAATTGAAAAAGCGTATGCCATATTTAGTCAATTACAACATACACCATACAACGCTAAAGTATTACCTCAAACTCAATTTTGGCTAGGAGAGTTGTCATATAAAATGGGTTTAAATTCTGAAAGTATTACTTATTTGGAAAATTTTATTTCAGATCCAACAGAAACTGGCGAAGTTTCAATTAGACATGCAAAATATACATTGGGATATTGTTATTTAAAAAATGGAAATTACAAAATTGCATTAGATAATTTTTCTGAAGCTTCGATGTATAATCCTGTTAATTCATTGGAAAGCTATCAAAAAGATGCGTTTGTTAGAATTGCAGACTGTCAAATGATGTTAAAGCAATATAAACAATCGTTACAAACCTATCAACAAGTAATTGACTTATTGTGGTCATATATCGATTATGCTACTTTACAAAAAGCAAATATTCTGGGTGGAATAGGAAAAATTAATGAAAAAATTTCAATTTTAAAAGAATTCGAAACCTTATTCCCTTTATCTAATTATATAAATGATGCAAGAGTAGAATTGGCTGATACATATGTAAATCATGAAAATTACCAGGATGCAATAGCACCTTTGACAAAAATTTTATTAGATAAAAAAGCTACAAGTTTCTACCCACAGGCTTACTATAAATTGGGTATTGTATATTTTAATTTGAATAAAAATGAAGTTGCACTACAAACATTTAGAGATTTATTTTCATCTTATCCTAAGTCTATAGAAAGTGATAACTCAATAGAGTTCGTAAGAAATATCTTTGTTGAAGATCAAACTCCAGAGTTATTTGTTCAATTTATGAACGATTTTGGTAAAACCTTATCAAATAACGAACAAGATTCTTTACTATATAGGTCAGCAATTATTAAATATGAACAAAAGAAATACAATGAAGCTGGTTCTGGTTTTACAAAGTATTTACAGTTTTTCCCAAATGGAAAATTTCAATTAGATGCAAATTACTTCATTGCTGAAATAGCTTATTCTAAAGAACAATACGACACTGCTGCAAAATATTTTGCATTGGTTGCAAATCAAGCTCCAAATAAATATGCTGAAAGAGCTTCACTTTTGGCTGCGAGACTTAACTATTTTAATTTAAAGCAATTTGACAATGCAGAAAAGTATTTTAATATTTTAAACCAAATTGCTATACAGCAGGAGAATAAAATTGAAGCTATAAAAGGGTTACTAAGATGTGAATACAAAGCTGGAAAATGGTTTGAAGCTGCCTCAATAGCACAGCAATTACTTCAAGACAAATCCGCCGCTACTGACGATATTCAAATGGCAAACATGGCAATTTTTCATAATAGCCTTTTAAATAAGGATACCACAAATGCACTTTTAATTTTAATAAAAATTATAAAATCAAACCCTTCTTTAATAACAGCTGAAGCTCATTATCAAATTGCAGAAATACAATTAGGTCAAAACAAATTAGCTATTGCAGAAAAAACAGCATTTGATGTTATTAAAAAACAAGCAGCATATGAATATTGGGTTACTAAAACTTATATACTTCTAGGTGATATTTATGTTGCCCAAAAAGATAACTTTAACGCAATTGCTACTTACAAGAGTGTTGCTGAAAATGCAAATGCAGAAGATTTAAAACAAATTGCTTTAGATAAGTTAAAGGCAATTACTGAAAACACAAATACAACTAAGTAATCATGAAGCATTTAACTAAATATATATTCCTGTTATTATCTTTAAGTTTTATAACTACCTCTAGCTTCGCAAAAAAAACTCAACGTAAAAAAGCGAAGACTACCATTGTTAAAAAAACAATTACAAAAAAGAAGATCAAAAAAGGGAGTATAGTTGTAGTCAAGAAAATAAAGAGTAATAAAATATTTCCTAAAATTTTATTAAATGAATCAGCCAATGATCTTGTGCCTATCAAATCTGACAGTGTTCCGGAAAAAGTTATTACTATTTTGTCGGCATTTAAACCTCAACTTAAAAATGTTGCAAAAATTGGTTTCGTAAATGCTACGGCAATTAATGACACAAATACTGTATTACTTAATTATCAAGTGCCAAGTCAGAATTTAAGTTTTCAATATAGACCCATTGCTTTGGTGCCAAGGTCTATAAAAATTGATTCTTTAAAAAAGTTAAATAATACAACAAGTTTAAAAGTAGGCTATGGCAATTATTTACACCAATATATTAATCTAAATGTGAATACTGCTGATAAGCGAAATAATACACATTCTATTACAGTATATAATGAATCTTCTACTGGTACCGACAATCATTTACAAATCATACGAGATTTAGGTGCTAACTATATTGGCGATCAGTACTTAAACAAAAGTAATTCTTTACAAACACAAGTATTTTACCAACATAGTCAAAGATATCGATATGGTTTAGTCCCAGATGCTTCTACATTGCCAGAGTCAAATTACGAGCACAATTTCTCTCATATGGGGGCTTCATTTGGTTGGTTAAACTTTAATACCAAATCTAGATTAATCAATTTAAATCCTATTGCAAAAATTGAACAATTTGAAGGTATGCCAGATGCAACAAACACTTGGCTAGAAGTTAAAAATCCGATGTATCTAAATTTAAATAATACGAAATTGAATTTAGACTTACTTTATACTTTCAATCAATATAATCCTACAGGTACTATACATCAAAAAAATACAATTTTAAAATTTGACCCTTCTATTACTTTAGAAAAGTGGGGGAATAAAATTTTATTTGGAGCAAGCCCTGTTTGGATTAATAAAGACAACTATCAATTTTTCCCAAATATTCAATTTCAAAGAAAACTAACCGATTCAAATTATCTAGTTAAAACTGGTTGGTCTACTTCTTTTATAAATAACCATTATGCAGCATTGGCAATTCAGAATCCATGGATTATCCCTGTAAATGAAATGAAAATTACCACTATCGATAAAAAATATGTCAGTTTAGAGGTTAGTGCAGATAAAAGACTTGACTATAGTTTTGGTATCTCTTTAATTGATTATAAGAATCTACCTTTTTTCAATAGAATATTAGGTACGGATGTTAATACTTTCGGACTAAAGTATCAAACAATATTTGAATCAAGTGCAAGTACTATTGAGATGGATGCAAAATTAAGATACCAGTTTAGTGATAAGTTGCTATTTGTTAATAGACTTAGTTACAAACAATTCAATACTATTAAGGATAATACCAAGCCTTGGGGTATTTTACCACTTGAATTAAATAGTAATCTTAATTGGTTACCTAGTGAAAAATGGATTCTAGATGCCTCATTGATTTATTGGTCTGGCGCTGCACAATTTAATGAACCAAATAAAGCGTATAATTTAAAAAATACATTAGTACTAAATGCTGGATTTACCTATAAATTAACCCATAGTTGGAGTATTTGGGCAAAAGGAGATAATTTATTAGATAAACCATATGAACGTTGGGCAGATTATCCATCATTAGGCTTGCAAATTATAGCAGGTGTAGTATATTCATTCAGAAAATAAGATGAAAAATACAATTGAAAAATATTTTATAGCATTTGGCTATTTATCCTTACCAAATATTGGTACGATAAAACTAATAAAGAAAGATGCTATTTTAGAAAATGGCATATGGCAAGCACCAGATGAAAATATTTTATTTGAAACCATCTATGATGTACCTTCTAAACATTTCTACACTTATATAGCTGACGCTTTGTCAATTTCAAACGATCATGCAATTTTGAAATATGAACAATTACTAAATGATTTTGTGGTCAATCAAAAATTTGAATTAAATGGCTTAGGATCATTTCAAATTGAAGCTGAACATGTTTTATTTAATTCACATTATAATGCATCTAATTATTTTGAATCAATAAGTATAGAATCAGTTAAGAATATAAATGGGAATAACAATCAAATTCAAATCCGAAAAGGTGATTGGTTTATATGGGCATTCGTGATTACATTTTTAGCTATTATCGCAATTCTAATTAAAAATTATTTGTAATGAATAAAATGCCATTTAATCCTTGTCCCATTTGTAATGGAGTGGACATTTCTTATCTAATTCATTCGAAGGATTATTCTTTGACACAAGAAAATTTCGATATCATACAATGTGCTAAGTGTTCATTAAAATATACATTTCCTATTCCAAATAAAGTTGAAATTACGCCTTATTATAATTTTCCAGAATACATATCACATACTGATGTGAAAACGGGCTGGATGAACAAATTATATCATTCAGTTCGTAATTACACTTTAAAACAAAAAACAAACTGGGTTCAATCCTTATTTACTGGTCATAAAGGAATGCTAATTGAAGTAGGCGCAGGTACTGGTGCATTTGCTAATGCAATGCAAGTTAAAGGCTGGCATGTTACGGCATTGGAACCAGATGTAAATAGTAGATTAAAAGCGTTTGAAAATTATCGGATTACTTTATTACCAATAGAGCAACTTTTCAGTTTACCAATTAATAGCCAAGACGTAATTACACTATGGCATGTACTTGAACATGTTCATGATTTAAAAGGCTATTTAGCCGCATTTAAATCTATACTTAAAACTAATGGTCGTTTAATAATTGCCGTCCCTAATCACACTAGTTTTGACGCTCAGTATTATAATAAATTTTGGGCTGCATATGATGTCCCTCGACATTTGTACCATTTCTCTCCATCGTCTATGGAAATATTATTAAATCAATTTGATATGCAAATAGTTCAAACTAAACCAATGTGGTTTGATAGTTTTTACGTTAGCTTATTAAGCGAAAAATATAAGAAAACTGGTTATTGGGGTATTTTAAGGGCATTTGTTATTGGATGTATTTCCAATTTAAAAGCAATTCGTGATCCCAAAAAAGCGAGTTCTATCATTTATGAAATAAAAAGAAGGACACAGTAAACTATTTAATTTTCACTTCTGCCATTATTGGCCAACATTTACCCGTAATAAAATAAGTTCCTCTTCCAGCATGGAATGCAATCCCATTTAAAACATATCCAGCATCTATATTCAAAGGATCGTATTTAACTTTTGCTTGAGCTAAGAGATTTGCAAAATTGATAGTATGTTTTACTTGACCTGTAGTAATATCAATAAATATAATCTCATTTTGACCGTATATATTAGCTACTACTTGTCCATTCACATATTCCAGTTCATTAATATTACTTACATATCCGTAATTATTAAATACACCAATGGTTTTTTGAATTACAAAGGTTTCAGGATTAACAATATAAATATTACTCTCTCCAGTTGATACAATTAATGAACTGTCATTATGTGTTAAACCCCAACCTTCGTAAGGCCAATATAATTCTTTAATTTTAAGCAATGTTTTTGCGTCATAAACAAAGACTTTCTTTTCCTTCCAAGTTAATTGATAAATCTTACCATTAAAAAGGGTAGTCCCTTCGCCAAAATATGTTTTATCTAGTTTGACTTTTGTACTAATAATTTTCATATTAGTATCCATTACATGTAGCAAACTTTTACCATAATTTCCCGTGCCTTCAATTAATTTATCTCCATCCCATTCTAAGCCTTGTGTATAGGAACTTGTATCGTGAGGATATATTTTGATAATTTCATATTGCAAAGCAGTAGGACTTGCTATAGCAGCTTCTTTATTCGTGTCTATATTCTCTACACTACTATTGCAAGAAAATATACAAATTAGTATTATACCTAAAAAATAATTTTTCATAAATATTTATTTGTAAAAATTAGAGTTTAAATAAAATATATTTTTAAAAAAAGAAATTTAAATAATTCACATTTTAATAATAGCATTTTTAATCTATACGTTAAATCTAAAATGCATTACATCTCCGTCTTTAACAATATATTCTTTCCCTTCAATTCTTAATTTACCATTATCTCTACAAGCCGCTTCACTTTTGTATTTGATAAAGTCATCAAAAGCTATTACTTCTGCCTTAATGAACCCCTTTTCAAAATCAGTATGTATAACGCTGGCTGCTTGCGGTGCTTTCCAGCCATTACCAATGGTCCAAGCTCTAACTTCTTGAACACCAGCAGTAAAATAGGTTTCTAATTTCAATAATTTATACGCCGATTGAATTAATCTATTTAAAGCAGGTTCTTTCATTTGATATTCTTCCATAAATAAAGCCTTATCGTCTGCGTCTTCCAACTCAGTAATTTGTGCTTCAATATTATTACACATTACAATTACTTCTGAACCTTCTTGAACAGCCATCTTCTTTAACATGTCAGAATATTTATTACCAGTATGCATAGAAGCTTCGTCAACATTTGCAACATACATTACAGGCTTTTCTGTCAATAAACAGATATCAGCTATAGAAGCACTATCTTCTTTAGATAAACCTAAAGAACGAACACTTTTTCCTTGTTCTAAATGATCCTTACATTGTAATAAGACTGCTAATTCAACTTTTGCTTTTGGATCTGTTTTAGCTAATTTTTCAGTTCGTTGAATTTTCTTCTCAACACTATCCAAATCTTTTAATTGTAATTCTGTTTCTATAATTTCCTTGTCAGAAATTGGATTAATTTCACCTTCCTCTCTTAGTACGTTCTCATCTTCGAAACAACGTATTACATGAATAATGGCACTTACTTCTCTAATATTTGCCAAAAACTTATTTCCTAATCCTTCTCCTTTACTTGCTCCTTTAACCAAGCCAGCTATATCAACAATTTCTAATTGAGTTGGAACAATACGAGTAGGATTAATTAACTCAGCTAATTGATGCATTCTAATATCTGGAACGTCTACTAAACCAACATTGGGTTCAATAGTACAAAAACGATAGTTACTTGCTTGTGCTTTGGCACTATTACTAACTGCGTTAAACAAAGTTGATTTTCCTACATTGGGTAAGCCCACAATTCCTGCTTGTAATGCCATAATCTGATTCTTTTTAAGTGCCGCAAAAATACAATTCTAATCTCAAAATGGGCTATATTAGTACCATAAACAATTGGAACTATGGCAATGAATATTATCTGGATGGCCTTTTTTGTGATCGCTTTTGTAATTGCACTTGTAAAATTGGTCTTTTTTGGTGATACAGAGATTTTCAAACTATTGGCAGATGGCCTTTTTGACTCCGCTAAGACTTCTGTTATAGACGTTGCTTTCCCTTTAGCTGGTACAATGGTGTTCTTTCTTGGCTTGATGAATATTGCTGAAAAAGCTGGTGCTATCCAGAAATTGTCAAAATGGATGAACCCTTTTTTGAGTAGATTATTTCCAGAAGTTCCAGACAATCATCCTGCAATGGGTCATATGGTAATGAATTTTAGTGCCAATATGCTTGGGCTTGATAATGCAGCGACACCATTTGCTTTAAAAGCTATGGAGAGTTTACAAGGCTTAAATCCAGAAAAAGAAAAGGCTACAAATGCTCAAATCATGTTTTTAGTTTTACATACAAGTGGTTTAACTATCATCCCTTTAAGTATTATATCATATCGACTAGCTGCCGGATCCCACGACGCAGCAAGTATTTTTATCCCTTGTGTATTAGCTACCATTGGAACCACATTGGCTTCGATTATAATGGTAGGCTTATATCAAAAAATCAAGTGGGATAGAGTTTTGATTAGTTGGCTTGCTGGATTATTTATATTTATGTGTATTGTTTTAGTAGGAGTGAATAGTTTAAGTCCTCAACACAAAGAAATATTCTCAAAAGTTGCAGGATCGAGTATTTTATTGGCAATTGTAGTTACTATTATAATAGGAGGAGCTTATAAAAAAGTGGCCGTTTTTGATGCATTTATAGAAGGAGCTAAAAACGGGTTTGATGTAATTATTAAAATCATACCTTACCTAGTAGCCATGTTGGTAGCTATCCGAGTTTTTAGAGATAGTGGTGCAATGGACTATGTATTAAATGCGCTTACTTATCTCATTCAACTAACAGGAATTAATACTGATTTTGTTGGTGCATTACCAGTTGCAATTATGCGTCCATTAAGTGGGAGTGGAGCTAGAGGTTTAATGCTGGATGTTTTTCAAACACATGGCCCAGATTCATTCTTAGGGAAATTGGCTTCTATATTTCAAGGCTCTGCTGACACTACATTTTATATCATTGCATTATACTTCGGAAGTGTCGGAATTAAAAAAGTTCGTTATGCTGTTTGGGCTGGTTTATTCGCTGATATTATTGGAGTAGTAATTGCTATTTTAATTGGTTATACTTTTTTTAAATAATAACGTTAATTAAAAATATAGAATAGCATTAATCTTTATAAGCCTTCGCTCATCTTCATAACTTCCTCCCATTCAGCATCTGTGACTGGCTGGACAGATAATCGTCCCAAACGTACTAAAGCCATATTTGATAAATTAGTATTCGCTTTTACATCACTTAATTTTACTGGATTTTTTAATTTCTTTAATGGAGCAAAATCAACAGCTAACCATGCAGTTTCCTCTGTGGTAGGGTCTTGATATGATTCTTTCACAACTTTAGCAATACCTACAATTTCCATCCCTTCATTACTATGATACCAAAAAGCAAGATCTCCTTTTTGCATAGACCTTAAATTATTTCTTGCAGAATAATTTCTTACTCCATCCCAAAATGTCTTTTTATCCTTTATAAATTGATCCCATGAGTATTTAAATGGTTCAGACTTAATTAACCAATATGCCATATTAATAAAATAAAAAATGAAATAAATAAAGTCAAAGAGAGTCGCAAATTTTAATAACCACTAGCTAAAACGTCTGCCAAATGAATTACTTTAATTGCTTGTCCATTAAAATTGATTCGACCGTCTAAATGCATTAAACAACTCGTATCTGTGCTAACTATATATTCAGCTTGTGTAGCTAATGCATTGTCTATTTTTTGATCTGCCATAGCAACACTTATCGTGTCATATTTAACTGCAAAACTTCCTCCAAATCCACAACAGATATCAGTATCTCTCATCTCCACTAATTCAAGTCCATTTACCAATGAAAGTAATGTTCTAGGTTCTTCTTTAATAATACATTCTCTTAGTCCTGCACAACTATCATGATAAGTTACTTTGCCTTCAAAGTGAGCGCCAATATCAGTTACTTTTAAAATTTTAACTAAGAACTCAGATAGCTCAAACATTTGGTTGGTCACTTTTTTTGCTGGACTTTGAAATGCATTATTCTCAAAAAGTTTACCATAATTATTTCTAACAAATCCAGTACAACTTGCACTAGGGCTTACTATATAATCAGCCCCATCAAAGTCTTGTACAAATTTAGTACATACGTCTTTTGCTTCACCCCAAAATCCTGCATTAAACGCAGGTTGACCACAACAAGTTTGACTCGGATTGTATTTAACAGTACATCCTGCTTTCTCCAATACTTTGATAGTATTAAATGCAACTTGTGGATATAACTGATCCATAAAACAGGGGATGAATAATTGAACTGTCATACTTAAAAATTAGTAATAACTAAAAAAAAGAGCCTCTTTAGAAGAGACTCTTTAAAATATTTATGGTTGAATCTTTAATCGATTGATATACTTGTCAGCCATAAATCCTTTTTCAGATTTAGGATATTTATTTTTGATAGTATTATACAATTCAATTGCTTCGTCATTCTTTCCATTCAATTCTAAGAAAGAAGCAGCACGGAACAAATATTCAGAGGAAATTGCTTCGTCTTCCGGAAAATATGCTCCTGCTTTCTTATAAAAAGAAACAGCTTCATCATTTTTCTTTAATTCAGAATAAGCATCTCCTAAAGTACCATAAGCAATTGCTTGAACTTGTTTAGCACTTGTTGTAAAATCTTTTAAATATTCAATTGATTTGTTAAAATCATTCAATCTGTAATAACTGATACCTGCATAATATTTAGAAAGATTAGCAGCTTTAGTTCCACTGTATTCTTTCATTATATATAAAACACCTTTACTCGTGCCGTCACCATTTAACACATAGTTAGATGAATCGTTGGCAAAATATTTCTCTGCCATAAAAATAGCATCTGCGGCTTTAGCTTCTCGGGGTTTTTGATAAAGTTCAGCGTATCCAAAAAAACCTCCTATTAAAACAACAGCTAAAACTAAAGTATAGGTAAGGGCTTTTTGATTCTTTTTTACAAAGTCTAAAAATGGATGTTGGTCTTGATGTAAATCACTCATATTGATTGGTTATAATGTAATGTTCAGTTATAAATGTTTGTTGAATTAGTCAACGATAAATGGATAGTTTTGATCAATGTATACATCTTTATATACTTCACTATCGTCAGGCCAAGGGCTATCTTCTGCAAATTTCACTGAACCTTCTACTATTGAATTGATTTTATCATCAATAACTAATAAGTCAGCTTCTGTTGCATAATTATTTTCTAAAATCGTTTTTCTAACTTTAGTAATAGGGTCTTGGTCTTTGTATTCTTCCACCTCGTCCTTTGTTCTATATTTTTGTGGATCTGATACAGAGTGACCTCTATATCTGTAAGTTTTCATTTCTAATAAAGTTGGGCCATCACCATCTCTAGCACGTTTAGCAGCTCTCGCAACTGACTCGTGCACTAATTCAGGTGTCATACCGTCAATTTTATCAGCTGGCATTTCATATGCATCAGCTAATTTATAAATATCAATAACATTACTAGTTCTTTCGATAGAAGTTCCCATAGCGTAATTATTATTTTCACAAATAAATACGATAGGTAATTTCCATAGCATTGCTAAGTTGAAAACCTCATGTAACATACCTTGTCTTGCAGCACCATCACCAAAGAAACATAAAACTACATTTTTAGAGTCTCTGTATTTTTCAGCAAACGCTAAACCGGCACCAGTTCCAATTTGAGCACCTACAATACCATGACCTCCAAAGAAGAAATGTTCTTTACTAAATAAGTGCATGCTTCCCCCTTTACCCTTTGAACAACCGGTTGCTTTACCATATAACTCAGCCATAGCTGAATTGGGTGTCATACCTTTTGCAAGTGCTAAACCGTGATCACGGTAGCCTGTAATAAATGGGTCTTCTTGATTTGTTGCAGTCATACAACCAGCAGCAATCGCTTCTTGACCATTATAAACGTGGAAAAATCCTCTGATTTTACCCGCCATTTTATACATTTCTTCTGATTTTGATTCAAATTGACGTATTAATTGCATCAATTCGTACCAATACAGGTATGTTTCTTTAGAAAATTTTTGCGCCACAGTCCTTGTAATTTTGGAGGCAAATATACTGTTTTAGATGTAAAAACAGCGCTTATGCTTCGTTTAAAAATGGGTATTTAAAGTCAGTAGGAGGGTTGAAGGTCTCCTTGATCGTGCGTGCACTCAACCAACGGTATAAATTAAGCATACTTCCAGCCTTATCATTGGTGCCAGAACCCCTTGCTCCTCCAAATGGCTGCTGTCCAACCACTGCACCAGTTGGCTTGTCATTTATATAAAAATTTCCGGCAGCATGTCTTAACATATTGGTTGCCAATTCAATAGCTGCTCTGTCCTGAGATATAATAGAGCCAGTTAGTGCATATTTAGAAGTGCTATCTAAAATTTTTAATGTCTTCTCAAATTGTTTTGCAGGGTAAGTATAGATAGTTAGTACTGGTCCAAAAATTTCTTCGCACATTGTTAAATATTTCGGATCTGTTGTGGCTATTACAGTAGGTTCCACAAAATAGCCAATTTTTTTGCTTGAATTTCCTCCCACTAAAATTTTAGCTTTTTTATCTTTTTTAGCCTTTGCAATATATTTAGTGATATTGTCAAACGATTTTTCATCAATTACGGCATTAACAAAATTGCTAAAATCTTCCACATTACCCATCTTCATGGACTGTACCATTTTAACTAATCTGTCTTTTACTGCTTGTGCAATATTACTCGGCAAATAGGCTCTTGAAGCTGCTGAACATTTTTGTCCTTGGTATTCAAATGCACCTCTTGCTAAAGCAGTTGCTACGGTATCAACGTCCGCACTTTCGTGAACCATTACAAAATCTTTTCCTCCTGTTTCTCCAACAATTCTTGGGTATGATTTATATCGAGGAATGTTCTCACCAATTTGTTTCCACATGGTATTGAATACACCAGTAGAACCAGTAAAGTGGACTCCAGCAAAGTCAGGGTGTGTAAAGCAAGTTGCCCCTATAGTTGGTCCGTCTACATATACTAAATTAATAACACCGTCTGGTAAACCTGCTTCTTTCAAAATACGCATAAATAGTTGAGCTGAATAAATTTGCGTGTTGGCTGGTTTCCAAACTACAACGTTACCGCACATTGCGGCAGAAGCAGGTAAATTACCTCCAATTGCTGTAAAGTTAAATGGAGTTATAGCTAATACAAAACCTTCTAAACCACGCCATTCCATTCTATTATGTATACCTGGAGAAGACACCGGTTGTTGTTGATAAATATCACATAAAAAATGAACATTGAATCTTAAGAAATCAATTAGTTCACATGCTGCGTCAATCTCTGCTTGATATGCATTTTTACTTTGACCCAACATGGTAGCTGCGTTCATTTCAAAACGATATTTAGTAGCTAATAAATCTGCAGCCTTTAAAAAAATATGTGCTCTAGATTCCCATGGCATATCAGCCCACGCTGCTCTTGCCTTTAAACCAGCGTTAATAGCTTGTTCCACATGTTGTTTTGTTCCCATATGAAAGTGACCTAAAACATGTTTAATTTCATGTGGAGGGTGTATGGCTACTTTATTTCCTGTACGAACTGCTTTACCATTAATATACATTGGTATATCTAATGTCTTTTTCTTAGCATTTGATAAAGCTATTTTTAAAGCTAATTTTTCAGGAGATCCTGGAGCATAAGCTAAAACAGGTTCATTCGCTGGAGAAGGGTAGTTGAAATATCCAATTTGCATAATATAAAATTAGATTACAAAAATAGGGATTTAATAAACATCTGTTAGGAATTCATGCTACTGAATGAATAGTTTCTTACTAAATTTGGTTAATAAATATTTTACATGCAATATATACTAGTCGACATTGTTGATAGAGCAAACTTTTATCCATTTAGTTTAACAAGATCTGTAGCGGAATGTAGAGCTGGAATTTTTACTTTTCAAGAAAGATGGGAGCAATATTTAGAAGCAGAAACAGGTATATATACCGTCCCTTATTTACAAACTTTATATGAAAATAATGAGTACTTAAACACTTCAGACCCTTTATATTTTATAAATATTACTTGTATACCAACAGAAGATATTATTGCTCAAATAAAATCATTGAATATTGGTGAAAAACTTATTAGTTCTTCTGGTAAATGGATTGCAACAAAAAGTGAAGAAAGGTCATTAACTAAAATATTGTTAGCTAATTACGCTCCAAAAACCATTGAAAATGTGACTTTCATAGATAATGCAGTTCACTTAATAAAATTGAATAGTGCATTTATTCAAAGAGATTTTAATTGGGTTAAAGCAAATAGGGTATCTCAAAAACTAGACGATTCAAATAGAGTAATTGAAATAAACCAAATTTTTATTGAAGAAGGTGCTACAATTTCATGCGCAAATTTAAATGCAAGTGAAGGTCCAATATACATTGGAAGAGATGCAGTTGTGATGGAAGGGGTTAGCATAAGAGGCCCATTTGCATTAGGACATAAAGGGGTAGTTAAGATGAATACAAGTATCTATGGTGCAACCACAATTGGGCCCTTTTGTTTAGTAGGCGGGGAAATTAAAAATGCCATTATAATGGGCTATTCTAATAAAGGGCATGAAGGCTATTTGGGTGACAGTATTATTGGATATTGGTGCAATTTAGGAGCTGGAACCTGTAATAGTAATATTAAAAATACTGGTGGAAAAGTTCAATTATGGAATGAATCAGAACAAATATGGGACACTATAGGACAGAAAATGGGTATGTTAGTTGGTGATTATAGCAGATTTGCAATACAATCAAGAATAAATACGGGTTCCTATATTGGGGTTAGTGCAAATGTATTTGGTATGGGTTTATTACCAAAAAACTTGCCAAATTTTACTTGGGGTGTATTGCCAGGCTATAGGATAGATAAGGCAATTGATGATATTAATAACTGGATGATGTTAAAAGGGAAAGCTATAAATGAACATGAAAAGTTGGTATTAAAACACCTTTACCAAAATAGTAACTAGTAAGCATATACTAAATAAGGGTTTAGGTTAAATTTTAAGTACCTTTGCAGCGCTAAAAACAGCTAGAAATTCCAATTAAAATTAATATTATGAGAAAGCAAATTGCAGCGGCAAACTGGAAAATGAACCTAAGTCAAAATGAAGCAGCAACATTATTAAATGAATTGCTAAGTTTACCACATAGTTTACAAGCCCATCAGGAAGCCATTTTTGCAGTACCCGCAATTTATATTCCTTTAGCTACACAAAAACTTGCTGGTAAATCTAATATTTATGTAGCAGCTCAAAATTGTCACCAAAAAGAAAGCGGTGCTTATACAGGTGAAATATCTGCTCCTATGTTTGCAACTGTTGGTGTAAAACACATAGTTTTAGGACACTCAGAACGTCGTGAATATTTTGCAGAATCGGACGTTTTATTAGTTGAAAAAGTTAATGCTGTTTTAGCGATTGAAAGTACCCCAATTTTTTGTTGCGGTGAACCATTAGAAATTAGAGAAGCTGGTACACAAAATGAATTTGTAGCATCCCAATTGAAAAACGCTTTATTTCATTTATCCGCAGATCAAATTTCTAAAGTAGTTATTGCTTACGAACCAATCTGGGCAATTGGTACTGGTAAAACTGCAAGTAGTGATCAAGCACAAGAAATACATGCTTATATTAGATCCGTATTTGCTGAAAAATATGGCCAAAGCATTGCGGATCAAATTTCTATTTTATATGGAGGAAGCGTTAAGGCCGCAAATGCAAAAGAAATATTCTCACAACCCGATGTTGATGGAGGTTTAGTAGGAGGTGCTAGTTTAGTAGCTACTGAATTTGCAGCAATTATCAATGCACTTAAATAGATTTTAAAAGACTATTTTCACTACATGAAGAATATCAGAAATTTTTGTATCATCGCCCACATTGATCACGGTAAAAGTACCTTGGCAGATCGTTTATTAGAACATACCAAGACCATTACTGAACGTGAAATGATGAATCAGGTATTAGATGATATGGATTTAGAGCGAGAGAAGGGAATTACTATAAAGAGTCATGCGATTCAAATTAATTATATTCATAAAGGAGAAACCTATACATTAAATTTAATTGACACTCCTGGTCACGTTGACTTTAGTTATGAAGTGAGTCGAGCTTTAGCTGCTTGTGAAGGAGCATTGTTATTAGTAGATGCATCACAAGGTATTCAAGCACAAACAATTTCTAATTTATACTTGGCTTTAGATAATAATTTAGAGATCATCCCTGTAATTAATAAGATTGACATGGATGGGGCTAAAATTCCAGAAGTTACAGATCAAATTATTGACTTGATTGGTTGTAAACAAGAAGATATTTTATTAGCTAGTGGTAGATCTGGTATTGGTATTGAAGAAATATTACAAGGAATTATTGAAAGAATTCCAGCACCATCTGGCGATACAGAAGCCCCTTTACAAGCTTTGATTTTTGATAGTGTATTTAATAGCTTTAGAGGTATTATTGTTTATTATAGAATAATGAACGGGGTTTTAAAAAAGAATGATAAAATTAAATTTGTAGCATCTGGTAGAGAATATATTGCGGATGAAGTGGGTGTATTAAAATTAGCTATGACACCAAAGGCAGAAGTACGTGCGGGTGACGTTGGATATATTATAACAGGAATTAAAGTAGCTAAAGAAGTAAAAGTAGGAGATACCATTACATTAGCGAATAATCCTGGTCCAATGATTCATGGATTTGAGGAAGTTAAGCCAATGGTATTCTCTGGTATTTATCCAGTTAACACTGACGAATTTGAAGAGCTTCGTGACTGTATGGATAAACTCCAATTAAACGATGCTTCATTGACATTTGAATTAGAAACATCTCAGGCTTTAGGTTTCGGTTTCCGTTGTGGATTCCTTGGTCTATTACACATGGAAATTGTTCAGGAACGTTTGGAACGAGAGTTTAATCAAACTGTTATTACTACAGTACCCAACGTAAGTTTCATTGCTTATACAACAAGAGACGAAAAGATAATTGTAAACAATCCAACTGAAATGCCTGATCCAGTAAAGATCAAGCGTATTGAAGAGCCTTTTATTAGAGCTCAAATTATTACAACGCCAGACTATATAGGGAACATTATTACTTTATGTTTAAGTAAAAGAGGGATGTTGATTAATCAAAGTTATTTGACTCCAACAAGAGTTGAATTGATTTTTGAAATGCCATTAACTGAGATTGTCTTTGATTTCTATGATAAATTGAAAAGTCAAACTAGAGGTTATGCTTCTTTTGATTACACTCAAATTGGTTTTAGAGATGCTGATATTGTTAAGATGGATATTTTGTTGAATAATGAAAAAGTGGATGCTTTAAGTGCTTTAATACACAGAGGAAAGTCGGCTGAATTTGGACGTAAACTTTGCGAAAAATTAAAAGATTTATTAACTAAACAACAATTTCAAATTGCAATACAAGCAGCTATTGGTGCAAAAGTAATTGCTAGAGAAAATATCTCCGCAATGCGAAAAGATGTAACAGCAAAATGTTATGGTGGAGACATTAGTCGTAAGCGTAAACTATTAGAGAAACAAAAAGAAGGTAAAAAGAGAATGCGTCTAATAGGTAATGTTGAAATTCCTCAAGAAGCATTCCTGGCAGTACTTAAATTAGATTAAATTTTTAATGGTAATTGCCCTATTTTAATTACGATAATATTTTAATAAGCCTATTTTGTAGGCTTATTTTTTGTACAATAAACACGCTATTTATAAATTTACTTCTTTATTAATGTCCATTTCCCATTAATCCATTTAAAGAATAAATCATTCCCTGATGGAACTAAAGTACTTGGATTTTTCAAATCTTTTGTTAAACTTGTTAGTTCTGATATTATAATTGTATTACTGTCTGTATCATATTTAATTACAGCATTACTTCCTTTTTTGTACTGATATACAAATCTATCTGCAGGTGCTATTGGGAAACAATCGTCTTTGGGATAACTGAAATAATCACCTCCGAAAATAGGTTCATTATTAATAAATTTCACAATTTCAATTATTTTTCTAGATAACCCATTTGTATATTCATCAAATCCTAATAATGTATATATGGTTTGACCGTTAAGCTGCATTGGTATAATATCATAATAAATTGCTCCAATCCAATGTTTACTATCATTAATGCCATTGGCAATATTGATGACAAAATCAGAATGATCAAATAATGGCAGAAGTTTTAATTGTCCGTCAGTTGTTGGGAATTGAATAGCAGCTCTTTGTCTATAAGTACCGTCCCCAAGGTCAATCTGCCAAGAAAATATTTTAAACTTTCTATCCGGAGATATCATATGTTTTATAGCATGCAAGGAATCAAGACTGTATTCAAATGAATGATTTTGTTTCAAAGCAACTACTAATTCTTTTATAAATATACTATCCGCATGAAATCTTGATTGCACAATTGTATCTGCTTGAATTTGTATCGCAAGTCGCTCTAGTTTAATACCATGCGTGTCTGGACTATTTTGTGCAAAAATTGATACAGTGCATAAACAACATAAAAATAGGGTCGTTAATTTAGTCATATAAAAATATTATTTATAAAGCAAGTGCAAAAGCTAGTAAACTCTCAAAACGTAAGTCTATACTATTGTCAGGGAAAGGCGTATCTGGATGTGTAGTAGCTACAAAAACAGTATGTAAACCAGCATTCCGCCCAAACTCCATATCAGATTTACGATTTCCGACCATAATAGAAGTTGGAAAATTAATTTCAGGAAAATGTTTTTTTGCTTGAAACGCCATACCTGGCTGTGGCTTCCTATTTACTGAATCATTTTCTAAGTCAATGCAATAAAAGATATGGTCAATTCTGCCACCAACTGCTATGATATTTTGAACCATATTGTTGTGTATAGTGGTTAAATCCATTTCAGACATTAATCCTTTTCCAACACCTTTTTGATTTGTAGTTATAACAATTCGATTGAATTTTTTTGCCAGAATTGGTAGTGCAGTTAAACTATCAGAATAAAATTCAAATTCATTCCAATTTTTAACATAGTCTTCATTTTTTTCAATATTGATAACTCCGTCTCTGTCTAAAAACAAAGTCCAATCTGAATTAATATCGGATAATTTTAAAGACATTATTTTCCAAAAATATGTTCTTCCACTAATTCACAAATAATATGACCTACTAGAATATGTGATTCTTGAATACGTGGTGTTATATTAGATGGTATATTAATTAAATAATCTCCTAAGTCTCTCATTTGACCACCTTTAGCTCCTGTAAAACCTACAGTAATGACCCCAATAGTTTTAGCCATTTCAAATGCCTTAACAATATTTGCAGAATTACCGGAAGTACTAATTCCTATTAATACATCGCCTGGCTTTGCAAGTCCTTCTAAAAGTCTTGCATAAATAACATCATAGCTATAATCGTTAGCAACTGCTGTCAAATAGGATGAATTACAATGAAGCGCATCAGAAGGTAAAGCTTTTCGGTCTTTATAAAAACGACCTGAAAATTCAGCAGCTAAATGTTGAGCATCAGCCGCACTACCGCCATTACCCGCAAAATAAACTGCATTACCATTTTTAAAAGCATTGGTTACTACTTCAACGACTATTTCAAGTTGTTTTAATAATAACTCGTCTTTTAATAAATTTTGTTTAACATCAATAGATGATTGTATCAAATTTTTAATAATTTCTAATGACATGTGTTTATAATTGTTGATGCAAAGTTAAAAAATTTTCAGCCATTTGGTTCCAACTAAATTTTTTCTTCTCCTCTAAAATATAAGGTTTAAAATGATTTTCTCCAAGTTCATATAAATGTTCAATACCATTTGCAATTGAATCAACGGTTGGATCCACAACTAGTCCAACTTTTCCATTAGGAACTGTATCAGCTAGGCCTCCTACATTCGTAACTAACATTGGTTTTTCAAAATGATAGGCAAGGGGAGTGACTCCACTTTGTGTTGCATTACGGTATGGCTGTATGATAAAGTCTGCACTACAAACAAAATTTTTAACTTGATCGTCGGGAACAAACTCTGTATTTAGAATAACATTATTTTGAATACCTAATTCCTCAATTAAATTAAGATAAGGAGATGCGTCTTCGTAAAATTCTCCAACTATTAATAATTTAATATCTAAATTTTTTATAGATGGTTTAGCCATGGCTTCTAACAATAAGTCAAGCCCTTTATATTTTCTAATGAATCCAAAAAACAAAATCACTTTTTCATTTGCATCTATCCCAATAATACTTCTTGCAGCTGTTTTTGATATAGCCATTCCAAAATGATCAAAAATTGGGTGAGGTGATACGAGAGTTGGTTTGTGTGTGAATTTCTTTACGTCACTTTTAACTTTCTCACTCATAGTTAAAAAACCATTTACAGCGCCTGCAAAGTATTTAGTAAACTGAGTATCCCCAATACGCTTTTCATGTGGTATCATGTTGTCCACTAAAGCAATTACCTTTGTCTTTTTATTGCTAGTAGCGATACGACAAATAGTGCCTAAACAAGGTCCTAGAAATGGAATCCAATATCTTACAATTATTAAATCTGGTTTTGACCTTTTTATTATTATGCCTATTTTAATCCAATTGAATGGATTAATTGAATTTATTCTTGAAGTGATTTTAATATTTATAGGTGCAGGCAGATTTGAATATTGTGTTTTTCCTGGAAATAGAAAATTAGGATACTGTAAAGAAAAAGTTTCAATACTGCTATCTATCCCCATACTAGAAAATGTAGACGCTAGTTTTTCATCAAAAGCGGAAAGGCCACCTCTTAATGGCCAAGCTGGCCCTATTATTACTAGTTTATTTACCATCCTAGTTTCTGCGATATTAAATAAGTATTTCTGTCTGCCGCATTTCTATTTACTAATTCCGCTATAAATCCTGCTAAGAATAGCTGTATTCCAATTAACATAGAAGTTAATGCAATAAAAAAAGCAGGTTTATTAGTTATACTAGTTAATGGGTCTACAAATTTTGAAAAGATGATATACCCAACTGAAACAAATCCAATTAAGAAAAATAAGGTACCAAGTAATCCAAAAAATTGCATTGGTTTTTTCCCAAATTTAGATAAAAATTGAATGGTCATCAAATCAAGAAAGCCATTTACAAATCGTTCCCACCCAAACTTTGTGGTGCCATATTTTCTAGCCTGATGAACTACTATTTTTTCACCTATCTTTTTAAAGCCAGCCCATTTTGCAAGTATAGGAATATAACGATGCATCTCTCCAAATACTTCAATACTTTTCACCACTTTTAATTGATATGCTTTAATACCACAATTAAAGTCATGTAAAACGATACCAGAACTCTTTCTTGCAACAGCATTATAAATTTTAGATGGTATATTTTTAGTAAAAGTATTATCATATCTTTTCTTCTTCCAACCACTTACTAAATGATACCCTTGATGTATAATCATGTCATAAAATTCCGGAATCTCGTCTGGAGAGTCTTGTAAGTCCGCATCCATAGTAACTACTATATCACCTTGAGCAGCTTTAAAGCCTTCATTCAAAGCCGCAGATTTTCCATAGTTGCGTTGAAAACGAATCCCTTTTAGTGCATTGTATTGAGAACGTAAATTTTCAATTACATCCCAGCTATCGTCATCACTTCCATCGTCTACCATTATTACTTCATAAGTATAATGATTAGCCTGCATAACTTTATGAATCCATTCCATTAATTCTGGTAAAGAATCTGCTTCATTAAATAAGGGTATGACAACTGATACTTGCATTCTATTGTATTAATATTTTAATTATTATTGTCCTGAAAAGGATTTGGATTCTTTTTCGCAATTGCTGCACCAACTAATGACCCAATTGCTCCAATAATACCAGTACCAATAATTGCTCCACCAATGGCAAATGGCAAGAAGTATTTCTTAGTCATTGTTACTGCTTGTTCAATCATTTCGTCTGTCATTTGAGGATTTTTTTCCATTTGTTTGCGAGATATTTCAAGGATCTTATCAACCATGTCAGGGAATAAAATTTTGAAAGACAATACAGAAAATAAAACAGTAAGTACAATTACTACCGACGTTGTTTTGAAACCATGCGCAAAAACGTTGCCAAAAGTTACATTGTGGTTATTTTGATTAGAATACAAAACTGCACCATAAATTAATCCTCCAATAAATATGGCGTAATTTACCCAGCTTAACCAAGTGATTTCATATAAATTAAAAACATACACTAAAATGCTAATTACTATTGAAATACCTCCAAGAATAGCCCCTTTAACGATATGACTTGTTACTGTGTTTTCCATAATTCATTATTTATTTTGAATGATTAATTATTAATTGTGAATATTAAATTTTTTAAGACTGAATTGTATTAGCTATTTTGATTCAATTTCCCTTTTACAATTGTCCCTAAAACCTTTCCTTTTAATTCCAAATTCCAAAATGGTGAATTTGCTGATTTACTTTTTGAATCTTGCATACTCATTTTCGTGGTCAAAAAATTATTGTATAATGTAATTTCTGCAGTATTCCCTTCTTTGATAGTTGCATCAGATAATCCAAATATGCTTCTCGCATTTATAGAAAACAAAGCTGCAATTTTATCTTCTGACAAATTTGGCATTTTTTCCTGTACTGCAGCATAACTTGTTTCTATACTAGCCATCCCTGATTTAGCATTTTCAAATTCTATTGTTTTGCCATCCCAATCCTGTGGCATATGGTGTGAACTAATACAATCAACTACTCCATTTTGAACTGCTTCCAATAAAGCCAGTCTATCTTTCTCCGTTCTTAATGGAGGTGACACTTTTAATAAGGTATCATACTCTTTCAAGTCTTCTTCCGTAAAAAATAAATGATAAGGAGTAACACTACAAGTAATTCTTAAACCTTCTTTTTTGGCTAATGCTATCATTCCAATTCCTTTTGCAGTAGTAACACCTGTTATATGTAGTTTAGATTCTGTATATCTTAATAGTTCAATATCTCTTGAAATAATTAACTCCTCCGCGATAGCTGGAATTCCAGGCAAGCCTAATTTAGTAGACAAAACCCCTTCATTCATTAATCCCAAACTTCCTAAGCTTTTATCAATTGGCATTTGTATAGCTACGCCGTCAAAAGCTTTTACATATTGAAGTGATTTTAAAAATAATAATGTGGATTGAACAGGGTATAGCCCATCACTAAAAGCAACAGCTCCATTTGAATGCATGTCAATCATCTCGGCTAAATCCTTTCCTTCAATATGTTTTGAAATAGCTCCTATAGGTAAAACATGAATTGGTAAAAATTGGTTTTGCTGTAGGATATAACTAACCTGTGATTTATTATCAATAACTGGTTTGGTATTGGGTAAAGCAAAAACAGTGGTGTATCCTCCTTGGCATGCAGCAGCTGAACCTGTTTCTAATGTTTCTCTATGTTCTAGACCTGGATCACAAAAATGAACAAATGGATCAACCCATCCTGGACTTACAATGGTATTAGGTTTATCAAAAATGGAATCAGCTTCCCCCGTAAATTTATCTGTAATTGAAACGATCTTTTGATCTTGAATTAGTATGTCTTTATTACTACCGTTAAATGGCGAATTAGTATCAGCTATTTTAACTTGTCTGAGAAGAATTGTCATCAGGCAAAAATTTAGTGCAATATAACCCGTTTTTTTCGATTTGAACGTAAAAAGGGCTCAATTGAAGTGCTCTAGAAAGGTTAATTGTTTTTAAATAGTTTACCTTTGAAGTAATGAATTTTACAGACTTAAACCTGAATTCTTCCTTGCTAAGAGCATTGGAGGACTTAAAATATACTACTCCAACTACCATACAATATCGTGTTTTCCCAATTGTAATGTCTGGAAGGGATGTTTGTGGTATAGCACAAACCGGAACAGGTAAAACCTTTGCCTACTTATTGCCATGCTTGAGACAGTGGAAATTTGACAGAAGTAAGGATCCTCAAATCTTGATTTTAGTACCCACTAGAGAGCTAGTTGTGCAGGTAGTAGAAGCGGTTAAGAAATTAACGCCTTATATGAGTGTCATTACTGTAGGAGTTTTTGGTGGTGTAAATATTAACACGCAACAATTAGAAGTAGAAAAAGGAGTTGACGTTTTAGTAGCCACTCCTGGTAGATTGTTCGATCTAATTATGAATGGTGCTTTTAAAACTAAAACAATCAAGCGATTGGTTATTGATGAAATGGATGAAATGTTGAACCTTGGATTCAGAAAACAAATCACTAATATTCTTGAATTACTTCCTGCAAAAAGACAAAACTTATTGTTTTCTGCAACTATAACAGACGACGTTGAAAAATTGATGAATGATTATTTTACCAGTCCTGAACGTGTTGAAGCAGCTCCTACGGGTACTCCTTTAGAAAATATTATTCAAACAGGTTATTTAGTTCCCAACTTTAATACTAAAGTTAATCTATTAGAACTGCTTTTGACTTCGGATACTACTATGACTAAAGTGCTGATATTCGCTGCTACAAAGAGTTTGGCTGATCAATTATATGAGCAATTATCAGAGAAATTTCCTGAAATTGTTGGAGTTATTCACTCCAATAAAGAACAGAATTATCGTTTTAATACTGTGAATCAATTTAAAGCGGGCGTCTTTAAATATATTATTTCTACCGACGTTATGGCAAGAGGTATTGACGTTGCAGAAGTGACGCATGTTATTAATTTTGATACTCCAGAAGTTCCAGAAAATTATATTCACCGAATTGGTAGAACTGGTCGTGCGGATAAAAAAGGAATAGCTATTACTTTTATTACTGAAAAGGAAAACAAGTCTAAAGAAGCTATTGAAACTTTAATGAAACAAGAAATTCCCATGTTGGAATTACCAGCAGCTTTAGAAATTTCCGATGTTTTAACGGAAGACGAGAAGCCAAAAGTATTCATGAAAATTATTCAAATTAAACGTCCAAAAGCAGAAGAACGTGGAGCATCATTTCATGAAAAATCGGCAAAGAATCAGAAAGTGAATGTGCGTAAAAATCATAAGGAAGCAATGCAGAAAAAATACGGTAAGCCAAAGACAAGAAAGGCTAAAAAATAAAGTACAAAAAATATATACAAATAAAAAATGAGTCCCATTAGGAGACTCATTTTTTTTGAACTACGTATTAGAAAGTCCTTAAACAAGGACTTTTATAATTTAGAATCTTTCTAAAGCAGCAAAGAAGAAATTTCCTTCAATTTGCGCATTTTCATCGCTATCACTGCCATGAACAGCATTTTCTCCAATAGAAGCTGCAAAATTCTTTCTAATTGTACCTTCTTCAGCTTGTGCAGGATTAGTAGCCCCAATTAAAGTTCTAAAATCTGCTACTGCATTGTCTTTTTCTAATATTGCTGCTACGATTGGGCCACTGCTCATGAATTCAACTAATTCAGGGTAAAACGGTCTTTCTTTATGCACATCATAGAATTGTCCAGCTTGTTCTGTTGACAATTTTATCCATTTCATTGCTTTTACACTAAATCCAGCTTTAATTATTTGATCTAAAATTGCTCCAGTGTATCCTTTTGTAGTTGCATCTGGCTTAATCATTGTAAATGTTCTGTTACTCATAAGTATTTGTTATATGTTTCTAATTGAAGGAGCAAAATTACGAAAAAACATCCGATTTGTGCTAAATTTGTAGTTCTATGCAATCTATCGAACAATTTTACCCGCTTCTAAATCAGCCATTTAAAGCAGTTATTACCGCACACCAAAAACCAGATGGCGATGCCATGGGTTCGAGTTTGGCTTTATATCAATTTCTAACACAGTTGGGACATGATGTAACTGTCATTTCTCCAACCAATTGGGCTCAATTTTTAGCCTGGATGCCAGGAACCGACAAAGTAATTGACTTTGAATCCAATAAAGCAAAAGCTACTGAAATAGTAAATAATGCAGATTATGTTTTCTGTTTAGATTTTAATATTCTACACAGAACTAAACATATGGAACCTATCATTAGGGATTCAAAAGCAACCAAAATTCTTATCGATCATCACCAACAACCAGATATTGAGTCATTTCAATTTGGTATTAGCGACGTTAAAATGAGCTCCACTTGTGAGATGATTTATGATTTTATTGTTCAATCCGGCCATAGCAACTTACTCAATTTAGATATAGCTACTTGTTTATATACTGGATTAATGACTGATACTGGCTCCTTTAGATTCCCATCTACAACCGCCACTGTTCATAAGATTGTGGCACATTTAAAAGAATTAGGCCTGCAACACGCTAAAATTCATGAAGCCATTTATGATAATTCTACTGAAGGGCGATTGAAATTTATGGGAAATGCCTTTCTTAACAGAATGCATGTATTTCCTGAATATAAGACAGCTGTAATGGCGATACCTAAAACAGATATTTATAAGTTTGAGTTGAAAACTGGAGATACAGAAGGTTTAGTAAATTATTTATTATCAATCCACGGTATAAAATTTGCTGCCATTGTAATAGATAGGGAAGAAGAAAGAAAATGGAGCTTTAGGAGTAAAGGTAACTTCGATGTTAATATCTTTGCGCGAACACATTTTGATGGAGGTGGGCATGCTAATGCAGCAGGTGGAGCTTCTTCAAAATCGGTAGACGAAACATTTAATGACTTTAAGAATTTATTAGAAAACTATAAAACACAATTAACACAAATAAACTAAACATGTTAAAATCAACACTAAAATTAGTAGCAGCGCTTGTATTGTTTGCAAGTTGTAATTCTTACGAAAAAGCACCTTCAGGCATGATGTATAAAATTACACATGGTTCTGGAAACCCACAAAAATTGGCACAAGGTCAGTATGTTAAAATTAATTTAGAATATAAATTAAAAAGCAAGGATACAATATTAAGTACCACAAATGGTCAAATTCCTGTATACTTCCCAGTAGACACAGCACGTTTAGGTAAATACACATTTACTGAAATTATTTTGTTGTGTAAAAAAGGAGACAAAATTGATTTCTCTTTAAGCGTAGACACTTTAGTTAAAATGGGTGTTTTACAATTAAATGACGTTTTCAAGACTAAAGATATCATTATTGGTAAAGCTGAAATCTTAGACGTATTTGCTGATGTTAAATTAGTAGACGCAGATTATAAGAAAGAAACAGAAGGCGAAAAAACAAAAGAAATTGAAGCTATCAAAACTTATTTAGCTAAAAATAAAATCACTGCAGTACAATCTCCAGAAGGAGTGTTTGTAGTGGTTAAAACACCTGGTGACAATACTAATAAAATTGATACTACTAAAGTTGCTAGCGTTTTTTATAAAGGCTATACTTTTAAAGGTGATGTATTTGATACTAACATCAAACCAAATGATCCAACTGCAAAACCATATGACGTTAAAATTGGTGCTGGTGGTGTAATTCCAGGTTGGGAAATAGGTTTAAAATACTTTAGCAAAGGTGGTAAAGGGACTATTTATATTCCTGCTATGTTAGCTTACGGAAATCAAGCAAATGGAGTTATTAAAGCGTATGAGAATTTAGCTTTTGACATTGAAATTCAAGACGTAACTAATAAATAGTCTTACTTCATAATATCTTTAAAAAAAAGGACTGAATATTTTTATTCAGTCCTTTTTTTATAACTACTTTTAGTTTCATTTTTTGATAACTACAATTATGATAAGTAGGGTAATAAATCAATAATTTCTTTGGCTTCTTTCACATCATGAACTCTAATGATATCTGCCCCATTTAATAGCCCAACGGTATTAACAACGGTAGTCCCATTTAATGCTTCGTCAGAACTAATACCTAAGGTTTTATAAATACTTGACTTTCTTGAGACTCCCAGTAAAATTGGTAAACCAAGCACCTTAAATTGTTTTAACTCTTTTACAATAGTGAAGTTCTCTTGTACTGTTTTTCCAAAGCCAAAACCAGGATCAATAATCCAATCATGAATACCTAAAGCATCAAATTTTTGCTTTTTAACATTGAAATAGGAAATAATTGACTCCATAATATTCGTTCTAGGAATCACCTGATGCATCGTGCCTATATTGCCAGTAATGTGCATTCCAATATAGCCAGCTTTTTGATTTGCTACAACTTCCAAAATTGTAGGCTCAAAACTACCACAGCTAATATCATTCACAATTTTAGCGCCTAATAAAAGGGATTGTTTAGCCACTTCGGATCTAAATGTATCGACAGAAATAATGGCTGAAGGAAATGCATTTAAAACACCTTCTATTACAGGCATTACTCGATCTAATTCCTCCGTTTCACTGACTAAAATAGCCCCTGGTCTTGTACTTTGACCTCCAATATCTATAATAGTTGCTCCTTGTTGTATAAAATTACAAGCTTTTTGGATTGCCCCTTCTAAATTGGCCTGTCTACTGCCTGCAAAAAATGAATCTGGAGTGGCATTTATAATGCCCATTATTGCTTTAGCAGGTAATTTAAACATAGTTTTATTTTAAGTTCGTTATTCTTTATCTTGCAAGTGTTCAAAGATATTAACTAACACAGAAACAGGGGGTAATTTTTCATGAGTCAAACTTCTTTACAATATGATCAGGCTGTAGCAAGCTGCAGCGATATTTTTTTTAAGAAAACTAAGGATTATGGTACTGCTTGGCGCGTATTAAGAATCATTTCAGTGGTAGATCAAATATTTATTAAAGCATTGAGAATTAGAACAATACAAGATATTGGAAATCAAAAAGTAGGGGATGATATCCAGTCAGAGTTTAAAGGCATTTTAAACTATGCTGTTATTGGCTTAATGCAATTGAAATTAGGAGACCCCAAAGTGGAAGAATTGGAGGTTAAATTAGTTCAGGAATTGTACGAGTCAAATGTTCATTTTGCAAAATCTACCATGTTAGACAAGAATCATGATTATGGTGAAGCATGGAGAGACATGAGTCAAGAAAGTTATGCTGATTTAATTTTAATGAAACTTTTAAGAATTAGACAAATTTTAAATAATGATGGTAAGACTTTAATAAGCGAAGGCATTGACGCCAATTTTGTTGATATTTTAAATTATTCAGCTTTTGCATTAATACAAATTGCTGAAGGGAAACACTAAATCTGTTTTATGCAATCTTTCTTAAAATTTTTACGATGGTCAGTTGGAATTTTATTTATTTTTTCTGGACTAATAAAAGCGAATGATCCTTTAGGACTTAGTTATAAGATGCAAGAATTTTTTGATGTATGGGGAATGAACTTCTTTTCAGACTATACACTATGGTTAGCATTAATTATGAACACTTTAGAAATTATAGCAGGTGTCGCACTTTTAATTAAATACCCTTATAAACAAACTCTTTGGCTACTTTTAGCATTAATTGTGTTTTTTAGTTTTCTTACAGGCTATGCATTGTTTTCAGGCAAAATTAAAACCTGCGGTTGTTTTGGAGATTGTATTCCATTAACACCACAAACTTCCTTTATTAAAGATATAATTCTATTAATTGCAATTGTAATATTATTAATCAATCTTAAAAAAGTAAAGACCACCTTACATATGGGCTGGGGTATATTTATTTTGATTATTACCACTTTCGGAGTAGGATATGGGCAACAACAAGTTTTACAACATCTGCCATTTATTGATTGTTTACCTTATAAACAAGGGAAAGACATAATTGAACAAATGAAAATTCCTGCTGGCGCTGTTGCAGACAGTGTTTCTATACAAATGGAATTTGAGAAAGCAGGTAAGAGATACTATTTTGACGTTAACAGTTTCCCTGCAGAATTTGACAGCACTTATGTTTTCAAGTCTAGAAAAGAAGTGATTGTTCAAAAAGGAAATGGCAAATTTGCCCCAATACAAGACTTTAAATTATACACTCTAAATGGACAAGATACTACACAACAATTAGTTGAGACCAGTACACCATATGTTTTAGTTTTTGCTGGTGAAATTGATTCAACAGTTCCATGGGAAACCCTTCTTTCTAAATTACAAATTAAACATAAATTAGTTTACCTAGTTACTGCTGACAAATCTAACGCTAGCAATAAATTTAAGAATATCCCAATATTAATTGGAGATATTACAATGATCAAGACTGCTGCTAGAGTTTGGCCAACCATATTTATTATGAATGGATCTACCATTATGCAGAAAACTAGTTATTTGGACTTTTTAAAAGATTAGCTTTTTTTTCATTTTTTAATTGCGTAACTTAGGATAACTATCAGTTACAATTAAAATTGAATTTTATGTCTAAAATAAGAGATATCTTAATTAAAAAAGGTCCTCATTTTAATATTGTGACCCCAGATACAAAAGTATTAGACGCTTTAACTATAATGAAGTCTGAAAACCTAAGTTATGTGGTTGTAATGGATAACAATCAGTACCTAGGAATTATGTCTGAAAGAGATTATACCCATAAAATTAAGTTAGAAGGTCGTAAGTCAGATTCAACCACGGTAGTAGATATCATGACCAAGGACTTACCTGTAATTGGGTATACCGATGATTTGGAAAGATGTATGGTTTTAATGAATGTGTATAAAACAAGATATCTACCAATTTTCGATGAAATGAAATTCAAGGGAGTTCTAACTATGAATGACCTAATGCGTGAAGTAATTAAAGGGACTGGTACTACTTAATTACTACGTCTGTAATGATATTTTCACCCATTTTCTCATTCACTCTAGCCACAATTTGTAGCTTCTGAAATCCTAGTTCATTTTTAAGTGGTCCGACACTTGTTTCAATAAAGAGCTTCTGATTAAATATGTAAATCTTATCTGTGTATTTTGCTATGGTAGTCCCCATTATTTCTAACCATACTTCTTCAATTTGAGCAGCACGTATACCGTTTTTCAATTTACTTGTTTGTACAAATTGCTTTAGTGCGTCCCCGATTTTAAAAGTTGCCATAGTTTGTAAATTTAAGCCATTTATAATTCAATCAATTGATAACTACTTAAATGTTTCCCTAATAAATTTGCAACCCTTTCTTTATGAGTATCTGTTATAAATACTTGACCATCTGTGGAATTACTAACCCAACCAAGTAATTGAATCATGCGCTGTTCATCTAATTTTTCAAAAATGTCATCCATTAATAAAATAGGAGGGAACCCCTTTTCATTTTTAATAAACTGCCACTCAGCTAACCTAATAGCAAAAAGCAAGCTTTTTCTTTGTCCTTGGGAAGCTTCTTGTTTAAAGGACTGTCCTTGTATGGTAATGATTATATCGTCCTTATGAATACCTGTAGAAGTTCTTTGTAAGGCTTTGTCCTTTACTATACTATCTTTTAATAATTGCTTTAAATTAGTTTGTGCTAAAGCGGATTGATATTTGATATCAATAGCGTCATTTTGTAATGCTAAATGATTATATAACTTTAAGATTTCAGGTAAGATATCTATAAAAAGTTGACTTCTATATTTATAAATAATTTGTCCATTGTCCGCTAATTGCTCATCAAGCGTTTCCATAAGTATTTCATCTAAATTGCCAGTTTCCGCAGCTTGCTTTAACACACTATTTCTTTGTAATAAGAACTTATTATAAAGTATTAAATATTTTAAATAATCGGGATATAATTGGGATAGTAAACTATCCATTAATCTTCTCCTTTCTTCACTCGAACCTGTAATAATTTGTACATCATCTGGTGCAATCATTACACAAGGAATACGACCAATATGCTTTGATAATTTGGTATATAATTCTTCATCGTAATAAAATTCTTTCTTTAGATTTTCACGAATGATACAAGTGATTGGAATCACTTCTTCTTTGATATTATAAATGCCTTCTACACGCATACCTTGATAAGCATGGTGTACATTTTGTGCATCTGGTCTATTAAAATAACTTTTTGTAAATGACAAGTAGTATAGGGCGTCTAAAACATTGGTTTTACCAGTACCATTGGGCCCAACAATGCCAACAATTCTATTAGTAAAATTGAAGCTTTTTTGAATATAATTCCTAAACTGAACTAGGGATAGTTGTTGAATACCTACCATGGCCGCAATTTACATAAGAAAAAGCTGTATTTTTAGTCAAATTTTCAAGGAAATGACCCTGATTAGCGAACAGCAGCTCCCAAGCATTATAAAAAGATTAGCACACCAAATATTGGAAACCTACCCAGGTTTAACAAATGCAGTAATAGTAGGTCTTCAACCAAGAGGAGTGTACCTAAGTGATCGAATTGTTACGGCATTGAATCAGGAAATCTCTGCAGACCAAGTACAATACGGGAAACTAGATATTACTTTTTACCGTGACGATATTAGACGCGAATTACATTTAGCCACTCAAACTGATTTACCATTTAGTATAGAAGGGAAAACAGTGATTCTAATTGATGATGTATTGTTTACTGGTAGAACCATTCGTGCTGCATTAGATGCATTATTGGCTTTTGGAAGACCTTCAAAAGTGGCATTATGCGTATTGGTAGACCGTAAACCAAGTAGAGAACTACCTATTCAGCCCGATTTTACTGGTAAAGAGATGGTTGATATTAGCCCATATAAGGTAAAAGTAAGATGGAAAGAAAATGACGGCGTGGACGACGTGATCTTATTAGATCAATAATAGGATTGTTTAGTTGATAAAAATATATTAATTTCGTTTTTTAATGGCACTATCTACCAAACATCTTCTTGGTATCAAAGACCTCACCACTGAGGATATCCAACTTATTTTATCTACTGCAGGTCAATTTAAAGAGGTCTTACAAAGACCCGTAAAAAAAGTTCCCACACTAAGAGACGTAACTATTGTGAATCTTTTTTACGAAAATTCTACAAGAACTAGAATTTCTTTTGAGTTAGCCGAAAGACGATTGTCTGCAGACACCGTAAATTTTACTGTATCAAGTAGTTCAGCTGCTAAAGGGGAAACCTTACTAGATACTGTAAATAATATTCTTAGCATGAAAGTGGATATGGTTGTAATGAGACATAGTGCATCTGGTGCCCCTCACTACTTAGCAAAACATATCGATGCCGCTATTATCAATGCAGGAGATGGTATTAATGAACACCCAACTCAAGCCTTATTAGATGCATTTTCTATACAAGAAAAATTGGGGAAACTAGCTGGTTTAAAAGTGGCCATAATTGGCGATATTATGCATAGTAGAGTGGCGCTAAGTAATATTTATTTACTAAAGAAAATGGGAGCCGAAATTATGGTTTCTGGCCCACCAACTTTAATTCCTAAATACTTACAAGAAGCAATGGATATTAGGGTTGAATATAATATTGACAAAGCATTGGCATGGTGTGATGTTGCCAATGTCCTTAGGATTCAATTAGAGCGTCAAAATCAGCCCTTATTCTCTTCTCTTAGAGAATACAACTTGGCTTATGGTATAACAAAGAATCGTTTAAATAAGCTAAATAAAGAGATTTTAATAATGCACCCAGGTCCAATTAATAGAGGAGTAGAATTAGATAGTGAAGTGGCTGATAGTGGTCAATCTATTATCTTAGACCAAGTTGAAAATGGGGTGGCAGTTAGAATGGCTTGCTTATATTTATTAACAGGTAGAACCAACCCAGCTTAACACATGCAAAGAATTTGCTTATTCCCCGGCACTTTTGATCCTGTTACATTAGGACATATTGATATTATTAACAGATCATTACCATTATTTGATAAAGTAATTGTTGGTATTGGAATTAATGCGGCAAAAAATCCAATGTTCAGTGCAGAACAAAGAAAACAATGGTTTGAAGAAATTTACAAGGACGAACCCAAGGTAGAAGCAGCAACTTACGACGGGCTAACTATAAAATATTGTCAGTCTATTGGAGCTAGATTTATTTTGAGAGGAATCCGTTATGTAAGTGATTTTGAATATGAAAAAACAATCGCGGATGCCAATCGTACCATGGACAGACATATCGAAACAATTTTTTTAACGGGAGAACCTAAATATACTTCTGTAGCATCTACAATTGTTCGTGATATTATCAGAAATGGTGGTGACGCTTCTCCATTTTTACCAGAAGCTGTAGTGGATTCTTTGAAGAAATTATTTTAATCCTTCTTGAAAATCAAAATTGTACATTTTTTGATTTCTACTAATCAATTTTCAAATTCTTACTTATAAAACTAGCAATCACTTCTTTTATAGTATCATAAGTGTTGTCCAAACAGTGTGCTGCGTTTCCCATAGTGTACCATTCAATTTTTTGAATGTCCTCTGAAGTTTGAGGAATTCCCGCTTGTTCATTAGGTATAGTCATATGAAACCAGTAGGTTCTTTTAATTACTTCCTCATTTAAATGGGTGTCAAAATAGGTATGATTTGTGAACTGAATCAATTCATTAAGTTGAATATTTTTAAGCCCTGTTTCTTCCATAACTTCTCGGATTGCACAACTTTGAATAGTTTCCCCCTCATCCAACTTACCCTTTGGTAAATCCCAAAATCCGCGTCTAAATATCCATAAAATGGCTCCTTTAGGATTGGTAACGATTCCTCCTGCTGCTATAATTTGTTTTGGCATAAAAATGTGTATAGTATTTAGTAACTCTTTGGGTATTTCTAGGCTTTAGCAAGTATTTTCGCGTCAATAATAAAATCATTATGACGAACGAAAAAGCGGTAGCCGAAAAATTACTTCAAGTTGGTGCTGTAAAATTAAGCCCAAATAATCCATTTACATGGGCTAGTGGGTGGAAAAGTCCAATTTATTGTGATAATAGAAAAGTGCTTTCTTTTCCATATGTACGTGATTTTATTAAAAGTGAAATGTGTAATATCATTTTTGAAAAATTTGGCGAAGCTGATATGCTGGCTGGTGTAGCTACTGCCGGAATTCCTTGGGGAGCAATGGCAGCTGATCAATTAAAACTACCATACATCTATGTTCGTCCAAAACCAAAGGAACATGGTTTAGGAAATCAAATTGAAGGTGCTTACGCTACTACTAATAAAATTTTAGTCATAGAAGATTTAATATCTACTGGGAAAAGCAGTTTACAAGTAGTAGATGTATTAAGAAATGCAGGATTAGAAGTAGTAGGAATGGTTTCAATTTTTACTTATGGATTTAATATTGCAAACGAAGCATTTAAAGCCGCTGGTGTACCATTTAATTCTTTAACTAATTATGCAAGCTTAATTGACTTAGCGGTAGAGAAAGGAGAAATTGACGCAGCTACACAAGACACTTTAATGAAATGGAGAGAAAGCCCATCAACTTGGAATCAATAATTAAAATTAGCTAATAGCATTAATTAGCATATTATATTAACCTACTATTTAGAACTTGAATATTAAATTTGATTAATTAGTTCCTTTTAAAATATCTTTTAAGTTTAATCTTTGTTCGGTAGTAAATGATATAGGTACTTTTTTTGTAAAAAACCCTTTTGTTAAAGTAGCATCTCCTTTGACAGTTATTTTCATTGGTTTATTAAAAAGGATATCGATACTGTGTTTCATGATATTTGACAATTCTACTTCCATTCTCGCAGGTAATTGAAAATCAGTATTAGCTGGTATTTGATAAGCAGTGTCTAAATGATATTTAGTAAATGGTTCATCATTTATAAAAACTTCACAATCTAATTTTTGAAGTGTTAAAGCAAAACGATTGGGATTGTTATATTCAAAATTTGCTTTAAATACATTTTTGCCAAAACTTGCTTTTTCAACGTTTATAGATTTCATGCCTTTAAAAACAAAAGCTTTGGGACTAGCACAGCTGGCAAATATGATAATTAGGGCAAATACAGAATACTTTTGGAATTTCATTTTTAAAATTTATTAAAATTATTAGTTATTTGGGGAATGTGAAAATATATTTACATAACTATTTGTTAACTATGATCATTACAGACTTACCATATTTTGGTTCCATTAGTTTTTTCCAGGAAATAACTCAAACAGAAAATATCTGTTTTGACAACAATGCTCCTTTTTCAAAAATGAGCTTTAAAAACAGAATGGTTATAGCTTCAGCACAAGGTCCCTTACACTTAACCATGCCAATAATTGGAGGGAGAGATCAAAAGACACCTTTAAATCAGGTACTAATTTCTTATGACACACCATGGAGGGCACAGCATTTAAAAGCAATTATATCAAGTTATAAACGATCTCCCTATTTTGACTACTATCAAGCTAGTTTAGAAACCTTGTATGAATCAAAGCCCGATAACTTAATTGATTTTTTAATAAACTGCCATATTTGGATACAACAACAATTAAAGGGGAAATGGGAAATACATTCAATTTCATCTTTTAATGAATTAGATTTTTTAAAATGGAAAAGAGTGTTTCATAAATATTTACCTAAAAACTATGATAAAATTGAAAACCCAATAAAGTATCAGCAGGTATTTGAGGACAAAGTAGGATTTGTCCCAAACTTATCGATTTTAGATCTGTTATTCTGTGTGGGTGGAAGACAAGCAAATGAAATTTTAAAAACGCATTAACATTTAATAAAGTTGGGAACTGTCTACTTGATTAAATGTTCCCGGATGCTTTAGAAGAAACTCTTTAGTCCATAATTCATAGCGTTGAATCTCGTCCCATTCCTTACTATTCATTATAAAATCGTATGCTTCTTTCTGATTTGACGCTTCTGTCATTTTAGCTTTTAAAATGTCTTTCTTAAATTGGTAGCTTTTTAGAATAGACTTTAATATTAGTTTTTCTGCGAAATCATACGCTAAAGAATCTTTTTTTAAATCGTAACTTGCCAACTGATTTATATTTTCATGTTGCTTAATCCATTGTAATGTATAATCTACTATTTTGGTATAAGCAGTCGATGAGGTTTCAACTTCCTTAGTCATATTTACATTTGATTCGCTATTAATTTTAATAACCATTGGTCTTCTTAAAACAGTAAACCTTGTATTTTTATAATTTTTTACTTTTTCAACAGCAATAGGGTAAGAAACTTTTTTTTCTTTGAGAAATTTCTGCTTTTGAATCTGTGTATTTGAAGCTTTTTGAAACGAATTAATAGAGGTCTTAATAAATATTTTACTAGCACTTTGATTTATAGAAAATAAAACAGTAAAGCAAGAAAGTATAACCAAAAAAAATAATTTAAGAAATGACTTACTATTTTTTGTACTTATTCGGTTAATGTGTTTAATACGAATTAGTAATTCATTTTGTTTAGCTAAGAAATTTAAAATAAAATTATTATGAAGAACTTGAACATTTTGATTTGCAATTTCAAATAATATTTTAGAATATTGAATGGGATTATTGGAATGAGCTACTACCCAACTATCACAAGCCATTTCTCGCTGAATATTAATCTCTTTCATTAACAAGTATGAAATTGGATTAAAATATAAAATAGTATGAAATAATGATACTACTACATGGACGAAATAATCTTTTCTTATAATATGAGCAATTTCATGTAAGAGTATTATTTTAATTTCATCAATACTTAATTGATTGCATAATGAAATAGGTAATAAAATAATAGGATCTAACCAGCCAAATGTAATTGGAGTATCTACTGAATTACTTAAACCAATTTTAATATACATTCTAGTCTGAAAACTCGCTTGAACCTGCTGATTCCAGTAATTAGAACTTGAATAGTTTGCACTTTGTCGAATGCTACTAAGTTTATTTAATTGAATGATTCCGCTTAAAATGAATATTAATAAAAAAATAAAATAAGCTATTCCTAAATAAACTAAGTTTTCTTGCTGATAATACCATTGTATAAATGAACTAGTAGTATTAACAATGGAATTTGGAATACTATAAATCAGGATCCTATTAGGTGTAAAAAATCCCACAACAAACTGAACTAACCCAAAAAACTCAATACCTACTGCTAAAATAAATAATTGATTGGCTGTAATTTTCGTAAAATATTTTATTGTTTCATAAGCCAAATATAGAATGGCCATGAATCCAATATTAAATAAGACTGCATTGGGAATATTAGAGATGAATTGCATTCGCTATATAATTATCACAAAAAATTAATTACACTATTTGCTTTCTAGTTCGTCGATTAATTTCTTAATCTCAATAAGGTCCTGCGGAGTAGGTTTATGTTTCCCTAATGCTTGTAATACTAATTGTGAAGTACTACCACTAAATAAGGTCTTAATCATTTTGCCTACGTATTGTTCTTGTGCTTTTTCCTTCACAAAACTAGGGGTGTAAATATGCGTTTTAGCAGTTTCATTTCTTGTAACTAAACCTTTTTCATGCATTATCTGCATTAACTTTAAAGTGGTAGTATAACCCACGTCCTTTGTTTTTTGTACCACTTCATGAACCATCCTTACAGTTGCATTCTCATGTTCCCATAAAATACTCAAAATCTCTAATTCGCTTTCGGTAGGTTTAAATTGCTTGCTCATGATATTACGATTATGTTCGTAATTTACGAATTATCGCAATAAAAAAGTCCCATCATTGTGGGACTTTTTGTTAAAGAGTTCTAAAAATTTAGAACCAATTATTTCTTTTTCAAGTAAGACGAAAACTTAGCATTTTGTTCCTCTGTTAATGCTTTACCATTTACAGTGATTTTACCGTCTTTTATTTGAATGTTTACATTGTCTATTGGAGCAATACCTTCTTCTTGTAATGCTTGTACTAATGTTTTAGTATTCGCACTGATAGTTACTGTCTTAGAAGAATCAGTCATAGCTGCAGAAGAGTCAGTATTGATAACTGAAATTTCTACTGTTTGAGCTTTCACTGGAGCAGCATCTGTTTTGTGCATTTGCGCCAAAGTAGGAGCAATTACTAATGAAACAATAGACATTAATTTGATCAAGATATTCATTGAAGGACCTGATGTATCTTTAAATGGATCTCCCACTGTATCACCTGTTACAGATGCCTTATGTGGTTCAGATTTTTTATAGAACATCTCTCCATTAATTTCTACACCTTTTTCGAAAGATTTTTTTGCATTGTCCCAAGCACCACCGGCGTTGTTTTGGAAAATACCCATCAATACACCGCTCACAGTTGCTCCAGCTAAGAAACCACCTAAAGCTTCTGGGCCCATTGTGAAACCAATTAAAATAGGAGAGATGATAGTGATTGCACCAGGTAACATCATTTTTTTCAAAGACGCTTCTGTACTAATAGCTACACATTTCTCATATTCTGGCTTACCTGTACCTTCCATAATTCCTGGAATAGTACGGAACTGACGACGAACTTCTTCTACCATTGCCATTGCAGCTTCTCCTACAGCACGAATTGCTAAAGAAGAGAAGATAAAAGGAATCATTCCACCTACAAATAAAGCAGCTAAAACATCTGCCTTGTAGATATCAATATGTTGATTATTTGGCATCGCTACACCCACAAAAGCTGCGAATAATGCTAATGAAGTCAAAGCAGCAGAAGCGATGGCAAAACCTTTACCACTTGCAGCAGTTGTATTTCCTACCGCATCTAAAATATCTGTTTTCTCACGTACTTCAGCAGGTAACTCACTCATTTCAGCAATACCACCAGCATTGTCTGCGATTGGACCGAAAGCATCAATTGCTAATTGCATAGCAGTTGTAGCCATCATACCTGCAGCAGCAATTGCAACACCGTATAAACCTGCACAATAAGAAGCTCCAAAAATACCTGCAGCTAAAACTATAATTGGCATGAAAGTAGATTCCATTCCAATAGCTAAACCACCTATAATATTTGTTGCGTGTCCTGTACTTGATTGTTTGATAATACTCATTACCGGACGCTTACCCATTGCAGTATAATATTCAGTAATGATACTCATTAAAGTACCTACTATTAAACCTACAGCGATAGCACCAATAACTCCGTTTCTTGTGAATTCAATACCACGTAATGACATAGTTTCTGGTAAAATATTCGATACTAAGAAATAACAAGCTATAGCTGTTAATATCATAGAACCATAGTTACCCATATTTAAAGCCTTTTGAACAGTAGCAGTATTCAAACCAGCATTCTCGCTAATACGAACAAAGAAAGTTCCAATAATTGATAATAATATACCTACACCTGCAATTAACATGGGTAACAAAATTGGAGATAATCCACCAAAAGCATCAACCAATTTACCACCACCTACTGCTGTAACTTCTTGACCTAAAACCATTGTTGCTAAAACTGTGGCAACATAAGAACCAAATAAATCGGCTCCCATACCAGCAACGTCACCAACATTATCTCCTACATTATCTGCAATTGTTGCAGGATTACGAGGATCATCCTCTGGAATACCAGCTTCTACTTTACCTACTAAGTCAGCACCAACATCCGCTGCTTTAGTATAGATACCGCCACCTACACGCGCAAATAGTGCGATTGACTCAGCACCTAAAGAAAATCCAGTTAATACTTCTATTGTACGAAGCATTTCAGAAGGGTCACCATTTACGTAGAACATTTGCTTTAATAAAAGAAATAATCCACCTAAACCTAATACAGCTAATCCAGATACGCCTAGGCCCATCACAGATCCACCAGTAAATGACACTTTCAAGGCTTGAGCTAAACTAGTTTTAGCTGCTTGAGCAGTTCTTACGTTTGCTTTTGTTGCTACTTTCATACCAATATAACCGGCAGTTGCACTAAATACAGCACCAATAATAAATGATATGGCAATACTCCAATGGCTCTCCGCATTTTTAGTTGCCATAAAGCCTAATAATAAGGCTACAATAACTACGAAATAGCCTAAGATTTTCCATTCTGCTTTTAAGAATGCCATAGCACCTTCAGCAATATAAGTGCTGATTTCTTTCATTCTCTCATTACCAGCATCTTGTTTAGATACCCAGTTGAATTTCAATAGGGTATACAATAAACCAACGATACCCATTGCCGGAACGGCATAAAATAACAAATCTTTCATAAGCAATAATATATATACTTTAAATTACGAATAAGGTCTGCAAAAATAGGGTGAAAAGCCCAAAAAACGTGCAAAAAAGGCAATTTTACTCAACTAAAGAGGTTGTATCCTCCTTCCCGGTAAATATAGAAGCAATTTCTTTGCCTTTATAGATTGATTTATTAAATCTATTACCTAAAATGATAATAGTAGCTGTTTCTCCAATCAGACGTGTAAAAACAGTGTTATTGCCATGCCACCATCCATTATGATAGATCAATTTTTCTTCATTTGGCTTAGTTAAAATGCGCCATCCTAAACCATAATTATGCCAATATTTGTTAATTGGACTCTTTGGCTCATAAGCCATCTCAAGCGTAGAAGGAGCTAAAAACGTACCTTCTGTTAAGGCTTTATCCCATAAATATAGGTCTCTAACAGTACTGTATACATTCTTGTCCCCATAAATACAGTCGTATTTCTCAATTCTATACGGTTGCATTTTAGCGTTATAAGAAGGAGTGTATTTATTAATGGTTTTCACGTTGAAAATATATGAATTATTCATTTTCAATGGTTTGAAAACTGTTTCATTCATGTAGGTAGGGAAGTCGGTACCAGTGATTTTTTCTATAATCAATGCTAATAAAACATAGTTTGTATTACAATATTTAAAGACTCTATCTGGATTCGCCGCTGGGGCAGGGTGCCTAGCAATCATAAAATCTAAAACGTCCTGATTATTATAAATTCCAGTTTTGAAAGGGGCATCATTACTAATAAGTTGTAATTTCTTAACCCATCTTCCTCTTTTATTTTTAATCTTAATAGAAACATATTTGTGCGTTTCCATAAAATAGGTATAGTCAGGTAGCCCACTTCTATGTGATAACAATTCTTCTATTGTTACGTCAGTGTAAGGAAACTTAGGCAGGTATAGAGTTACAGGTGCTTTTAAATCCAATTTCTTTTCTTCCCATAATTTTAAAGCGACCATACCTGTAAAGGTTTTTGAAACCGATGCTAAATGAATAGGAGTTTCCGCTTGAATTAATGATTTATCACTGTAATTAGAATACCCTTTATAATCTTCAAAAACTATCTCTCCATTCTTTGCAACTAATATTTGTCCACTAAACCCTCTATTACCCAATAGTTTTTCATATTTCACCCTTACTTCATCAGCATATTTTGTTTTATCAATAGCAGAAAGCTTATTGTAAACGAACGGTGTATGTTCTGAATTATCATGCGATCTAGGTCCTTGACTTGTTCCACAAGAGCAGCTAATAATGAAAAAAGTAAATAAAAGAGAAATTCTGACGATCATCTGTTAGTAATTAAGGGTATACAAAAATAACGCAGAATTGATACAATTTATTGTTAATGAAGGTCAAAGCGCGAAAAATATTTTAGCTTTGTAGCATGAGTATCATTTTTAACACCAGTTATCCAAAGGACAAAATCAAGGTTTTGTTTTTGGAAAATATTAGCGACAAAGCAGTACAATATTTTAAAGAACAAGGCTATACAGATGTTAAAAAAGTATCAGGAGCATTGAGTGAGGAAGAGTTGATTAAAGTAATCAAAGATGTTCACATTTTAGGTATCCGTTCAAAGACCTTTATTTCTAAGAAAGTGTTGGACAGTGCAAAAAAATTACAAGCTATCGGTTGTTTTTGTATTGGGATTAATCAAGTTGATCTTAAGGCTTGTAAACAAAAAGGTATCGCAGTTTTTAATGCACCCTATAGTAATACACGTTCCGTAGCAGAATTAGTAATTGGATCTTCCATAATGTTAATTAGAAAAATTATTGATAAAAATAAATCTGCGCACGAAGGCTTATGGAATAAAGACGCAAAAGGTAGTTTTGAAATGCGTGGTAAAACAATGGGTATTTTAGGGTATGGTAATATTGGAACTCAATTAAGTATTATGGCCGAAGCGATGGGTATGAAAGTGAAGTTCTATGATATTGAAACTAAATTGCCGTTGGGTAATGCACAATCAGTAAAAAGTATAAAAGAACTAGTAAGCAGTTCTGATATTATTTCTCTACATGTACCTGATACCAATCAAACTAAGAATTTGATTAGTAAAGATGTAATCAAACAATTTAAACAGGGATCTATTTTAATAAATTATGCACGTGGCGAAGTAGTTGATTTAGACGCTTTAACAATTGCCTTAAAAAGCAAACAAATTTCAGGTGCTGCTATTGATGTATTTCCTTGGGAACCTGAAAAAAATGGGGACGCATTTGAAACACCTTTACAAGGTTTGTCAAATGTAATTCTAACTCCACATATTGGTGGGTCTACAGAAGAAGCACAAGAAAACATAGGAGAAGATGTAAGTATTAAATTGTATCAATACCTTGAAAGAGGTGTATCTAATGGCTCTCATACAATTCCTTCAATCAGTTTACCACCTGTAGAAGGTGCACATCGTATCTTACATATTCACAATAACGTACCGGGTGTTTTAAGTGCAATCAATTCCGCATTGTCTAAAAATAAAATAAATATTGTCGGTCAATACTTAAAGACAAACGAAGATATTGGATATGTTGTTTTAGATGTAGAATCTAAACTTTCTAAACAAGCAATTGCTTTACTTAAGGAAGTGAAACACACTATTAGAGCTAGAATGTTATATTAATAATTCCTATTTAATTTTCTTTTAAATCATTTAGAAATAAATTTTTATGCACTAATTAGAAATTTAGTTTTGCTAACATTTCAATTATTTCATTTTCGTCTACGCCTGTAAACTGCATTTGTTCCTGCATGGTTGCTTGATTAAAACTCATGTTAGAAGGAAATATTTTTCTAGCAGAACTATGAATTTCTTTTGCGCCAGTGGATTGAATAATATGTTCAATATTCTTTGCACGAACTCCACTACCTGGCATGATAATAATTCTATCGCCCGCTTGGTCAACTAATTGTTTTAACATTGGTAATGCGTCATTTGCATTTGGAACCTGACCACTTGTTAAAATTCTTTTACAACCAGTTTGAATAATTGCTTCTAAGCCTTTCACCGCATTATTGCATCTATCAAATGCTCTGTGAAAAGTAATTTCCATACCTCCTGCCAGTTCAACTAATACAGCAGTTCGATCTATATCAATGGAACCATCCCTATTTAATAAACCAATAACAACTCCAGGATAATCTAAAGCTTTAATCATTTTTAGATCTTCCTTGATGGATTCAAACTCATTCTTTGAATAAAAAAAATCTCCCCCTCTTGGTCTAATTATAGGAAAAACTGGTGTTGATGCAAGTTTAGCTAAAACTTGTAAAGCACCATAGGATGGAGTAGTGCCCCCTTCCTGTGGGTTCTCACAAAACTCAATTCTATCAGCACCAGCATTCATTGCATGTAAGGCTGACTCAATATTAAAAACCGCAATTTCTAATAAAATAGATTGTGACATAATTTATTAATTCAAACTTTAATATAAAATTGTACAGTAGCATTAAAATTATACGATAGAAATAAAAGAAGACTCTAATAATTTGCTTCCCTCTTGAGTTTGTACCGCATAATTAAACCCATTATGCAATGCAAATGCACCATGTTCTCCTTTTTTATTAATGGCAACAAAACATACTTGAATAGTTGCAGCCTTCTCTTTTTTGATTTTATTTATTTTTTCTACTACCAATCTACAGGCTTCCTTTGGCGACTTTCCTTGACGCATCCATTCAACTACAGCACTTGCACCTGCAACACGAATAACGTCTTCTCCTTGTCCTGTTGCTACAACAGCTCCAACTTCATTGTCAACATATAATCCAGCTCCAATAATAGGAGAGTCCCCTAAACGGCCGCGCATTTTAAATCCAGCGCCGCTAGTTGTACAACTACCAGACAAATTACCAAACTTATCCAATGCTACCATTCCTATCGTATCATGATTCCAATCGCCATTTGCAAATCTTTTAGGTGCAGCAAATGCGGCATCATTTTGATGTGGCTGTGAAACTCTTTCTACATTTATAATTGGTCTATAGGTTGATGTTTTAAGCCAGTTGTCATATGCTTTTTGTGCATCTGGAGAAAGCGCTCCAGATTCTAATGGAAAACCCTCCGCTATAGCAAATTGTTGTGCACCTTCGCCCACTAACATAACATGAGGCGTTTTTTCCATAACACGGCGTGCTACAGAAATAGGATGTTTTATTCTTTCCAAAAATGCAACACTACCACAATTATATTGATGATCCATGATAGATGCATCCAAAGTCACATGACCGTCTCTGTCCGGATTAGCTGCTAAACCCACGCAACATCCAATTTCATCCTCGGTAACCATTACTCCTTGTTCTACTGCATCCAGTGCAGTTCCCCCGGCAACCAGCACTTTCCATGCTGCCGCATTTGCATTAATACCCGCGTCCCATGTAGACGCAACCAATGGTTTTATTGACTCAGTAGACTCCTTTGCTATAAAATTGGGAATTGAAAAACTGGTAATACCCAAACTACTTAAATTAATAAATCCTCTTCTGTTCATTTGATTCATATATCTGTTTTTACATTTTCAAGATACGAACATTGAGCTTATTTTTTGTACTTTAGTGATTAATTATGAAAGCAATATTTGAACTATATGATTGGGATGTTATACAATACCAAGTACTTCAACAAGGTTTAATAAACAAGACCTTTGTAGTATTTACCAGTAAGGGAGATTTTATACTACAAACTATTAATCATCAAGTTTTCAAAAATCCTCGGACCATTGACTTTAATATTAATTTGATAAGTACATACCTAAATAAAAATAATCCTGACTACTTATTTACCCATTTGGTCCCTAATATAAAAGGGGAGACCTTAACTATAATAAATGGAATTTATTATAGAGCTTTTGTAAAAATAGAAGGGCATGCTTTATCGGTATTAGAAAAGGAAGATCAATCATATCAGGCGGCTGCTCAATTTGCAAATTTCACTCATAATTTAGTTAATCTAGAATGTGAAAAATTACAAATTACCATTCCAGACTTTCATAATTTAAGTTTAAGATATGCTCAATTTTCAGAAGCCATTCTTTCTGGGAATATGACTAGAATTTCCCAATCAAAAGAGGCAATTGCTTTTTTACAATCTCAAAATGAACTTGTTAAAACTTACGAGCAATTCATTGAACACAAGGATGTAAAACAAAGAGTTACACATCATGATACAAAAATTAGCAATGTATTATTTAACAAAGACGAGAAAGCAATTTGCGTAATAGACTTAGATACGGTGATGCCTGGTTATTTTATTAGTGATGTAGGAGACATGTGTCGCACTTATTTATGCAAAGTGTCTGAAGAAGAAAAACAATTAGATTTAGTAACTATTGATCCTATAAGATGGGATGCCTTGAAAAATGGGTATTTATCAAAAATGGAAACTCATTTGAGTACCTTTGAACTAGCTCATTTTTCTTATAGTGGTCAGTTCATGATATATATGCAAGCATTAAGATTCTTGACAGATCACTTAAATATGGATAGTTATTATGGGGCAAAATATGAGGGCCAGAATTATATTCGGGCCCTCAATCAAATTGAACTCTTGAAAAGATTCAATGAAATAATTTAATCTCTATAAGTTAGTGCGGGTAAACGATCTCCTAACAATGCTTTATATTGATATTCTCCTTTTTGCTTTTTAAACTCTTCTTTTGCTTTTTCAATAATCACTGGTTTAGTAAATAAATCAATAGCTGTCATTGCCATTGTTTTAGAAGCATTTAACATGCCTTTGGCTGCGATCTCTGTTGCCCCGCAGGCCACAGCTTGCCAACTATGTGCCGGCGTACCTGGTACCCAAGTTGCAGTACTTAAGCCAACAGTTGGAACCATATAGCTTACATCACCCACATCGGTTGAACCACCACCTGAACTCATTTCTATTTTCAATGGAAAAACTTTCGCAGCATCGTCGAGAGGAGGGATGGTGCCCAACAAACTTGTTTGTAATTTTTTGGCAAATGTGACTTCTGCTTCTGTATATTGAATACCACCAACTTCTTCCAAATTAACCTGCATTACATCCGCTAAAGTTTTATTTAACAATAAATCATGTGTTCCGTCAATCACTTCAAATTTCATAGAAGTCCCTGTTCCAATAGCTGCACCCTCCGCAGCTTTTACAACACGATCAAATATTTCTACAACTTTATCTCTTTTAGGATGACGTACATAATAAAAAACTTCCGCAAAATCTGGAACCACATTTGGTGCTTTACCACCATTCGTAATTACATAGTGAATTCTAGTTTCTTGAGGAATATGTTCACGCATCATGTTTACCATATTGTCCATCGCTTCCACCGCATCTAAAGCTGAACGACCTTGTTCTGGCTGCGCAGCAGCGTGTGCAGAAATACCATAAAAACGGAATTTTGCAGATTTATAAGCAAGGGCACTTTTCATGGTTACTTCGTTCTTATTTCCAGGATGCCAATGGATTACTGCGTCAACATCATTAAATAATCCAGCTCTTACCAAATATACTTTACCACCACCACCTTCTTCTGCAGGACTTCCAAATACTTTGATGGTTCCTTTAATTTTACCTGATTCTATTAATTTCTTAATTGCAATTCCTGCTGATACCGAAGCTGTACCAAAAATATCATGTCCACATCCATGCCCTGCATTCTTACCAGCAATAATTGACTTCTCTGGAATTCCTTCCTGAGACAAACCTGGCAAAGCATCAAATTCTGCCAATATTCCAATTACTGGTTTCCCAGAACCATAAGTTGCCATAAAAGCAGTTGGCATTCCAGCAACACCTGTTTCTACCTTAAAGCCAGCTTCCGTTAAATGGGCAACGTGTAAAGCAGCACTCTTATATTCCTTAAACCCAACTTCGGCATAATCCCATAATTTAAGACTAGTTGCTTTATCGCTAGGCCAGGCATTGTTCAAAATGTTTTTAGCTGTCTCCTTTGCCAATTTTATGGATGACTCATTTTTTACATTTTGAGATTGTCCCCAAATTAGGAGACTTAAAAAAAGGGTAGTGGTTGCAATTTTTTTAAAAGGCATGAGTTTTATTAAATTATATTTTTATTCAATATGTTTGTTGGATTTTTTTATTGTCATTTTAGAAAATATCGTTCATGGCAAAATCTGGTTTTCTGTTTTTCCATTTCCCACGAGTGAAGTCTGGGATTTCTTGAACTTGTCCATGTTCCGCAATTGACTTTTCGGAAAGTGGGGTTACTGCGTACCAAGTAGCTAAATCATATACATCTATAGGGAATGGCACTTTTCTTTTAATACATTCAATGAAAGCGTTCTCCACAAAAAAGTCCATGCCTCCATGTCCAGAACCTTCCGCATCTTTTTCATATTTCTTCCAAAGCGGATGGTCATGTTCCTTTAAATAGGGTTCTGGGTTTTCCCATTGGTGTGCTTTTGGAGAAATCCCTTCTATATAAATATGTCCCGCATTCAAAGCCCCTGAGCTAAAGTCCTGCCATAAACCCTGAGTACCTTGCACTCTGAATCCTAAATTATAAGGACGAGGTGAATTGGTGTCGTGTGTTAATATAATGGTCTCTCCATTTGTAGTCTGCAATTGAGTAGTTACTATATCACCTAGTTTAAATTTAAATTTCGCATTAGGGTGATTATCACCACCTTGAGGGTGGTTAACTATATATTTATGTAAGCCTCTTGCTTTAGTTGCCACCGATGATAAATAAGTTAATCTGTTCCCTCTATTAATATCCACCATCATGGCAACTGGTCCAAGTCCATGTGTTGGATATAATTCCCCGTTCCTGTATAAGGAGTGGTTCGTCCTCCATTTTGCTTCACTAAAACCTTTTTCACCAAATTCTACCCCTGAATTATAGGCAGTAATACCATTATTAAACTTTACACCTCTTAAATCGTGCTCATAACCACCTTGTAAATGCAATAATTCCCCAAACATGCCTTTTCTTACCATATTATAAACCGCCAATACATCACGTCTATAACACACATTCTCAAGACACATGACAGGAATGCCTGTCTTTTCACTTGCATTTACAATATCCCAACAGTCGGTCAACTTAATAGCACCACAAACTTCCACACCTGGAATAATCCCATTCTTCATGGCTTCTAGGGCTTGTGGAATATGCCATTCCCATGGTGTTGCAATTATAACTGCATCTATATCAGTACGTTGTAGAAGTTGTTTAAAATTCTCATTCCCATTGTTATATTCTACAGCAGCAGGTCTGCCAGCTTCTTTTAATATTTTTTGTGCTTCTGAAAGCATGGCTTTATCAGGGTCTGCAAAAGCCACAATTACGGTATCGGTTCTTTGACAAAGCATTTCCAAATGGTTTTGCCCACGGTAGCCGGTACCAATTATACCTACACGGACTTTATCCATTTTGGCACTAGATTGTGCTTTGATAATTTGTGGACTTAATCCTAAAGCCATCGTTGTAAGGCCCGCATCTTGTACAAATTTTCGTCTTGATAAATGATTCGACATAGCATTTAAAGTTTATTCAATTAAGGTTTTGTTCTATAACTAAATATACAAACTTCTCTAGATACTATTAACTGAATTCTATGCTATTCTGCACTTAGTTCAGATATAATATCCCAAATTGTATTATATATTAATGCTTATAATTAACATTATGTTAAATTAGTATTTGTATATAATAAGTCTATATAAGTCCCTGTTGTTAAACCATTATGCTAAACAAATTCACTTGAGTCCCTTTTACTAATTTTATTGAGATTTTATGATTGATGCTTATGCCTTATTATTTAAATCAAAATTGATTGTAGCTTTATCTTGTTTATTAAAAAAAAATGAACAATAAATTATACACTATAACTATACCAACTATGAAACCAAAAAATTGCTTTTCTTTCATTTTAAACTTTACTATCCTGGCTGTTTTGACCACCAATTTTATCCCATCATTCGCACAAGATTGCAAAGTTTTAGACCCCAATTTTGTGGGTATTTATGAAGGGAATTGTAAAAATGGCAAGGCTGATGGTAAAGGAAAATCCATTGGAAAATACATATATGAGGGTGATTTTAAAGCTGGCTTCCCTCATGGGCAAGGTAAAATGTCTGACTCTACTGGCTCTATAATCCATAGTGGTTATTGGAAAAAAGGGTTATTTATTGGTGAATACGAGCATCCTTATATTTTATTAAATAAGACTTTTATGGTAAGCGGAGTTACCATAACCGCCGATCCTGCTACTCCACCTCATAGTACAATTGAACTAAGTATGGAAAGTGTTTCTGGTGGTGCATTCAACGTTCATGGTGAGATTCCAAAGCCAACTTTGTCCAATGCTAACTTTCAATTAGGCTCTTATCAGAATATGTCTGCTATTACCAGCCAGCAAAAACGTAATACCTATGTGTTTCAAAATGTCATTTTTCCTGCTCATGTTATCTTCAAAATTGGTGACGAGGAAGTTCAAATAGAGTTCAATGAAGCAAAGAACTATAAAGTTTTCATAACTACTAGGGACTAAAATTGTGTAAAATCTATTTAAAGATATAAAGTTAAATACCCGATTTTAATAAATTTACTCCCATAAAAAAGGCCTTCTATTGCTAGAAGGCCTTTTTTATAATTTGTATTTTGACTATCGACTATTGGTATTTGTCATGTAATTTGTCATAATAATTGAATTTTGCATCAAATTCATCTGAAGCTTTTTGATCCTTTCCACGAGTTTTATCACGCTTATAAGAATACAAGGTTGCTAAAAAGTCAACTGATCTTGATAAGATATTCTTTTCAATTCTTTCTACTTTTTCCTTGTCTTTTAAGCTATTAAAAGCTTTTTCTATCCACTCAATTGAAGCATCAACCTTCTCTTTGATTTTTGGCTCTAATACAATATTCAATTTTTTAATAGAATCTTGTTGTGCTTTAAAAGCAGCGTCGAAAGCCAATTTCTTTTTAGGGTCCTTTGGTGCTACTGGTTTGTTAGCATTTAAAGTTTGTAATGATTTGATATTCTCCCCTGTTTTTTCATCTAACATAGTGAATTGATTATAATAACTAATACCAGCATTAAATGCTGCAGCGTAATTTTTGTTATTAATTGAGAATGCTCTTTTGTAAGCATCGGCAGCTTTTAATACATAAGCTTCGTTAGCTGCAGCACTTGCTTCTTCACTTTTACCAGTCATGAAAGCATCTCCAAACATCAAACATTCTGCTTCAGTAATAGCTCCAGATGTAACTTGCTCGTCATATAATTTCACTTTTTCCTCCATTGAATAATTTTTCTCAATATATTCAGACTTAAAATCAAACCAGTTTTCTTTTGGATATGCAGCTTCCGTGATTGTTAATAATGCATCAAAATTTGCTTTATCTTTTTTGCCAATATATTGTAACAATACGAACTTGTATACATCCATAACGTCTGCAGATTTAATATTAGCATCAATAAGACGCTTATAATAAACAACAGTTTGGTCTATATTACCTGCATTTTGATTTGCAAATCCAGCATACATCAAAGAAGTAGTATCAAATTTTTGTTTTGTAGAAGCCCAGCCTTGAGTGAATATAATATCACTGTATTTAACAGCATCATTGAAATTAGTAGAAGCCACTTTCCAGTTTTTTTCATTGAAAGCTGCTACCCCATCTCTAAAGTTTTTTAAGTATAAATCAAAGAATGGCTCTGTTCCATTCTCTTTAGCAATCGCTAAACTTGGGTCTGCAACAATATAAGCATCCACCGCTGTTTTTACTTCCAACATTGCAGTTGGATTTTTTGCAGCATCTTTAGAAAGACCGCTGTAAATTTTAGCTTTCCAAAAATAACCTTCTGCAGTAGTTGCAGCAGTAGGCTTTTTAGCTACAATTTTATCATAATCAGCTTTAGCAGCATCAAATTGATTGATTAAAACACTTGTTTGAACTTTTTTGAAGTCTTGTGCATTGGCTACAAATGCAACCATGATTATTGCAAAAACTCCGATGATCTGTTTCATATTAGTATGATTTGAATGATTGAAAGTAAAGTTATTAATTTTTAAGCTTCTGGGTTATTTTCTGGTTCAATATTTGATGAATCATCAGTGTTACTTGAATCTTCATTTGATGCTGATGAAGTGGTTGTACTAGTTGCTTCTGTTTCAGTTGCAGTTGCAATTGGATTACCATCTGCATCTAAAACCACTGCTTCTGCATCATCGCCTTGATCTCCAATTTTAGAAGTTGCTGCAATCTCATCACCATCGTCTAAACGGATCAATTTTACCCCCTGTGTTGCTCTACCGGCTTCGCGAATCTCATTGATACTAGTTCTAATAGTCACTCCTGATTTACAAGTAATAATTAAATCGTCCGACTCAACAACGTCCATTAAACCAACTAGACTACCGGTTTTTTCAGTGACGTTAATTGTTTTGACACCTTTACCACCTCTGTTAGTAATTCTATAGTCGTCAATTGGAGTACGTTTACCATAACCTTGTTGACTAACTACTAATATGGTACGATCTTTGTCTTCTCTGTTTACGCAAACTAATCCAACCACCTCGTCAGTAGCATCATCTACTTCAATTCCTGCAACACCAATAGCACCTCGTCCTGTTGGTCTTACTTTTTCCTCAGGAAAACGAATAGCACGGCCAGACTTAATGGCCATCATGACTTCATTATTGCCGTCTGTTAAACGAGCAGCTAATAATTCATCCCCTTCGTTAATTGTAATCGCATTTACACCACTCACTCTTGGGCGACTAAATTCTTCCAAACAAGTTTTCTTAATAATACCTTTTTTAGTACATAAAATAATATAGTGATTGTTTACATAGTCTTTGTCTGCTAAATTACGTACTTCAATAATTGCCTTCACTTTATCGTCTGGAGGTAATTGAATCAAATTCTGTATAGCTCTACCCTTGCCAGTTTTTTCACCTTCTGGTATTTCATAAACACGCATCCAGAAACATCTTCCTTTTTCAGTGAAGAATAACATGGTATCATGTGTTGATGCAATAAATAAATGCTCAACAAAATCTTCTTCTCTTGTCTTAGAACCAATCGCACCTCTTCCACCTCTTTTTTGAGAACGGTATTCTGAAACGGAAGTACGTTTGATATATCCTAAATGTGAAATGGTAATCACTACGTCTTCTTCTTCGATTAAATCTTCAATACGCATTTCGTCTGCTAAATATTGAATTTCAGTTTTACGTTCGTCGCCAAATTTTTCTTTGACTTCTAATAATTCAGTTTTGATTAATTCAAAACGTAAATATTCACTTCCTAATAATTCTTTTAAAGAAGCAATTAAAACCATTAAATGATCAAACTCTTCTTTAATTTTTTCACGCTCCATTCCAGTTAAACGTTGCAATCTTAATTCTAAAATTGCCTTAGCTTGGATTTCGCTAATACCCCATCCCGCAGTCATTAAAGCCTCTTTTGCAGCTTCCGGATTCGCAGAACTTCTAATTAAACGAATTACTTCATCTAAGTGGTCTAATGCGATTAAATATCCTTCTAAAATATGTGCACGTTCTTCCGCTTTTCTTAATTCATATTGAGCACGACGAATAACCACTTCCATTCTAAATTCAATAAACTCAGAAATCAAATCCTTTAAGTTCATGATTTTTGGACGACCCTTAGTTAATGCGACGTTGTTAATACCATAACTAGTTTGTAATTCGGTAAATTTGTATAATTGATTGATAATTACTTGTGCAACTGCATCTTTCTTTAATTCAATTACAATTCTTGTTCCTTCTCTTTTGTTACTTTCATTGTTTACGTGCGAAATACCTTCAATAGACTTGTCATTCACTAATTGTCCTATACGGTCCGTTAAATTATCACGGTTAACTTGGTACGGAATTTCATGAATAACAATTAATTCACGACCATTCGCTTTAGTTTCTACATTACATCTACCACGTAATACAACTCTACCACGACCAGTCAATAAACCTTGCTTAACCCCTTCCATACCATAAATAATTCCGCCTGTAGGGAAATCGGGGGCTTTTACAAATTCAATTAATTCTTCTATTGTAATTTCTCTATTGTTGATATATGCGATACAGCCATCAACTACTTCATTTAAATTATGAGGTAGCATATTGGTAGCCATACCTACTGCAATACCAGATGATCCATTCACTAAAAGTTGAGGGATTCTTGTAGGTAAAACACTTGGTTCTTGTAAACTATCATCAAAGTTTAATTGGAAATTAACAGTGTCTTTTTCCAAATCATCCAACATAGCTTCAGAAATTTTCATTAAACGCGCTTCTGTATAACGCATAGCTGCTGGAGGATCCCCATCTTGGTTTCCAAAGTTACCCTGCCCGTCCACTAATTTGTAACGCATGGTCCACTCCTGTGCCATACGTACCAATGTGTCATAAATAGCAGTGTCACCATGGGGGTGAAACTTACCCATTACTTCTCCGACAATACGGGCAGATTTTTTATATGGCTTGTTGCTATTATTTCCTAATTCATGCATAGCAAATAAAACTCTACGGTGCACTGGTTTGAAACCATCTCTCACATCAGGTAAAGCACGTCCTACAATGACTGACATAGAGTAGTCAATGTAAGATGTTTTCATTTGTTCCTCAATGTTTACCCTTATGACACGGTCATTGTCCTGGGTTGCTTCTAAGCCTAAATTTTCTTCCATAAATATTACTTTCTTTGAGTCAAATTTCAAGTCCAAAAAGGGACAGAAAAAACTACTCACGAAGATAACTTTTCAGCCCCTTTTTTCGACCAATTTTCTGCTATATTTATGACCCTTTTATCCACAGTTGTGGGTAAGAAATACTAACTTTAAAGAGTGGATTTTTAATGACTTACACATGAAATTATGGCTATTCAAATTTTGATAATTGGAGCAGGGAAATCAGCTACTGTTTTAATCAATTATTTACAACAAAGAGCGGTAGAAAATGATTGGTATATTGTTCTTGCCGACGCTGACGCAAATGTTGCCGAAAACAAATGGAAAAATGCCCCAAATGGTCATACTATTGGCATTGCAATTGAAGATAATGAGAAACGAAAAGCCATAATAAGTTCCGCTACAATCGTCATCTCCATGCTTCCGGCAGCACTTCATTTTTTAGTTGCGAAAGACTGCTTGGCATTAGAAAAATCATTATTTACCGCATCTTATGTAGATGATAATATGAAATCTATTGCGCATGAGATTAAAGATAAAGATTTACTGTTTGTTTGTGAAATGGGATTAGATCCCGGAATTGACCACATGAGCGCGATGGAACTCGTAGATAGAATAAAGCAAAAAGGTGGTCAAATTACAGGGTTTAAATCCCATTGCGGCGGATTAATAGCAGCTGAATCAGATACCAATCCTTGGCATTATAAAATAAGCTGGAATCCTCGTAACATCATTTTGGCTGGAAAAACAGGTGCCTTGTATATCGAATCCGGTAAAAAAAAGATGCTTGAATATAATTCCATCTTTACAAACACACCCCTAATTGCTATTCCTTCAATAGGGAATTTGACTTACTACCCAAATAGGGATTCACTAGCTTATATGGAAACATATCAGCTGCAGGGCATACCAAATTTTGTAAGAACAACATTAAGAAATGTCGAATTCTGCAAGGGTTGGAATGCTATTGTGCAATTACAATTAACAACAGAAACTACTTTCAATAGAAATGAACATTTAACCATTATAAAATGGATGGATCAGCATATTGAACAAAATAAATTACAAAAAGTATTAAAAACACTTTGTAAGGATCCCGTAATTGAAAATCAATTAGAATATTTAGAACTAGACAGGGCCATTACAATTCCATCAAATCTTAACACAAATGCCAGTATTCTTCAATGGATATTAGAGGATAAATGGAAATTAGCACCTTCAGATAAGGATATGGTTGTAATGATGCACGAAATAACTTATACTTTAAATCATAAAGCATATTTAGTGCAAAGTAGCATGGTACTAAAGGGTAAGAATGAATTAGAAACAGCCATGGCAACTACAGTTGGACTACCACTTGCCATGGCTGCATGTGCCTATTTACAGGGAGAAATTAAATTATCCGGATTGTATATTCCCACCACTCCTATTATTTATAAACCCATTTTAAAGCGTTTAGCAGCTGCAGGAATTGAATTCCAAGAAAATGAAATGGCTTTATAAATTTGGATCCCACTCATAGTCTAATTGACGCTTGTCTAAATTAGCTGCAACAATTTTGATTTTGATTTTATCACCCATTCCAAATTTACGTCCAGACCTTGAACCAACTAAAGAATAGCTTGATTCAATAAGTCTAAAATCATCAAATTTTAATAGTGAAATAACACTTACTAATCCTTCACATTTTTGTTCAATTGTTTCTACAAAAAATCCGAAACTTGATACACCACTAATTACCCCTTCAAAAACATGTCCAACATAGTCACGCATAAACTCAACTTGCTTGTATTTATTAGACGCTCTTTCTGCTTCCATAGCAGCACGTTCTCTTTCACTACAGTGTACACATTTTTCTTCCAATGTGCCGTCATTCATTGCGTTGCCTTGAATGACACTTTGAACTATTCTATGTACCAAGACGTCAGGGTAACGTCTAATTGGTGAAGTAAAATGGCAATAATGTTCAAACCCTAAACCATAGTGCCCAATATTATGTGTGGTATAAACAGCTTTAGCCATTGTTCTAATTCCTAATTGCTCCAAAACATGTTGTTCTGGTTTTCCTTTCGACGCTGCCATTAAGTTATTGAAACTATGTGCAATATGTTCGGGACTATCTATTGTAAATGAATACCCATGTGATTTTGCAAACGCAACAAATGGGGACAATTTATCTTCATTAGGTTGATCATGCACACGATATGGGAAAGGTAATTCTTCAGATTTGATTTTTATTTTACCCATCTTCTCCGCTATCAATTGATTGGCTTTTAACATGAGCTCTTCAATTAATTGATGCGATTCCTTACTTTCTTTTACTGTAATTCCAATTGGTTTCCCTTTTTCATCTAATGTGAAGCGAACTTCCTGTGATGAAAAATTAATAGCCCCATGATCAAATCTTGCTTTCCTTAATTTTTGAGTGTATTCTAATAACCATAAAATTTCTTCTTCATGATCCCCTCTTTTAGTTTCAATGATATCTTGAACTTCTTCATAAGTAAATCGTCTATCAGAATAAATAATTGTTTTACCAAACCAGGTTTGTACAATTTGACCTGTAGCATCTAATTCAAAAGTAGCAGAGAATGTTAACTTCTCTTCATGTGGCCTTAAAGAACAAAGTTCGTTTGAGATTTTCTCAGGTAGCATTGGATAAACTCTGTCAGGTAAATAAACAGAGGTGGCTCTTTCATAAGCTTCTTGATCTACCAAAGTATTAGGTTGTACAAAATGACTCACGTCTGCAATATGTACTCCAATTTCAACATTGCCATTAGGTAATGTTTGAAAAGAAATAGCATCATCAAAATCTTTAGCATCAACAGGGTCAATCGTAAATGTGAGTACCTTTCGATAGTCCTTACGTTTCGCAATTTCAGCTTCTGTAATTTTACTTGATAATGAATTTGCAAAATCCATTACTTCCTTACTAAATTTCAAATTAAATCCAGCTTCAGCAACAATAGACTTCATAGCCAAATCATTTTCTTGCTCTGGTGTGAATATTTCTATTACTTCCCCTTCTGGTTTTTTACTTGCCTTCTCCCAAGAGTTTAATTGAACGATTACACGGTCTTTATCTTTAGCCCCTTTTAATTTATTCATTGGGATATAAATATCCGGCATAGGTGCAATCGTATTGGGTATAAAGAACGCATGGCGATCCATAACCTGCATAGTACCAGAGAATGCTACTTGTTTTCGCTTTATTACTTCTAGTACTTTTCCTTCTTTCTTTCCTGAGCCCTGTCTAATTTTAGTGATTTTTACTTTTACTTCATCCCCTTTTAAAGCGGTGTTAAAGTCAGTTGGAAAAACCAATATATCATTCTCTAAATTCTTGACAATTACAAATCCCATTCCAGATTTTGCAATATCTAACATCCCTTGATACGTTGTAGTCAAGTTAGTATGTTTTGTAGTTGTCGCTTTATTCCTTGTTATTTTCTTTTTCGTTCCCATTATTATTTTTATAAAATTGTGCTATATAATCAATTACTAATTGATTAAAATGTGATTCAGCATCAAATAAAAATGCGGGTTTAATAGGTAATACATATAAAGGAATGTCATGTAATTCCTCCGTGTATTTTACTAAACGTACTGCATCTTTCTCCGTGGTTAATATCAACTTGCTTTTGGCGTTGATTTCTTCGAATTTTGATTTAATTTCTTGTAAATCTTCAATTGAAAATATATGATGATCACTATAACTTAATTGATAATAAGTATGAGTGTGTTCATGCAAATAGTTTTTTAAAGGTAATGGATTCGCAATACCACAAACCAATAAAACTTCATCTCTCAAAGTTAGCACCCATTGTTCTGTTGGATGATAAATATGATAAGGTGTCTCATAAGCAATTGATGTGAAAAATATACTTTGATGCTGTTCTGGGTATAATTTTTCAATAATCTCATCCCTTTCTATAATTGATAAATTGGGAGGACATTTTGTGACTATAATAATGTTTGCTCTTTTAGCTGATCTGCGCTCATCTCTCAAATCACCGGTGGGTAAAAAGAAATCATCACAATATAAATTGCTATAGTCGGTCAATATAATGTTAAAGTCTGCAACAATTTCACGATGTTGATACGCATCGTCTAAAATTATAGCTTGTAAATTTGGCACATCTTGAATTAATTGAGGAATAGCTTCAATTCTTCTTTCACCAACTGCAACTGCAACATTGGGGAATTTTATGTGGAATTGCATTGGCTCATCTCCAATTTCTAATGCGGTTGTGTTTTCTCCCGCTAAGGCATATCCTTTCGTTTTTCGCTTATACCCCCTACTCAATGTTGCTACTTTATAATCATCAGACAAAATAGATAAAAGATGTTCCACCATTGGAGATTTCCCTGTACCTCCCATTGATAAGTTTCCAATACAAATCATGGGTACATTGAACCTAACAGACCTGAAATAATGTTTAAAATATAGCCAGTTTCTTAACGACACAATCCATCCATATAAAATGGCGAATGGTAAAAGTAAAACTCTGAAGGATTTTAAAAAAAGGTTATTGAAATTCATAACTTGTCCAAGGCGTAATGCAATGAGTCAAAGGTACGTCAAATTGGTGGGTATCTATAATATTGGGGATAGGTTCAAAGTAAGAAATACCTATTCTCTTCGTATTTTGGGAACATCTGGCAAAATATCGATCATAAAATCCCTTCCCAAAGCCTATACGTTGTCCATTTAAGTCAAATCCTACTAATGGAACTAAAATTGTATCTAGGTTTTGAGGTTCCATTTTATTAAAAGGAAGTGGTTCATGAATTCCCCAATTATTGATATTTAAAGTGTCCGTTTCTTCATAGAAATTCATAGAAAAATCTTCCTTTGATATTGGATATGCCACTTTCAAGTCAGGTAAAATGTACTTTAAATATTTTACCAACAACATACTATTTGGTTCTGCCTGATGCTCCAAAGGATAAAAACTTCCCAAGACAGCTGTTGTCGACCAATCCATTTTTTGTAATTGAATCAAAAGCAAGTCGTCCAATTTCAAACAATCCAATTCCGTAAGCATTTTACGCTTAGCCAATAAATCTTTTCTTATTTCCGATTTTAACATGCCAGGTTTATCTTAAGATTTCAAATTTAATCACATTGGAAAAAACTAAAAATGGTAGTTCCGTAATTACGTTGAAAGCTATAGCCCGGGAATTTCTCGTATGCGTTTCTTGGTGTATGTTCCAAAATAAAAAAGCCATCTGGAGCAATTAATTTTCTTTCTACAATTATCTTAGGCAAATCGTCGATCGTATTTAATGCATAAGGTGGTCCAGCAAATATGATATCATATTGATTAGTACAAGAATTTATAAACTGAAAAACGTCCATTCGTAAAATTTGAGCATTTTCTATTTTCAACATTTCAACATTCTTCTTTATAAAATCCAACATGATAGGGTCTTTTTCTACAATAGTTAAATTAGCAGCTCCTCTAGAAGCTAATTCATAACTAATACATCCAGTGCCCCCAAATAAATCCAAAGTTATTGCATCTTCAATTGCTACTCTACTTTGTAAAATATTAAATAAACCTTCTTTTGCAATATCGGTAGTAGGACGCGTATGCGGCATATTCTGCGGCGGATGAATTCGCCTTCCTCCAAATTTTCCTGAAATAATTCTCATTAAAAGATAAAATATGTAGCGTAATTGTGATGAGGATATTCTTTATTTAAAGTTGCTCCAATTCCTGATTCTGGAGCATTTTTTATGGCAGCATTTTCAAAATAGCTTACTAAATTGTTTACCCAAACATGCTCCAACTCATTATAGCCTGAAATAAATACCGACATGTTATTAGGATTCATCCCTATGCTTTTACAAGCATTTAAAATAGTATACACATTCTGATCATCCCCACTTATATTTTGATATTGCAAGTATTTAATTTGACTATCATTGTGAATTAATAAAATATAATTATTTTCAAATAATTGAATATACATTCCAGTTTCATCATGATGGTCTATTAAGAAGCTTGCATAATGCCTCCATTTCCCAGTTGGAAAAATACGAGATAATAAAGATTGTAATGCATCAGGTACACTGTAAACTAGAACTGCCTGAGCTCCTGCAGATGAAATCATTAACTCCTCCTCATACTTTTCACCTTGAACAATATTAAGTTCATTTAAGTAAATAGTCAAATCGGATATTTGCTGCTTTTTACTTAAAATCATTCTTGAACTATTCATCACAAAATGAATATCTCTATAAATAGCTTGTATTAATTTGGAATTATTTTGTAGGTAAGCTACTAACTGGCTCCAGCCATTATTTTCAATGGTATTAGTAAATGCTTCAAATGCTACATATTCATTTGACACTATATTTTTTACAGAGAAACAAATAGACTGCTCGTCAACTATAATATATAAGTCTTCCACCTTATTATTAGCTGTGCTTTGTAATTGTCCGTAAATCCCGATTTTCTTTTTTGCCATACATTAAATCTTATGCAATGATATAAAAAAAGGGGCAGTTCTTTGCTAAAACTAATTGTAGATTTGCAAATATATGAGTACCACCCAAGTTACCCCTTCATTACAGGTTAATATAAGCAGTAAGCAAATATTGACTATTTCTATTCCAATTGCCTTGGCCATACTAGTTCCTCAGATTAATTTTATTATCAATAACATTTTTCTAGGCGCTTTGAGCAAGCAAGCACTCGCAATTGGGGGTATTACTGGGGTTTACTATTTGATATTTGGAGTAATGGGTCAAGGCTTAAATAATGGACTTCAGGCACTTATTTCGAGAAGAGCTGGGGAAAATAGAATTGACGAAATTGGCATACTATTTTCTCAAGGCGTTTTTATCTCTATATTCTTGTCCATAATAGGTATATCTTTTACTTATTTTGTTGCACCTTATATCTTTCATGAATTATTACATGATACGGCAAGAGCAGATACAGTTATTGAATTTTTAAAAATTCGTATTTGGGGGATACCGTTTTTATTTATCTATCAAATGCGCAATGCCTTATTAGTGGGTACTAATCAAAGTAAATTTTTAATAATTGGTACCGCTACCGAAGCATTTACAAATATATTTTTTGACTACAGTTTGATTTTTGGACATTTTGGATTTGCCGCATTAGGACTTAATGGAGCAGCCTACTCCTCTATCATTTCAGAAATTATGGGATTATTGGTAATCTATTTAGTTATCCATTATCAAAAAATTGGTGCTAGATTTGATTTGTTTAAAAAGTTTGAACTGAAATTGGATTATATAAAATTGATTCTTACTCAGTCCTCCCCATTGATGATGCAGTATATGATAAGCATTATTAGTTGGGAATTCTTTTATATATTAATAGAACATAGAGGAGAACAATCACTAGCAGTTTCCAATGCGATGCGTAATATTTTTGGATTCTTTGGTAGCTTTACTTGGGCATTCGCTGCTACTGCAAACACAATGGTGAGTAATATTATAGGACAAGGACTTCAAGACAAAGTGATTGAACTAATTAACAAAATCATGAGATGGAGTTTAGGATTCGCTATAATTGTATGTATTCTGATTAATACCTTTGCAACACAATTTTTATCTATTTATGGACAAGGTGCTGGATTTTTAGAGGAAGGGATTCCCGTTCTAAGAGTAGTTTCTATTGCACTATTAATAATGTCTGCATCCACCATTTGGTTAAGTTCTGTTACTGGCACAGGGCAGTCAAAAGTAACTTTATCAATTGAGTTCGCTGCTATTGTGATTTATGTAATTTATAATTATTTAGTACTTGAATATTATAATCTACCGATTACCTATGGATGGATAAGTGAAATAATTTATTGGTGTAGTTTATTGATCCCTTCATATATATACATTAGAACAATGAGATGGAAAGGCACTAAAATCTAAAAAAAAAAGATCACTAATTATAGTGATCTTTTTTTTATTTTCTCTTTTCTATTGAAACAGAAGTTTTCCCTTCAAAGAAAGGAATTGGTAAAGTCTCTTTTGTAATTTTTACATGTACGTATTGAGCAATGGTATGCTCAAATAAAATCTGATCAGCAATTTTACATACTAATGTTTCTAATAATGGTGTTGGCGTTTCCATCATCTTCTTAACCAATTGATAGACTTCAACATAGTCAATCGTTTGGTCCATTTGATCAATCAAATTTACCGATGGTGTAAAGTCAATAGTGACGTCTACTCTGAAAGTATTTCCTAGTTTTTTTTCTGCATCATACAATCCATGATAGCCCTTGAAAATTAGGTCGTTCAAACAAACACGCATGGATGATTTAGAAGCACTCATTAATGTCCTTTAGAAGTTAAATAACGTTCTGCATCTAATGCTGCCATACAACCACTACCTGCCGCAGTTACCGCTTGACGATAATTTTTATCTTGTACATCACCGGATGCAAATACACCTTCCACATTTGTTTTAGTAGTGCCTGGCTCTGTTAAAATATATCCAGTTTCGTCCATATTAATAAAGGGCTTAAATATATCGCTATTAGGTTTATGACCTATAGCTACAAAAAATGCACTCACTGGAATTTCTTGTAATTCATTAGTAATTGTATTCTTAACACGAACTGCTTGTACACTTTTCTCACCTAAAATCTCGTCAGTTTCAGTATTAAAATGTACTATTATATTTGGTGTATTTAACACTCTATCTTGCATTACTTTACTTGCTCGCATTTGATCTTTTCTGACAATCATATGCACTGTAGTACACATTTTAGATAAATAATGTGCTTCTTCTGCAGCTGTATCTCCAGCGCCAATAATTGCAACATCTTTTCCTTTAAAAAAGAATCCATCACATACTGCACAAGCACTTACACCAAAACCGTTTAATCTTTCTTCACTAGGTATTCCCAACCATTTTGCACTCGCACCAGTTGAAATAATAACAGCTTTAGCCTCAATAATTTTTTCATCATCTATCCAAACCTTCTTAATCTCTCCACTAAAATCTACTTTAGTTGCTAAGCCATAACGAATATCGGCACCCATTCTAGCCGCTTGTTTTTCAAAATTTACCATCATATCCGGTCCTTGAATTCCTTCTGGAAAACCTGGGTAGTTTTCAACTTCAGTAGTAATTGTTAATTGACCACCTGGTTGTATCCCTTGATATAACAAAGGTTTCATATTTGCTCTAGCAGCATAGATAGCTGCAGTATAGCCAGCAGGTCCAGAACCTATAATTAGAATGTCTACTTTTTCGATTTCCATATTCCCTTTTTATTAAATGATAACTACAATGTAGCTAAAAAAAAGCCCCGACTAATCTTTAAGATCGTTGGGGCTTTTATGATATTGTTAATTTAATTAGCCCAAGTAAGCTTTTAACGCATTACTATATCTAGCTTTCTGCAAGCGTTTAATAGCACGTTCCTTAATTTGTCTAATACTTTCTTTTGTTAAATCGTATTTGATACCAATTTGCTCAATAGTAACGCCATTTTCTCCATCTAATCCAAAATAAGCATTTACAATTTCCGCTTCTCTAGGACTCAATGATTTCAATACACGACGAATTTCCTCTCTCAAAGAATCTTTCATCACATCCTCATCTGTATCATCTCCGCCTTGTAATAAATCACCCATAGCAACGTCTTCTGCTTCGTGAACTGGAGCATCTAAAGAAGTATGACGTGTATTAGATTGGAAAATATTATTGATTTCGGTTTCTGACATTTCCAAGATGCCAGCTAGCTCCTCAGTAGAAGGCTCACGCTCATGCTCTTGCTCAAATGCCATATATGCTTTATTGGCTTTATTATAAGTACCGATCTTGTTTTGTGGTAAACGAACCAGACGACCTTGCTCTGCTAAAGCTTGCAAAATTGACTGACGAATCCACCAAACCGCATATGAAATGAATTTAAACCCTTTTGTTTCGTCAAACCTTTGTGCTGCTTTAATCAATCCCAAGTTACCCTCATTAATCAAATCACTTAATGACAAACCTTGGTGTTGGTATTGTTTTGCAACTGATACAACGAAACGTAAATTGGCTTGAACCAATTTATCCAATGCACGTTGATCCCCCATTTTAATGCGTTGCGCTAAAGTGGTTTCCTCCTCTGGATTGATCATGGAAATCTTAGATATCTCTTGTAAGTACTTTTCAACCGCTTGAGAGTCTCTGTTTGTAATCTGTGTCGCAATTTTAAGCTGCCTCATGCCAAGAATTTATTTAAGTATATAACGACAGAAACACTAAAATAGTATAGTGATGTCAGTCTGCAAAGGTACTATTTTGACTTTAATTAAGCAAATATTGATTATAAAGGATTTATGAAGCTAATTTACCCCCATTTTAGGCCTTTTTAGCCATTTTCCAAGGTTAATACCTCCTTGGGATTTATCTTCGCCCCATGATAGATTTTAGATCCGATACCGTAACAAAGCCAACAGCTGCAATGTTGGATTTTATGCACACTGCTCCAATTGGAGACGATGTTTTTGGGGAAGACCCTTCCATTAATAGTCTAGAGCAAAAAACAGCAGACCTATTTGGAATGGAAGCTGGTTTGTTTTGCCCAAGTGGTACTATGACAAATCAGTTGGCTATAAAAACACATACACAGGCAGGTGATGAAGTAATATGTGACGAATTATCACATATATACCAATATGAAGGTGGTGGAATTGCTTTTAACGCAGGTTGTTCTGTAAGATTATTACAAGGAAATAGAGGTAGAATCACTGTCGAACAAGTTCAAGCAGCAATTAATCCTGACGACGTGCATAAACCCATTTCAAAATTAGTAAGTTTAGAAAATACTTGTAATCGTGGTGGTGGATCATGTTATAATTTCAATGATTTTCAATTTATACGTGAAGTAGCAACTGCTAACAATTTAGGGTTACACCTGGATGGGGCTCGATTATTTAATGCTATCGTTTACAAAAACGAAAATCCGTTAGAATATGGGAAGGTATTTGACTCCATATCTATTTGTCTTAGTAAAGGTTTAGGTGCCCCAGTAGGAAGTGTGTTATTAGGAAATAAAGATTTTATTAAAAAAGCAAGAAGGTGGAGAAAAGTATTTGGAGGTGGTATGCGCCAAGCTGGTTTTTTAGCCGCAGCTGGTATATATGCATTAGACCATCATATTGATCGTTTAAAGGACGACCATGCAAATGCATTATTAATTAGAGACGCATTAGAAAGAAAGGATTTTGTGCAAAATGTATTTGAAGTAGAAACTAATATCGTAATTGCAAGTATCCATGGAAAATACACTGCTTCAAGTTTTGTACAAGCATTGAAAGAAAAAAATATTTTAGTAATCGCCATGTCCCCTATTTTGGTTCGATTTGTATTGCATTTAGATATTACAGAAACACAAGTTGAGGAAACTATTGAAGTGATTAAAAATTTATAGGAATTAAGTAATTATTGATAAGAATAAATTATATAAATAAGAACTTAAATAAAGAAATCAGAACCGAAAGAAATAAAAAAAATAAACTAGAAAAGAAAAATAAAGCAGTATATGTTAGAAAGAATAAACCCAACAACAACACAAGCCTGGTTCGTCTTAAAAAAACACCACGAAGAAGAAATGAACCGTAAGCATATGAAAGATTTGTTTGCATCAGACCCTTCACGTTTTGAAAAATATTCAATTAATACAGGGTCTGTTTTATTTGATTATTCTAAAAATATTGTTACAGATAAAACACTACAATTATTATTTCAATTAGCTAAAGAATGTGCCTTACAACCTGCAATAGCAGCACAATTTGAAGGTAAGGCAATTAATGAAACTGAAAATAGAGCTGTTTTACATACTGCCTTAAGAAATTTTTCAGAGGCACCCGTATTGGTAGACGGCGAGAATATAATGCCGGAAATTAAAAGAGTTTTAGCACAAATGAAAAGCTTTTGTGCGTCTATTCATTCTGGAGCACATACTGGATTTACTGGAAAGAAAATAACTACAATTGTAAATATTGGTATTGGTGGTAGCGATTTAGGCCCAGTAATGGTAACGGAGGCTTTAAAACCGTATTGGATTGAAGGAATAAAAATTCATTTTGTAAGTAATGTAGATGGTACACATATAGCTGAGACCTTGAAAAAGGTAAACGCTGAGGAAACTTTATTCTTAATTGCATCTAAAACTTTTACCACGCAAGAGACTATGACCAATGCACAAACTGCAAGAAGTTGGTTTTTAGAACATGCTAAAGAGGAATCACATATTGCAACACATTTTGTCGCATTAAGCACCAATGAGAAATTGGTTAATGCATTTGGTATTAATAGTAAAAATATGTTTGAATTCTGGGATTGGGTTGGAGGAAGATATTCATTATGGAGTGCCATTGGTTTGTCAATTGCATTAACTATTGGTTATGATAATTTTGAAGCTTTATTAAAAGGAGCACACGAAGCCGATAATCATTTTAAAAATGAAAAGCCAGAACAAAACATTCCAATAATTATGGCTTTATTAGGAATATGGTATACTAATTTCTTTGGTGCACAAAGTGAAGCAATATTACCTTATGACCAATACATGCATCGATTTGCTGCCTACTTCCAACAAGGAAATATGGAAAGTAATGGTAAATATGTTGATCGTAAAGGAACTGCTGTGAATTATGCAACCGGTCCAGTAATTTGGGGAGAACCAGGTACTAATGGTCAACATGCTTTTTATCAATTGATTCATCAAGGTACTTTAATGATACCATGTGATTTTATTGCACCTGCTATAAGTCATAATCCAATTGGGGATCATCATGATAAATTATTAAGTAATTATTTCGCACAAACAGAAGCGCTATTAAATGGGAAAACACAAGCAGAAGTTGTTACAGAATTAGTAGCTGCAAATAAAACAGAAAAAGAAATTGATTTCTTAGCACCATTCAAAGTGTTTACAGGTAATAAACCAACTAACTCTTTTATGGTTCAAAAAGTAACTCCTACAACATTAGGATTTTTGATTGCTTCCTATGAGCATAAAATTTTCACTCAAGGTGTTATTTGGAATATATTTAGTTATGACCAATGGGGAGTTGAATTAGGTAAACAATTAGCTAATAAAATATTACCTGAATTGGGGAATAAGGATGCCGTGACTGGTCATGATAGTTCAACGAATGGTTTAATTAACCAATTTAAAAAGTGGAAATCATAAATATTATGAATTCTAATATCCCCATACGACAAATTGAATTGCAAGACAATTTTGATATTGCCATTGTAATTAGAGGCGCTTTAGAAGAATTTGGTGCAAATAAACCTGGCACCGTTTATTTTGATTCAACAACTGATCATTTATATGAATTGTTTAGAACAGAGGGTTCTGTTTACTTTGTTGCATTATTGGATGGTCGTGTAATTGGTGGTGCTGGAATATACCCTACCGATAACTTACCAGCAGGTACCTGTGAGTTAGTGAAATTATATTTACATAAAGATGCAAGAGGAACAGGACTGGGAAAAAAGCTTTTATTAACTGCAATGGATTGGGCAAAACAATATGGATACAATCAAGTATACTTAGAGTCAATGCCAGAGTTATCAAAAGCTGTTACTATATATGAAAATGTAGGATTTAAGAGACTAAATGAACCACTAGGAAATTCAGGTCATTCTGGATGTGATATTTGGATGGCTAAAGCACTATAAAAACTAATTCATTATAATTTAAAAGCCCCGCTTAGTAATAAGACGGGGCTTTTTATATCAAGCAAGCAATCGTTTACTAATTTAATACCACTACCATTTATCTACTTCTTCGCCACTTAAATTATCTCCTGCACTTGCCACTGACTCTCGTGCTTCAAGTGGTTTCTTTTCAGTAATTTCAAACTCCTCATCAGAATCCGTTACATTTGTTAAATCTTCTATAATAGATACAACTACTTCTTCAACGTCTTGTCTAACAAGTTCTTCAACAACAACTTCAGATACAATAACTGGAGCAACAAAACTATCACCATTTTCATCATAGCCCTCAGCATTGTCATGATTAAAGGCATCAAAATCAAAATCCGGCATTAATTCTGTTTTCACGTAATCAAGCGCTTCAGTAATTGCTTTTAAAAATTTATTAAAATCTTCCTTATACAAGAATATTTTATGACGATCATAACCATTATTGTCAAAACGTTTTCTACTTTCTGTAATTGTTAAAAAATAATCATTCGCACGCGTCGCTCTGACATCAAAGAAATAAGTTCTTCTTTTTCCTGCTCGAATTCTGGTACTATAAACACTCTCTATTTTCCTATCGTTATTTTCAAAATTCTGGTTCTCCATTTTATAAATTAGTTATATGGTACTAAAATATAAAATGTTAATGAAAAAGTAAAATAAATAATTAAGTACTAAAATGAGGCAAAATTATTGCTGATGATCCTGTGACTGTTGTGCATAGTAAAGTTCAGCATATAGTCCATTTTTAACTAACAAACTTTCGTGTGTGCCTAATTCAGCAATTTGACCATCTTGTAAATATAGAATAATATCGAAGTTGTAACTGTAAAAAATTCTGTGTGTAATCATAATGGTAGTCTTGTCCGCAACATAATCACTAAAATTCTTTAAAATGGTTTGTTCTGTATTTGCATCTACTGCACTTAAACAATCATCAAATATAAAAATTTCAGGCTTTTTAATTAAAGATCTTGCTATAGCTACCCTTTGTTTTTGACCTCCACTTAATGTTGTACCACGCTCTCCTACTAATGTTTTAAATTCATTTGGCAGATTTTCAATCTCATGAAGTACATGTGCTGTTTTTACTGCTTCAATTAAATCATCTTGCTTTAATACATCTTGTAATCCAAATTGGATATTGTTCTCAATACTATCACTGAATAAAAAAACATCTTGTTGAACGTAACCAATCGACTTCCTTAATGCCTGAACATTCATTAAATTTATTGGATTGCCGTCAATTAAAATCTTTCCTTGGTCAACATCATACATTCTAGTTAATAATTGTGCTAGGGTTGTTTTACCTGAACCTGTCTTACCTAGAATCAACACTTTTTTGCCAGTTGGAATATGTAAATTGAAATCTTTAATTGCATTTACTCCTGAATGAGGATAGGTAAATGAAACGTTGTCAAATACAATGTCACCTTTTGTAGGTTTTAAATCACTAGATTTATTTTGTGTGATTTTAGGTTCTATTGACAAAAACTCATTTAATCTTTTTTGAGATGCTGCTGCTCTCTGAATCATACTCGCAGTCCAGCCTATAGCACTAACAGGAAAGGTCAACATATTAATATATATGACAAACTCTATAACAGTACCTACTTTACTTGGATCCGCTAAAGCTTGTAATCCGCCAAGATATATAGTTAACAATGTACTTATTCCAATCATGAAAGACATAGTGGGTGTATAGAAAGCTTCTACCATAGCTAATCCTACTGCATTCTTTCGATACAATTCGCTATTCTTTTTAAAGAAGCCTAACATCGCTTTTTCCTGTACAAAAGACTTAATAACTCTAATACCTGAATATGATTCTTGGGCATTGGTTGTTAAATCAGAAAGTTGCCCTTGAATTTGTTCACTTTTTTTATTAATTATACTATTGACAATATAAATTGTAATTGCTAAAATTGGAAGTGGGGCTAATACATATAAACTCAAACGTACATCTTTACTAAACATACTATATAAGCAGAAGCCAATTAAAGAAACTAAATTGATGAGATACATTAAAGAAGGCCCTGTATACATTCTAACTCTACTTACATCTTCTGTAATACGACTCATCAAGTCACCTGTACTATGCGTTTTATAAAATTCAGTGTCTAATTTTTGATAATGATTGTAAACTTGATTTTTTTGATCATATTCAATATGTCTACTCATGACAATAATGGTCTGACGCATAAAAAACATAAAAACACTTCTAATAATTGCAAGCACCAAAATAGTAACGCTACAAAAAGTTATTAACCAAGCAAAGCTAAATTTAAAGTGATCACTAAGTCCCATAATGGCAGTTACTATTAAATCATGCTTATAAGAAACCACAGGTTTGCCGCCTGGTAATTTAGCCTGAACCAAGCCTACCACATAACCTGTAATTTGAGGGGCTAATACCGCTAAATAGTTAGTAGCAATGACTAGAATGATCCCCGTAAAAAACCGAAATCTATATTTCCAGAAAAACCTATTGAGTGCTGACAATTCTTTCACTGAATCCTTTTTGCAAAGATACATGGTAGTCAATTAATTAGCTCTTTTGTTTACTTAGATAAAAACTAAGTTTTTTTTGTAAAATTGACTTTCAGTTCCTACATTTGCCGCGGAGAGATGGCAGAGTGGTCGATTGCGATAGTCTTGAAAACTATTGACTGTTACAGGTCCGGGGGTTCGAATCCCTCTCTCTCCGCAGAATGAAGTAAAAAGGGCCTAATTGGCCCTTTTTTAATGCCCAAAAGCCAAATTATCACGAAGTGAAGGCAGATTTATAAAGAATATGAGACTTAAATCTTGATTTAATGTCGAAAATGAATTTATAAAGCTGGCAAATCCGAAGGATTTAAATTTGGGTTTTGGGTATTAAATAGAAAGTCGAAGTCTTGATATTGGACAAAATCCCAATTTCACTTCATTCTCGCCTCATTTGGATGCCGGAGCAGCGCGACGGCAATCCAATATAAAAATCAATTATAATTCAAAATTCCCTTAAGGCTGATCAAAAAATCCAGTACCTGGGTGAGCTGGTTTATAAATGGCCCCCGTAGCAAAATCAACAATAACACCCAAACCTCCGAAAAAAAAGATATCACAAACTAGAGGAACAACTTTAACTGCTCTTGATGGATGTCCTGGAGCGGGTCTAGTTCTTTGGTAATTACTTACTTCACCACCAACAATAGTAGCGCAAGCACTTGATTGTAAAATTACCAAGACAAAGCAAGTATAAATAAATATTTTTTTCATAGTAACTAATTTAATTGTACTAAAGCTATTCGTTATTTTTAGCAATATTTATGATATTACTCAGCCCTGCTTTAAATGATACCCTTTATCATCAAATGGTTGAATTTCTTCTAAAAAAAGAATTTCTAATTTTTTAATCTCCTTACGATAATCTATTGTACCATTTTCTTCTTCATGAATCTCCCCAAGAATTTCAAATACAAAATTTTCAGTCCCATAAGTTGTCCAATCATTTTGCAACAGTTTATTGGTATGCAAGTTATTTCTTAATTGAAAATTATGTCGATTCCAGATTGTATCAAGATTCATGCTTGATTCAATAAAAACTTTTGCATTAACAGTATTTCTTATTTGAAAAACACCCATTCTGAATTTCTTCTGTTTATAAATCTTTTTAAACTCTTTATTCGATATCATAAGTTAATAAATTTTAGTCTTCTAAGATCCCAAATTTCCCGTCTTCATAGTCTTGAAAAGCTTCCATTATTTCCTGACTAGTATTCATCACAAATGGGCCATGAGCAGCAATAGGTTCTTTAATGGGTTCGCCACTAATAATTAGTACCACGCTATTTTCTGTAGCTTTTATAGTAAAGGATTCTCCAATATTTGAGAATAGAACGAAATGATCTAATGGCGCTTCTTCTGTACCATTCACTAATACATTCCCTTCAATAACAATAAATGCGGTATTGTAATGTGCAGGAAAATCAAAACTTGCTTCCCCTGCTGCATTTAATTTAGCATTCAATAGATGAACAGGCGTAAATGTAGATGCTGCACCATTTTTACCATCATAGTTCCCAGCAATTACTTCAACGACTCCTCCATTATTTGGAATTTGAATTTTGGGTATTTGTGTATTTGAAATAGCTTGATATTTTGGGGTACTCATTTTATCTTTTGCAGGAAGATTAACCCATAATTGTACCATTTGAAAATCACCACCTGTTTTACTAAATGCTTCCGAATGAAATTCTTTGTGTAAAACACCACTAGCTGCTGTCATCCATTGAACATCACCTTCTTCAATTACACCACCTCCACCACTACTATCATGGTGGGCTACACTCCCTTTATAAGCTACTGTAACTGTCTCAAAACCTCTATGAGGATGAACGCCCACACCTTTAGGTTTATAAGGACTAGGTGGAAAGTAAAATTTTGAGCCGTAATCCAACATGATGAATGGATCCATTCTTTGCATACTTAAACCATATCCTCCTGGAATAAAATTATGTACTCTAAATCCATCACCAACAAAATGTGGTTCCCTGGGTGCCATCACCATTTCAACTTGCTTAACTGACATGTGCTTTAATTTAAACTGCTTTAATTTTCATGACCACTTTTCTAATTTTTCCTTCCCCTATCATGGGTGCATGCACGTCTTCTGGAAAATAAATTCCAAACTGCCCTGGATGAAGTTTAAAAAAGAAATCTGGTGCATCTTCGAAAAATAATACATCTTTTTTAGCATCATAAGTACCTCTTGGCTCAATGCAAGTAGGTCTTGATTTATATCCTATTGTTTCAATGCCACCAAAGACATACTGAATATCAATGTAAGTATTATGGCATTCAAATTCCGAAGTAGCATCTAACAGAGCAACTGCATCATCATTCACCACCATTGCATAAATATTAGTGACATCAATCTCATATTTCCCAGGTTTCAAATTAGCAAAATCGGTAGTTGTTAAGTACTCAAATGCTTTTTCAAATCTAGGATGAACTGATGCATATTTGGAAGCCTGAGTTAAATCGTCTAGTATCATTGTAAAATTTTAATAGTGTTATTTTTTTCTTGGACTTTTCCCCTTTTCAATAGGTGTTTTAAATTTAATACCAATCTCCGAAATATTAACCTTTCTTAATTTATCTGCTTCTTTTGAAGCTTCTAAATCAATTTTTTGAACTACCAATAAGTCTTCAATATCAATATTCATTGGCAATTGCCCCACTTTCACAATTGCTCTTTTACCTTTAAATCCAATCACTTCACCCACTTGATAATTCTTCTTAAGTTTCACCATAGATCCAATTAATATGGGCTCACTTGATTCCTTATATTGCTTATCTACTTTTTTCGCTAATTTATTAATTACTATTTTATCATTCTTATTGAATAATAAATTGTACAAATTCTTCATGACTTCTTCCTTCTTTTCTGACTTCTTCCAATCTAAGGCAATTTGCTTTAAATTTCGTTCCATTTCTTTTAAGTAGGTAAACTTTTCTTCTGCAACTCTGTTTTGCTCTTTTAATAAATTGACTTGTTGTAAATGCTTTTCTTTTTCTAATACTTTTTTTAGTTCCACTTGCAAAGCGTCATTCTCCTTTTGCTTCTTATGTAAATCACGTCGTTCTTGTTGAACTAATTGTAAATCTTGTTCTGTCCTATTTAATAATTTATCTAATTCGAAATGATGTGTGTCTACTAATTTTCGTGCACGATTAATAAGATGCTTTGGAAGTCCAATTCTCTCCGCAATGGCGAATGTATAGGAACTTCCCGGCTTACCAATTACTAACTGATACAGTGGCTCTAATTTTACTTCATCAAACTGCATTGCTCCATTAACAATACCCTTATTGTGGTTTGCCATAACTTTCAAATTCAAATAATGGGTAGTAACAATACCTTGTGCATGTTTATGCGATAATTCTTCCAATATGACTTCTGCAAAAGCACCTCCCAAATGAGGATCAGAACCACTACCTAATTCGTCAATGAAAAATAATGTTTTGCCATTTGCATTTTCAATAAAATGCTTCATATGCATTAAATGACTTGAATAAGTACTTAATTCAAAAGCTAAATTTTGGGTATCTCCCAACTGAATAAATAGTTGCTTATAAATACCCATTTCAGACAATTCACTCACTGGAACCAATAAGCCACTTTGTAACATCACTTGATTCAAACCTAAAGTTTTCATGGACACTGTTTTACCACCAGCATTAGGTCCACTAATAATTAAGATTCTAGTGTCGTCGTCTAATTGCAAATTAACTGGGAAAGTTTTTTTACCCGACACTTTATTATACATAAACAATAAAGGATGATATGCATTTATTAAATTAGTACAAGCTACATTTTGTAATTGTGGCATGTTGCCATTCATATCAATAGCCAATAATGCCTTTGCTCGAATAAAATCAAAATGACCTACAATATGAGCATAAGTTAAAAGCAATGGTGAATAAGGTGCTAACTGTGCAGTTAATTGTCTTAAAATTTTTTGAACTTCCCTTAATTCATCTTGTTCTAATTCATAAATCTCATTATTTAATTCAATGGTTTCTTCTGGTTCAATAAATGCAGTCTTACGACTGTCACTCTCTCCATGAAAAAATCCCTTAACCTGTCTTTTATACTCAGAAAAAACGGCAACCACACGTCTACCATTACTGAAACTCTCGTCTATATCTGCTGTATATCCAGCTTTTGCTAAGCGACTAATCACTTTGTCAAAAATTCTTCTTAAATCTTGTCTTCTTTTAAATAACTGATGTCTTATTTTAGAAAGGTCATCTGAAGCATTGTCTTTTACAGTTCCCCTTTCATCAATTACGATGTCTATAGAATCAATAATTTGTTTTTCGTAATAGGAAGCCGAAACAACTTCATGTAAATTAGAAAATGCAGCTTGTCGTTCTGCATCAAACCATCTAAAAACCTGATGCATATGGTCTGTTAATCTTCTTACAACAAGCCACTGCTCCCCTGTCAATTGCGCCCCAGGAATACCTAGTAATTTTAAATCCCTTCTTATATCTAATACAAAATCGGAAGGGAAATATTGATTGGCAGATTTAATAAACTTATACTCCTGTGTTTGACTCAAAGCCGTTTGAATATATTTCAAATGAGTATGGATACGCATTTCCTGAACTAATTCTTTACCAATTGGCGTTTGGCAATAATTTAATAAAATGGCAGCTACTTTGTCAAATTCAAGTTGAGTAAGTGCATTTTCAGGATAAACGTGCATGGGCTTGTAATAAGTTACAAATTTAGTTAAATAAACATTAACATCATTTGAACAATTATAGACAGATTATTGTTTTAATTTAGAATCAAAATAGCATCATGAAATCTTTTAGAAATAGTTTATTCGTTTTATGCAGCTTAGTCTGTTTAACGGCATGTGCACAAAAACCAAAAACATTTAAAAAAACTCCAATTAATATGGCAAATACTGAAACAATTACCCTTGGATCTGGCTGCTTTTGGTGTACAGAAGCCTTTTTTCAAAGACTTAACGGCGTAGTATCCGTAACAAGTGGCTATAGCGGTGGGCATGTTGACAACCCAACATATGAGCAGGTTTGTGATAAAACTACGGGACACGCTGAAGTTTGTCAGATTGTTTTTGATACTACCAAAATTAGCTTGGACGATATTTTAGCTGTTTTCTGGAAAACACATAATCCTACTACTCCTAATCAACAAGGAAACGATGTTGGTCCTCAATATAGAAGTGTTGTGTTTTATCATACCCAGCATCAAAAAGAATTAGCCGAAAAATATATCAAGGAATTAGATGCAAGCAAAGCTTGGGAAAACCCAATTATTACAGAAGTAGTGCCATTCACGAAATTTTATTCTGCAGAAAGCTATCATCAAAATTATTATAATGACAATACCAATCAAGGTTATTGTCGTTATGTCATCGGGCCAAAATTAGAAAAATTCGAAAAAGTATTTAAAGAAAAATTGAAGAAAGATTAATAAAAAAACAGGGACTTCATAATATTGATACTATTGTCCAGATTGATTAGCAGCAACTCTGCCTAAACTATACAATCTTCTTTGCCAGTATGAATCAGCTAAATCACTAATAGTAACTCCTTGGCTAGTAGATGCGTGTGCAAATTTATTGTTAGTTAAGTAAATACCAACATGTGTAATATTTCTGCGGCCCTCCGTTTTGAAAAATATCAAATCACCTTCTTTAAGTTCAGACCAATCAATTTTAACACATTGTTCGTATTGTTCAGCAGCAGTTCTTTTAAGATTGATATTGTAAATTTGCTTCATCACGTCTAATGTGAAAAAAGAACAATCAATACAACCTTTTGAACTTCCTCCCATACAATAAGGAGTACCCCACCATTCGTCTATTTTCTTTAATAATGGGATATTGTTGATTTCTTCTACCGCAATATCCATTTTAATAGAATATTTTAATTGAAGCCAATTCGCCTTTTCTACTTCAGACAAATTATCGGGCATTTTTTCAAAGTTATCTGATGATACATTAACAGAAGGTTCCGCTTCAATTGAGTCTGAAGTATTTTTAATATAAATCTTCCCTGGTTTAACTGAAATATTCTCTAAGAATTGAATTTCATTTGGATCAGACAGCACAATTGGCTCAACCGGAATAACTAATTTGACTTTCTTAACCTTTGGCTTTTGAGGATTGAAACTAGGAATATTAAAGCTTAAAAATCCTTTTTTAGAAGTATCTGTATTTTTTTTAGGTGTTGCTGGTTTTAAAACAACCATTTTATGGATACCATTACCTACATTTTTAGTGCTAGTAGCAATAGACTTAAAAACATTACAACTTGACATTGAAGTCAACAAAGTCATAACAACGAAAAATTTAATATATACTTTAAACTGCATGGGTGGCAAGATAAGTTACAAAGTTCGAAAAATAGAAAATTTAACCTGATTTAACCATTTTTTGTGGAAAATTAAGCCTAAAAAAACGACTGATTTTGACGATATTTGCAACATATCCCAATACCCGAAATGCCCAAATTTTCTCACTTACACGTTCATACTCAATATTCTTTACTAGATGGTGCTGCCTCTATAAGTGGGCTTTATGACAAAGCCTTAAAAGATGAAATGCCCGCATTAGCTATTACTGACCATGGAAATATGTTTGGTGCATTTAATTTTGTAAGTCAAGCATGGAAGAAAACGAAAGTCGTTGGAAAAGATGCAAATGGGAAAGATATTTTAGCGCCTGTGGTTAAACCAATTGTAGGCTGTGAATTTTATGTAGTGAAGGATCGTCATATAAAACAATTCACTAAAGAAAATAAAGATCATCGTTTCCACCAGGTTTTATTAGCAAAAAATGCAATTGGCTATCAGAATTTAATTAAGTTAACCTCACTAGGATATATTGAGGGAATGTATAGCAAGTATCCTAGAATCGATAAAGAACTAATTGAAAAATACCATGAGGGAATTATCGCTACAACCTGTTGCATTGGAGCACATGTGCCACAATCAATTTTAAGAGATGGAGAAGAAGCAGCCGAAAAAGAATTTAAATGGTGGCTTGATTTATTTGGAGACGATTATTATATTGAAATTCAAAGACATCAAATTCCTGAGCAAGAAATAATTAATACTACTTTATTAAAATTTTCAAAGAAACATAATGTACCTGTTATTGCAACAAATGACAGTCATTATATTAATGAAGACGATGCTAATGCGCATGATATTTTACTATGTATAAATACTGGGGAGAAGCAATCAACTCCAGGATTTGACGACTTTGTAAATGATGAGCTTCAAGTAAAAAATAGAAGATTCAAATTCCCAAATAATGAATTCTATTTTAAGACACAATCACAGATGATTGAATTGTTTAGCGACATCCCTGAGTCTATTGATAACACCAATGCGATTGTTGACAAAGTAGAGATCTTAAATTTAAAAAAAGATATTCTCCTACCCGCTTTCCCAATTCCTAAAAGTTTTCAGATTCATAAGGATGCAAACATGAATCAATGGGAGTTTTTAAAACATATTACTTGGGAAGGCGCCCATAAAAGATATCCTGAAATTACTGCCGAAATTCAAGAGCGAATTGACTTTGAGTTGTTTACGATTCAAACCATGGGATTTGCTGGTTATTTCTTAATTGTTAGTGACTTTATCAAAGCAGGACGCGAAATGGATGTATTCATTGGTCCTGGCCGTGGATCTGCTGCTGGTAGTGTGGTTGCCTATTGTATTGGGATCACCAATATTGATCCTATAAAGTATCAATTACTATTTGAGCGTTTCTTAAATCCAGATCGTAAGAGCATGCCCGATATTGATACGGACTTTGATGATGAAGGCCGTCAAAAAGTGATTGACTATGTTGTAGAGAAATACGGAAAAGAACAGGTAGCACAAATTATTACCTACGGTACCATGGCTGCAAAAAGCAGTATTAAAGACGTAGCACGCGTAATGGACTTGCCTTTATCTGAATCTAACTTGCTTGCAAAATTAGTTCCAGACAAACCTGGCACAGAATTAAATAGATGTTTGCATGCTCCTATTACTGTAAAAGATGGCGAAAAATCACTTGCTGAAAAAGAAGGATATCAGTCTGAGGATATTGACAATATTAAAAAGCTGAGAGAAATTTATGCAGGCAATGATTTAAGAGCTGCCGTATTACATGAAGCGGAACGTCTAGAAGGCTCTATTAGAAACACCGGTATTCATGCTGCAGGTATTATTATTGCCCCAAAGGATTTGACAGAAATCATGCCCGTTGCGACTGCAAAGGATTCAACATTATGGGTTACCCAAATTGAAGGAAGCGTTATTGAAGAAGCCGGTGTAATTAAAATGGACTTTTTGGGTTTAAAGACCCTCTCTATTTTAAAAACTGCCTTACAGTTAATAAAACAAAATCATGGAGTTACTATTGATTTAGATACTATACCACTTGACGATGAAGCAACTTTTCATTTATACCAACGTGGAGAAACCAATGCAACATTCCAATTTGAGAGTGTGGGTATGCAAAAATATTTGCGTGAATTAAAGCCAGATAAGTTTGCCGATTTAATTGCTATGAACGCATTATATAGACCTGGTCCAATAGCCTACATCCCAAATTTTATTGAACGTAAGCACGGTAGAGAAACAATCCAATATGATTTACCCATCATGGAAGAAATATTGGCTGATACTTATGGTATCACAGTGTATCAAGAACAGGTAATGTTATTGAGTCAGAAAATTGGTGGATTTACCAAAGGTGATGCGGATGTACTTAGAAAAGCAATGGGTAAGAAACAAAAGTCGGTACTGGATAAAATGAAATCCCAATTTGTTGCAGGTGCAGTAAAAAATGGACACCCTGAAAAAGCGCTAGAAAAAATTTGGACAGACTGGGAAGCTTTTGCGCAATATGCGTTCAATAAATCTCACTCTACCTGCTATGCTTATGTGGCTTATCAAACCGCATATTTAAAAGCACATTATCCTGGAGAATATATGTCTGCTGTTTTAAATCACGCAGGTAGTATTGATAAAATTACCTTCTTTATGGAGGAGTGTAAACGAATGGGATTAAAAGTATTGGGTCCAGATATTAATGAATCTTTAAAAGGTTTTTCAGTTAATAAACTTGGACAAATTCGTTTTGGATTAGGAGGATTAAAGGGCGTTGGTGAATCTGCTATTGAAGCAATTATAATTGAAAGAGATAAAGCAGGCCATTTTGAAACCATGATAGATTTTATCAAACGTGTGTTGTCAAGAGCAGTAAATAAAAAATCATTGGAGAGTTTAGCATATTCTGGAACATTTGATTGTTTTCCTGAATATCATCGTGCACAATATTTCAATGTTGGTGATGGAGAAAGAACCAACGGTCTAGAAAAATTGATTTCTTATGCACAAGCGATGCAATCCATGAGCACAGGTACTACCAATACCCTATTTGGAGACTTACCTTCAGCTATGCAAGTTCCAATTCCAAAATTGACAGTTTGTGAGGAATGGACATTAACAGAAAAATTAGATCACGAAAAAGATATTACTGGTATGTTTATGAGTGGTCATCCATTAGACCATTTTGGATTTGAAATGAAGCATTATTTGTTTACTCCTATTAATGACTTCAATGAGATAAAAGACATGCTTGCATTTCAACAAAATCAATTAGGAAAACCATTTAAGCTAGCAGGTTTAGTGACTGAAGTTCAACATAGAATTACAAAAACAGGGAAGAACTTTGGATCCTTTGTAATAGAAGATTTTACTGGAAAAACAGATTTTATTTTATGGAGTGAGGACTATGTTAAGTTTCAAAACTATTTGGAAGTTGGACAAAAAATTTACATGACCGGTGCTTTTAGAAACAGATTTAATCAAGCGAATTTGTTTGAATTCAAAATTCAACAAATGTCCTTATTAGAGATTGTTAAACAAAGTCAAACAAGGTCTATTGAGATTAGTTTACATCCAGCCAATTTGAAACCCGAAATGATTGACTTTTTTGAGAAAAATTTAAAAGACTTCCCTGGAAAGACACAATTAAAAATCAACTTTATTGAGCCAAAGGAACAACTAGTTGCTAGTTTATTGACTTTTGATAGAGGATTGTTAATGAATGACGATTTAGTAAATTTCTTAGACGAATTTCCAGAATTACAGGTTCAAGTCAACTTGGTTTAGATTGCTGACTGACTGACAGATAATTTGTCCCCATTGAATTTAAATATAGGTGGAAAAGTCAAATGGGCAGTTATTAAAGAATGGAGTTATTTTTGATCTATTAGAATTATAAGAAAACAATTATTAAATATAACATTATGGCATTAGAATTTACAGACGCAAACTTCCAAACTGTTGTTATGGAAAGCGATAAGTTGACAGTGATTGATTTTTGGGCTGAGTGGTGTGGTCCTTGTAGAGCTATCGGGCCAGTTATTGAAGAATTAGCGGTTCAGTACGAAGGAAAAGTAAATATTGGAAAAGTGAATGTAGATGTTAATCCTAATTTGAGCATGAACTTTGGTATTACTTCAATCCCTGCTATCCTTTTTGTAAAAGGCGGACAGGTAGTTGATAAGCAAATTGGTGCAGTTCCTAAAGCTGTTTTAGATAAGAAAATTCAATCTCATTTATAAGACCTATTAAGGAAATAGTAAATACTGCTATAATTGATTGAAATCCCGCTAGATGCGGGATTTTTTATGTCTAAAAAGTAATCATTTAAGGCAAAGTTTATTATCTTTCTTCCTTAATTATATCCCATGGCAAGATTTCAAGGTATCGTAGGTATTATTCTTATTTTAATGATTGCGTACATATTCTCTAATAATAAAAAGAGAATCAATTATCGTTTGGTAATGAGTGGTCTTGCACTTCAATTGACTATTGGTATTTTAATATTGAAGATCCCTGCGGTAACAAGTTTCTTCCAATTATTAGGGAGAGGAATGGGGAAGATTGAACAATTTGCACGTCAAGGAGCTTCCTTTGTATATGGCGGTGTGGCCGCTACTACCCCAGCGGGTGTAACCGATTTTACAAATGGCGGTTTTGTATTTGCCTTTAATGTAACAGCTACTATCATTTTGGTTTGTGTATTAGTTGCTTTGTTTTACCATTTTGGTATTATGCAAAGAATTGTTGCAGTCATTGCAAAGTCAATGAATTTTATAATGCGAGTTAGTGGTGCTGAAGCTTTAAGTAATGTTGCAAGTGCCTTTGTTGGACAAGTAGAAGCACAAGTTATGATACGTCCTTATTTACCTACAATGACTAAAAGTGAAATATTAGCAAGTATGAGTGGAAGCTTAGCTTGTATTGCTGGCGGTATCTTAATTGTATACGCTAATATGGGTGCACAAGCAGGTATGGATTTAGCACCAAAGTTAATTACAGCAAGTTTAATGGCAGCGCCTGGCGCATTAGTTATAGCTAAAATAGTATTCCCAGAAACAGAAGTTTCACAAACAATGGGTAAAGTTACTTTAGAAGTAAAAAGTCAATATAGTAACACTATAGATGCAATTACACATGGTGCGGGTGAAGGATTTAAAATCGCGATGAACGTAATAGCAATGTTGATTGGTTTTATTGCATTAATTGCCTTAATTGATTGGAGTTTACTTAAAATTGGACATTTATTTAGTGCCGATTTGAATTTGAGTTTAAACTATCTGTTTGGAAAATTATTTTACCCAATGGCTTGGTCAATGGGAATACCAAATGTAGATATTCAAAATGCAGCTACTCTTTTAGGTCAAAAATTAACCATCAATGAATTTGTAGCATTTAAAAGTTTGACTAGCAAAACAGTTCCAATTATCACTGAAAAGGGATTATTCATTGTAAGTATTGCCATTTGTGGTTTTGCTAATTTTAGTAGTGTGGGAATGCTTATTGGTGGTATTGGAGAATTAGTTCCAAGCCGCCGTAAGGACTTGGCTGAATTAGGGCTAAAAGCCTTGCTTTGTGGAACTTTAGCCTCTTATTTGTCAGCAAGTATTGCAGGTATTTTAGTAGGATAATTTAGCATCCAATTCTTAGTATAATTCGTAACTTTGTACCCCATAAAGGATACAATATGAATACGAAAAATATTGAAGTGATTATTGGAGCTGCAAAGGACAATCAACTACAAAAAATAGGAAATAAAGTAATTAATAATGAACGCCTTTCTTTTGACGAAGGCGTTTATTTATTTGAGAAAGCATCACTACCCTATGTTGGTGCATTAGCCAATTGGAAAAGAGAGTCATTACACGGAGACAAAACTTATTTCAATAAAAACTTTCATATTGAGCCTACCAATGTTTGTGTATTTTCTTGTAAGTTTTGTTCTTATTCAAAATTATATGCTCATAAGGAAGAAGGTTGGGAATTAACCATTGACCAGATGTTAGACATTGTAAAGTCGTACGATGGCAAGCCCGTAACAGAAGTTCATATAGTTGGAGGTGTGCATCCTAAATTAACACTCGCATTTTTCTTGGAATTAATGAAAGCGATAAAGGCACATCGTCCTGAATTACACATAAAAGCATTTACCCCAGTGGAATTGGAATACATGTTCCGCAAAGCAAATGTGACTGCTGAAGAAGGCATGCGTTTAGCACATGAAGCAGGTTTAGATTCATTACCAGGCGGAGGTGCCGAAATATTTCATCCGGAAATTAGAACTGTAATTTGTGCAGACAAAGCTACTGCAGACCAATGGTTACACATTCATAAAGTAGCACATAATTTAGGAATGCATAGTAATGCAACCTTATTATACGGACATATCGAGAAATATGAACACCGTATTGATCATATGGAAAGACTTAGACAATTACAAGACGAAACAAAAGGATTTAATACATTCATACCATTAAAATTTAGAAACGAAGGAAACGACATGAGTCATGTTCCCGAATCTACACTAGCAGAGGATTTGAAAATGTATGCAATCTCAAGATTATACTTAGATAATTTCCCTCATGTTAAAGCTTATTGGCCAATGCTGGGAAGGCAATCAGCTCAATTAACGTTAAGCTATGGTGTAAATGATATTGATGGTACCATCGACGATACCACAAAAATATATTCAATGGCTGGTAGTGAGGAACAATCACCTGCTATGACAACACCACAACTAGTTGCATTAATTAAGCAAGCTAAGCGTCAACCCATTGAAAGAGGTACACTTTATAATGTGATTCAGGATTACAGCAATTATGAATTTGCTGAAAACGAAATTTAATAAAGTTAACACTCCGCTAATGCAATTGGTATTTGAATTGCCAATCCACCATCAGCAGTTTCTTTATATTTAACATTCATGTCTTGTGCGGTATTCCACATAGTATGTATTACTTTGTCTAAACTTACTAGTGCAAAGTCGGGCTTACTTTGTAATGCTAATTGTGCCGCAGTAATCGCTTTTATAGCACCCATTGTATTTCTTTCAATACAAGGAATTTGAACAAGTCCGCCAACAGGATCACAAGTCAAACCTAAATGATGTTCCATGGCAATTTCGGCAGCCATTAAGCTTTGCTTTTGATTATCACCCAGTGCTTCTGTTAATGCAGCTGCAGCCATTGCAGACGACACACCTATCTCGGCTTGACATCCACCCATAGCAGCGGAAATGGTTGCACCATTCTTGAATAAAATTCCAATTGCACTAGCAGTGCATAAAAAATTACGAATAGCAGAAGGGGTGTTTTTATTGCAAAATAATATGGTATACAATAAAACCGAAGGTATCACACCTGCTGCTCCATTCGTTGGAGCGGTTACTACTCTTCCAAATGATGCATTTTCTTCGTTAACAGCTAATGCAAAACAACTCACCCAATCTAAAATGTATTTAAAATCAGTTCCCCCTTTTTGGATTAAATCCAACCATGATTTTTGATCGGTATAGTGTTGGTCTTTAAGTAACTTTTTATTCAATTCAAAAGCACGTCTTCTAACTTGTAATCCTCCTGGCAAAGTGCCTTCTGTATGACATCCTTTATAAATACAATCTAACATGGTTTGCCAAATATGATCTAACTCTTTATTTAATAAGGTTTCTTCTAAAATCGTTTTTTCATTTTCTCTAATAATATCACTAATTGACATACCTGTTTTCATGCACCAATGCAGCAAGTCATTAGTTGTAATAAAATTAAATGGCATTTCTTTTTCCTCTGATACTGCATTTTTTTGATTCAATTTAGTTGCAATATCCATTTCTGATTCAATAAACCCTCCACCAATGGAATAGTAAGTAAATGTAAATGCCTCTAATTCTGTTTGTACAATAAAACTTAATGCATTAGGATGATGAGGTAATGATTGGTCCTTTAGAAATTGAATATGATCTTCGTAAATAAATAACAATGCATGCACCCCATTCAATAACAATGAATGGTTCATTTTAATTGCATTAATTTTTGACATAATTAATTGCGTATCGGTGGTAATGGGGTCCTCTCCCATTAATCCCATCATTACTGCCATATCTGTACCATGACCTTTCCCGGTTTTTGCTAAAGAGCCATATAATAATACTTTAACACTCAGCACATTTTCAAGACCAATAGATTGTTGTATTTTATCCAAACATCGTCTAGCAGCAACCCAAGGCCCTAGTGTATGAGAACTAGAAGGGCCTACTGCAATCTTAAACATATCAAAAACAGATATAAATTTTTCCATATTGTAAGACAAATGTATGTTAGTATTTTAAAAAGTGGGAAAAAAGTGAGATAACAATGACTAAAACTTACCCTCAATTGAGAATAATTTGCGAAATTTGTGCTACCAAATTAAATATCAAATGATACTATCTTCTTTATTAAATCGTTTTAGTGAGCCTGAAACATTGAAAATGGCAAAATTAGGTCGTGAGTTAAGAGCAAGCGGCGTAGACGTAATTGACTTAAGTTTAGGCGAACCCGACTTTGATACACCTCAACATATTAAAGACGCCGCAATCAAAGCCATCAATGATAACTGGAGTCACTATACCCCTGTTGCAGGTTTTGCAGATTTAAGAGAAGCGGTTTGTACCAAATTAAAGCGCGATAATAATCTTGATTATAAACCAGAAAACATTGTTACTTCCACAGGCGCTAAACAAAGTTTAGCAAATGCCTTATTAGCATTAGTTGATGATGGCGATGAAGTAATTATACCAACTCCATATTGGGTTACCTATTCTGAATTAGTAAAAATTGCAAGAGGTAAAGTTGTTGAAATTAGAAGTACTGTTGAAGATGGATTTAAAGTAAGTCCAGCACAGGTAGAAGCCGCTATTACTGCACGTACAAAAGTATTTATGTTCTCTTCGCCTTGTAATCCAAGTGGCGCAGTTTATAACAAAGCAGAATTAGAAGCTTTGGCAAATTTATTTAAGAAGTATCCTCAAATCACAATTTTATCGGATGAGATTTATGAGTATATCAATTTTGAAGGTAAACACGAGAGTATTGCGCAATTTGACGATATCAAAGATCAAGTAATTGTAATCAATGGATTAAGTAAAGGTTTTGCAATGACTGGATGGCGTTTGGGGTATACTGCTTCAAATGTAGAGTTAGCAAAAGCAATGGAAAAATTACAAGGTCAATTTACATCAGGTACTTGTTCTATAACTCAAAAAGCGGCAGTTGCTGCTTTAGTAGGAGATTTGAAACCTTCTATGGAAATGACAGCGGAATTCACACGTCGTCGTACTAAAACATTGGAATTAGTAAATGCAATGCCTGGCTTTAAATGTTTCGCTCCTCAAGGTGCATTCTATGTATTCCCAGACGTAAGTTCATATTATGGTAAATCAGACGGTACCCAAACAATTGCAAATGCAGCAGACTTTAGTATGTACTTGTTGAATACAGCGCATGTATCTTCTGTAATGGGTGACGCATTTGGTGAGCCGCATTGTGTACGTTTCTCTTTTGCGAATAGCATGCCAAATATTGAGAAAGCTTGGGATAGAATTAGAGAGGCATTGGCTAAATTAAAATAAAACGAATTCAATCGATTCGTTCAAAATAAATTAATTTTAGAAGCGTTATACAAATAACGCTTCTTTTTTTATAATGTAATTCATGACTGATCAAAAATTTGAAATGTTCCAAAATCGCTTGCTTAAAAATTATAAGCATCGACTTAAACAAGCTAAACGGTTAAACGTTACTTGTTGGAGACTCTATGATCATGACTTACCTGAATTCCCAATTTGTGTGGAATTTTACGAAGACTATATTTATATTGCAGAGTACAATAGACGACATTCTTTAACCGACGAAGAACACGATTTATGGTTTGTAGAAACTAAAAGAATCATTTCTGAAATGACAGGAGTGCCCGTTGATAAAATGTATTTAAGGGTTCGAAAAAGAATGTCTCACAGAGAAGGCCAATATGAAAAAGAGGAAGAGGCCATCGCGTCGAAAATTATTACTGTTAAAGAAAATGGATTTAAGTTTTTAGTGAACTTAACAGACTATTTAGATACTGGATTGTTTTTAGATCATCGTGTTACAAGACAAATGGTGCAGTCAGAAGTAAAAGGTAAAGACTTTTTAAACCTATTTTGTTACACCAGTTCATTTTCTGTATATGCTGCAGCAGCAGGCGCTAAAACTGTAACATCGGTAGATTTATCCAAAACTTATTTGGCTTGGAGTGAAGAAAATTTTGCAATAAATAATTTAAAAAATCCGGCTGCTTATCAATTTATTCATGCCGACGTAAAGCAATACTTAAAAACATTATTGCCTAATCAATATGACTTAGTGGTCATGGATCCTCCTACTTTTAGCAATAGTAAAAGAATGAAAGATATTTTAGATATTCAAAGAGACCATGTTGAATTAATTAACGACATGTTAAAAGCGATGAGGCCAGGTGGTATTATGTATTTTAGTACCAATTTTACACAGTTTATATTAGATGCTGAAAATATAAATAGTGATCAAATAAAAGATATCACTAGAGCTACTACCCCATTTGATTTCGAAGGACGCTTAAAACGTTGGTGCTATAAGATTATAAAGTAACTATCCTATACCACATTTAACTTCACTATATTTTATTTAAAGAAAGTAATTTTTCATGCAATGCAATGACCTGTGGAACTACTAATTGTTGATCGTCATTGACAATAATATAATCACATAATTTCATTTTCAATGTTTCACTTATTTGGTGAGACATTCTTTTAGCTACTTCCTCCTTGGTACAATTGTCCCGTTTCATGACCCTATGTATACGTAAACTCAAAGGAGCACTTACACCAATAATCTTTTCAACTCCTTGAGATGAAGCAGATTCAAAAAATAAAGCCGCTTCCTTTATAACATAAGGAGTATTTTGTTTTGAAGCCCAATCCTTTGCTGCTTGAATTGTAGCAGGATGTACAATTGAATTTAAGAGTTCTAATTTAAAATTATCTGAAAACACTATATTAGCTAAATATTCTCGATTCAGTATATCATTAACGTAAACGGCAGTTCCAAAATTTTCTATCAACTTCCCTTTAATCTCAGAATTGTCATTCATAATGTGTTTCGCAGTAGCATCTGCATCAAACACAGGTATACCCATAGTAGCAAACACTTTAGCGATGGTCGACTTTCCCGACCCTATTCCACCTGTTAAACCAATAATTCGTGACATAAATAAATACGCTAAATAATAAAAAATCCGAAACTAGTAACCTTAATAGGATTCTAATTTCGGATTCAATACTGAATTAAACAAATGTATTATTTGTTGATAGCTTGAGACCATTCTAAACTAATAGATGATCTTTCAATTTTCAAGTAAGTTCCAGGACTTACTTCTAACTGAATTGTATTGTCTTCGTTTACTTTATTAATAGTACCATGTATACCTGCAATGGTAACTACTTTGTCGCCCTTCTGCATGTTATCGATAAATTTCTTTTGTTCTTTTGCTTTTTTAGCTTGTGGGCGAATCATGAAAAACCAAAACACCACGATAATACCACCCAACATAATTAACTGAAAACTACCACCACCTTGAGGTGCTTGTAATAAGATTTGTGTCATTGTATTCTTTTTTGTTTGTTTAAAATTTGTAAAGCAAATATAATGCTAAAACTACTATTTTCCTTTGTGACTTATTTTCTGAATTTTGCCAGAAGCAACCATTTCTTTATGGATACTATCTAAAATTCCATTCACAAAATGACCACTTTGTTCTGTACTATACTCTTTTGCTAAATCAATATATTCATTAATAGAAACTTTGGTTGGAATCGTATCAAAATACATTAATTCACAAACGCCCAAACGTAATAATATCATATCTATCAACGCAATTCGTTCTGGATCCCAATTCTTTAATTTTGGAACAATGATTCCTTCCGTAATTGGCTTTTTATCTATTGCAGTATTTAATAAATCAACTGCAAATTTCATTTTCTCGTCACCTACTAAATCCATGAAATTAATAGAACCTGGCTTTTGAATATAATTTAATACAAACCCTATCATAACATCACCTTCGTCTTCCCAATTGGTAAAACGTTCGTCGATATAATCTACTAAATTGTCATTCGTCAAAATGATAGACCCGAAAATGAATTTAAGAATTTCCTTTTCCTTGCTTTTGTCTCTATTTTGTTCGCCAATATAGATTTGATATTCAGATGACTCAGATAATTGGCGAAAAATGGTCTTTACAACATCTGCATCAATCCACTGAGATGGCTTTACTACTTCTAATGCTTTTTTAAAGCTTTCAGATTCCATGGTTTCCCAAACAACTAAATTGCCAGCTAATTTGGTATTAACTGATAAATCTGCTGAGTTGGGTAAATTCTTAGATGCCCTTTGCTGTGCTTCTACTTCTGCAAATAAGGCTACTTTATGGAGTAAATGAACCAGGAAAACGAACAAATTACGAGTTTTGTCAAATTCCTTATGTAGTAATCCGTTAGGCGTACCTTGATTTTGTGTTTCTACCATGTACAAAACCTGCATTACTTTAATTCTGATATTTCTTCGGTTCATCATATTTATAAGAGCTAAATGGGCTGCAAATCTATCTAAATAATTGGTAAAAACTGACATTATTTACCGAAATCCAACAAACAACATAAAATTTAAGCATAGATTTGTCTCCTTGACTGCAAAATGAGCCATAAACTGAAATTTTGACCTATTCAATTGTGTTTAAGTCAGTTGGCATGGTTATAGCTTATAATGTAGTAATAAGATTATTAATCATAAAAAACGATAAAGTATGGCTAAGAGTACGGCTAAAAAACTAAACATTACACCTCTGCATGACAGAGTCATTGTTATGCCTGCCGCTGCTGAAGAAAAAACAGCTGGTGGAATCATCATCCCAGATACCGCAAAAGAGAAACCACAACGTGGAACTGTTGTTGCAGCTGGTATTGGTAAAAAGGACGAACCAGTTACTGTTAAAGTTGGTGACACTGTATTATACGGCAAATATGCTGGTACAGAAATCCAAGTAGAAGGTCAAGACTTATTGATCATGCGTGAAAGTGATATTTTAGCAATTGTTTAATTACAGTTCTATTAAAACCATATTTAAGAATTTAAAAAATAACTCCATATGTCTAAAATGATTTTCTTCGACTTAGAAGCGAGAAATAAAATGAAAAAAGGTGTTGACACATTAGCCAACGCTGTGAAAGTTACCTTAGGGCCAAAGGGTCGTAACGTAGTAATCGAGAAAAAATTTGGATCACCTTCTGTAACTAAAGATGGTGTATCAGTTGCAAAAGAAATTGATTTAGAAGATCCTATTGAAAATATTGGTGCTCAAATGGTAAAGGAAGTAGCTTCAAAAACTGCTGACTTAGCTGGAGATGGTACAACCACTGCAACAGTTTTAGCACAAGCTATTATTGGTGAAGGTTTAAGAAACGTTACTGCTGGTGCAAATCCTATGGATTTGAAACGTGGTATTGACAAAGCAGTAGAAAAAGTAGTTGCTAGTTTAAAGGCACAATCTCAAACTGTTGGAAACGACACAAAAAAGATTGAGCAAGTAGCTTCTATTTCTGCAAATAATGATAACGAAATTGGTAAGTTAATTGCAATGGCAATGGCTAAAGTTGGTAAAGAAGGTGTTATCACAGTGGAAGAAGCAAAAGGTACTGATACAACAGTTGATGTTGTAGAAGGTATGCAATTTGATCGTGGTTATACTTCTCCTTATTTCGTTACTAATAGCGAAAAAATGGAAGCTGAAATGCAGAATCCATACATCTTAATTTATGACAAGAAGATTTCAGCAATGAAAGACATCTTACATATTTTAGAGAAAGTAGCACAAACTAGCCGTCCATTAGTGATCATCGCGGAGGACTTAGAAGGCGAAGCAATGGCTACATTGGTGGTAAACAAATTACGTGGTACCATTAAGGTTGCAGCTGTTAAAGCTCCAGGGTTTGGTGACAGAAGAAAAGAAATGTTAACGGACATTGCTATCTTAACTGCAGGTACAGTAATTAGCGAAGAGCAAGGTTTCAAATTAGAAAATGCAGACTTAACTTATTTAGGTCAAGCAACTTCTATTACAATAGATAAAGACAATACCGTTATCGTTGGTGGTAAAGGTAAAAAAGCTGACATAGTTAGTCGTGTGAATCAAATCAAGGCTCAAATTGAAAACACAACTTCTGAGTACGATAAAGAAAAATTACAAGAGCGTTTAGCTAAATTAAGCGGTGGTGTTGCAGTATTGTATGTAGGTGCAGCAACAGAAACTGAAATGAAAGAGAAGAAAGACCGTGTTGACGATGCTTTACACGCTACTCGTGCTGCAGTGGAAGAAGGTATCGTTCCAGGTGGTGGCGTTGCTTATATTCGTGCAGTTGCAAGTTTAGAAAAATTAAAAGGTGCAAACGACGACGAAACAACTGGTATCCAAATTGTACGTCGTGCAATTGAAGAGCCATTACGTCAAATTGTAAAAAATAGCGGAATCGAAGGATCTATTGTTGTACAAAGAATCAAAGAAGGTAAAGACGATTTTGGTTTCAATGCAAGAACAGAAGTTTTCGAAAACTTATTCAAAGCAGGTGTCATAGATCCAACTAAAGTAACAAGAGTTGCTTTAGAGAATGCAGCTTCAATTGCTTCTATGTTGTTAACAACAGAATGTGTAATTGCAGACAAACCAGCTCCAGCAGCTGCTCCACAAGGTGGCGCTCCTGATATGGGTGGCATGGGTTACTAAGATTAAGTTGCGATTCACTCGTGTACTCATAAAAAAAGGCTCCTCAATTGAGGAGCCTTTTTTTATGATATTAATTTATATACCAGATTTATTTTTTCAGTTATTTTGAATTAATTTAAACTAATTCTTTTCCCTTGGAGACGCTACTTTTAAATATAATTGAAATCCTTTAACTAATAATAATTGCGCAATCCCATAAGTTAACATAGTAACTAATCCAATATTTTTAATGGGTGTATGTAAAGCCCAATTAAATTTATTGAAAGCTAATACAGTGTCCGATGTTATAAAAAATAACATACCTGGGAACCAAAATAATTTTGAAATAATAGCAGCTTTAGTATTACCACCAGCTTGTATTGCCATCAATGCAGAACAGCAAATTAGAATCATGTAAACAAGTATTGGATAGATCAATACGCCCATGGCACCCTTCAATTCCATAAAAATAAATACACAGAAAAAAGCCAATAAAATAAATACACCTATGAATTTTTTCGACTTGGCCTGCCCTATCCCATTTACTTTATTAAAGTATAAAATATTAAAAACATGCGTAGTCATGAATGCCAACATACCTGCAATAAAATATTTTTCGCTTGTTAATAAAACATCGCCCATAAAAGATCCAAATAAAGCAATTATTATAAACCATTTTGCTTTGGGTGTTGCATTCCAATCATCTTGAAGCAACATAAATAATATTAGAGACGGAAGTAATAAAACTTTTGTGATAAACTGTAATGTTAAAAATGTATTCCCTAAAACTTGAGCATATAGATGTATAGTAAGTAATAATATATAAAATGTGATTCCCCATTTTTGAATGATTGGTTTCATAACAGCAATTTTGGTTTAGGAATTAAAAGTAAGCAATGAGCTGCTAATATAGATGTCATTCCATAAATTTGCTTTATGATTAGTGTAGAAGAAGAAAAATTTTATCAAGATTGGGAGAAACAACGAACCTTACCTCATTATAAACGCAAACCCTTTTTAAGAGGATTAAGTGCGGGATTAAGTTTAGGGGTGCTTGTTTTGATACTTTCCGACATGAGTTGGTATGAAAGAGCTAATATGGTTGCCAATACTAGAGGTAATATAATATGGGTAATTATTGCAATCCTAGTTATCTCTATTGGGTTCGCTTGGCTATACCAGCAATTCACCTGTGAATTGAATGAACAAAGATTTAATGAACTAAAACATATAAAAAACAAAAAATGATCAATTTTACCCCAAAAAAGACCAAAAACGCTCTATTTTTATCCATTTTCGCATGTATTATGCTAATTATTGGCATATTTTCAATTAGCTCTTGTAGTAAAACAGAAGCTTGTAAATTAACAGCAAACTATACAAAGGACGTAAATTCAGCTCAAAGAACAGCAATGGTAGCTTATTGTACAGCCAACAGTATTAATTATACTATTGACTCAAGTGGTGTATTATATCAAATTGTGAGTCCTGGGGCATCAACAAAAGTCAACCTATGTGAATCATTATCAATAACTTACACAGGAAAATTACTAACTGGAACACAGTTTGATGCTGGAACATTTACAGCATCTTTAAGTCAACTAGTGACTGGCTGGCAAATAGTAGTTCCTAAAATTGGTAAAGGCGGTCACATGAAAATTTTGATCCCTTCTTCACTTGCTTATGGATCACAAGCAAATGGCTCAATACCAGCAAATTCTCCCCTATTTTTTGATATCGTTTTGAACTAGGAAAATAATCGGTAAAGGGGCGTTTTTTAACCTCTTTCCATTATATTTGCCGACTTAAAAAAGTTAACCATACTATTATGCAACTCAAAGGATTAGTGCGCTTTTTTACATTTGCGCTTATTTTAATTTGTCTTTACCAATTGTCGTTTACTTGGTTCGTAAAAAGCCACGAAAATGCAATGGAAGCCAAAGCAACTGCTTGGGTAAAAAAATTACCTACAGCTGAACAAATGTATCCAAGTGACAAAGAAGAACAATTGTTATACAAGGACAGTGTTAGTGATGCTCAAAAAGCATACTACAAACATTTATTAGACAGTACAAAAGACACTAAGTTGGCTTTTGGCTTAACCACTTATGGTTCAGCTAAAGAGAAAGAACTTATGTTAGGTCTTGATTTACAAGGTGGTATGAGTGTAACGATGGAAGTAGGCCTTGATGGCTTAATTAAGTCATTAGCTAATTTCACTAAAGACCCTTCTTTTAATACTGCGTTAACAAATGCAGTTGCAAAAAAAGCAAACAGTCGTGCTGACCTAATCACTTTGTTTAGAGAAGAATTTACTCGTATCAACCCAACCGGAAAATTAGCTCCTTTATTTGCAGCTAGAAGTAACGGTAAATTAAAGTTTGATGCGTCTGACGATGTGGTTGCTTCTTATTTAAAAGAACAATCAACAATCGCCTTCAATAATACTTATAAGATTTTAAGAACACGTATTGACGGTTTCGGATTAGCTTCTCCTAATATCAATCCAGATCCTGCTAAAGGAATTATCACAATTGAATTAGCTGGTGTAACTGATAAAGAAAGAGTACGTTCTTATTTACAATCAACTGCGAATTTGCAATTCTTCGAAGTATATACATTTGAAAATAAAGATTTTCAAAATGGTATCATCGCTGCAGATAAAGCAATTGAAGCTAGTTTAAATGGCATCGTTGATACGAATGCAACTGCTAAATTAGATACAAGTAAAGCAAGTGCTAATAAAAATCCTTTATTAAAAACAGTTCAATTCACACAACCTTATCAAGGTAAGTCTGGACAATATGTTTACCCAGGTGAGATTGGCTATATCTTGAAAAAAGATACTGCTAAATTGAATGCTTATTTAGCTATGCCAGAAGTAAAATCTAAGTTCCCATCGAATTTAGTATTTATGTATGGTAAGGTGGAAGAAGAAGCTGATGCAAAAACAAAAGATGTTCTTCCTGTATATGCAATCAAAACTTTAGACAACGGTCAAGCTGAATTAGAAGGTGATCACGTTGCTAATGCTGCACAAGATTTTGACGAGCGCGGTAAAGTAGCTATCAAAATGAATATGGATAAAATTGGTACAACTATCTGGGCTAAAATGACATCTAAAAATGTTGGCAAGCCTTTGGCAATTGTATTAGATAACACAGTTTATTCTGCACCAAATGTGAATGATGCAATTACAACAGGTAATTCTTCTATCTCTGGTAACTATAGCTTGAAAACTGCACAAGACTTAGCTGAAATTTTAGAGAGTGGTAAATTACCAGCTCCAGCAAAAATTGTACAAGAGCAACAAGTTGGTCCAACATTAGGTAAAGCTTCTGTAAACGGTGGTATGATGGCGTTCGGAATTTCATTCTTAGTGATCTTCGCTTTAATGTTATTATACTTTAACACTGGTGGATGGGTTGCAAACATTGCTTTAATCTTAAACTTATTATTTACCATTGGTATATTAAGTGCATTAGGATTTACTTTAACAGCACCTGGTATTGCCGGTTTAGTATTAACCATTGGTATGGCGGTAGATACTAACGTAATTATATTTGAAAGAATCAAGGAAGAATTAACAAAAGGTAAGAGCTATCAATTAGCAGTTACAGACGGATACAAGCGTTCTATGTCTCCAGTCTTGGATGCACACGTTACTACCCTTTTAACTGCTTGTATCTTAGCATACTTTGGTTTAGGTCCTGTATTAGGATTTGCTACAACACAAATTATTGGTATTTTATTATCATTATTCTGTGGAATCTTAGTATCTCGTTTAATCACAGATATCTATACAAGTAAGAATAGACACTTTGAATATTTCACTGCAGTTTCAAGAAACGTATTCAAGCACGCTTCTTTTAAATTTATTGAGTTCAGAAAGTACGCATACATATTGTCAGCAGTAGTGTTGGTAATGGGTGTTGCAAGTTTCTTCAACGGATTTGATGAAGGTGTAGAATTTGCTGGTGGAAGAAGCTATACTGTTAAATTCCAAAATGCAGTAAGCATTGACGAAGTTAGAGACGAACTTAAATCAGTATTTGGCGAAGCTCCAATTATTAAAACTGTAGATACTAAAAATCAAATTAACATAACTACTTCTTATAAAATTAAGGAGCAAGGAAATAATATTGATCAAGAAGTGGAAGGTTTATTATTCAAAGGATTAAGTAAGCATTTACCAACAGGAACTACTTATAAAGAGTTCGATACTCAATACAAGCAAAGTTCTCAAACCGTATTGCCAACAATTTCTGATGACTTAAAAGCAGGAGCAACTAAAGCAACTATTTTTGCTTTGATCGCTATTTGTTTATACATCTTCATACGTTTCCGTGATTGGAGATACTCATTAGGTACTATCTTCTCATTGTTACACGACGTATTAGTAACATTGATTGTATTTAGTTTCTTAAGAAAAGTGGTTCCATTCCCATTAGAAATTGACCAGCATTTTATTGCTGCGATATTGACAGTAATTGGATTCTCTATGAATGATACAGTAATTGTTTATGACCGTATCCGTGAGGACAGTCAATTAATGAAAGGAACAGATAATGCGACAATTATTAATAAAGCAATTAACCAAACTTTAAGCAGAACCATCATGACTTCATTGACGGTATTCTTAACTATCTTAATCTTATTCATCTTTGGTGGAGAAGTAACAAGAGGTTTCGCATTCGCAATGTTAATTGGTGTTATCACAGGTACTTACTCTTCTATTTTTGTAGCAGCACCAGTATTGGTTGACTTCGCAAAAAGCAAGCCATTAGGCCGTGATGAAAAGAAGAAATAATAAACGTTAATCGTTTGATATAAAAAATGCCTCACTGCAAAGTGGGGCATTTTTAGTTTAATCCTATTCTACCCAATTTACTGAGTGTATCAATATATATAGCCTCTCCTTATTAGGAGTTTGCATACGTATTCCATCCTTCTCTGCTCGCCATTACGCTAAAAAGCAATTTTTTCACCTAAAACTCAGAACTCGCACTTCGTGCTCAAACATGCTGAGTTTTTACGGTTCAAAAATCCCTTTTCTTTACGCTATGGCTCTAAGTTCAGGAGTGGAATCATATGCTACCTCCTTATAATTACTAAATTAAGTATCAATAAATATAGTCTACTCACGAACATCTGAGAATAGCGTTAAAAAAATGAGTAAATGCATCGTTAAAAAATTGCGCAAGTCTGAGCGGTGCGAGTTCGCAATTTTAGATGCATTTGCGAGTTTTTAGCTTCATTCGAAGCTGAGAGTGAGAGGCTATATTTATTGATACTAATAGTAAATTCAAATTTGAATGATCAAGGATGAAATGAAAAATGCCCCGAAAAATCGAGGCATTAAATATTTAGAATGCGGTAAAATTAAACTGCAAAAGAAGTACCACAACCGCAAGTACTTGAGGCATTCGGATTGGTGAAAGTAAATCCACGGCTATTTAAGCCCCCTTGCCAGTCAATACTCATTCCGTATAAATAAATCTGATGGGCTTTCTCCATACAACAAGGAATGCCCTCGATTGCGAACAATTGGTCTTCTGCTGTAGGTACATCAAAACCTAATACATAGGTCATTCCACTGCATCCTCCTCCTTTAACTCCCACTCTCAATCTTTGCTGTTGGTCAAAATCTGGAGCAGCCATTAAACGATGAATTTCTTCAATTGCGCCTGCTGTAAATACTACAGGATTAGCTAAACTTATTGTTTCTGACATAGATAAACATTTATAGTACAAAATTACAGCTAATGAACGAATAAGTAAGGCTCATAAATTTCGAAAATAGAAAAATTCTTAGTGTAAATAGCGCCAAAAAACTCGTAAATTTAATGATGCAAGAGGCACAGAAAAAGACAGACAGTGGCATAACAATTAAGAAGGTATATACTAGTGCAGATATTCCTGAAAATTTTGACAGTACACTGGAACCTGGTACATTTCCTTATACCAGAGGAGTTCAACATGATATGTATCGTGGTAAACTATGGACAATGCGTCAATACGCAGGTTTTTCCACGGCTGAAGAAAGTAATAAACGATATCATTTTTTATTAGGTCAAGGTGTAATGGGCTTAAGCGTAGCATTTGACCTACCTACTCAAATTGGTTATGATGCAGACCATGAGTTAGCAGACGGCGAAGTTGGTAAAGTGGGTGTATCTATTTGCTCTTTACTGGACATGGAAATTTTATTTAAGGATATTCCATTAGATAAGATTAGTACTTCCATGACCATCAATTCTACTGGATTTATTTTACTTGCCTTATATGTTGCATTGGCTAAAAAAAGAGCAATAGATTTAAAATTATTATCAGGTACTATACAAAATGATATTTTAAAAGAATATGCTGCAAGAGGTACCTATATCTACCCTCCTAAACAATCCATGCGCATCATTACAGACATTTTTGAATGGTGTGGCACGCATTTGCCAAAATGGAATAGTATAAGTATTTCAGGATACCATATTAGAGAAGCTGGCAGTACTGCAGTGCAAGAAGTAGCATTTACTTTGAGTAATGGAAAAGCGTATGTACAAGCTGCTCAAGCAAAGGGATTAGACATTAATCAATTTGGTAAACGTCTCTCCTTCTTCTTTAATGCACATAATAATCTATTTGAAGAAGTTGCAAAGTTTAGAGCTGCAAGACGTATGTGGGCAAATATCATGAAGGAATTAGGTGCTACAGACGAGAAAGCATTGATGCTTAGGTTTCATACACAAACTGGTGGTGCAACTTTAACGGCACAACAACCACATAATAATATTAGTCGTGTAACAGTTCAAACCATTGCCGCTGTAATGGGTGGAACGCAAAGTTTACACACAAATGGTTTTGATGAAGCATTAGGTTTACCTACTCAGGAAGCTGCGAGTATTGCATTAAGAACGCAACAAATAGTAGCATTTGAAAGTGGAATTGCAGACACAGCAGACCCTTTAGCTGGAAGTTTTTATGTAGAAAGCTTGACGGACGAAGTAGAATCCAAAGCAACAGAATTAATCAAACAGATTGATGCAATGGGCGGAAGTGTTGCTGCTATTGAATCTGGATTTATGCAAAATAAAATAGCTGAAAGTGCGTATGCTTATCAGAAAGCAATTGAATCCAATGATAAAATAATTGTTGGAGTGAACCAATTTCAATCTAACTCAAATCAAGATATTCCAGTTTTCAAGATTGATGAATCCATAAGACAGCAGCAAATGGATAAACTTACTTTATTGAAAGCACAACGAGATCCGAATAAAGTAAAATTATGCTTAGCCGCAATTCATGCAGCTGCATTAGGCACCCAAAACTTAATGCCACCTGTTATTGAAGCAGTTGAAAACCATTGTACACTTGGTGAAATATCAGATATATTAAGAGTTGTTTTCGGAGAATATCAAGCATAGTAAAAAGAAGAATTGAAAAATAAATAGAAATAATAATTAAATAAAAATCTTTTAAAAAATAAAATTACAAAATGCGTAAACTACTTTTAGCCCTTTTCGTAACAAGTACATTAGGAGCAACAGCACAAGAGCTTCCAAAAGCTTATAATCAATTAATTAAAGACGTTGAACCCCAACTAATAAGTTGGAGAAGACATTTTCATGAATTTCCGGAACTGTCTAACAGAGAAACTAATACTGGTAAATATATTGCCGAGTTTCTTAAAACATTACCTAATGTAGAAGTAAGATATCCTGTTGCAAAAACAGGTGTTGTTGCAGTATTAAAAGGTGGCAAACCAGGTCCAGTAATAGCATTAAGAGCTGACATTGATGCATTACCAGTATTTGAAAGATCTACTATTCCATTTGCATCAAAAGTAACGACAGAATATAATGGTCAAAAAGTAAGTGTAAGCCATGCATGTGGTCACGACTCACATACTGCAATGTTAATGGCAACTGCTAAAGTATTAAGTGCTTTACAAAAAGACGTTCCAGGTATAGTAGTTTTCTTATTCCAACCAGCTGAAGAAGGAACTCCAGGTAACGAAGAAGGTGGAGCACCATTAATGATTAAAGAAGGCGCTTTAGATAATCCAAAAGTAGAAGCAGTTTTCGGAATTCATATTTCATCTCAAACTCCAGTAGGAACTATAAAATATAAATCAGGTGCTTTCATGGCTTCTTCTGATTGGTTTACTATCAAAGTAAATGGTAAAGGCAGTCATGGTTCACAACCTTGGGGCGGAGTTGACCCAATTGCAGCTTCTGCTCAAATTATTGAAGGTTTACAACATATTGTGAGTAGACAAATGGATTTAACAACTGCTCCACTTGTTATTACAGTGGGTACCATTAATAGTGGAGTGCGTTCTAATATTATTCCTGAAACGGCTGAAATGACAGGTACTATAAGAACATTAGATAGCAAAATGCAAGAAGATGTTCATAAGAGAATTAAGCATACTGCAGAAACAATCGCAGCAAGCTCTGGTGCAACAGCAGACGTTACAATTGATACTAAAACATTAGTTACTTATAATGATCCAACTTTAGTAAAGAAAACAATTCCTTCTTTAATAAAAGCTGCAGGTGATGCAAATGTGTCTGAATCAACTTGGGTTACAGGTGCAGAAGATTTTTCTTTCTATGCTGCAAAAGCGCCAAGCTTTTTCTTTAATGTTGGTGCATTACCAAAAGGTACAGATCCTAAAAATGCAGGCCCACACCATACTCCAGACTTCTATTTAGATGAGTCAGGATTTATTGTAGGTGTAAAAGCATTTACTCAATTAGTATTTGATTACGTTAAAGTAAAATAAAAATATGGAGATTAAATAAAACTTAATCAGTTCTATTTAATCTCATTTAATTTTGAATACGTAATAAAAAAGAGGAGTTCCCATTTCGGAGACTCCTCTTTTTTATTAGTTATATTTTCTTGTTATTTGCTATAATTCCTTGCACCAAATAATAAACTGCCAATTCTAACCATCGTACTTCCTTTAGCAATTGCTAATGCATAGTCAGAACTCATTCCCATACTAAGGGTATCAAACTGACCGTTGGGAAATGCTTTCTGTGCCATGTCAAAATAAGATTTTAAAGTAGAAAATTCTTGACTTAATAATGCTTGGTCCTCAGAAAAGCTAGCCATACCCATTAAACCTCTAATACGTACATTAGTATAGGCTTCAATTCTTCCACTTAATAATAATTCATGCAGTGAAGGGCCATCAAATCCAAACTTAGTTTCTTCCGACGCAATATGTACTTGCAATAAGCAATCAATAATACGATTTTGCTTTGCTCCTTGTTTATTAATTTCTTGTAATAATTTTTCAGAATCCACCCCATGAATCATGTACACAAAGGGGGCGATATATTTAACCTTATTAGATTGCAAATGACCAATAAAATGCCATCGAATATCTTTAGGTAAACTTTGAGATTTGTCAACTAATTCTTGAACATAGTTCTCTCCAAAATCGATTTGACCTAAATCATATAAAGCTTGTAGGTCCTCATTCGGCTTGGTTTTACTTACCGCAATTAATTGTACTTGATGAGCAGCAAGTTCATTTAAAATAGAATAATATTGTTCGGTATTTACAGCCATATTAAAAATGAATTATAATTTATTCAAGAGACTGCAATTTAATAATATAAAGTCTTATTTTAACATTATCGAGTGATACTTCTTCCTATAACCATTTTTTGAATTTCACTAGTGCCTTCATAAATTTGAGTAATTTTAGCATCGCGCATTAAACGCTCCACATGAAATTCCTTTACAAAACCATAACCCCCATGCACCTGTACGGCTTCTGTAGTAACCCACATGGCAGTATCACTAGCATGTAATTTAGCCATGGCAGCTGTAGTAGTATAATCTAAATGATTGTCTTTTTCCCATGCTGCTTTAAAACACAGCAAACGGGCAGTTTCAATTTTAGTAGCCATTTCTGCCAACTTAAATTGTATTGCTTGATGTTCATGGATTGGCTTGCCGAATGTTTTTCTTTGTTTGCTATATGCCAATGCTAATTCATATGCACCACTTGCAATTCCTAATGCTTGAGCGGCAATTCCTATTCTACCTCCATTTAAAGTATTCATTGCAAAATTAAAACCAAATCCCTCAGCTCCTATTCTATTTTCTTTAGCTACTTTAACGTCGGTAAATGAAATGGCATGTGTATCGCTGCCACGTATACCCATTTTATTTTCTTTAGCACCTACAGTAATTCCGGGTGTATTTTTTTCAACTATAAATGCGTTAATTCCTTTATGTCCCTTTGTGTAATCAGTTTGAGCAATCACTAAATATACTGAAGCCGACGAACCATTAGTAATCCAATTCTTTACTCCATTAATAATATAATGATCGCCATTGTCTATTGCAGAAGTATGCTGATGCGTCGCATCACTACCCGCTTCTGGCTCACTTAATAAAAAAGCACCAGTATATAATTGTCCGTCTTTAATTCCATGCGCTAATGGTTTTAAATATTGTTGCTTTTGTGCTTCTGAACCATAATGCTCCAAGCCCCAACATACCAAGCTATTATTTACACTCATGCAAACACTCACACTTGAGTCTACTTTACTAATTTCTTCCATAGCTAATACATAACTCACCGTATCCATACCAGCACCGCCGTATTCAGGACTTACCATCATACCTAAAAATCCTAATTCAGCTAATTGTAATAATTGTTCTTTGGGAAGTTGTTGTTTTTCGTCACGATCAATCACTCCAGGCAAACATTGTTGTTGCGCAAATTCACGAGCCGCTCTTTGAATCATCAATTGCTCTTCGGTTAGCTTAAAATCCATAATTAATTCATTTGTATAAATTTACACTAACAATTGTTAGCAATAAAATTTATTTTAAATTAAGTTTATAGGCAATTAATTGAGCTAAAACAGACCTGTCAGCATCGTTTATAATTGAAGTACTGTCTTGTCTAAAATGACGTTTAAATGCTAAAATGGCCGCAGTACTATCTTGAACATCATATCCCACAAGTGCTAATGCAAAAGGGATTGAAATGTATTCGGGTAACTTATTTAAAGTATCAGGTTCAAACCATAAGCCATATCCATTCTTTGCCAAACTACTCCAAGAGAACTGGATATTAGGATCATTTTTTCGTTTTGGCGCTATATCTTCATGCCCTATAAAATTTTCAGTTGGTATTTTATAAGTTGATTTTAACTGTGCTAATAATAAATTCAAACTATTCATTTGAGCTTCCTCAAAAGGCTCAAAACCATTATTGTCTAATTCAATACCTATAGATCCTGAATTAATATCGGTAATATTTCCCCATTTTGCAACTCCTCCATGCCATGCACGCATATAGTCATTTAGCATATGATGAATGGTTCCGTCCTTACAAATTACATAGTGTGCACTCACTTTAGTACGCTCTAATGTAAATGTTCTTAATGTTTGTTCACATGAATTTTGTGCAGTGTGGTGTATGATAACCAAATTCGGTTTACGTAAATCAAAATTAGTAGTACCTACCCACTCATTAGCTGCTGTTAGATGATTCACTATTTGCAAACCTGGATTTAACTTAATTTGATTTACTAATTCCTTAGTTTGTTTTTTATATGAACGATTCGTAGTTCTGTATTGAAAATTGTTACAAGAAGCAACAGCTATAATTAAAAAAAGAATACATACCGTTTTAATAAAATTCATATTTATAATTTGAAATAAAATAATTGTAATTAAATAACTAACAACTTGGTTCTTGCTGACTTAAACAATGAAAGCTTCCTAAACCCCAAATAATATCAGTTGAGTCAATGCCAACCACTTCTCTTGTTGGGAAACATTCTTGTATTAAACGCATGGCTTGATCATCCTGATCACATCTATAAGTAGGTACCACCACATGAGCATTACTAATATAAAAATTAGCATAAGAGGCTGGCAACATTTGATCCTCATGAATTACGTCAGCAGGCATTGGTAATTCTACAATATTTAATTGTTTGTCATTCAACAAACGCATTGCTTTTAATTCTTTTAAATTTTGTTGCAATAGCTCATAATTCTCTGATTGCTTATTTTGATCCACCACCGTTACAACCGTGTCTTCATTTACAAAACGAACGGTGTCGTCAATATGTCCGTCTGTGTCGTCTCCAACAATTCCTTCAGACACCCATAGCACTTGATCAACATTATAGTAATTACACAAATACCTTTCAATTTGATCTTGGCTTAGTTCAGGATTACGGTTTGGATTTAATAGACAACATTTTGAAGTCAATACCGTTCCAGCTCCATTAAAATCAACAGAGCCTCCTTCCATAATTATATTAGGATAAAAAACAGGAAGGTTCAACGCCTTTCCAATAAGTGTTGGTATCACATCATCTAAATCATATGGAGGATATTTTCCACCCCATGCATTTATATTCCAGTCTATTATAGCTTTTGGAGCGTCTGTATTATTACGAATTAAAAAACTTGGTCCATGATCACGACACCAAGCGTCATTTGTTGGATGTATATAAAATTGTACACGCGACAAATCTACATTTAGAACCTGCATCATTTGAGTTGCAGTAGCTTGCATAGCAGCATCGACCACATTAATGCAAACTCGTTGAGACTTTGTCAACACTTTTATAAATTCAATATAAGAAGGATAAATACTATCCAATTTGCCAGGCCAGCTTGCTTCTTTATGAGGCCAACTTAACCATGTAGCATCTTGCTTTGCAAATTCTGCAGGAAAATAATAACCTAATGATCTGGGTGTTGGGGAACTACTTAACATCTTCGTCAATATATCTTTTAGTAATCGGTTGATATGAATCTATTCGTCGGTCGCGTAAAAATGGCCAATGCGTTCTGTAACTATCTGACTTCTCCGTATCAATATCAACCACCGCCACTTCTTCTTGATCATGAGATGCTTTGTACAATAAAGTACCAAATGGATTGCTTACAAAGCTACCACCCCAAAACTGCATTAGTCCGTCCTGTTCTAAACCAACGCGGTTTACACTAATCACTGGCACTCCATTAGCTATCGCATGACTACGTTGAATAGTTTGCCATGCATTATATTGTTCAGTATTGGTTGCTTCGTCTTGTGCAGTTGCCCAACCAATTGCGGTTGGATAAAATAACATTTCTGCACCCATTAAACTAGTAATTCTAGCTGCTTCTGGATACCATTGATCCCAACATATTAAAACCCCAATGGTAGCAAATTTTGTTTTGAATACTTTATAGCCTAAATCACCTGGAGTAAAATAAAATTTTTCATAATAAGCAGGGTCATCGGGAATATGCATTTTGCGATACTTACCTAAATAAGTTCCGTCTGCGTCTAAAACCGCAGTGGTATTATGATATAAGCCTTCTGCTCTTTTTTCAAATAAAGATGCGATAATAACTACTCCTAATTCTTTTGCGATGGCAGACAATTCGTCGGTTGTCTTACCAGGAATAGGTTCTGCCAATTTGAAATTTTCATAGGCTTCCACATCACAAAAATATAAGGATGTAAATAATTCTTGCAGGCAAATAATATTAGCGCCTTTACTTGCTGCTTCTCTTATTTTATCAATTGCCTTTTTCGTATTGCCTTCTTTATTAGCAGTACAAGACATTTGAATTAAACCACATTTAACGATTGACATAAGCTGGAATTAAAATGAATTCTTATTATTAAAAATTAGTTTATACTATTGGGTGATATAATATTAAGTAGTTCTTTGAATGATAGCATCAAAACTTGCTATCCCAATTTGTTTTTCTGTAATAAAACCCTCTGCATACTCCACTCCTATTTGTTGACCCAATTCTTTTGCTCTACCTTTTATAAATTCTAAAAAAGAATTACTTGAAATAAATGTTTCTGGTTCAATAGAATTAGGATCAAAAAATTGTGAACTATGTGCTAGTATTGATTCCATTTTTTTATCCATATGCCCACTAATGTCCACTACAAAATTTGCAACTAAATTTCTGGATTGAATATAATGAAATACCTGAGTAGGTCTCCATGAAGCTTGTGGCACACCATTATGCGTTGTTTGTATTTTACTTAGTCCAGATAAAAATGCAGCGTCCACAACTAACTGCGATGCTTTACCATGATCTGGATGTCGGTCGGTTGGTGCATTACACAAAATTATGGTAGGTTGAAATCGTCGAATGGTTTCGATTATTGCAAATTGATTTTCTTTATTGTTTTCAAAAAATCCATCTGCCATTCCTAAATTATCGCGCACATCTGCTCCTATAATTTGACCAGCTAATTGAGCTTCTTTTAACCTAATAGAAGTAGTACCTCTAGTTCCTAATTCCCCTTTTGTTAAATCAATAATTCCTACTTTTTTCCCCTGCGCTACAGCAGCAATCAAACTGCCTCCACATCCTAATTCCACATCGTCAGGATGTGCACCAAAAGCAAGTATATCTAGTTTTTGCATAGTTGAAATTTACGAGTAACAAAGGTAAGTATTGATAGGTCTAAAAAGACAAAACCCTCTCTTACGAATGTAAGAAAGGGTTTGAATTTTTTATAAAAAGAGTCGTTATTAACGTGCTCGCTTTTATTACTTCTTTGCGTAACGCTTGTTGAACTTGTCGATACGTCCAGCAGTGTCCACTAACATGTTTTTACCAGTGTAAAAAGGATGTGAAGTGTTAGAAATCTCCAATTTAATTACTGGATATTCGTTGCCGTCTTCGAATTGGATTGTCTCTTTTGTGTTAGCCGCTGACTTACATAAAAAAGATGTGCCATTACTCATGTCTTTGAATACTACAAAGCGATACGATTCTGGGTGGATACCTTCTTTCATTATAATGATTTTTAAGGAAGCACGGTTTTTGCCGTACAATTATTTAATAGGATGCAAATTTAGGCTAAAGCCCTGTTTTTGCCAAATTTATAAGTAAAATAGGCCATTTTAGCCCTTCATATTGATATACTGAAGCGGCAAACCTAGGTTGGCAGCTCTGCAAGCAGCAATAACGTCTTGCAAATCGTCAATTTTCTTGCCTGTAACACGGATTATATCGTCCATAATAGCCGTTTGTACCTTCAAGCCACTGTCCTTGATCATTTTTACCACCTTCTTAGCATCGTCTTGTTTTAGGCCGTTTCTTACAGGAACGTCTTTTTTAAAAAGTTTCCCACTAGGTAAAGCGTCTTTTGAGAAATCGAATGCACTTGGGTCTATTCCTTGTTTGATGGATCTGCTTAAAATAACGTCAACTATTTGTTGAATTTTCATCTCAGATTCAGACTCTAATTTAATAACATAGTCTTTCTTATTTAAATCAATTACAACATGAATTGCTTTAAAATCAAATCGATTGGTAATTTCTTTCTTTACCACATTAATGGCATTGTCTAATGTTTGAATGTCTACAGTACTAGCGATATCAAATGATGGCATTATATAAAATTTAAGTTTTAGAAATTTGTTTAGGAAACCAACGCTTGGACATTGCCAAGAATACAATTCCCAATAGGATTAAGATTACGGCAATCAATTCAGCTTGTGTTGGCTGAAATGGCAAGAACATATATTTGTTATTGACTCTTATTTTTTCGATTAAAAAACGCTCCGAGCCTGCAAACAATAAATACACACCTGTCAGGATTCCTGGCTGTGTTATTTTTTTTCTAAAAGACCACATAATTAGAAATAAAATAAACATCGCAATGATTTCATAAAAAGTAGTTGGATAAACTGGCAAAGGCAATTCATTGCAATAATTACCTATGCAACCAGGAATATGCAAACCTTCATTCACTACATTATGCGGATAATGATATGCCCACATCCAATCTGGCAACCAAGTAAATGGTTTAGGATTTAAATTAGGAATACCCCAGTCTCCGTCACCACTCATATGACATCCTATACGACCTGCCGCATAAGCAAATAACATAGTTGGCGCCATGGCATCTGCAAAATGAATAACACGCATATTATATCGTCGAACATATAAAATGATTGCAATTGTGGCTAAAATAAGTCCTCCAAAAAAAGTAAGTCCACTAAATGCTATTAAAGAACCCCATGGGTCTCTTGCAAAATCTTCTAGGTTCTCTAAGTTGTGAAATATTTTAGCTCCTATAAATCCCCATAAAGCTGCTTGTAATACAATATCCCCCACTCTGTCGTGTGGCCACACCATATACTTGCGAGCTTCTGGCTTTGCTAATTTAACCTTATTTTTTTCTTTCCATTTTAAATAAACCATTACAGTTGCAGAAATAATACCTGCACCAATACTTCCTTGTAATGATAAAATAAATGCTTGTGGATTATTCAATGCATTTTCAATAAGGAAAGCTCCAATAATTTTGAACCCAAATAAAAATCCAAAAATTAAACTGGTAGCCAATTCACCCATTGTAGCTGGAGCACCTAAAATGAATTCTTCTTCAACTGCTTCAAACTCTCCTAACCCTTCTTTTCGTTTTAGTTCTGAATACAATACATATCCAGATCCAATGAATGCCAATGCAACAAAAAAGCCGAAAGTATTGACCAATTGTAAGGCAGCAATTTTGATTCCAAATAAGTCCTGTATTAAGTAATATAAATTAGGATACATGTATTGTTATTGATATGTCATGCAATGTTACGAAAAAAAAAGGCCACACTAGAAAGTGCGGCCGTATTTTACTAACCCATCTAAAAACAAAACCTTTAATATTTTTATTAATTACAATGCTCTTTGAACAATGAAATTAAATGTTGTGCGATCACCTGAGCTGGACTTCCTTCGATATGATGTCTTTCCACCATACTAACTAAATTACCGTCCTTGAAAAGGGCAATTGCTGGAGAAGAAGGAGGATAAGGCAAGTGTAATTCTCTTACTTTATTTACTGCTTCAACATCAAAACCAGCAAAACTAGTTGTGATTCTGTCTGGTTTAATAGTTGCATTGGCAATGGCCATTACCACACCTGGTCTGCAAGCACCTGCTGCGCAACCACAAACTGAATTAATCACAACCAATGTAGTACCTTCTTGCTTCACTGCATTTTCAACTTCTGCTGCAGTTGTTAAATCTATAAATCCATTATCAACTAACTCTGCTTTCATTGGTAAAACTATCTCTGCGGGGTACATAACTCTTCTATTTGTACCAAAATTAGGGATTTTAAAAATCACTCACAAATTTGTTTTCAAGTCATTTTGGCCATTAACAATAAGATAACATGACATAATGACGTATTAAAATCAAAAAAATGCCCTGGAATGCCTTTTGTAGGGGTAAGTATGAATAAAAATCTTTAAAAAACACAATAAAACTATATGACAAACCTAAAACAGAACCCTTTTGTATTTGGTAAATTAATGGACGAAATGTTTCCTGCACCAACTTCTTATTATCCACCAGTGAATATTCAAGAAAGCGAAAATAGTTTCGTGATCGAATTAAAAGTTCCTGGAATAAAAAAAGAAGAAATAAATATTCAAATGGAAAAAGGTTTAATGACAATTATCTATAATCATCCGGAAAATAAGGAACTAAATTTCAAAAGATTAATCAAAAATGAATTTTCAACTAAAAGCTTCAAAAGAACTTTTAGCCTTGACGAAAAAATTAATGCGGAGGCGATTGTTGCAAAATTGGACTTAGGTATTCTTACATTAACCCTTCCAATTAAAGAAACAATAGTAACTCCTAAAACAACAATTAACATTCAATAAAACTGGTTGATTCAATTAGATAAATAAAAAGGCCTCGATTAACTATCGGGGCCTTTTTAAAATTAAGTTCAAATTTTCAATAAATTATTAAAAATCTATGTCACTTATTAAACATACATTCTTAAACCTTGCTTATCTTAAATATCCTAAAATTTTCAACATAGATTGAGCTGATTGTTCTTTTGCATAAACCCAATCAACCATTTTTCCTGTTTTAGGATCTTTCTCTACAATCACGTGTTTGGGAGATGGAATTAAGCAATGTTTAATTCCACCGTAGCCACTAATTTGATCTTGATAAGCTCCTGTATGGAAAAATCCAACATACAAAGGTTCTTTGTTTTCTTCCTCCTTGTCTTCCATCGTATCGTCCTTCAACTTTGGCAAGAATACTTCATTAATGTGTTCTTCTGAATCATAATAGTCATGACTATCACAAGTAATTCCACCCAATACTACACGCTGATAGTCATTCTCCCATTTATTAACAGGCAGCATCAAGAATTTTTCTCCAATTCCCCAAGTATCTGGTAGCGTAGTAATGAATGAGGAGTCAATCATATACCAACACTCTCTATCATTCTGTTTCTTCTCCGCTAATACCTTATAAATATGTGCCATACTCTCTCCTACTGTATAACTACCAAATTCAGTATAAATATTAGGCATTGGTACTTTTGCCTTCTTACATGCTTTTTTAATATTAGAAACTATTTCATTAATAATAAAATTGTAATCGTATTCAAATCCTAAAGAGTGCTTAATAGGGAATCCGCCACCAATATTAATTGAATCTAGTTCAGGACATATTTTTTTCAATTGACAATATAAGTTGATAATCTTATTCAACTCTGACCAATAATAAATATCGTCCTTGATACCTTTATTTAAAAAAATATGTAGCATCTTCAATTGAAACTTGTCTTCATATCCTTCAATCTCGTCTACATAGAACTCTAATATATCCTTTGCACGAATACCTAAACGAGATGTGTAGAAAGGAAAACTTGGCTCTTCTTCTGCAGCAACTCTAATACCTAATTTAAACGGCACTTTTGCATTGCGTTTGTAAAATTGTAATTCTTCTACATTATCCAAAACAGGAATTACGTTTTTAAAACCAGTATTTATTAATTTAGTAATCCTACTTGTATAAGTTTTTTGCTTGAAGCCATTACAAATAATAAAGATGTCCTTATTAATTTTACGACGCTTATATAATTGATTTATAATTTCGATATCATAGGCAAAAGAAGTTTCTAAATGCACATTATGAGACAACGCTTCTTCTACAATAAATGAAAAGTGAGAACTTTTGGTGCAATAACAATAAAAATATTCTCCTTCATACTTATGCTTTTTAAAAGCATCTTCAAACATTTTTTTAGCCTTATTAATTTGCATACCAATTTTTGGTAAGTAAGTTAATTTAAGTGGCGTACCATGTTTTTCAATAATTGCTTTTAAATCTAGTCCATTAAATTCTAGGTAACCATTTTCATTTTTAGCAAATCCCTCTTGAGGGAAATGGAAAGTTTGATTCACCAGCGAAGTGTAGGTATTGTTCATTAGTTAAGCAGGGATTGTTAGCTGTTATTTTTAGACCACAAAAATAGTTCTTTGAACGGATATTAGGCTTGATTTTTAAAAGGAATCTCAACCAGGGCCGGAAAGCAAAAGACCCCCATACTTGGGGGTCTTTTGAAAAATCTTAAAAGAATTAATTTTGAGGCTTTATATTCTAAAAAGCCGAAGAAATTAATTAAGCCTTCACTGATTGTACGATCTTTTTGAAAGTTTCTGGCTCATTCATTGCCATGTCAGCTAATACTTTACGGTTCAAATCAGAACCTTTCTTAGCTAATAAGTTAATGAACTGGCTATAAGTCAATCCTTCTTCTCTTACTGCGGCGTTAATACGTGCAATCCACAAAGTGCGGTATTCACGCTTTTTCAACTTACGAGAAACGTAAGCATAAGTCAAACCTTTCTCTAATACGTTTTTGGCAACGGTATATACGTTTTTACGTTTACCATAAAATCCTTTCGCTTGATCTAAAATCTTTTTTCTTCTTGCTCTAGATGCAACGGCATTTTTTGAACGTGGCATAATTAATATTTTTTTGAATCCTATGTCTTAAAATCGGACTCGGTGATTTAAATTTTGTAATTGATTTTTTGAAAGAAATTATCCTTTCAATCTTAATAAACGTAAAACGAAATCTTTGTTTGTACCATTTACAAGTCCTTTCTTACGCATAGCTCTTTTGCGCTTTGTTGATTTCTTTGTTAAAATGTGTCTTTTGAACGCTTTTTGGAAAGTGATTTCACCGGTTCCAGTAACTTTAAAACGCTTTTTCGCGCTTGAGTTAGTTTTTACTTTTGGCATTATTATAATCTTATCGATTACTCCCTACTGGCGGTTCTACTCAGGCAGAACACTTATTGGGCCTTGTGGGAAATGGATGGCGAAGGTAATATAGATTCAGTATATATCAAAGAAAATAGCCCTCAAATTGAGGGCTATTAAGAAATTTTATATTGAAATTCAGCTAGTTAGCAAAAATAACTTTGAAAATTTAGGCAGTTGGTTTCTTCTTACCACCCGCTTTTGGTTGGAAAATAGCAAACATTCTCTTTCCTTCTAGCTTAGGCATACTTTCTAAAGTACCTGCTTCAGCTAATCTTTCAGCAAATTTCAACAAAAGTAACTGACCTCTGTCCTGAAACATGATAGCTCTACCTTTAAATTGAACATATGCTTTTACCTTATTACCATCTTGTAAAAATTTCTCTGCATGTTTTGCTTTAAAATCAAAGTCATGGTCGTCGGTACCTGGAGTGAAACGAATCTCTTTAATCTCAGATTGTTTTGAGTTCGCTTTCATCTCTTTTTCCTTACGCTTTTTCTCGTATAGAAACTTCTTGTAATCGATTACTTTACATACTGGCGGGTCTGCTGTTGGAGAAATCTCTACTAAGTCCAAACCTTGGTCAGCAGCTATCTTCAACGCTTCTTGAGTGTTGTAAACGCCAACTGTAATGTTGTCTCCTACTAATCTAATTTGTGGAACTCGAATACGATCATTAATACGATGCTCTGGTTCTTGTTGTCTTTGAAACCTTGGGTTAAATCTGGGTCCTCTGTTCGGTAATGCCATTAATTATTAAAACTTGTTTAAGTTATGTAAAGATAGTCATTGTTATGATATAGTGCTTTAAACTTATTGAAATACCTGTTTAAACGTATTAAAATTTGTTAACTAAGCTTCTGGAGCCATTCTTTCTGCAATTTCTTCTACAACTTGAGCCAAGAATGCATTTTTATCTAACATTCCCATATCCCCCTTACCCTGACGACGCACAGATACTTTGTTCTCAACTACTTCTTTTTCGCCAATCACCAACATATAAGGCACTTTCATGATTTCAGTGTCACGGATTTTCTTACCGATTTTTTCGTTTCTATCGTCTAATTCCACACGAATACCCGCTTTCTTGAATTCAGCAAACACCTGCTCGGCATAAGGATGGAATTTATCACTAATAGGTAACACTTTAACCTGTAATGGCGCTAACCATACTGGGAATTTACCTGCATAATGTTCTAATAAGAATCCAATAAAACGTTCATGCGTACCTAATGGTGCGCGGTGAATGATTAATGGAGTTTCAGGTTCGTTGTCCTTATTAGTGAAACTTAAATTGAATCGTTTTCCTTGTGCAAAATCCACTTGGTTGGTAGCCAATGTAAATTCACGACCTATAATACTCCAAATTTGAACGTCAATTTTAGGTCCGTAGAAAGCACCTTCGTCTTGTACTTCAATGAAAGGTGTGCCAGTTTCAATAAGCACAGCACGTACCATGGCTTCTGTTTCTAACCACAATTCTGGTTCGTTAATATATTTCTGTCCCAATTTTGCAGGATCATGTAAACTTAATCTCATTACATATTTGTCGATTCCAAAAATTTTAAAATATTTCAAATACATTTCATTTACTGCTCTGAATTCTGCAGCAAATTGTTCTTTAGTACAATAAATATGTGCGTCATTCATATGTAAACAACGTACACGCATTAATCCAAAAAGTTCTCCACTTTGCTCATAACGGTAACAAGTACCATACTCTGCAAGTCTTAGTGGCATATCTTTATAGCTCTTTGGTTCTGCATCAAATATTTTATGATGATGAGGACAGTTCATTGCTTTTAAATAATATTTAGTGCCATCCAATTCCATTGGAGGGAACATACTGTCTTGATAATAAGGCAAGTGACCACTTGTGATATACAAGTTTTCTTTTGCAATATGAGGAGTTACCACACGCTTATAACCTGCTGCTTGTTCTGTTTCTTTTGCTAAATTTTCTAACTCTTCAATAATAATAGTACCGTTTGGCATCCACAAAGGAAGACCCGGTCCAATATCATCATCCATTGTATAAATACCTAATTCTTTTCCTAATTTTCTGTGATCTCTTTTCTTAGCTTCTTCTAATAATAAAAGGTACTCATCTAGTTCTTTTTGAATAGGGAAGGTCACACCATATACACGTGTTAACATTTTATTCTTCTCATCACCTTTCCAATAAGCACCAGCAATATTCGTAATCTTGATTGCTTTAATAGCTCCAGTATTTGGAATATGAGGCCCTCTACATAAATCAGTAAATTGACCTTGCGTATAGAATGTAATTGTGCCGTCTTCTAATCCTGACAATAAATCTAATTTGTATTCATCCCCTTTTTCTGTAAAATACGCTATGGCTTCTGCCTTTGACATTTCCTTACGAACATAAGAATTTGCTTGTTTTGCCAACTCATTCATCTTCTTTTCTAAAATAAGGACATCCTCTTCTGAGATGGTTTTACCTCCTAAATCGATATCATAATAGAACCCTCTTTCAACAGCTGGTCCTACCCAAAATTTTGCACCAGGGAACTGCATTTCTACTGCTTCTGCTAGTAAATGTGCTGAAGAATGCCAGAATGTCGATTTGCCATCTGAATCATCCCAGGTTAACAATTTTAAAGCGGAATCCGTATTAATAGGACGCGTGGCGTCATATACTTCACCGTTTACCGAAGCTGCTAACACTTTTTTAGCCAAACCCTCACTGATAGATTTAGCAATACCTAAAGCAGTAATCCCCTTTTCGTAAGATCTAACTGCGCCGTCTGGAAATTGAATTTGAACCATTTTTTCTATAATATATAAGAGCGTAAAGGTAACAAAAATAGTTGCTATTTAATAGTAAGATTTATACTTAGATTTGTGTATGCGATTTCTACTACTAGCATTTGTATTATTAAATCAACTTGGACACCTGCAGGCACAAACGCTTACAGGTAAATGGAGTGGATATTTCTCGCCAAGTAATGACCCCGAAAATCGCATTTTTACTTATGAAATGGATATTATTGAGCAGCCTAACGAACAGTTAATTATAAGTACCTACTCTAAACAGAATAATAATTTTTCAGCGAAAGCAATTGCTTCAGGTTTATTTACAAAGAATAGTAAATTGGTTAGTATAATCGAAAGTAGGTTTGAAAATGTCAAAATGACCCAAAATTTGCAAGCATGTTTAATGACAAATTATCTAATGTATAAAAACATTAGGGGTCATGAAATAATAGAAGGCACTTATACTTCAATCAATTCAATTACTAAAAAAGACTGTGGTGGTGGTCAAGTTTATTTAGAAAAAGATATAGCTATTGTTAAGTTTACAAACTTAACTCCACAAACAACAACTTCTGTTTCCAAAATAGCCCCAAAAATAGTTGTTACAAAAGCTATTAGTAAAGTGAATACGAAAACTGTTACAGTGGCAGTTTCAAATACATCAAAATTGAAAGAAGTTGCAAAAGTAAATAGCAAGCCAAGCCAAACTGTTCAAATTAATAATACTACACCTAATAAAGAAGAAGTAGCATTAGAAGTAGTTCCGGAGGAATTGATGATTCATAATACAAATGAAACAGACTCTATCATTAAAATTAAACAAGGGAATAGTTTTCAAACAATCCCTTGGGTATTAGTAGGAAGAGAAAATAAATTAGTCAAGAAAATTAACACTACTAGTAATAAACTTAGTATTGATTTATATGACAATGGTACTATTGACAATGATACTATTATAGTATATGATAACAAGCAATTATTAGTCAATAAGAAAAGACTGAGCTACAAAGCCATACATATAGACCTTAATTTTAGTAATACCCAAACGGAACATGAAGTAATTATCGTTGCCCATAATATGGGAACAGTCCCGCCCAATACAGCATTACTTGTACTCAAAGATGGAGTTACAAGACAAGAGTTTTATATAACTTCTACTAATAAAATGAATGCTAAATTACTAATTCAATATACGCCACCTAATTTGACCAATTAATGCTCTTGCAATATTTGACTCGCAGTATATAATTCTTTGTCTAAAATATTATACGGATTCCTAGATGTTTTAGAAAGACTTAACCATACTAGGTCTTCCTTGTTGTCAACTGGAATATTAAAAATATAAATATTATTTTTCTGAAATCCTATTTGACCTAAATAGTTAAGTAACTCAACCGTTAGCATTTGTACTTCAGCATTAACCGCAACAGGATGTGTGTCTAAAATAAGCGCTTCTAATTCACCATTTAAAGCATGCAAACTAGCAACCACTATTTTTTGCTGCAATGAGTCGGTAGCAGAAACTTTCTTAATAATACTATCTGAATTCGATATTAACTGACGCGTGGAAGCAAGTAAAAATACAGAGTCATTAGTAGACAACCCCTTTAATACATAAAGGTATCCATTAATGATATTAAAAGCATCTTGATCCCAGTTATCATGATGATTTTGAGGGATATACTCCCAAAGGGTATTCTGTTCTGTACTTGAATTATTACTGTTACAAGCTGTAAAACCAACTAATAATAAAAAAACTAAATACTTCACGGTTTAATATTTTTTCAAATTTATGCATTAATAGACAGTTCAAGATGTTAACTTTGCGGTCTGAATTGAAAAAATATGTTAATAGGTTTACAGAATGTTACGTTTGAGTTTGGTGCAAGAGTTATTGTTAGTGATGCTACATGGCATATTCAGCCAGGCGAACGCATTGGATTAATTGGATATAATGGAACAGGCAAATCAACATTATTAAAGGTTTTAGTAGGCCAATATACCCCAAGTAAGGGTACAGTTGAAAAAGGTAGAGATACTACCATTGGATATTTACACCAAGATTTATTGAGTTTTGACACTAGTGAAACAATTACTGAAGTTGCATTAGGTGCTTTTGAAAGAATCCGTGAATTAGAGATTGACATTGAACAATTGGGTAAAGACTTAGAAGCAAACCCGGAAGACAACGATATATTAATTAAATATACTGACGCGTTACATGAGATAGACATTTTAGATGGGTATAACATTCAACATAAAGCAGAAGAAGTATTACATGGTTTAGGATTTACCACAAAAGACTTAGCAAGACCTTATAAGGAATTTAGTGGAGGTTGGAGAATGCGTGTATTATTAGCCAAAATGATTTTACAACAACCCGACGTTTTATTATTAGATGAGCCTACGAATCACTTGGATTTACCAAGTATTGAGTGGTTAGAAAAATACTTATTGCATTATAAAGGAAGTGTCGTTATTGTAAGTCACGATAAATTCTTCTTGAATAAAATGGTAAACAAAATTGTAGAGGTTTACCAACAACAATTAAATTTCTACACAGGCGACTACGAGTATTATGAAGTTGAAAAAGTACAAAGAGTAGAGATTCAACAAAGAGCATTTGACAATCAACAAGATTATATAAGACAACAAGAAAAGTTTATAGAACGTTTTAAAGCTAAAGCATCTAAAGCGGCAGCTGCTCAAAGTATTCAAAAAAGGTTAGATAGATTAGATGTAATCGAAGACGTTCAAATTGAAAGACCCAATATTAGAATCAACTTTGCAGTGGACAAAACTCCTGGAAAAGTTTTAGTAGACCTGAAAGGAATAGGTAAGTCCTACCCTGCTCAAACCATACTAGACAATGCATTTGCTGAAATTGAACGTGGAGATAAAATTGCCTTAATTGGAGCAAACGGAAAAGGAAAGTCTACCTTATTAAGAATTGTGGCTGGTATGGAAAGTTATGAAGGTGAAAGAGTTTGGGGACATAATGTTGATGAAAGTTTCTACGCACAGCATCAGTTAGAATCATTAAATTTAAATAATACCATTTTGCAGGAAGTTCAAGAATGTGGTACTAAGAAAACTGATCTAGAATTGCGTGCATTATTAGGTTGTTTCTTATTTGGTGGTGATGAAGTAGATAAAAGAATTAAAGTATTAAGTGGAGGAGAAAAAGCAAGAGTCGCTCTAACAAAAACTATTATTAGCAAAGCGAATTTTTTAATGCTGGATGAACCTACGAATCACTTGGATATGGTAACTGTTGAATTATTAGCAGACGCATTAACAAAATATGATGGTAGCATTATATTAGTAAGTCACGATCGTTTTTTCATATCAAAGACTGCTAATAAAATTTGGGAAATAGAGGACGAAAAAATTGTTGAATTTAAAGGTAGTTACCATGAGTGGTTAGAGTGGAAAGAGCGAATGGCAAAACATAAAGCTGCTAACCCAGAAACACCCAAAGCTGCTAAAGAAGAAAAGAGACAAGTGAAGCAAGAGCCCATTATAACAACCCCTGAAGTTAAACCAGTTGCAATTGACAAGGACTTACAAAAACAAATCCAAAAACTTCAAAAAGCATTAGCTCAGTTAGAACAAAATATAGAGACCTTAAATAAAGAAAAGACTGAAATTGAAATACAAATGGCAGATCCTGCTGTTTATACAGACAATACTAAGTTTCAAACAGTTGAAAAAAGTTACCATGATAAGAATGCTTTAATTCGTTCTATGAATAAAGAATATGAAATAGCTTTTAGTGACTTATTAATTCTAGAAAGTAAATAGTTTTCGACAAAAACTAACGAATGCTCGCAAATTAGGAGAAAAATACCCACAATTCATTGTATTAGGAGGAATATTGCTCTCAAATGATTAAATTTGTAGCTCGTTTAATCGATAGTCCCTTGTTTTACATCTGTAAATCAATACTTTAAATTACAATTGAAAAAATATGTCAACTAAAAAAGTAAACAAAATTGCTGTTTTAACATCTGGTGGAGACGCCCCTGGAATGAACGCCGCTATCAGAGCAGTAGTTAGAACAGGTCTTTACCATGGTTTAGACGTTTTTGGGGTGGCAAGAGGTTATAATGGAATGATTGACGACGATATCTTTCAAATGGATTCAAAGTCGGTAGCCAATATTATTCAAAGAGGTGGTACCATATTAAAAACAGCAAGAAGTAAAGAGTTTTTTGAAACTGCTGGTCGTCAAATTGCATATGAAAATTTAAAGAAAAGAGGTATTGACGGGATCGTTGTCATAGGTGGTGACGGTAGCTTTAAAGGTGCACAAAAATTTAGTAACGAATTTGATATTCCATGTATTGGATTACCTGGGACTATTGATAAAGATATTGCAGGAAGTGATTTTACCATAGGATTTGATACTGCAGTAAACACGGCAGTGGAAGCTATTGACAAAATTAGAGATACTGCTGACGCACATGACCGTTTATTTGTTGTAGAAGTAATGGGACGTGATGCTGGTTATATTGCATTACATAGTGGCATTGCAACAGGTGCTGAAAATATATTGATTCCTGAATCTAAAACTGATATGGAAGCTTTAGTTGCTTCATTAACAGAAAAAGAAAAGAGAAAGAAATTAGTAAACTTGGTTGTAGTTGCAGAAGGTGATGAATTTGGTGGCGGTACACAAGTTGGAGATTTCTTAAAACAAAGATTACCGAATGCAGATATTCGTGTTTGTATCCTAGGTCATATACAAAGAGGCGGATCACCAAGTTGTTTGGATCGTTTAATTGCAAGCAGAATGGGCTACCATGCTGTAGAATGTTTATTAAATGGCACACATAATGTTATGGTAGGTATTGAAGATAATAAAATGAGATATACCCCATTAGACAATGCAGTAAAAGCAAAACAAAAAATTTCAGAAGAATGGTTGAAGATTGTAAAAATCTTAGCTAGCTAGTCTTATAAAATAATTAGATAAAATAACCCCAATAATAACAATGAGCCAAACTATTTACAAACAAAAACATCATAAGACCAAAATTGTCGCTACAGTTGGTCCTGCATGTGATACCTATGATCAATTAAAAGACTTAGTAATTGCAGGTGTAAACGTTTTTCGTTTAAACTTTTCTCATGGTAGTCATGAAGACAAGAAAAAAATCATTGACAATATCCGTGGTATTAATAAAGAATTAGGTTGTTCAGTTGCCATCCTTGGTGACTTACAAGGTCCAAAATTAAGAGTAGGTGAAATTGAGAATAACCGCTTGGATGTTAAAGTAGGTGATGTACTTACCCTAACAAACGAGAAATGTATTGGGACATTAGAAAAAATCTATGTATCCTACCCTAATCTTGCTGGTGACGTTTTAGTAGGCAATACTATTATGATTGACGACGGTAAGATTGAAGTGAAAGTATTAAGCATAGAAGTGAATGGTGATGTAAAAGTTACAGTTAGCTTAGGTGGAATTATCTCTTCTAAAAAAGGATTGAATTTGCCAGATACTAAAATCTCTTTACCTGCATTGACAGAAAAGGATTTAGAAGATGCTGAATTTATAATGAAAGAAGAACTAGACTGGGTTGCATTGAGCTTTGTAAAAAGAGTTGCAGATATTGAAATGCTAAGAGAAATTTTAGTAAAGCATAAAAGCAAATCTAAAATCATTGCTAAAATTGAAATGCCAGAAGCTATCGTAAACTTACGTGATATTATTATTGCGAGTGACGGTATCATGGTAGCAAGAGGAGATTTAGGAGTGGAATTACCAGTGGAGAAAATTCCTTTAATCCAAAAAGAGATTATCAGAAAATGTATTCATAGAGCGAAGCCTGTAATTGTGGCAACACAAATGATGGAGTCCATGATTGACCGCGTTAAACCTAACCGTTCTGAAATCACAGACGTTGCGAACGCAGTTATTGAAGGAGCTGATGCAGTAATGTTAAGTGGAGAAACTGCTACAGGTCAATTCCCTGTTTTAGTTATTGAAACAATGCGTAAAATTATTACAGAAGTAGAACAATACGGATATAATTATAACCGATCAGAGGACTTAAAACCTCAACCACATTCTCCATCTTTCATGAGTGATGCAGTTTGTTATAACGCATGTAAATTGTCTGAGGACAGTGATGCACAAGCTTTAGTTGGAATGACACAAAGTGGCTACACTGCATTTATGTTAAGTAGTTTTCGTCCAAAAGCACCTTTATTCATTTTCACAAAAGAAAAGAGTTTAGTAAACCAGTTATCTTTAAGCTGGGGCGTTAAAGCTTTCTATTATGACAAAGAAGAAAGTTTAGATGATATTATTAAAGATCAAATCCAAACTTTGAAAAAAGACGGATATGTTAAATTAGGTGATGTGGTAGTGAATACGGGTAGTACACCAATTAAACTACACTTGCCAACCAATATGATTAAAATAAATAAAGTAGATTAATTTAAAAAACGTTCCTTAATTGGGACGTTTTTTTTTATATTTATAATATACAAAATACACGATTGCTATGTTAGAATCATTTGAAAAAATCCCGGTTAAAATTTATAAAAACCCAACTGAGGGATCCAATGCCTTGGCAGCTCAAATTGCCAAATTAATAAAAGAGAAACAAGCCCAAAACTTACCTTGTGTTTTAGGAATGGCTACAGGTGCTACTCCCATTTTATTGTATAAAGAATTAGTGCGTATACATAAGGAAGAAGGATTAAGTTTTAAAAACTTAATTACTGTAAATTTAGACGAGTACTATCCTATCTCAAGAAAAGCCTACCAAAGTTATTGGAGCTTTATGCACCGTCATTTATTTGATCATATCGACATTGATCCAATCAATATACACTTACCTAATTCAGAATGGACAAAGGAAGAGGTAAAAGAAAAATGTTTGGCCTACGAACAGATTATTGAAAAATTAGGCGGCATAGATTTACAGATTTTAGGAATTGGTAAAAATGGGCATATTGGTTTCAATGAACCAGGTTCAAGTTTTCATTCAAAAACTAGGATAATACACTTAGACCAACTAACAAGACTTGCGAATGTATATGAGTGGCAAGAATTAAACAATGTCCCTAAGTTGGCTATTACTGTAGGTATTAGCAGTATTATGAAGGCTAAGAAAATTGTGTTATTAGCATGGGGGAATAAAGCAGAAATAGTTGCCAAAGCGGTGGAAGGAGATGTGACAGAACATATACCTGCAAGTGTTTTACAAAACCATGATGACTGCACTTTCTTTATAGATGAATTAGCTTCCGTTGAATTAACCAGAAACAAATCTCCTTGGTTAACAGGTGCGAATGACTGGACACCGTTAATGATAAAAAAAGCAGTAATTGGTTTAGCCTTAAAATTAAATAAGACCGTATTAAGTTTAACTGCAAATGATTATACTGAAAATAGTTTGTCAGATTTATTAGTATTAAAAGATTCCGTATACGATATCAACTTGCAAGTGTTTTATATGTTGCGAGATTCTATCACTGGATGGCCAGGTGGAAAACCAAATGCAGTCATACCAGCACACCCAGAAAGAAGTGCGCCACATCCTAAAAAAGTGTTGATCTTCTCCCCTCACCCAGACGACGATATTATTAGCATGGGCGGAACTTTCATGCGTTTACATGACCAAGGACATGATGTACATGTTGCCTATCAAACAAGTGGAAACATTGCTGTAACAGACGAATTTGTTACTCGATTCTTAGATTTTGCGGTTGGCTTTGAAGATATGTTTGGAATAGACAATAAAAAGAGTCAAGAAATTTTAGCAGAAGCAAGAGCCTTTTTAGCTAGTAAAAAAGCAGCTCAATTAGATACTGCAGAAATTAGAGCCATAAAAGGTTTAATAAGAAGATGTGAAGCAAAAGCGACTTGCAGATATGTTGGCATTGCAGAAGACAATTACCATTTCATGAATTTACCATTCTATGAAACAGGTACTATTGACAAAAATCCATTAGGTGAAGAGGATATCCAAATTACCATGGAGCTATTAAGAAAATTAAAACCACACCAAATATTCTGTGCTGGAGATTTAGCAGATCCACATGGTACTCATAAAGTATGCTTAGACATTATCTTCGAGAGCATGAGTCGCCTTAAAGAAGCAGGTGATACTTGGATTAAGGATTGTTGGGTATGGTTGTATAAAGGCGCATGGCAGGAATGGGATATTTCAGAAATTGAAATGGCAGTTCCAATGAGTCCTGACCAAGTAATGAAAAAACGTTTCGGTATCTTTATTCACCAATCTCAAAAAGACAGTGTACCATTTCAAGGAACGGATGCTAGAGAGTTTTGGCAAAGAGCAGAAATACGAAATGCAAATACTGCAGATTTATATGCAAGCTTAGGATTGACCAAATATGCTGCTATAGAGGCATTTGTGCGCTGGCATTATTAGTTTTAAACGGATATAAACACAATAAATTAGTCAAATTCCTTTGGAAGAATAGGAATTTGAGGTATATTTGCACCCCTTTCTTACCTAGGTGAGAAAATGGAATGGCTGCGTAGCTCAACTGAATAGAGTACCTCACTACGGATGAGGGGGTTTCAGGTTTGAATCCTGACGCGGTCACAAAGCCCACACGAACAGTGTGGGCTTTTTAGTGCATAGACGCGAAACAAGCTCGCTTGATTTCGAGGCTAGGTGCGAAAAAGCAAAACAGCAGCAACCCTGCTGTTTTGTAGGGCTTTGGGTAAGCCCAATACGATAGGATGCGAATGAACGCAGTGAATGAGCAATCCTGTTTTTGGGTAAGCCCAATACGATAGGATGCGAATGAACGCAGTGAATGAGCAATCCTGTTTTTGGGTAAGCCCAATACCATTGATAAAGGGAGGCTTTTAAAAAAATTAGACGTAATAGAATAATCAACAAGCCTGAAAGTATATGAAATGATCAAAATCTATTTTAAATAACATATCAGTTTACCCGTTCCTATATTTCAAAGGACTCATTTGCGTATGCTTCTTAAAAAAATTATTGAAATGAGTCACTTCCGTAAACCCTAATGCAAAGGCAATATCTGAAACAGTCCAACTACTTTGTTTCAATAATGTTTTAGACTCTTGCAATACTCTTTCTGCAATAAGTTGTGAAGTAGTTTTTTGGGTAATGGCTTTCACTGCCCTATTCAAATGATTCACATGCACATTTAATTGCAAAGCAAAGTCTGAAGCAGCTCTTAATTGGATGGTCTGGTGATACTCCTCAATAGGAAATTGCCTTTCTAATAATTCTAAAAACAAAGTGGAGATGCGCTGTGATCCATTAATATGGGGGCTAACTATATTTGTACTTGGTTCCATCTTCATTGCTAAATGCAATAATTCAAAAACAATATTTCTTAATACATCATACTTATGAACATACTCAGATTTTATCTCCTCAAACATTTTGGCATACAATAATTTAATATTTTCAACTTGTTCGTCTGCTAGCTCAAATATATGAGTGCCATTGGGTTGAAAAACTGAATATTGGTTTAAACTACCAAATTGATTAAAAAAATGCTGATTAAAAATACAATAAGAACCTGCTCTTATATTATTTAAATGCTCCCATTTGTAGGGTATATAAGGATTAGAAAAAACTAATGCTTGCTTTTTTACTTCTACTACTTTGTCTGGATACTGTACCTTACTATTGCCTATCACCAGCATGACTTTATAAAATTCTCTTCTTTTATAAGGACTAAGTGGCAACTTGCCTTCCACCAAAGGTTCTAAATTAAAAACATTAAAATGTCCTAGTTCATTTTTAAGATTGTCTGGAATCCAATTGAATTTATTTTTATAGAAATCTTCTATTGTCTCTACCTTACTCATATGAATAAATTAATTTCTGATAGCAACATTTTTATAAAATGAATATACTAAAGAGATATTCCAACTAAAATCTTTACTTCCTGCAATATTTGTTCTGATCACTTTATTCATTAAAGAACTAATAGACAAAGGACTATTTTTCTTAGAAAGTGATGAAATAGTAGAAACATAATAACCGTCATTATTATCCATCTTTAAATAATAAACCTGTGGCGCAAATCTTAAAGCAATACCGTTTGATAAATTGATATTGGAAATGTTAGTATTTAAAGTAACAAAATGATTTTTCTTACTTGAGTTCTCTTCAAAACCTTTTGAAACTAAATAATACATCCCAATAGAAATATGTTTATTAATCATATAATTTGGCGAGACCTCCCCTGCTAAAAAACGTTGACCCTGAATAACTTCTATATTCTTACCGTTTACTTCAGTCAAAATTGTTTTAAATGAAATAGCTGGGTGTGCTCCAATATTAAATTTGAACTTATTATTATTTACTAATTTATAGCGTCCCCATAAAATGACAGACCAAGGCTTCCCTTCTAAAGAAGCTCTAAACTCAGGTTCAAAACTAAATTTCTTGGAACCCATTGACAAAGTCACAATAGAAGCAGGTTTCCCTATTGAAAAAGTTGGAATAAAGGATATTCCATTATTGGTAACACTTGCTGTCCCTGAAAAATGATATTCCTTTTGGGTACTGTCTACTTTTTGAGCATAACTGTTCAATAAAAACACAGAGAAGATAAGCGAAAAGATAAATTTATTAATATTCATAATTCATTATTAAATACAAAAAAACGACATTTTGTCGTCTATTTATAATAGTTTTCAATCATGAAATTACGAAATTCAAACATTATGACAATAAAAAAGGACTTGTTTCCAAGTCCTTCAAAATATTATAGATAAATAATTATATTAAAATGTGAGATTATTGAACCCCAACTCCATGAAAACTTATTGCTTTTGTTAAGTTACCACTAAAAAACAAAGTAGCACTCTTAGAGAAATTACCGACCGCAGAACCATTAAAACCTAAAGTTACTGTAGCATGTGCACCTGGAACAATAGAAGTTCCTTTGGTATATTTAGGTGTAGTACAACCACATCCAACCATTACATTATCTAAAACAATCGCTACACTGCTTATATTTTCAATATCAACATTAAATTCTATGGGCTTGCCATAAGCAATATTACCCATGTCATAATTATCATTAGTGAATTTTAAAACTTTGGTAATGTCTGTTGTGTTTGTTTGCGCATTTAATTGAGTCAAGCCCAATATCATTAGAATTGCAATAAGTAACTTCTTCATAGTTTACATTTATAAAACAAATTTAATGAATAATGATGTTGAAGGAAAATAAATTATTAAAATAAGCGTAATAAACGCCACTGTTTTTAAATTGGTAACCATATTAAAACAGTGGTACCTAATTTTTCAGTACTTTCTATTTTAATGGATGATTTCATAAGATTTAAAATATTTCTGATAATCTGATACCCAACTCCATTACCTTTTTTGAAATGTGGTATATTTTCAATTTCATCAGCGATTTTACCTGTCAATAAATATTGGATCATTTTACTGGTCATACCAATACCTGTATCACTTATTAAAATAGTATGACCATCTAATGATAGTTTGTAATCAATAATAATCGAACCCTTGTATGTAGATTTCAACGCATTAATAATAAGATTATACAATAATATTCTTAGTGGATCTGGCCAGCTATCAAAAATAACATCATCATTTACTTTATTAAGTATTACTACTTGACTATTTTGATTAAATGGACTCACAAAGTCAATTAAATTATTAACTAATTGATTTAAATAAACGGGCTGTTTGTTAGGTAATCTAACAATATTGTCAAACTTAACCCAGTTCAATAAATTCGAAGTTAAATATTCTAATTCCTTAGATGTTTTTGCAATTTGAACTAAGGAATATTTAACTTTTTCTTCATGACTTATTTCAGCTATACTTTTTGCAGTTATATGTAAATATTTTAAAGGTGTTAAAATATCATGATTCATTATTGCGATTACATAATCTTTTGCTTTATTCCTTTTTAATAAATATTGGTTGATGTTATTTAAAGATTTTGTTTTAGAATAAACTTCTTCCTCGAGTAATTTCTGTCTTCTTAAATAAAAAATTGTTTTAAATCTAATATATAATAAAACAATTAAAACAAAAATGGTAAAATATACAAAATACATATAAGGATTGAAATACCAAGGATAATTAATATAGAAATCGAATTGTTTAAACTCCCATTTAGAATTATAAGTACTCCTTAATCTAACTTTAACTTTATGCAATCCGAATCCCGGGTTTACTATATTAAGATTTGGATCTTTGATTGGCAATTGATTCCAAAACTCTGATTCGTCTAATTTATACTCTAATATTATATTTTCTTTTGACAGCATACCAGAAATACCTAATTGAAATAAAATTTTATTTGTCTTATAAGATAAATCAGAGATATTGTTATTCTCGAAATTATTATCATTGATACTTATTTTATCTAAAAATACATAAGGCACAATTTTCAAATCAACAATTTTATTAGGATCGAATTGAAGAAGGCCGTCAATACCAGGTATAGAAATGTTACCATTTTTTAGTTTAATTGCACAAGGAGAACATCCTCCATTCATTTCTAACATTTCAATCCCCTCTGTTTTGCCAAAATATTTATATAAAATATCTGTATAGTCAAGATTCCAAAAATCGATAATGGAACTTTTATTAGTCATGAAAATTCCATTATTAGTACTTGCCCATATTCTATTTTTTGGATCGATAATAAAGCAATGTAGAAAATTTAAAAAACCATCTTGGTCTGAAGGTATCTTTTTCAAGGTATCATCCTTATACATATAGGCACCTGAGCCATATGTTCCTAATAAGTAATAACCGCCTATATCCAAAATACTTCTAAAATTGGATTTCTCACTGTCTCTGAAATATAATTTGAAAGAATTATTACTAATATTATACTTATACAAACCGTCAGATGTAGCAAGTAAAATTTCATTATTTTTTAATTTCGAAACTTGATATATAACAAAATTTAAGGGTACACTTTTAAATTTTAATATTAATTCCCAACTTCCATTAAGTCTTTTTTTGACAATTCCTGATTTGTTAAATAAATAAATTTCTTTATTTATTTCTAGAAACGGTCCATTTAATAAATATGATTTTTTAAAAATATTCAGAATTAAGTGTTTATCTAAATCATATTCATTCAAGCCATCTGAATTTGTGAAATAAACAATATTATTGGAAGAAGTTAACGTATTATTATTTGTCGATTTATTAAAAACTATTGAAGCTTTTTTAGAGTTTGAACCAAAAATTTGCCCGCTGTTAATTTGGGTATTCCCATTATCTAATTCAATCTGTGCGTATGCTGAAGTACTTGTTCCATTTATATTCCCATTTGGCATTAAATGATCAAAGTATAGTAATCGTCCGACAATCAGACCCCTATTGTCTGAACCTAAATAAAGTGTTTGTGTGATTTTATCTATTTGTAAATAAGTAATATGTTCAAGTTTGGGAATTTGATCAGTGATTAATAAAAGAGAAAATTTATTATTATAAAATTGTAATTTAAAAAGAAAGTTGCCAAATAAGATATATACTTCGTCTAAACTATTATTTTGAAAAATTTTAAATCGATATCCCTTTTTAAAATTTGGTATTTTCAGATGAGTTAGATAATTAAGTTCAAATGTTTTTCTATTTATAACTTCTAAAATATTTCCATTAGATTGTATTAAAAAAAATTTATTTTGAATCAAAAAACCTTGTTCCCCATTTTTAAATGTAGCTAAGGTATCACATTTACCATTTTTTATTTGCTTGAGTTTATTATTTAAAATATAATAAATAGACCCATTTAATTTATAATCAAAGTAATTAATATCATCATTTGAATTAATTGAATGATGCTTTTTTGGTAAATGATATTTATACTCAAGATAGTCATCCTCGTTTTTAATGCGACTAGCAGTAGAATCTATAACAGCTTTATTCAATTGAACTTTGAAAATAGATTCGTCAATTAGCTTTCCAAATAATGTCCCATCAATCGCTTTTTCGAAAAAATTAACTCTTCCATTTAATTTTTTTGTATATGGGGACACCCCGAAATTTTGAAAACTATGTCCATTGTATCGAACAATTCCAGACTCTGTAGCAACCCATAAAAATCTTGTTTTTTCATCAAATTGCAATCCTTTTATTGTGTTAGCAGGTAATCCATTTTCAGAATTGATACGTTCAAAAGTATAATTTAACTGTGCATGTAATTTATTACCGCAAATTGACAGAATGATAGTACAACACAATATGTGTAGATACCTAATAACTAATTTGATGAACATGTGCCAATTGTAACAAGTGAGTAAATGATTCAACTTTTACTTTTTCAAAAATATTAGACTTAATAGTAGAGACAGTATTCATTTTTAAGTTTAAAATACTTGCAATTTCTTTTGTCCTATATCCATTTAGTAAATAATGAAGTATTTCTAATTCTCTTACAGCCAAAGTAGTAAATGGATTTTCTGTCATTTCTACCTTCTTTGTTAACTTGATTTCCTGACAAGTCACAAATAACTCTAAATGATAATTAATTTCGGTCTCAGAAGCACCTTTATGCAAGTAAGAGTGAATCTTGAATTTGTTGATTATTTTTCCATAAACTTCTATAGGTTGCATAGAATGAATCATGATTAACATATCTGGATGCTTTTCAATAATAGATGCTATCAACTCTAGTGTATTCCCATCAGGTAAAATAATATCTAATATTAAGTGCGTATATGAATTATCCAATAATACTTGCTTTAAGTCTGCACAAGTACTAACTTCATCAATTCTTGACACATGCATTCTATTTAGGATAGCAGAGAGTCCCAATTTCACAATACTATGATCCTCGGCTAATAAAATTTTTGCTTCCATGATTTGAATTATTGTACAAATCTAATGACTATAAACATTAAAAAATTGCCATAATAGATTATAGACTTAATTCTAATGAATATTAACTTTTCTATACAAATAATTAGGCCTAAGTCAAATTTTACAAGATCAATAAATTGATTAAATTTGATAAAATTATAATATTTGAAACTATCTATATTCTCAGTTGGGAAAGCCAATGATTCCTATATCAAAGAGGGGGTTGATCAATTCACAAAAAGAATTGGGCACTACTACCCCATTGACTGGCAATTAATTACCCCTAGTAAACTTTCGGAACCAGTACAAATCAAAAAAGGAGAAGCTTCTAGTATCATAAAAGCCCTTTCCGTTACCGATATCTTAATTCTTTTGGATGAGAAAGGTAAAATGTTGAATTCACCAGGCTTAGCTAATTTAATCCAACAAAAAGCCAACCAAAGTGCACAACGCATTGTATTTTTAATTGGAGGCGCTTATGGGGTGGACGATGATATTAAAAAACGTGCAAATTTTACATGGAGTATCTCTGATTTAGTGTTCCCCCATATGTTGGTTCGTTTGATATTGGCGGAGCAGATTTACCGCGCTTGCAGTATCTTAGCTAACGAGAAATATCATCACGAATAAACAATTCCTTTTATGTCTATCACTATTATAATAACTGTTATCACAGTAGCTATTTCTGTACTTGCTTTTTACAATGAAAGTTTAATGGACAAATTAATTTTTCACCCCTATTCTGTAGGAAGAAATAACGAATGGTACCGATTTGTGAGTTCTGGATTTATTCACGCCGACTTCATGCATTTGGCTTTTAATATGTTTTCTTTTTATATGTTCAGCGATTATGTTGAACAGTTCTTTAATATGATTTTTGGAGCAAACGGTAAATTGATTTATGTGATCCTATATGTATCAGCATTAATTACCTGTTTAGTTCCCACCTATTTCAAACAAAAGAACCACTATAACTATAGAAGTCTTGGTGCTTCTGGCGCCGTTTCTGCAATTGTTTTTGCTGGTCTTTTTTTACAACCCACCATATTGATTGGTTTTTTCATTATCCCTCCAATTATACCTGGATTTATATTTGGCCCCATCTATTTAGCCATCACTGCTTATTTGTCTAAACAAGGGCATGGCGCCATTAATCATAGCGCGCATTTATGGGGGTCCCTTTATGGAGTGGTATTCCTCATTATAACTGCACAATTTATGGGCAACTATAATGTCCTTTCTGCTTTTGTACAACAAATTAGAATGTATCTTGGAATGTAATTTTTAGTACCAGTTTGGTATTAGATGTTATTTTAAATCGGTCATCAATTCTTTGACCTACAATCCATAAAATTTTATCTGAACATGTTATCACCCCTGTTCTGAATTTAATTGTTGGATTTAGTTTTAAGCTACCTAAAAATTGATTTAACTTTTTCTTCTTTCTAAGTCCTAATGGATAGAAATAATCAGTGGACTCCCATGATCTAAATAACAATGGCCAGCTAATATTGGCGGCATCTATATAAGCGAATTTAGGATCCTTATTAATTTCACCAATTTCTTCAATTGATAATTGCTCAATTTGTAATTGCCCCCATTTCGTTTTGCAAATAGGTTGCCCCAATTCAATTAATTCATATTCCTTATTCGATTCCAATGAAACTATCTGTATTTGGTCATCCCATTTTATGATACGATGCGTATTAGAATTGATATACGCTCCCTTTGATGCATTAACAATTTTGTTCACTTCCTCTATTTGCTGAGGCTTAAATCCATACTGTTTTACTAAGCCCCAAACATAAGTTGAATTCTCTTTGACTTTATTCCATTGCTCAATGGAGATGCTTGGGATCCCCTTTTTAAATTGCATACCTTTTTTCCAAAATGCAGTAACGGTCTCCGATACTATCTGTTCTGCTTCTTTTAATTTTTCTACGGTTGCCAATACATTCAACTTTGCTGTTGGATATATTTCCTCCATTTGAGGAACTATTTTATGTCGAATCATATTACGGGTATAGTCGTCTTTTTCATTGGAACTGTCTTCCACATAAGTCAAGCTATTAGCATCAGCATATTGCTTAATTTCTTCTTTTGAAAAAATCAATAAGGGCCTCGCTAAATTTAGCGCATCCTTTCGTCTATTAGGCATTCCTGTTAACCCATGTAAACCTGTACCTCTAAACAATTGCATCAGGACAGTTTCCACTTGATCGTCTGCGTGATGTGCCGTTAATAAAATAAGTTCGTTCTGATTTTCTTCTTCAAAATCAGCAATCAAATTTTCAAACCAGGTATATCTTAAATCTCTGGCTGCTGCTTGTATTCCTTGTTTATGTAGTTCCGCATAAGATGCAGTTTCAAAATGAGCTACTTTGCATTCAAATTGCAATTGTTCCGCATATGCTCTTACAAAATTTTCATCTCTGATACTTTCTTCTCCTCTTAGTTGAAAATTTACATGTGCAATTGTACATTTAGCATTTACTGTGCGCATTAAATGTGCAAGTACAACACTATCCAATCCACCACTTACAGCCAATAAATAATTACTACGGCGTAATCGTAAATCTGGAAACTGCTTATCCCAATACTGTTTAAAGGTCTCCAGATTTAACATACCATTTAATTTAATTTAATTAAAGTAATAATTATTTCTTTTGCTCCTTTGCCCAGGCATCTTTCAAGGTAACGGTTCTATTAAATACCAATTTGTCTTTTGTACTACTTGTATCTTGATAGAAATATCCTTTTCTGATAAATTGGAATCTAGCGTCTAAACTGTCATTTATTAATGCAGGCTCCGCCCATGCATTGGTAGTTGTTAAAGAATTAGGATTGATATAGTCTTTAAAGTCACCTTCAGCTCCTGCTACATCTTCAACACTAAATAATCTATCATATTCGTTTAAAATAACAGGAACGGCATGTTTTGCACTTACCCAATGTAAAGTTCCTTTTACATGTAAACCCGACGTATCTGAACCTGACTTACTCTCTGGAAAATAACTTGCATGTATAGTTTGTACATTTCCTGCTGCATCTTTTTCAAAACTATCACACTTAATAATATATGCACTTTTTAAACGCACCATTAAATCTGGTCCTAATCTAAAATATTTTTTAGTTGGTTCTTCCATAAAATCGGCACGCTCTATCCATAACTCATTACTAAATGGCACATCTCTTACTCCTCCTTCAGGATCCTCTGGATTATTTTCTGAATGTAAAACTTCTTCCCCTTTGTCATAATTAGTAATGACTAATTTAACTGGATTAGTTACCACCATTCGACGCTGTGCAATTTTATTCAAATGCTCACGCACACAAAATTCTAATAAACTAAAGTCAATGATATTTTCTCTCTTAGCAATACCTATGCGCTCACAAAAGTCACGGATACTTTCTGGCGTGTATCCTCTTCTGCGCATACCACTTATTGTTGGCATGCGAGGATCGTCCCAACTTTGTACTTGCTCCTCTTGAACCAATTGTAATAGCTTACGCTTACTCATTATGGTGTATGTCATATTCAAACGCGCGAACTCATATTGATGAGAAGGGAAAATACCAAGTTGTTCTATACACCAATCATATAATGCTCTATGCGGTATGAATTCCAAAGTACAAACTGAATGCGTAATATGCTCGATACTATCACTTTGACCATGTGCAAAATCATACATTGGATAAATACACCAAGCGTCGCCTGTGCGATGATGATGTGCTTTTTTAATACGATATAGCAATGGGTCACGCATATGCATATTAGGACTTGCAAAATCTATCTTTGCTCTTAATACTTTAGCGCCATCTTCAAACTCACCAGCTTTCATGGCCTCAAATAAAGTCTTGTTTTCTTTGATACTTCTATTGCGAAATTCATTTCCAGTTCCAGGCACTGTAGGCGTTCCTTTTTGAATGGCGATTTGTTCTGCAGTGCTGTCGTCTACATAGGCCAAACCTTTCTCAATTAATTGAATGGCAAATGCATATAACTGATCGAAATAATCAGATGCATAACATTCTTTAACCCAATCGAAACCTAACCATTTGACATCGGCCTTGATACTATCTACATATTCTGTTTCCTCTTTAGTGGGGTTGGTATCGTCAAATCTCAAATTAGTAGCTCCCCCGAATCGCTTTGCCAAACCGAAGTTTAAACAAATGCTCTTGGCATGACCAATATGTAAATATCCATTAGGTTCTGGAGGGAACCTGGTTAATATAGATGCATGCTTTCCCGATGCTAAATCCTGGGAAATAATTTCTTCAATAAAATTCAGACTTTTTTCTTCACTCATGTTGGTAATAACTATTCGGGTAAAGGTACAAAAACCTACCCCTAAAACCAAGTCTAAGGCCTAGCCTTTATAACCGTATACTTTTCTAACTTCTAATACAATTTTTTCAATCTCCTTGTCGTCACCACGGGGCTCGTATTGTTGCTTTAAATTACTTCCAAATACAAAAGCTACAGTTTGCCAGAACCCAGCATTAAAGCCGCCTTTATACTCTTTTATGATTTCATAACAGTTATTACCTGTCTCTCTATTAATTAACTTCATAAGCACTTTGCCCTGATAGACCGACAAATTGGTTACTTTATCTGCAAAGTCTCTTTTTAGTTCTTTCTCTCTTGCTTTAATGATTTGTTTTCTAGTATGCTCGTCGCTTACATTTAATAACTGCGCATTCACTTCATTAATTAATTTACTGGCAGTTTTTGCATAGGGATAAGTTACATAAACAGCATTACGTAAACGAGTCCATTCACGCCAATATTGAGCCACAATCTTAGATTGTTTCGCAAATACTTCTACCGTTGGTAACCAGGATTGTCCAATGGTATCACCTTCCGCTGTAATAAAAGCTTCCACTTTCAAAGTATCTAATGAAACAGCTTGTGCCATTGCATTATTTTGCAAAGCAAGCATACCGGCACAAATTAGTAGATATTTGAAATATTGTTTCATTATTAATCTTAATACGGATCCACGATATAAGTAACCTTAAACATCAATCCTTAAACGTTTCTTAACACTTATTTAGTCCTTCTAAGCTTCTTTATTCTTACATACATACTCATCCAAAAACCTAAAACGCAAACTATTACACCAATCCAAAGAATATTGATAAATGGAAATTCATATGCTTTTAACGTTATTAAGTTCGTCAAAGTTTTTGATTCTTTTACCCCAATTTCTAGGATTCCTTTTTGATTATCTATTACTTTATTAAAGCTGATAATCAAATTTTGAGCTTTCACCGTGTCTAAAATAGACGTCATATTCATTCCTTCTAATAAAATACCTGGAGCAGATGTATATTTTAATCCTTCCTTAGAAGTTACTGTTAATTGTAATGAAAGTTCATTCGTTCCCGCCGCCCTATTAGCATTTGGGTTCACTAAAACTTTTTCTAACTTGATATATCCATTACTATAAAAGATAGAATCACCCACTTTAATTCTTTGTGGTTTAAAGCTAGTGGTATCCTCTTTATTATGATCTTGGAAAGAAGTTACATATACGAAAATGTCTTTATTCCAATAATGTTTGGAAGATGGATTAGCAGAAAATCCTTCCATCCCTTTATTGTTTTTTAACACGTCTGGATATAATAAGAATTGCTCTTGAGTTTTCTTGTTGGTGAATTTTAACTCAAAGAAACGCGTTTCTCTTGTATCAAAAGTATCACGAACATAGGAAACCATGTATTGTCCCATGTCGGTATCAATCCCTTCAAATAAAGTAATATTTTCTCTAGGATTTCCTACTGGTTTTTTTTCACCTGGAGCTACTGTTAATACATTAATGCCTGTAGTATTCCAGCTCAATACTTTTTTATCTGCAGACGAAATTAAAATTCCAACCAATACCAAACCAAACCCAATATGCGCTATAGAAGCACCTGCAGATTTTAATTTTCCTTTTAATGAAGTCATCCAATAATGAACATTACCAACTACTCCAAATACAGCTGCTGCAACAGCAATGTATAATGCACCTAAGAATCCAATTCCTTTATCGTTATAAGCAATACCTATGAAAATAAAAATGACTGCACTAATAATTGCAGTTAGGATTAAAGGTAATTTAATTTGTTTCCAGAATTGGCCGTTCGGTGTTCCTTTAAATTTCAAAAACTGTCCAGCACCTGTCAATAATCCAATTAAAATGGCAACAAATACTTGCACTTGATTGTGTGCAAATTCAGGATCTTCCGGTGGCGCAATTTTAGTACTAAATAATTTATTGAATACAGGAATGGAAGTAATCGCAATAATTACTGCTGCAGATAATACTAATATTAATGAACCTACCAGCATCCAGAACTCCCTACTATCCACCGCATCTTCTTTTTGTATTTCTGGCATGTGTTTATAACGTGCAAAGTATAAAGCAAAGAAAGGTAGCACGGTAATTAATAAGAAAGTCAATAACTGGCCGTTCATTCCTAAGTCGGTAAAAGCGTGAACAGAAGTATCTCCTAATATGCCGCTTCTTGTTAAAAAGGTAGAATAGACAACCAATAAAAAGCTAAGTCCAAAAAACAAATAAGTTGCTTTTAAGCTTGCTCCTGTTTTTCTATAAATCATAGCAGTATGAATACCTGCAACCAAAACCAACCAAGGAACCAATGAAGCATTCTCTACAGGATCCCAAGCCCAATATCCACCAAAGGTCAAACTCTCATAAGCCCATGCAGCACCCATCATAATTCCTAATCCTAGAATACCTGCAGAAAAAGTAGCCCATGGTAATGCTTGATCCATCCAATCGTGCTTCTTCTCAATTAAACCAACTACTGCAAATGAGAATGGAATCACCGTAGATGCAAAACCTAAGAACAAAATAGGCGGATGTATCACCATCCAATAATTCTGTAATAATGTATTTAAACCCGTTCCGTCTTTAATTAAATTTAAATAGTCTGGTCTTTGCAAAATAGGCCAACTCATTTCATGTCTTAACATGATGAATGGATTAGAACCAATTTTAGATCCAAAGAAATATAATCCCAATACCATTGTAGCTAATAGTACTTGCGTAAAACTCAACACCATCATCACGCCTGATTCTCTTGATTTCACTTTTGCCATCACTACTATTCCTAATACACAATGCCAAAAGCTCCATAATAGAAAACTACCTTCCTGCCCTTCCCAAAAACAACTCAATAAATATTTTATTGGCATGTTTTTATCACTATGCGTGTAAGCATATTTGTATTCAAACAAATGATTTGAAATAACGTAAAATAAAATAATAAAACTTGCAAAAACCGTAAACGCTTCAATTGCAAAAGCCGTTCTTGCTAATTTCTTCCAAGACTGTTGCGTATCTAATTCATTTGAGAAAAAAGATTTCGCAAATGCAAAAGTGGCCACCAAGGAAGCCACTAAGGAAAGTATCGTGAAAAAATATCCGAATTGACCTGGCAATAAATGCTCTCCAATAAATTGCATGGTTGCAGGTTGCTGTGTTGTATTCATGAATAAGTTTGTAATTAATTAGCAATAGTCACCGGTTGTTCTTTCATTGCGTTGGGATTGTCCTTATACTTTGAAGGACACTTCATTACGATCGCAGAACATTCAAAAACCTCGCCTTGTACTTTTCCTTTCAATACCAATCTTTCCGATTTTTCCATATCGGTTGGCATGGTATTATGGTAGACTACGGCAATCTTACCCCCTAAACTATCTTGTACATTAAATTTTAACAAATTAGGGTCTTTCACTGGGTCATACTGCACAGGTATGGTCTTATCCATTTTTACAATTAAGTTTACAAACTTGCCTTGCTTTTGCTTAGCAGACGAAACTGTTTCGTAGCTGCTTAAATCGCCTGTATAGCTTATTAACACTACAATGGCTGCTGCTATTAAAACTAATAAAATAAGATGAGTTTTCTTCATAGCACAAAGTTAGCCAAATGGTCTTAAATTGCACTATATTTTACCAATATCATAAATAAGTTATATGCGCATTTTCGACTATATCATTGTTTGTAAAAGTCCTGACTACAAAAACGTAGATCGTATCAGCCAGTTCATGTTATTTATATCCTTAGCTGGTTTTTCTTATTCCATTTTTCTAGGTCTTTACCCTAAACCTGCTTTAATGATTGCAATTATGACTTCCTTCACTAGTTGGTGGATTTTTTGCCTATTCCAACGTAAAAGAGGCATCGTTCCTTATTACCGCCTAGGTCTGTTATTAGCAAGCTGGGGTTGGTTCTTACAACCAAATGGTTTGATAATTTCTGGTATATTTTTAATTGCTGCATTATTTGAGCGCCAGGTTAAGTTTCCTTACGAAATTGCCTTCGATCCAGCAGGTATTGTAATTAATACCTTTCCAAAAAAGCATTTCCCTTGGGCACTCATTCAAAATGCAATTATTAAAGACGACATTATTACAATTGACTTTAAAAACAACAAATTGATACAAAAAGACATAAATGAACCTGTAACTGTAACTGTAACTGAAGAATTTAATGTTTTTTGTGCAGAACAGATTGCAAAATCTAGTCAAATGGTGGCTAATTAATTCCTATTTGGTACCTTTGTCCAATGGCATTATACGATTCCCCTTTTTTATTGTACTCTGATGGCGAAGGCCAAATTTTTGAAGATACTAGTTTATATACGGCTGGCCGTGCTGGCTGGGACGCTTATCCCATTCCTGAAGAAGATTGGATTGAACTTCCAGAAGGTGGTAGTTTATATGAATTACCCGGACGTCGTGGTATTGGTATTGATGTAGAAACTGGCATGATGCGTCTTTGTGAAAAAGGATGGGCCGTGGCTGCTTTTATACCTCCAGCGCATACAGGTTTGTATGTTGCAGCTTATGAAACCAAGGAAGATGCTCCTTTACTACCTTTATTTTGTTATACCGCAGTTGGATGGCAGGATGGAAAACATTATGTACCAGCTATTCGAATTGAAAAAGATATTAGACAGGATTGTGAAGGTTATGATCAAGAACTGATTGATGCTGGAACTGAAAAATTATTAGAAACTTATAAGTCGAACCGTTTAGTACAACATTTAATGGAAAACTGTTGTCAAACCTATACTTGTCCTGCTGCAAGAAATTTTGCAATGGGAAGATGGGAATGTCCAATTCCAATTTCACCTGCTTGTAATGCAAACTGCATAGGCTGTATTTCCTTCCAACCCATTGAAGAAGAAATTGTTTCCAACCAAGAAAGATTAAGTTTTAGACCCACAGCTGCTGAAGTAGTGGAATATACGGTACCACATTTAATGACTGCACCTTTCCCTATTGTGAGTTTTGGACAAGGCTGCGAAGGGGAACCATTATTAATGTGGGAGACCATTAAGGAAGCAATTATAGAAATTAGGAAGCATACTGATAAAGGAAGTATTAATATTAATTCAAATGGCTCTAATCCTAAGGCCGTGGCTGAATTAGCTGCAATAGGTTTAGATAGTTTGAGAGTGAGTTTAAATTCTGCACAAGAATCTATTTACAACGCATATTATCGTCCCAATAATTATAAGTTCGCAGACATAAAAGAAAGTTTGCGTGTCATGTCGGATGCTGGAAAATGGACAAGTATCAACTATTTTGTATTTCCAGGAATGACAGATAGTGAAGCAGAATATGAATCGTTAAGGCAATTAATAATTGACACAGATTTGAAAATGATTCAATGGAGAAATTTCAATATTGACCCAGATTGGTATTTAGGCAAAATTGGGGTGACTGAAATTGGAGATATTATGGGTGTAAAACAAATGATGGAATTAATTCAAGAAGAATTTCCGAATTTGAAATTTGGATATTACAATCCCCCAATTGAAAGGATCAAAGGAGACTTTACTCAAAATTTCGCGCATCATTGAAAAAACAAAATCAATTAGGTGCTTTATATGCAATTATTTCAACCGTAATTTGGTCAGGTAATTTCATCGTTTCAAGATATGCCATTCATTTATCAGGCCCTATTAGTTTGGCTTTTTTTAGATGGACAACTGCTACCATTTTTATGTTCCCATTTGCGTATAAAAAATTTATGCGTGAACAAGCCATTTTCAAAGCCAATGCTGTATACTTTTTCCTAATGGGATTAGTAGGATTTGCAATTTATAATACCCTTATTTATACAGCAGGTCATTACACAACGGCAATCAATATGGCTTTATTTGGTTCTACCGTACATCCAATCGTAGCAGCCTTATTAGCCGCATACATTGTGCATGAAAAATTGCACTGGAAAAATATTACTGGTATTATTTTAGGACTTATAGGAACTGTTTACCTTTTAACAAAGGGAGATATGGCAAATATTATTCACTTTAAAATTGGCACTGGAGATTTATGGATGATTGCTGCTGGATTTTGCTTTGGAACTTACAATGTATTTGTTCGTAAAAAACCTTCCGGTATTTCAAACAAGAGTTTCTTACTATGTTTATTCGCGATTGGCTCTATTTTATTATTTCCTGCAGCCATTTATGAAATGAAATATGTACAACCTGTTATATTCAATATGCATTTATTATGGATTGTATTATATATAGGAATTGGCAATTCCACTATCTCCTATTTAATTTGGAATAATGCCATTCAAAAAATTGGTGCTGGTAAAGCTGCTTTATTTGGAACCTTGATTCCATTATTGAGTTCATTTGAAGCAGTATTCTTTTTAAACGAAACATTTTCGAGTACTCAAATTGTGAGTGGGTTAATTATTGTAACAGGTATCATTGTGAATACCTGGCCAAGTCCTGTTAAAAAAATTGTAGCACTTTAATACTTTTTAAGAATGAGTTCAACATTGATATTACTTTGTTTAATTGCTTTCTTAGCTGGCTTTGTGGATGCCATTGTTGGTGGAGGCGGATTAATTCAAACTCCTGCGGGTTTAATTTTATTCCCGAATGAACCTGTAGCACGTGTTATTGGCTCCTTAAAAATTCCTTCTTTTACAGGTACCTTATTTGCTGCAAGACAATATTTAAAAAAAGTTCAAATACCCTTTACAAGACTTATTCTATTTACAAGTATTGCTTTTAGCGCTGCTTTTATAGGTTCTTATTGCTTAACTCAAGTGAGTAATAAATTCATGAAGCCAGTCATTTTTATAGTATTAGTACTTATTGCTATTTATACCTATACCAAAAAAGACTTAGGGCTAGATTCAAAAAAAATTAACACCCTATTCCCCTGGTATAAAGGCGCATTAATTTGTTTACTTATTGGATTCTATGATGGCTTTATTGGGCCAGGTGCTGGAAGTTTATTGGTGCTAGCTTTTATAAGTATGCTAGGATTTGATTTTTTACAGGCCAATGCACATGCCAAAGTGGTTAACCTTGCAACCAATTTAGGTTCTATAGTTTTGTTTATGCTAAAAGGCACTATTATGTGGAGAATCGCATTGCCAATGGCCATTTGTAATGCTTTAGGTGGATTTTTAGGATCTAAGATGGCTATTAAAAGAGGAAATCAGTTTATACGTACTATATTCTTAATTGTCATTATTGCTACCCTATGCAGATTGGGATATGACGTTTTTTTGCATTAATTTTATAGCTATGCAATTAAGTTTCGAACAACAAAAAAATATTAAAGCCTCGGTGTACACAACTATTATTTGTGTAGCACTGTATTTATTATTTTTTCTATTGCAATGGAATCGAACCGCTCCAATTGTTACACCACCCGCTCCACAGTTTATGGAAGTGAATTTAGGAAACTCAGAAACAGGATCAGGTACTATTCCACCAATGAGCAAAGACGTTCCTGCGCCAAAAATAGGTGCTTCAAAATTTGCAAAAGCAACTGCCATTAATAAGTCCGTTAAAATTAATGCCAATTCAAACGACCCTAATGACGAAGCTATAAAATCGGACAATGCAAAAACGAATATAAAAAATCCACCTCTACCTGCTAATGCAAAACCTAAAGCAATAATGGGAAAATATGCTGGAGGTAATGGTAAAGGTGGGAATAATCAGGACAGTTATAATGATTTAAAAGACCAAGGTATTGCAGGCGGAAAAGGCGACCAGGGCGTTTCTAATGGAAGTATTAATGGCAACGTTTATGCTGGAGGTGGGCCTTTTGTAACTAAAGGAGACCGACATGTAACTAAAGTTTATGCATTCAATGGCGATGTAGAAGCTGCAACAATTTATGCAGAAATTGAAGTAAGTCCTTCTGGCACTGGTCGATTTATTCAAATTGTTAAAGGATCTTCTTCTAACGACGCAAAATACAAAAGAGCTATAACTGAATATCTAACTAAAATTGGATTCAATCCTTCCGATCATACTTCAATGGTTACCGTCAAATTCAAATTTGAAGTTCAATAGTAGTAATTAATTCTAATCAATTTTATCACCTTTTTTTATGTCCTATAAAGACACTTTAGACTATTTATATACTAGACTTCCTATGTTTAGTCGTATTGGTGCTGCTGCCATAAAAAAAGATTTACATAATACCATCGCTATTTGCGATTTTCTAGGTAACCCACAACATAAATTTAAAACCATACATGTAGCTGGAACTAATGGTAAAGGGTCTACAAGTCATATGCTTGCTGCCATTTTTCAAGAAGCTGGTTATAAAACAGGTCTTTACACATCTCCTCATTTATATGATTTTAGAGAACGTATTAAGATAAATGGAACAATGTGTACCCAAGATTTTGTGATTTCTTTTACGAGTAAAATGAAAGGTTTTATAGAGGAAGTAGAGCCCTCTTTTTTTGAAATAACTGTTGGAATGGCTTTTGACTATTTTGCAACACAAAAAGTGGATATTGCCATTATTGAAACAGGATTAGGCGGAAGATTAGATAGTACAAATATTATTACACCTGAATTAAGTATTATAACCAATATTGGTTGGGATCATATGGCTTTATTAGGAAATAGTTTAGCGGGAATTGCGACTGAAAAAGCGGGTATCATAAAAGCAGGCGTGCCTGTTGTAATTAATGAAACCATTCCGGAATCAAAACCAGTTTTCACAGCAACTGCAAATGCACTCAACGCTCCTATTTATTTTGCAGAAGATTTATTGGAACTAAAAACATTTCAAAACAATTGGCAAACTGCCTTATTTGAATTCCAGCAACCTCATATTCATTTACTAGACGCACCCCTTTTTCCAAAATCATTGACGGTGGAATGTGATTTACCTGGAAAATATCAATATAAAAATTTAAAGGGGGTATTAGTAGCAGCTCAATTATTAGCAGAAATGGGCTGGAAATTAAAAGCTTCCAAAGTATTAAAAGCATTGTTAGCAATAAAACATAATACTGGACTTATGGGTCGTTGGGAATGCATATCTCAAAATCCTAGAATTGTTTTAGACGTAGCACATAACGAGCATGGAATACAAGCATTATTAGAACAATTAGAAACCATTAGTTATCAAACCCTGCATATTGTAACTGGAATGGTTAAGGATAAAGATATTGATGCAGTTTTGAAACTATTACCTACCAATGCAAAATACTATTATACTCAGTCTCATATACCAAGAGCTTTAGCAGCAAACGAACTTGCAGCTAAAGGCAACACTATGGGTTTAATAGGCGACTATTTTGAAAATGTAAATATCGCATTAGATACCGCCAAAAAAAATGCCAACCAACAAGATTTGATTCTTGTGATTGGCAGTGTATTTTTAGTAGCCGAAGTGGATCGCAGAAATTAAACTTTTGAATAGCATTTTTCGACACTACCAACCCATCTTTAATCTACCATCCCTTCTGATCTCTCAAAGTAGTTATATGTGCCACATGATGTTTACCATGCCAAGCATAAACTGCAAATAAATCCCATAAGCTTACTTCTGCATTTCTACCTGGGTGAAATATTTTTCTTTGCCACTGCTCCTCTGTTAAGCTATCTAATAAATTAGCCCAACGCTCATGCAATGCATGTAATAAAGTCATTGAATAATTAATGGGCGTATTCAAAGCGTCTGCCATAGAAACCCAAGCATTCTCATTGTAAGCTTTAATGGTTGGAACTTCTTCGGTAAGTCCCAATTTGAATCTTGCAAATGCATTCATATGACTGTCTGCAATATGATGAACTAATTGCTGAATCATCCATCCTCCTTCTCTGTAGGGTGTATCTAATTGTGCTTTATCTAAGTTCTGAACAGCCATTTCTACATCTTTTGGTAAATGTCGTAAATCATTTATCCATTTTGCTTTTTGTTCTTCAGAAAAAGGAGCTGTTTCAAATTTTCCAATTGGGTACTTTGGGTCTTGCATATATGAAATTTATTTTTTTGATTAATCTTCTCTCAACGCTCTTCCGGTTCTAGCTATAAATACGTCTTCTAAATTCGCTTTTTTTACTTCTTTTACTTTTTCAAAACCTGTTGCCACTAATTCGTCAATTAACTCATTAGGTGTGTTGATGGCAATAATTTTTCCGCTATCAATAATGGCAACTCTATCACATAATATTTCAGCCTCATCCATATAATGCGTAGTAATTATAACCGTAGTTCCATTATCTCTAATTTCTTTAATTAAATCCCATAGATTCCTACGTGCTTGTGGGTCTAACCCTGTTGTAGGTTCGTCTAGGAAAATAATTTTTGGCTTATTAATTAAGGTAGTGGCAATAGAAAATCTTTGTTTTTGTCCACCACTTAATTCTTTAAATTTAGCTTTGGCTTTGTCTACTAAATTTACTTTCTCTAGTAAAGCAATTGGATCTATTTCGGTTTGATAAAGCCCCTCAAATAAATGTATTAATTCGGTTAAATTCAAGTTAGGATAAAACCCAGCAGTCTGCAATTGTACCCCAATAATTTTTTTAATGGCTTCGGGAGACTTATCTAAGTCTAGCCCATTTACTAAAATTGTACCACTAGTTTTTTCTCTTAGTGTCTCTATAATTTCGAGCGTGGTTGACTTTCCTGCACCATTGGGGCCTAGTAAACCAAAGATTTCTCCATCCTCTACTTCGAAACTAATCCCCTTTACAGCTTGGAATTCGTCATAGTTTTTAACAAGATTTTGAACAGATATAATGGGTACTTTTGACATTGGAATGGAATTATAGTAAACAAATTTAACTGTTTTTCACCTTATCTTTGTTCAAATTAATAGTACAAATGAAAGTAGGTATTTTAGGAGGTGGGCAATTGGGCAGAATGTTATTACAAGCAGCTGCCAACTATGACATTACTACCTATGTGCTAGAGAAAGATCCACTATGTCCAGCAGCACATCTTTGTCATCATTTTACCAAGGGTGATATTATGGACTATGATGCTGTGTATAATTTTGGTAAGCAATTGGACGCATTAACTATCGAAATCGAAGCTGTAAATGTGGAAGCATTAGAGCAATTAGAAAAAGAAGGTGTAAAGGTATACCCTACTCCAGCTGCAATTAAAATCATAAAGAATAAAATACTTCAAAAGCAATTTTATTCCGAACAAGAAATTCCAACTTCTCCTTATTATATTACACAACATCAGTCAGATTTATTACAGCATTTGGATTTTTTACCTGCTGTACACAAACTAGCAGAAGGTGGCTATGATGGTAAAGGAGTCCAAGTAATAAATAATGAAGCTGAAATTGAACTAGGATTCAACGCTCCAGCAATTTTAGAAAAAAAGGTGAAAATTGCTAAAGAAATTGCATTAATAGTAGCCATGGATGCCCAAGGAAAAACAATAATTTATCCCCCTGCTGAAATGGTTTTTGATTCCGTATATAATTTATTGGACTACCAATTAAGCCCTGCTAAATTAGAGGAACGCATATTATGGAAGGCTCAAGCAATGGCTCGTAAAGTAGTCACTGGATTAAAAAGTCCTGGTTTATTTGCCATTGAATTGTTCATTGATGTCAATGGGGATGTTTGGGTAAATGAAACCGCACCTCGTGTACATAATAGTGGCCACCATACAATTGAAGCCAATTACAGCAGCCAATACGATACCCTTTTACGTATTCTTTTAAATTATCCATTAGGAAACCCAAACGAAATTTTACCGTCTGCCATTGTCAATATAATTGGTGCAGATGGATTCACTGGTGATGTATATTATGAAGGCCTTGATGAAGTTTTAAAAATGGATAATGTTTTTGTTCACTTATATGGTAAGTTGCAAACTAAGCCAGGTCGTAAAATGGGCCATGTAACAATTATAAGCAATGATTATTTGGACTTAACACATAAAGCCAATAAAATAAAACATACTCTAAAAGCTATAACGAAATAGCAATCAAATTAGAAGTATCTATTAAATAATGGGAAATTTTATTTTGAAGACACTGCCTTAAATACAGGTGTACTTATCTTCTTTTTTTGTTGCAAACTCTTGGTATACCCAATCCCAATTATACTTTTCATTTGTAAACCAGGGGATTGTTTGAGTGGTCCAAAAATACGGATCTTATCATCGTAAATTAAATCTAAACTATAGGTCGCAGAAAAATTCTTCAAAATTTTAAATGTGAACATATTAGTCATATACAAATTAATGTTTTCTGGCTTTTCATAATAGTTGGAGAAAAAATCTGCACGACCTTTATAAATCACATTAGGTGCAATAGTATTGTTATAATTGATGGTTATAAATAATCCTGTTTCTCTATTAACATTTTTGCCAACCGCTACACCATATTTCCCTAATTCAGACAATTTCTTACTTAATAATAAGGTAGTTCTTGAAGTTAATGGAGAGAAGAAAATAGATAATTTATTGTCAGGTTTATAGTCCAAACCGGCAGATAAAATTATATACGCAGGGGACAAGAAAGAAGAAGTAAAAACAGGAGTACCTCCAAAACTATAACCATCAAAAAATTGAGAACGAAAATTGAATAAACCCGAAAGGTACCAAACCCCTGTGGTATCAATCTTATAACCATATTTACTTAAAAAATCTGCACGGTCATCATTTTTACGACCTCCTAAGCTTGTGGACTGAACAAAACCTAAATTAATATCAATATTATTATCCCAGCTTTGTCGTTCTTTTCTATAAAATTTGAAATAATTAAAATAACTGTTTATTGCTAAGTTGAAGTTATCACCCCCAGCCGCCCAATTACTTAATGAGCTTTGTGATAAATTAAAATTATACATTCCTCCCTGTTTCCAATTCCATACAGAAGTGTCAGCATCATGCTTAATACTTCTAGAAGTTTCTGATCTAAGCTTAGCCACTACTACGTCCTGCGCAAATGTCAAATTAATCATGAAAACCAATAAAATAAACAACAGACTTTTTCGCATCAATCAAATTTTAACGAAGATAATAACTGAAATCTAAAACGTTGATTTATAATAACATATAGAATTTTTTTTAATACTTGCTGATTATTTCAACCCTTTCATTATCAAATAATTAGACTATTAAAGCTGACAAGTTGACATATTCTAATTTTTTAACTAAATTTGCAGTTCAAACAAAATTGAATGGAATTATATTCGACCGATACAAAAGCACATGACGAATCTAGACAAGGTGAGGCTTTTGAATCAACCCCAATGGAAAGACATTTTGATAAGTTCTTTTATGTAGAATCCTATGGCTGTGCAATGAATTTTGCCGACAGCGAAGTTGTAGCTTCTATCTTAGAAAATAATGGGTATGGTAGTACCCGCAAGGTAGAATTAGCCGACCTTATATTGGTAAATACTTGTTCTGTTCGCGAAAAGGCTGAACAGACAGTTCGTAAACGCTTAACTGAATTTAGAAAATTAAAAGAAGCTAAGCCAGGCACATTAGTCGGTATTTTAGGCTGTATGGCGGAACGCTTAAAATCTCAATTATTAGAGGAAGAAAAATTAGTGGATCTTGTTGTTGGGCCAGACGCATATCGTACCCTACCAGATTTAATTGCCGAAGCAGGTACTGGTCAAAAAGCAGTGAATGTAATATTAAGTAGAGAGGAAACTTATGGAGACATTTCGCCCGTTAGATTAGATAGTAATGGTATCAGCGGCTTTGTGTCCATTATGCGTGGATGTAATAATATGTGTAGTTTTTGCGTAGTTCCCTTTACAAGAGGGCGTGAACGCAGTCGTGACGCTTTTAGTATTGTTGCTGAATGTAGAGACCTATTTGAAAAAGGATTTAAGGAAATAACTCTATTAGGACAAAATGTTGATAGTTATTATTGGAACAACCCTGAGACCAATGTTTCCGTGACATTTGCTGAATTATTAGAAAGTGTTGCACTAATTAGTCCTGTTTTTAGAGTTCGATTTAGCACATCACATCCTAAAGATATTACCGACGACGTTTTACATATCATGGCGAAATATGCAAATATTTGTAAACATATCCATTTACCTGTGCAAAGTGGTAGTAGTAGAATGTTACAATTAATGAATCGTACTTATACAAGAGAATGGTATTTAGCAAAAGTGGCACGTATTAGAGAGATCATGCCTGACTGCAGTATCACTGCAGATATTATTGCCGGTTTTTGTACTGAAACAGAAGAAGATCATAAACAAACAATTAGCTTAATGCAAATAGCACAGTATGACTTAAGCTATATGTATTTTTATTCTGAGCGTCCAGGCACATTAGCCGCAAAGCGATACCAGGATGATATTCCAGAACTTGTTAAAAAAAGAAGACTACAGGAAATTGTAGATGCTCAATGGATTTTATCCAACGAAAGTAATAAAAGAGATGTGGGTAAAACTTTTGAAGTTTTGATTGAAGGGAATAGTAAAAAAAATGCAGATGAATGGATGGGCAGAACAAGTCAAAGTAAAGTTGTCGTATTCCCTAAAGGAATTAACAATTTGAAAAAAGGAGATTATGTTCATGTTACAGTTTCTAATTTCACTAAAGGCACTTTATTAGGTGCATTAAAAAATAATTAAGATGGATTTACAATCATTAAAAAACAGGTTTAGTATTATAGGCAATACGCCTTCACTAAATCATGCTTTAAATACTGCTGAGCAAGTTGCTGCAACGGACTTAACCGTTTTAATTGTTGGTGAAAGTGGAGTTGGAAAAGAAGTCTTTTCTCAAATCATTCATAGTTTGTCTGCACGTAAACACAACCCTTTCATTGCTGTTAACTGTGGGGCTATTCCTGAAGGCACTATCGATTCAGAATTATTTGGCCACGAGAAAGGTTCATTCACTGGTGCAGTTGATAGTCGTAAGGGCTATTTTGAAACAGTAAGTGGTGGTACCATTTTCTTAGATGAAATTGGAGAATTACCATTAGGAACTCAAGCTAGATTACTTCGTGTTTTAGAAACTGGCGAATTTATTCGTGTTGGTTCTTCAAAAGTTCAAAAATCTGATGTTCGTGTAATTGCTGCAACCAATCGAGAATTAATAGAGTTCACTCAAAAAGGAAGATTCAGAGAAGATTTATATTATCGCTTAAACACAGTCCCAATTCGTGTACCAAGCTTAAGAGATCGTAAGGAAGACATTCCATTATTATTTAGAAAATTTGTAGTTGATTTTGCAGAAAAATATAAGACAAAGCCAATTTATTTGGACGAATCTGCAAGAGCACTATTAACAAAATATTCATGGCCAGGAAACGTGCGAGAATTAAAAAACATTGCTGAACAAATTTCTGTTTTAAGTAAAACTGATCATATCACAGAACAAGATTTAGCAAGTTTTTTACCACAACAACAGGCTAATAAAATGCCCATGCTTACAGGAAATACGCCAGTGGGAGAATTCGCAAACGAAAGAGAGATTTTATACAAGTTGTTCTTTGACATGAAGAAAGATGTGAACGAACTTAAAAAAATGTTCTTAGAAATTTTACAAAACCCTTCAATAGCTAGTCAGACTGCAAGCTTTTCAAGAGAAGCTTTAATGAATGAACTAAAAGAAGATCTATTACCAACTAATGCTCTCTCTACCCCAAGTAGCAATAACCCTACCCCAACAGTTCAGCTTCCTCATCAACAACCTGTAATAATTGATAACGAAATGCAAGGCCATTATGAAGTGGAAGAATCTTTAAATATTATGGATAAAGAAAAAGAACTAATTTTAAAGGCGTTAAAAAAGCATAGAGGCCGTCGTAAAGACGCTTCAACAGATTTAGGAATAAGTGAAAGAACCTTATACAGAAAAATTAAAGAATACGACATTGAAGAATAATAAACCATCTCCATTTTCATACATCAACTTTACTTCAAATACTATTTTGAAAGTATTGACATTGGTACTTATGTCAACCTTGACAAGTTGTGGTATTTATAGTTTTAAAGATGCTGTAATTCCTGAGAATGTTAAAACCATTAAAATTGGTTTTATAGAAAATAAAGCTAGATATGTGAATCCACAGTTAGCTCCACTTTTGACAGACAAATTGCAACAGAAAATTATTAGTCAAACTAAATTAATTAGAACTAATAATGACGACGCACACTATCAGATTTACGCTACAATTACCACTTATGACCCTTCACAGACTGTAGGTGTAAGTGCACAACAAGCTAGTACCAATCGATTAACTGTTACTGTGCATGTATTGTTAAAGAAGACCTTAGACAATAAAGAACAAGAATTTGATGTGTCACGTAACTTTGATTTTTCTGCTAACTTAACTTTGAATCAAGCAGAAAGCCAATTGATGGATGATATTGTTCGTAATATCACTGATGATATCTTTAATCAAATTTTCTCAAACTGGTAATAACATGACTCCTGTAGTAATACAAATATTATTAAAGCAATGGACGGGGGCTGACAATTTCGAAGAAATTGAAGCTTCTACAATTGAACAGTATCTATTGGAATATCCTTTTAGCCCTGGTTTACAATTATTACTTACTAAAAAATATCAATCCATTGCGGCTTTTGAATTTGGAGATCAATTAAAAAAGACGAACTCCTTTTTCCCGTCGGCCTTACAATTACACCAATGGATTCATGAATCTGATGAATTTGAAATAAATCCAGCTTCCCATAAGTTAAGTTCCATTATTTCAGAGCAACTAGCGCAGTTTCAAGAGCCATTAAAGGAGCAAAAGTTAGTTTTTGAACAAGGAACCCAACCTACCCTTCAAAAGGACTATTTTGGAGCTCAAGGCATCGAAATTGACCTTTCTAAAGTACCACAGGATAAATTTACTCAACAGTTAAAAAGTTTTACTGCTTGGTTAAAAGTGCTAAAACAGACCGACGAAGGGCATCAAGCTCCTGAAATAGCGGTAGAACAAGAGAAAATAATAGCTGAAATAGCCGAAAAAGCCAACAAAGCAGAAGATGTAATTACCGAATCTATGGCTGAAATTTGGGTTAAACAAGGCAATAAACGCAAGGCAATAGACACTTATTCAAAATTAAGTTTTATTTTTCCTGAAAAATCCGTTTATTTTGCGTCTCGAATCGAACAATTAAAACAAAAGAAATAATGATCACTTTATTTATCATATTAATTATTGCAGCTTGTATAGGCTTAGGATTTATGGTTTTAATCCAAAATCCAAAAGGTGGGGGTTTAAACGCCAACGTAGGTGGATTATCAAATAATTTCATGGGTGTTAAGCAAACAACTGATGTATTGGAAAAAGGTACTTGGATCTTTGCTGCTGTTATTGCCATTTTAGCAATGACTTCAACTGTGTTTTTAAGATCTGGAACAACTGACTCTAGTAAGGGTTACTTAAATAAAGTAAACACTTCCGTTACAGCTCCTGCAACTCCTGCTGCAGCTCCAGTTTCGGTACCAGTTGATTCTTCTAAAAAATAAAAGTTATACCCTAGATTACCTAGGTGCATATTAAAATATTTGAAACTAATTTGTCCCCACCATTTTAATGGCGGGGATTTTTATTGTAATTTCAATGAGCATTCAAGTAACACAAAAACTACATGAAAAAATTAATTTATATACTGGCCGCAATGGTATTATTATACACTGCATATACAGTATTTGTTAAGACCACTCATTTCACCGAGGAGAAAAAATTTTTTACCTACACTAAGGATACGATGAGTTTGGATGATTTGGCAGATTCTTTATATGCAAGGAAAATAATTAGAGAAAAAATGAGCTTTAGACTGCTTGCTTATTTAGGGGGTATTGAAACAAAAACAAAGTCCGGAAAATTTATTGTAAAGAAGAATACCAGCTTATTTAATTTGATTCGTATGTTGCGAAATAACAATCAAGCTACTGTAAAATTCATTTTAAATAAAGTTAGAACCCGCGGCGAATTAGCGAAATTAGTTGCTAGTACTTTTGACACAGATAGTTCCATCACGGCTCAGTTTATTAATAGTAATGATTCTTTAAAGGCCTTTCAAATTGACACTACGCAATTACTAACTTTGTTCATACCTAATACCTATGAATTTTATTGGAGTACTTCACTACCTAAGTTTATGGAAAAAATGAGCGCAGCTGCAACCAATTTTTGGAATACGAATGATCGAAAACAAAAAGCAAGTAGTAAAGGCATGAGCATGAATGAAGTTTATACTTTGGCTTCTATTGTAGAAGAAGAAACGAATTATGACTCTGATAAAAGTTTAATCGCAAGTGTTTATCAAAACAGACTTAGAAAAAGTATGCCTTTACAAGCCTGCCCAACTATTAAGTATGCAATGCAAGACTTTAGCTTAACTCGTATTTACGAAAAGTATTTGACCAACCCTTCACCTTATAATACCTATAACAGGAAGGGATTGCCGCCCGGACCAATTTGCACACCTGCTCCTAAAACCATTGACTTAGTATTAGAGGCCCCTGCGACTGACTATATCTATTTTGTTGCCAAGGCTGACTTTAGTGGTTATCATCATTTTAGTACTACTTACGAAGAACACAATAGGTATGCAAAAGAATACCAAAAACAGTTAGATATTTATCAAAAAAAGAAAGCAGCACAACAGAAATAAAGATTAAATTTAAAAACAATCAAATCAAGTATAGAATTCCGAATTCGAATAATGAATACCAGAAATAAAATATTGAATACCAAAAATAAAAAATTGAATACCAAAATCAAGTATTGAAACATTTACAAAATATATTAGCCTACATTAATCAATTACTACGCCCTTTGTTTAATTTTATAAAACAAAGAGCTAAGCAAATTTATATTCCAGGTTTTCAAAGGGTAAACCTTTTCCAGGTCGGTCGTTTTTTATTTAAACAATTAAACACATTAGGGCTTTACGACAGGGCTTCTGCTATTTCTTTTAACTTGATTATGGCATTACCTGCAGGATTTCTTTTCCTATTTTCAATAATTCCATACTTCCCAAAAACATTCAAAGTTAAAAAACAGATACTATCTATTTTCAAAGACATTTCTCCTAACTCTAGTACCTACCGATTTATATTAGATATCATAAATGACCTACTTAGCCAACACGTGGGTGTATTTTCTTTTGGTTTCTTACTATTACTTTTCTACTCATCTAATGCCATGACAGGTATTATTCGAAGTTTTGATAAATCAATTATGCAAAACAAACCCTTCTTTTTACATCAAAGAATGAGGGCAATAAGACTTACTTTAATTCTAATGCTTTTGGTATTTGCTAGTTTATTAGTATTAGTGGGGCAAGATCAATTAACTATTTTACTAAGAGAACTATTTAATATTGAAAGGCAAACTATTCTCCCTTATTGGGAATTGATAAGATGGGGGATTATTATTTTACTATTGTTTTATGGCAATGCTTTCATATATAAATTTGCGCCACATGTAAAAGAAAAATGGCCATTATTATCCCCTGGAGCCATCTTGTCCACAGGTCTCATGCTAGCCACCACCCTTGGCTTCTCCTACTGGGTCAATAACTTTGGTAGCTATAGTAAAATTTATGGCTCTATTGGAACTGTATTGATTGTAATGACCCTAATATACATTAATGCACTTATTCTATTAATTGGTTTTGAATTAAATGTAAGTATCGAAGTGCTTAAGAAAGAACAGGATCAAGTAGATTTTTTTAACTAAAAAATCCGCTAATTACTTAGCGGATTTTTACTATTTTATTTTGAAAACTTTATTTATTTGCCATGTCTGGAATTTCAGCAACCTTATAAGCACCAGCATCCAATTTAGCTTTTGTTTCACTAAATGCTTTTAATGTTAAATCAATTTCTTCTTGGGTATGCACAGCCGTGGGAATTAAACGGTAAATGATATGCCCTTTTGGAATCACCGGATACACTACAATTGAGCAGAAAATTTTATAGTTCTCTCTAATATCCATTACCATTGCGGTTGCTTCTTCCACGCCACCTTTCATATACACAGGTGTCACTACCGAATCTGTCTTGCCAATATCAAATCCTCTTTCCCTTAATCCATTTTGTAATGCCAAAGCATTCTTCCATAAATTGTCCTTTAACTCAGGCTTTGTTTTCAATAATTCTAAACGCTTCAAGTTACCTACCACATATGGCATTGGTAAACTTTTAGCAAAAATTTGAGAACGAATATTGTATCTGATATAATCTATAATAGTGGTTGGTCCTGCCATGAAAGCACCAATTGACGCCATGCTTTTTGCAAAGGTAGAAAAGTATAAATCAATCTCGTCCTGGCAACCCTGCTCCTCTCCTGCACCCGCACCTGTTTTTCCTAATGTACCAAAGCCATGTGCATCGTCTACCAACAAACGGAAAGGCACTTTCTTTTTCAATGCTGCAATTTCTTTTAATTTACCTTGATCGCCCGCCATTCCAAACACTCCTTCTGTGATAACTAAAATACCCCCACCTTGCTTTTCTGATAATGCCAGCGCTCTTGCCAATTGTTTTTCACAGTCTTCCACGTCATTATGCTTAAACACGAATCGGTGTCCTGGAATCATTCTTAATGCGTCAATAATACAAGCGTGACATTCTGCATCATACACCACTACATCATGACGACCGCAAATTGCGTCAATGGCACTCATGATGCCTTGGTACCCATAGTTCATCAATATTGAATCCTCTTTATGTACAAATTCAGCTAATTCTTTTTCTAATTGCTCATGTAAATCACTATTTCCACTCATCATCCTGGCACCCATTGGTAATGCCAAGCCAAATTCAGCACTTCCTTCTGCATCCGCCTTACGTACTTCAGGATGATCTGCAAGGCCTAAATAGTTATTTAAGCTCCAAACAATCATTTCTTGCCCTCTAAATTTCATCTTAGATCCTACTGCTCCCTCCAATTTTGGGAAAGCAAAATATCCATGTGCTCTTTCACGATGTTGACCAATTGGTCCGTAATTCTTTATAAGTCTGTCGAATATGTCTGCCATATAGTATTAATTAGTAATGCAAATTTAATCATTTTTTACCTTTTCAGCTCTAATAAATATGCGTAATTTGCAGTTCAAGAAAATTGAAACCCCATGAGATATGTCATCCTTGTAGTATTGTCATTATACAGTCTTACTATTTCCGCTCAAAATATCAAAATAAAAACGGCTACCAGTAACACTATTAGCCAAAAGCCAAAATTAGTAGTTGGCATTGTTGTAGACCAAATGAGATGGGATTATGTCAATAAATTTAAACCATTTTTTAAGTCCGATAAAGGTTTTTTACACTTTGTAAATGAAGGAGCTACCTGTGATAATACCCTTATTCCGTATGTTCCAACTGTTACTGCTTGTGGCCATACCTGCGTTTATACAGGTTCTGTTCCAGCTTTGCATGGTATTGCAGGTAATAACTGGTACGATAATATAAAACAAAAATCAGTGTATTGCGTGGAAGACCCCTCTGTGCAAGCAGTTGGTACCACAAATAGTTCTGCTGGACAAATGAGTCCATTAAATGTTTGGACTACAACCATTGGAGACGAACTTAAGCTTGCTACTAATTTTAAAAGTAAAGTTATAGGGGTGTCTTTAAAAGACAGAGGTGCCATTATTCCTGCTGGACATGCTGCTGACGCTGCTTATTGGTATGATACCAAGTCCGGCAATTTTATTAGTTCTTCCTATTATGCTTCAATCCTACCTGCTTGGTTAACTAATTATAACGCAAGCAAAAGAGTGGACAGTTTATACAGCCAAGGATGGAATTTAAGTTTAGCGAATTCAGTTTATACAGAAAATTGTGATGCAGACGAAAACGTTTACGAATCCACTCCATTCGGAAAAGAAGCAAAACATTTTCCCTATGATTTAAAAAGCTTTATTGGGAAAGACTATAGCAAAATAACTACTACCCCACAGGGTAATAATTTAGTGATGGAAGTAGCTAAACAAGCATTATTAAACGAGAAAATGGGTAAGGACAGTATAACTGATTTACTAGCTGTAAGTTTTTCATCCCCAGATTACATTGGACATTCTTTTGGTCCAAATTCTTGGGAGACATTAGATGGCTATATTAAATTAGATGAAATTTTAGCAGACTTTTTTGCATTTTTAGACAAGCAAGTTGGTAAAGACAATTACACTGTATTCTTAACTGCAGACCACGCGGTTGCTAATATACCTGCATATGCAAAGAAACATAATTTACCAGGAGAAAATTATGATGACGGTGCGGTTAGGAATGATATAATTGCATGTTTAAATGCAAATAACTTAAATCCTAAATTGATTTCTTTTGTAGGTGAATACAATGTTTATTTTAACCACCCTTTGATGGATAGTTTACATATTAGTCAAGAAAGCTTAGTGAGCATAATTAGTAATTATTTAGAGAAAAAGCCACAAGTATTACAAGTAGTAGAAAGCAGGAAAGCTGCTATTGCAGCACTTCCTCAAATGACAAAAGAAAAAATTGTTAATGGCTACAATGTACAACGTGGTGGTGACTTAATGTTATTGACAAAATCTGGTGTGGTTGATGGATATCCTACTGGCACTAGCCATGGAGTACTTTACAATTACGATGCGCATATTCCCTTCTTATTAGTAGGAAATGGCATCAAGCATATTGCAGTAAACACACCAACCTCAATGACTGATATCGCACCCACTATTTCAACTTTACTAGGTATTCAAATGCCAAGTGGTTCTATAGGAAAGCCAGTGTTAGAAGTATTAAAGTAAATTTTTTAACATATTCATATCATAATAGCGCTTCCAAATGAAGCGCTATTTGTTTTATTGTAATAACTTGGAGCTATAAAATCAATACTATGAAAAAATTATTATTCGCTGGTTTATTTTTAATGGCAGCAAATTTTTCTTTTGCTGCAGAAAAATGTACTGCAGAGTGTCACAAAGCGGAACATAAATGTACCAAAGCATGTCACAAAGACGGTGCTGGACATATTGCAAATCATGGAGAAAAAGGCCATATGTGTACTACAGCAACTTGCAAACATGATTGCAGCAAGGATTGCATGAAAAAGGCATAGATTTAATTTTGACAAATAAGTTAGACTACAAAAAAAACCGATACAATGATGTATCGGTTTTTTTTATCCAAATTATTTTTGTGCGTATTTTACAAAAAATACTATGCTAGTTTCTTACTATGCAAGTTTCTTTTGCAAATTAGCATCTAATGCATCTAAGAATTCTTCAGTATAAACATAATGATCGCCATGTTTAACTTTATTTCCGTGAACACATACTGCCAAGTCTTTAGTCATAATTCCAGACTCTACTGTTTCTACACAAACTTCTTCTAAAGCTTTTGTGAAACGGATTAATTCTTGGTTATTATCTAAAACACCTCTGAATTCTAAACCTCTTGTCCAAGCAAAAATAGATGCAATTGGATTAGTTGAAGTTCTATTCCCTTTTTGGTGCTCACGGAAGTGACGAGTCACAGTTCCATGCGCTGCTTCGGCTTCCATTACTTTACCGTCTGGTGTAATTAAAGTTGAAGTCATTAAACCTAAAGATCCAAAACCTTGTGCCACTGTATCAGACTGTACATCACCATCATAGTTCTTACAAGCCCATACGAAATTACCATTCCATTTTAAAGCACTAGCTACCATGTCATCAATTAAACGATGCTCATAAGTAATTCCAGCTTCAGCATATTTAGCTTTGAATTCATTTTGATACACTTCTTCAAAAATATCTTTGAAACGTCCATCATACTTTTTCAAAATGGTATTCTTTGTAGATAAGAATAAAGGCCATTTTTTGACCAAGGCTTGGTTAAAACAAGCTCTTGCAAAACCAAAGATACTCTCGTCTGTATTGTACATTGCCATTGCAACGCCATCTCCTTTATAATTATAAACTTCAAATTCTTGGTTGTTCCCGTCTTCCCCTTCAAACTTGATTGTTAATTTACCCTTTCCTTTAGTAACAAAATCTGTAGCACGATATTGGTCACCAAAAGCATGACGTCCAATACAAATTGGAGCAGTCCAGTTAGCCACTAAACGAGGTACATTAGCGCAAACAATTGGCTCACGAAACACAGTGCCATCAAGGATGTTACGGATAGTTCCATTAGGGCTCTTCCACATTTGTTTTAGCTTGAACTCTTCTACTCTTTGTTCATCTGGAGTAATAGTTGCACATTTGATTCCAACACCATATTGCTTAATTGCATTGGCTGCGTCAATAGTAACTTGGTCATTGGTCTCATCACGATATTCCATACCCAAATCGTAATACTTAATATCTAATTCTAAATAAGGCAAAATCAATTTATCCTTAATAAATTTCCAAATGATTCTAGTCATTTCATCTCCATCCAATTCAACCACCGGATTGGCAACTTTAATTTTCTGTATCATAACATTTAAAATTTTGTCTGCAAATGTACAAAATGTAGCCTTAATATAGCTTAGTGATTCACAATTAAAACAGGTATGTCTACATTATGCCTAACTGATTCAATAGTTTCACCAAAAATATAGTCTTTCCATCCTTTATGCCTATGCCCTCCCATTACTAACATTTGTGCGTTATGCTCTTTCACAATGCGTACAATTTCTTTCACTCTATTTTGATAACCTAAAACAGTACTTACTCGATATCCTTTAGCAATTAACGCATTGGCATATGTATCTAATCTTATTTGGTCTTTTCTTGTTTCTTCGTCATCACTAGCATCTTTTAAATAATTGGCAGTTGCACTTTCAACAATATGAATAAAAATAAATTTCGTATCCTTATTTGGACTCGACTCAAAACCAATGGGATGAGCTTGTTGCACCGCAGTCTTAATTAATTTAGCATCTGTTAACGAGAAGTCAACTGCAATGGCAATAGTATGTATTGGCTCGTTCTCTGTCCAATCTAACTCAATTGGCAATCCATGAAAGTCCGATGACTTATCTTTTTGACGTTTCAAGAAAGCTGGATAAAATGTAATAAATAATAACAAGCCAACAAAAGCCAAAACTAAAATTACCAAAACAATTTTCAATTCTAAATTACTTGATGTAATCATAAACTCAGTGACAAAATCAAATACTAAATTACTGTTCAAATACACTAGAATTGCTGCCACTAACCAAGATAGAATTTTCACCTTCCATCCAATTGCAAATTCACCCATTGTTGTTTTATCACTTACAAAATGAATTAGTGGTATTACCGCAAATCCTAATTGTAAACTTAATATTACCTGACTAAAAACCAATAAAGCGTCCACCCTTCCTTCTCCCATAATCCCAATAACTAATATAGCAGGTATAATAGCAACCAGTCTTGTGATAAGCCTTCTAATCCATGGGTTTAATCTTAGTTTTAAATAACCTTCCATCACAATCTGACCCGCTAATGTGCCCGTTACTGTTGAGCTTTGGCCAGCTGCAATTAATGCAATAGCAAATAAAATGGGAGCTAATTTTGATCCTAATAATGGTGCCAATAAAGCATGTGCATCTTCTATTTTTGCTACCTGTTGATTACCGGTTTTATAAAATACAGTTGCTGCTAGTATTAAAATAGCAGCATTTACAAAAAATGCAGCATTCAATGCAACAACACTATCAATGAAATTATAAAATATAGATTTTCGAATTCCTTTATTGGTACGTTCAATTTTTCTAGTTTGAACTAAAGCAGAATGTAAATATAAATTATGTGGCATCACCGTTGCTCCAATTATACCAACTGCAATATATAAAGCTTCTGGTGAAAGTTTCGATGGAATGAAACCTATTATTGCATTAGATAAATCTGGTTTTGCAATAAATAATTGAATAAAAAAACTAAAACCAATAGTGGCAACGAGTAAAATAATAAAGGCTTCCATTTTTCTTATTCCGTATCGTTGCAAAAACAAAAATACAAAAGTGTCAAATACGGTAATTAAAGTTCCATACATTAATGGCAATCCCGTTAATAATTTAATACCAATAGCCATGCCTAATACCTCGGCTAAATCAGTTGCCGCAATGGCCAATTCAGCTAATATATATAGGGTAAAGTTGACTCCCGAAGGATAAGTCTCTCTATTTACTTGAGCCAGGTCAAGTCTTCTAACAATCCCTAATCTTGCACTTAAGCTTTGCAACAAAATTGCCATCAAATTACTAAGAAGTAATATCCAGATTAATTGATACCCAAATTTAGCTCCACCTTGTAAGTCAGTCGCCCAATTACCAGGATCCATATAACCTACACTTACTAAATAAGCTGGTCCAATAAATGCCAATAGTTTACGCCAACCCTTTTTATTTTGGACTGGAACTGATTCATGTAAGATATCAAGGGACTTGTCAGGCATAGTATATTGTAAATTTATGCCTATTTTAGTGAAAAATTAGTCCATGCGTAAATGGTATTTTGCTTGTTTGATAGGATTTGCTTTGGCTTGCTCCGAAAAAAAGACAGATTTGACTGGGAATACCCCCTTGAAAATCAATGACTTTAATAAAGTATTTAAAGCGGCATCCCTACCAATTACTATTTCTGATACTAATTTAAAACAGTTAATTGATACCAATAAAATTGGCCGTAAAGCATTGGCACAATTTGTACCAGATTCTGTAGTTGAGAAAATTATTCCATCAAAAGAAAGTAAGTCTGAAATTTACCCACTTTTAAAAATTGAAAAAGAGGAAGAGTATTATTTAATGCTGAATGTACACCATCCCAATAAAGATCAAATTTCGGTTGTCGTATTTAGTAAGAAAAATAAATACTTGGATTATAAAGTGATTACTGATTTTCTTAATGAAAACAAGGGCTCAAAACATTATGGGAAAACGGTTTCCATTAATAAAGAACCTACATTTTTAGTTGCTGAGAATAAAATGAGTACTGAAAATATTTTAGTTTATGAGAAAAGTGGCTGGGCCTATACAGATGATAACTTTAAACTGATTTATTTTGATAGTAATAAAAAACCAGAACATAAAACAATTGTCAACCCTATTGACACATTACCTGTAAGTAACATACATAGTGGGGACTATGCAAGGGATAATAAAAACTTTTTGTCCTTAAGAGATTTTAATGGCACTCCAGATAAATACCAGTTCTTTTTGCACTTTGAAAAAAAGGATGGCAGTTGTATAGGTGAACTAAAAGGTTTGTTGAACTTTAATAAAAACCAAGCCACTTTTAATGAAAAAGGGGACCCGTGCATAATCCATTTTACAATTAATGGGAATATAATGAGCATAAAAGAGGACGGAAATTGTGGAAATCATCGAGATATGACTTGCTATTTTAATGACCAATATGACAAAAAAAGAAAGGTTAAAAAGAAGAAATAATCCACAAAAGCCCATTGCAAACGATTGTTATCCACACCTAAACGTGTAAAAAGTACATTTTAGTTAAATACTATTATATTGCAACTATATTTTAAACAAAAGCTTTAGACTTATGAGTTTTAGAAATTATCAGGTGCCTTATAAAATCAACGAAAAATTTAGTAAAAAGGCTGCTTATTTTTCAATGGAATTTGCTATTCATCAACCACTTAAAATATATAGCGGTGGTCTAGGTTTTTTAGCTGGTTCGCATTTAAGAAGTGCTTTTGAATTAAATCAAAATATGATTGGTATTGGTATGCTTTGGAAATATGGTTATTATGACCAAACAAGAAACCAAGACCAAACTTTACAAGTTACTTTCATGGAGAAGATGTACAGCTTCTTGGAAGACACTGGTATCAAATATCAAATATTAATACATGATCATCCAGTATGGGTTAAAGCCTATTATTTAGCTCCAAATACGTTCTGCAGTGCTCCTCTATTCTTGTTAAGTACCGACTTACCTGAAAACGACTATGTTTCTCAGACAATTACTCACCGTTTATATGATGCCAATGTTGCTACAAAAGTGGCTCAATTCATATTATTAGGAGTGGGTGGTGCAAAATTGATTGACGAATTAAATTTCAATCCAGAAGTGTATCACTTGAATGAAGCACACGGATTCTCTGCAGCATTTTACTTATTGAATAAACATAAATCATTAGACGAAGTTAAAAAGCGTTTAGTGTTTACTACACATACTCCAGAAGAAGCAGGTAATGAAAAACATGATATTTATCTATGTCATAAAATGGGTTATTTCTGTGGATTAAGTATTGACGAAGTAAGAAAATTAACAGGCATTCATGACGACCAATTCAATCACTCATTAGCTGCTTTGCGTTTTGCAAGAAAAGCCAATGGAGTATCAGAACTGCATGGACATGTAAGCCGTGAAATGTGGGGTAAATATGAAGGCATTTGTCCAATTGACCATATTACTAACGCACAAAACTGGCGTTATTGGGCTGACAAGCAATTATATAAGTTCTCCGAAGCAGCTGACGATGCTGGATTTGATGACAGAAAATGGTTCTTGAAAAAACGTGCTTTTGAAATAGTAGCAGACCAAACTGGTAAGATATTTGATCCTAAGGTTTTGACTATTATTTGGGCTAGACGTTTTGCTGGTTATAAAAGAGCAGATTTTTTATCCTGGGATATGGAACGTTTTGAAAAATTATTATCAAATAGCAAATACCCAGTTCAAATCATATTTGCAGGAAAACCATATCCAGTAGACCATCCAGCAATTAATCAGTTCAATCATTTAGTAAACTTAAGTAAGAACTATAGCAATGTTGCAGTAGTTGTTGGATACGAATTGGCATTAAGTAAGCGTATGAAGCAAGCTTCTGACGTCTGGTTAAATAACCCAAGAGTACCTAGAGAAGCTTCTGGAACTTCCGGCATGACAGCTGCCATGAATGGTGCTGTTAATTTTTCTACAGACGACGGTTGGATCCCAGAATTCGTAAACCATGGAAATAATGGTTTCGTGGTACCTAAAGCCGATTACGCAAACATGAGCACAGAGGAGCAAGATGCTTATGATTTAGACGAATTATATAAGATTTTAGAAAATCAAATTGTTCCTATGTACTATGACGAAAAAGATACATGGCGCCAAATTACACAAAATGGAATGAAGGATGTTCGTTTCCAATTTGACAGTAACCGTATGGCAGAAGAATATTATGAAAAAATGTATAAGACGAACTAATCCGTTCCCACTTAATATCTTAAATCCTTTCAAGTAATTGAAGGGATTTTTGTTTTAGCCAATTCCCTATTTATTCAACAATTACTACCTAATTTTGTTATATGAGTATGAATAAAATTGTAGTATCAATAACAGGTGCCAGTGGCTCTATTTATGCTAAATGTTTACTAGATAGCTTTTTGAAACTGTCGGATCAAATTGATAGTGTTGGTATTATCATGAGCGACAATGCAAAAATTGTCTGGCAAACAGAATTGGACAATAAAGACTATACAAACTACCCTTTTGATTTTTACAGCAAGCATGATTTTAATGCACCTTTTGCATCAGGATCTGCTCAGTATAATACTATGATTATTATTCCGTGTAGTATGGGATCAATGGGACGTATTGCTACTGGCATTAGTGATGATTTATCAACTAGAGCTGCTGATGTTATATTAAAAGAAAGACGAAAATTAATTTTAGTTGCAAGAGAAACACCCTATAATTTAATTCATATTAAAAATATGGAGACCATCACATTAGCAGGTGGTATTATATGCCCTGCAACACCAAGTTTTTATAGTAAGCCAAAGACAATTGAAGAAGTTGCATATACTGTTGTGAATAGAATTTTGGACCTTGCAGGATTAGATACCAAGAAGAACCCAAGTTTTAGATGGGGTGAGCAATAATTTTAACTTATTTGTTGGAATAAATCAAAGCACTAAAAACTAAAAGGCCTCGAATCTAATAATGATCGAGGCCTTTTTATTTAATTGTCTTTTGGCTCTTTCGGCTCTTTTGGTTCCTTAGGAACTTTAACAGTCTTTTCTTTTTCTTTTTTCTGTAAAGTGAAAACTAATAAGTTTTTTTCTTTATCAAGATCGCCTATTAATGTATCGCCTTGTTTCACCGTGCTATTTAAAATTTCTTCCGCTAAAGGATCTTCAATATACTTTTGGATGGCTCTATGTAATGGTCTAGCTCCAAACTGAGAATCATACCCTTTGTCCGCAATAAATTCTTTAGCTTCTGTAGTTAACACTAAGTTTAAACCTAGATTAACTAAACGTGCTAAAACATTTTTCATAATAATATCAATGATTAAATAAATATTATCTTTTGTCAATGAATTAAACACTACCACATCATCTATTCTATTTAGAAACTCTGGAGAGAAGGTTCTCTTCAAAGCTTTCTCAATGACAGACCTGTTATTCTCTTCTGTTTGTTCAACTCTTGTAGCTGTTGCAAATCCAACACCATCTCCAAATTCTTTTAATTGACGTGCGCCAATGTTAGAAGTCATAATGATTAATGTGTTTTTGAAATCTACCTTACGTCCTAACCCATCTGTCAAAATCCCGTCATCAAGAACTTGTAATAGAATATTATAAATATCTGGATGCGCTTTTTCTATCTCGTCTAATAGTATTACACAGTATGGTTTACGACGAACTTTCTCAGTTAATTGGCCGCCTTCTTCATAACCCACATAACCTGGAGGCGCTCCAATTAATCGACTCACTGCAAATTTTTCCATATACTCACTCATATCAATACGAATCAAAGATTCTTCTGAGTCAAACATATTTCTTGCTAATGCACGAGCCAGTTCTGTTTTACCAACACCGGTTGGACCTAAAAATATAAATGTACCTATAGGTTTTTTGGGATCTTTCAATCCAACTCTATTACGTTGAATTGCTTTTACCACTTTACCAATAGCATCTTCTTGACCTATTACTTGACCACGCATTTCTTCCGCCATTTTACGAAGCTTAGTTGTTTCCGCTTCTACCATGCGTTTTACAGGAATACCTGTCATCATGCTAATAACTTCCGCAATATTTTCTTCGTTAATTGGGAAACGTGCATTTTTACTTTCTTCCTCCCAATTCGTTTTTGCTTTTTCTAAAGCTTCTCCTAATTTCTTCTCTGTATCTCTTAAACTAGCCGCTTCTTCAAAGCGTTGACTTTTAACCACTCTATTTTTCTCGGTCTTAACGTCTTCAATTTGTTTTTCTAATTCAACAATATCTTGAGGAACATTAATATTTTTTAAATGCACTCTAGCACCTACTTCGTCCATTACGTCAATTGCTTTGTCTGGCAATAAACGATCTGTCATATATCGATCACTTAATTTAACACAAGCTTCAATTGCTTCTTGATCATATACTACACTATGGTAATCTTCATACTTAGACTTGATATTGTTTAATATCGTAATGGTATCGTTTACACTAGGTGGTTCAATAATTACTTTTTGGAAACGACGATCTAATGCACCATCTTTTTCAATATGCATTCTATACTCATCTAATGTAGATGCGCCAATACATTGCAATTCTCCTCTTGCTAATGCAGGCTTCACAATATTAGAAGCATCTAATGAACCACTTGCACCACCGGCTCCAACAATTGTATGTATCTCATCTATGAACAAAATAACATCTCTGCTTTTTTCCAATTCGTTCATGATCGCTTTCATCCTTTCCTCAAACTGACCTCTATATTTAGTACCAGCGACCAATGCAGCTAAGTCTAAGGAAATAACTCTCTTATCGAATAGAACACGACTTACTTTTCTTTGTACAATTCTTAATGCTAAGCCTTCAACTATGGCAGTTTTACCCACACCTGGTTCCCCAATTAAAATTGGATTATTCTTTTTACGGCGACTTAAAATTTGGCTTACTCGCTCAATTTCTGCATCACGACCAACTATAGGATCTAATGCATCTTGTTCAGCCAATTTAGTAATGTCTCTTCCAAAATTATCTAAAACCGGTGTCTTAGACTTATTTGGACTACCCGGTTTAGCTTTTGCAGCTCCTGTGCCAAATGGCCCACCTCTTTTCTCTTCCTCAAATTCGTCATCTCCTTCTTCTGAGAATTCTGAACTTGGCGTTTCACTTGACCTTCTACTTTCGCTAGAAGGACTTGATGGAGAAGACCCCACCATACCTAATTCGTTTCTAAATAAATCGTAGTCAACGTCAAATTGATTCAAAATTTGAGTCGCTATATTTTCTTTATTCTTTAAGATACTTAATAATAAATGCTCCGTTTCAACCATTGGACTTTTCAAAGCTTTTGCTTCTAAAACAGTAACACGAATCACTTTCTCTGCTTGCTTAGTTAATGGCAAACTATTTATATTAGCCACATTCTTGCCAGACTTGTCTTTCACCGCAAGTTCAATCTCTTTGCGTAATTCTCCCATGTTCACATTCAATTGCTTTAAAACACGAATTGCCGTATTTTCCTGGTCTCTTATCAAGCCCAGCATTAAATGCTCTGCACCAATAAAATCATTTCCTAATCTTAAAGCCTCTTCGCGACTATAAGAAATGATTTCCTTAACTTGTGTTGAAAAATTATTATCCATAAAATAGTTTCTACTTATTATATTGTAAACGAATATTTTTGCCCCAAAGTATGTCTAAGCCCCTAGTTGTTAACCTTTATTATTAGTCAATCATGCAATACAAAACAGAACCCAAGGAAAAATTTACAGTTATAAAACTAACCGACACTAGTCTTAGTTCAAATCTCGTGCCAGAATTGACAGATTTGACAAATACAATATTAGAAAAAGCTCCTAAAAACCTTGTATTGAATCTAAGCGAAGTTACTAACTGGGACCTTGCCATTATGGAACAATTAGCCAATGCTCAGCAGAAATACTATGACAATAATGCCAGTTTTGTCATATGCTGTCTGTCAAACAGCCTACAAGACAGTCTAGATCAAACAGATTTTGCAGAAATAATGAATACCACTCCAACTGAGTCAGAAGCTTGGGATATAGTTCAAATGGAAGAAATTGAGCGAGAACTACTAGATAGTGACGATATGGAGTTTAATACCCAAGAATAGCTACTTATAAGTTTCAGAATAGCTTAAGATTAGTTATTTTCGCCTTCATTTCATGATTACTTCTCAAACCATACAGCAAATTACTAGCCGCATTGACATTATCGATGTGGTAGGGGAATTTGTGAAATTGAAAAAACGTGGAACCAATTTTTTAGGAAATTGTCCCTTTCACAATGAAAAAAGTCCTTCTTTCACTGTATCTCCTGCTAAAGAAATCTATAAATGTTTCGGTTGCGGGAAGAGTGGTAATACCATCACATTTTTGATGGAGCATGAAAAATATAGCTATGTAGAAGCACTAAGATGGCTTGCAGCTAGATACAATATAGAAATTGAAGAGACTGAGTCTAGCCCGGCACAAAAAATTGCACAACAAACTGCAGACAGTTTATATGCCATTAACCATTTTGCAATGGAATGGTTTACTAAACAATACTGGGATACGGAAGCTGGTGCTTCCATTGCACAATCCTATATGCAACATCGCGGTTTTTTACGTCCGATTGTAGAAAAATTTAAAATTGGATACAGTCCTTCTGATAGAGATTTATTAGCCAAAGCTTTAATTAAGAATCAGTTCAATCCTGAACTATTTGCAAAAACAGGATTGGTGGTGGAGCGAAATGGCGAATGGCAGGACAACTATCGTGATCGTATCGTATTCCCTATTCATAATACTACTGGGAAAATTATAGGATTTGGTGCTAGACAAATTGCCAAAAACGATAAGTCCCCTAAGTATATAAATACGCCAGAAAATGATATCTACATAAAAAGTAGAATTTTATATGGCTCTTATTTTGCGAGAACTGCGATTGACAAAGCCAATGAATGTTTATTGGTAGAAGGTTATACCGACGTAGTAAGTTTACACCAAGCAGGTATTGAAAACGTAGTAGCAAGTGGTGGAACTTCTTTAACCATCGATCAACTTAGATTGATTAAGAAATATACTCAAAACCTTACCATTATTTATGATGGAGATGCTGCCGGAGTGAAAGCTGCATTAAGAGGTTTGGATATGGCTTTGGAAGAAGGATTAAATGTTCAGTTAGTTTTAATCCCCGACAAAGAAGATCCAGATAGTTATGTAAACAAAGTTGGACCTGACGCTTTTAGTACTTTCGTTCAAACTGCAAAAAAGGATTTTATACTATTCCAATTAGAAGTTCAGCTGAAAGAAGTGGACGGAGATTTGAATAAGAAGAATATTCTTGTAAATCAAATTGCAGAGACTTTAAGTAAGATTAATAAGCCAGAAGATTTCACAAAACTTCAAGAATATATTTTAAAATGTTCGTCCCTTTTACATATTGATGAAACTGGATTGACTCAGTTAGTCAATAAGTTTAAACGTGATAAAATTGTCAAGGAAGAAAAGAAAATGGCATATGACGAAGCAGCTATTTTAATGCCAAGTTTTACACCTGAGCAACAAGAAGTTGATAATATAGACATTTTCACAGACAAAGATTTAAAGTTCGAGAAGCAATTAATGAAAATGTTAATAGAACACGGTATTGAGAAATGGAACGACCAAAAGACAACAGCAGCATGGATCTGGGAGGAAATAGGTTCTTTCCCACTAGAGAATACAGAGATGATTGTATTAATGGAAGCCTATAAGCAATGGTATAATGAAGGGAAAATGCCTAATGGTAAAACAATGCAATACCATGATGATGAGCGAGTACGTAACTGGGTAGTTACTCTATTTGAACCAGAGCATGAGATTAGTTTAAGATGGAATGAAAAATTAAATATTTCTAAAAAAATTGAAGTCAAGACTTTTCATGGTGATGTTGAGATGAGTCTTCTATATTACAAATTACGTAAGATTAAAAAGATGATTGCTTTAAATCAAGCAGACATGGAACACGCTAAGTCGGATGATCAAATTTTACTATTACAAATACATAAACACCTAAAAGATGTGGAACGAGAGCTTACCCAAATTATAGGTACGGTTATTATAAAATAAAAAAGAGTCCCGTTTTGGAGACTCTTTTTTTTATAATATAATAGACAGCTAAACAGTTGTATGTTTTTTGTACTAAGAAATTATTTCTCAGATGGGTTATTCTTACCAGCCATTAATTTCTCCATGGTAGCTTCTAATCTTTTAAGTTTTGTTTCCTCTTTTTTAGCGCCTTGAATCCAACTTAAATATTCTTTTTGATTTATGATAGTCAAAGAAGTGAAAAATTCTCTTGCTTCTTCGTTATGTGAGAATAATTTGTCTAATTCAATAGGAAGTGCGATTAAACGCTTTTCAAAATCGTCCACTTTAATATTGGAAACTTTGAACTCTGCAAATGATCTGTCCTTATTTGGGATCTGGTCAAATTTCTTAAAACGCATTGCTGTCCAAACATGATCTAAAGTGACTTGTCGAATTGCTTCGTACTCATTATCAGAAAGAACTTCCCAGCTTGCGTCTCGATTTAAATCAGAAACAATCTTTGAAGTAGTCTTAGGGTAAGCTATCCATAATTTGCATTCTGGATGTAATGCTGAAAAAACCTCTTTTAGGATATTATTCAATTGAAACTGATTAATTGCGAAAATAAGCGCAAAATCAACTTTTCTTGCTTTTAACAAAGGAGTTAGATTCTTATTGTAAGACAATTTTGCAAATTGCTTCTCCACCGAAGAGGGTAAACCCTGAATTAGTAAGTTTTTCTCATCCTTCAACTGCAACTTCTCTAAAATATTCAAATTACTAGACATACACAATAGGATTTAAAGGAGGGCGAAGTTACGAAAATTGTATCATTTTAAATACAGTATCTAGCATTATTGTAAAACAAAACTTGCAATGTATTGATTATCAATAAATTACTTTTTATCTAAACGGTCTCTACCCTTAAAAATGGGTACTTTGTTTTCAGTCCCCTTTAAAAGGCGTCCTATATTATTTTTGTGGGTCATAATAACCATCATTGCAACAACTATAGCAAATATTCTATAAGAAGTCTCTTTCTCGTGGTATATAAACAGTATTAGTATCATAAAAGCAACACCTGCTATCATAGAACTTAAAGAAACAAATCGTGTGAGGAATAAAGTAATAAGAAATACTAAAATACAAGAAAATGCCACAGCTGGTTGAATTGCCAATGCCATTCCTAAAAGTGTTGCAACACCCTTCCCTCCTTTGAAATTAGCCCAAATGGGGAAAATATGCCCCAATACAGCAAACAAACCCAATGCAATCATGAAGTTGGTCCTAGCTAATTCGTCATGAAAATAATAAGGAAGCATTACCCACAATGACGTTGCAATTACCCCTTTTGCAACATCTACTATCATTACAATGGTCCCCCATTTAGAGCCTAAGACACGATAGGTGTTAGTGGCACCTGCATTTCCACTTCCGTAATTTCTGATGTCAATATCAAAAACTGACTTACTTATCCAAACAGAAGTGGGAATAGATCCTAGTAAATAAGCAAGAATGACAAGAACAATTTCAATCATATTAATAATCTTGGGGATTGCAAACATACGACAAAATGGTAAAAAATGGAACAGCTGAACTACTCAGCCGCCTTAGTGTCTTTTAATAAACTGAAGGCTGATCCAACCATTTAATGGTTTTGCCTTTTCAAAAACAAAGCCATTATCTCCAGCCAAATTAATCATATCTTCTTGATCATCAATAAGTAAACCACTTAGAACTAAAGTACCTCCAGTACCAGTTACTGTTGTTAATTCAATCATATTAGCTTCAATAATATGTCTATTTACATTGGCTATAACTATCTCAAATTGCTCTGGTTGGATAGCAGTTTCTACTTTTTGGATAACAATTACCTTACTGTCATTGTTAAAGATATTCTCTTTTGAGTTCTCTATACACCAGTCATCATTATCCACTGCTAGCACTTTTGTAGCCCCTAACTTTTCAGCAAGTATGGCTAAAATTCCTGTGCCAGTTCCAAAATCATATACTGTTTTACCTTCAAAGTTGACTCCCTCCATTAGCTGCATCACCGTAAATGTGGTTGCATGGTGTCCGGTTCCAAAACTCATTTTAGGGGTAATATTAATTTCATATTGGACCGCAGGTTCAAAATGTGGGTGAAAATTTGCCCGAATTCCCACGAAATCATCTACCCTAACTGGTTCAAAATTTGATTCCCATATGGCATTCCAATTTTCTTCCTTAATAATTGATTTAGAGTAAGTTAAATTAGTATTATTAAATATATTATTTAATTCATTTTCAGTATTATTTTCAAGATACTCGGTATTTAAAATAAAGGTTTTACAATGACCTCCGCCCTTGCCAAGTTCATTAGTCAGTTCCACTCCATCATTAATGCCAGGTCCAGCTTCTTCCTCATTAAAGCCGTCAAAGCCTAGGTTGGACAACTGAGCCACCAGAATTTCAAACTGGTCTTGGGTATTAAAATCGAAAGCTATTTGAATGTATTCTTTAGACATAGGGGTGTTTTATGGTGGCAAAGATAGTATGAATCTTTCAATGGCCTCCTTGCCTGCTTGCTTGCTCAATCATTTGGTAAAAGATAGCAATGAATCATCTTTATGCTGAACTTAGAGTCTAAAGTTTCTCTTTAATATTTTTACAAATCGAAGATTTGTTAGGTTAAGAAATTTATAAATTCGAACGTTTAAAAAGGCTGCATGTCTGAGCGAAGCGAGTTCAGACTTTTAGTTCGAGTTTATGAATTTTAGCTGCCATGACGGGCGTGAAGCATTAATGACGAAAAGGAGACGTTATGGAAATAAAAATGCCCCAGCGTTAACTGAGGCATTTGATATAAAGCGCTAAATAAGATTAACCTTGTTGAGGACCGCGTTCTTCACGAGGTGCTTGTTCTGGACGAGGTAAGAATACTTTATGGCTCAATTTGAATTTACCTGTTTTAGGATCCAAACCAATTAATTTCACTTTAACAACGTCTCCTTCGTTAAAGATTCCTTCCATTGTTTCCAAACGCTTCCAGCTTATTTCACTAATGTGTAATAAACCTTGTTTGCCTGGCATAAACTCAACGAAAGCACCAAATTCCTTCACACCCTTCACAACACCCTCGTATTCGTCTCCAATTTCTGGAACAGCTACGATGCCATTGATCCATCTTACAGCTGCGTCAAGACTTTCCTTGTTTGCAGAGAAGATGCTTACTTCACCATGGTTGCCAACTTCTTCAATATTGATAGTTGCACCAGTAGTTCTTTGCATTTCTTGAATAATTTTTCCACCGGGTCCGATTACAGCACCTATGAACTCCTTATCAATTATGATCTTAACCATTCTTGGAGCATGTGGCTTCACATCAGCACGAGCTGCTGGTGTACACTCATACATTGCATCCAATATGTGTAAACGTCCTTTTCTTGCTTGAGACAATGCTTCTCTCATAATGTCCATGCTTAAGCCGTCTACTTTGATGTCCATTTGAACACCGCAGATACCGTCGCGTGTACCAGTTACTTTGAAATCCATGTCACCTAAATGATCCTCGTCTCCTAAGATATCTGTTAAGATTGCATATTTGCCGTCTTCTCTTGAGATCAATCCCATTGCCACACCACTTACGTGTTTTGGAATAGGCACACCTGCATCCATTAATGCTAATGAACCGGCACAAACAGTCGCCATTGAAGAAGAACCGTTTGATTCTAAGATATCAGATACTACACGTAATGTGTAAGGGAACTTTGTACTATCAGGTAACATTTGCTTCAAAGAACGCATTGCCAAGTTACCATGTCCTACTTCACGACGACCAACGCCGCGCATCATTTTCACTTCACCTGTTGAGAATGGAGGAAAATTATAGTGTAAATAGAATTTTGCGTATTCTGCACTTGCTGCAGTTTCTTGCATTAACTCATCCAACTTAGTACCTAATGTAACTGTAGTTAAAGATTGAGTCTCACCTCTTGTGAATAAAGAAGACCCGTGTGGTGTTGGTAATGGTCCAATCTCCATTGCTAAAGGACGCACTTGATCCAACTCACGACCGTCTAAACGAATACGACTGTCTACCATCATGTCTCTAACTACTTCCCATTTAAGGTCCTCATAATACTTACCTGCTAATTTCTTTTGCAAGTCGGTGATTTCAGTTCCTAAATGAGCCAATATTTCTTTTTTCAATGCACTGAATGCATCGCTTCTTTCATGTTTTGCAGAACCTAATCTTGCGATCGCGTCCACTTTTGCTTTTGCAAATGCATAAACACTTTCACGGATTGTTTCGTCTTGTTCTGGTTTTTTGTAATCACGTAATTCTGTGATTCCAACTATCTTTCTTAATTCAGCTTGCGCTTTAATTTGCTTGCGAATAGCTTCGTGTGCAATTTCTAAACACTGAACTAATTCTTCTTCAGAACATTCTTTTGCTTCACCTTCCACCATCATCAAGTTCTTATCTGTAGCTGCAATGATAAATTCTAATTCACATTTAGCTAATTCAGCCTTAGAAGGATTAATCACGAATTTGCCATCAATTTTTGCAATTCTTACTTCAGAAATAATTTCTTTAATAGGAATATTAGACACTGCTAATGCTGCAGATGCTGCTAAACATGCTAATGAATCAGGCATTACATTCTCATCGCTAGATACCAATGAGATTAATACTTGTACATCACATAAATAATCTTCTGGGAATAATGGTCTTAAAGCACGGTCAATTAAGCGGCTTGTTAAGATCTCGTAGTCATTTAAACGCGCTTCTCTTTTGAAGAAAGAACCTGGGATACGACCTGCAGATGCAAACTTCTCTTGGTAGTCAACGCTCAATGGGAAAAAGTCTTGTCCTTCTTTAGGATCTTTATTAGCAACTACGGTTGCTAATAAAATACAATTTCCTTGTCTGATGGTAACTGCTCCGTCTGCTTGACGAGCTAATTTACCTGTTTCTATAAAAATTTCTTGACCAGGATTGATCTCGAATTTTACTGATTTTGGTTGTGATAACATTTTTAATTTTTTTGATGTTGTGCAATTGATTCTATTGAGTCAATTACAAAAACGTTTCGGAAAATAACAAACAGGTATAAACAACTAATCCCAACCGTGTTGTACAGTTGGGACAGCTATTATAAAGTTGTTCTTGATTATTTTCTTAAGCCTAATTTCTCAATTAGCGCACGGTAACCAGTAAGGTTATGTTTTTGTAAATAAACCAATAAACGCTTACGCTGACCCACTAATTGCATCAAACCTCTTTGAGTTGAATGGTCTTTGTGGTTAGTCTTTAAATGACCTGAAATGTGCGAGATGCGTTGTGTTAATAAAGCAATTTGACCTTCAATTGATCCTGTGTTTGTTGCTTTTCCACCAAATTCTGCAAAAATGCTTGCTTTCTTCTCTGTTGTTAATGTAGACATTGTAAAACTTCGTTTTTGTAATTAACTATTAATTACGGTTTTATTCTTTTATTTCGGCTGCAAAGATAAGGAGAAAAGGACGAATCCTAATCAAATATTTCCACGTTTTTTGGGTATTTGGCCCTATTAAAAAGGAATTGCTTGTCGGAGAGGATTGCTGAGTAACTTATTGACACCACTTTAACGTTGGTGATATTACTACTTTTATCTAAGATAGTAGCGGAAGAAAGAGCTGATTTTAGCTTGTCAATGATCAGGGTTACCTTCTGAAAATTCTTTCTTTTGTCAATAGGGAAAAGTTCAATAATAGCATTGGATGCATTTTGACTTAACAACTTGAAATTGAAGTCTTTATCGTAGCTACCTGATAATAATTTTTGAGGGCTTAGTGCTTGGTCCGACTCTCCTACGCTTGACTTTGAAATGGTATTTACACCATCAAAATTATAGATAGATTGACCGTCACAGAGTATCTCGACTGCGCCTTGTTGTAAAAGGTATTTGTCCCCTTTCATCTTTAAGTTAATGTTCTTAGTGCCTAAAGCTTTACCCTTACTGTTTTTTGAAATAAGTTGAATATCTACTAAAATTCCTTTAGCTTCTTTGACTTTGGCGCCTAATTGGTCCAAAATAACCTTAGCTTGGACGTCTTTTTGTGCTTGTAATGACAAAACGGTTAGTAAAGAAACAAAAACTAAAAAATATTTCATTGTTAAATACGGGTATTTAGGGGGAAGTTTGATTGCTATTTGTTGGACAAAATTAAACATTCTAAGTTTAATTCGATGTTAAATTGAATAGTTAATTCATCAATGGTGAACTATTGAATTATAAGTTTTGTAAAAAATCATATAATTCTGTGTCTGTCTTATACAATACTTCTCTTGGTTTACTACCCTGGCTTGGTCCTACTATACCTGCAGATTCTAATTGATCCATCAGTCTCCCTGCTCTATTATAACCCAATTTCATTCTTCTTTGTATTAAGGAAGTGGATCCCATCTGTGCACTTACAATCAATTTAGCGGCATCCTCAAATAAGACATCTCTTTCTCCTGCATCAAAACCTGAAGCATCAATATCTTTTTCGTCCGAATATTCAGGCAGTAAGAAAGCTTGTGGATACCCTTTTTGTTCTGAAATGAAATTACAAACACGGTCTACTTCTGGAGTGTCCACAAAAGCACATTGTAAACGTGTAATCTCTCCATTGTAGCTAACTAACATATCTCCTTTACCTATCAATTGCTCTGCACCACCTGCATCTAATATGGTACGGCTATCAATTTTACTAGACACTTTAAATGCAATACGTGCCGGGAAATTGGCTTTGATAGTTCCTGTAATAATATTTACAGAAGGTCTCTGTGTTGCAATGATTAAGTGAATACCTACAGCACGTGCTAGCTGTGCTAATCGAGCAATTGGCATTTCAACTTCCTTACCTGCTGTCATTATTAAGTCGGCAAACTCGTCCACTACCAAAACAATGAAAGGTAAATATTGATGCCCTTTTTCTGGATTTAATTTACGTGCTGTAAACTTCTCATTGTATTCTTTTATATTTCTACAACCCGCTTCTTTTAATAAGTCATAACGGTTGTCCATTTCAATACACAAGGCGTTCAATGTATTGATCACTTTTTTAGTATCAGTAATAATAGCATCTTCTTCTCCAGGTAATTTTGCTAAGAAATGTTTTTCAATTACACGGTACAAACTCAATTCCACCTTCTTTGGATCCACTAACACAAACTTTAATTGTGATGGGTGTTTCTTATATAAAAGTGAAACTAGAATGGCATTTAAACCTACAGACTTTCCTTGTCCTGTAGCTCCTGCCATTAATAAGTGAGGCATACTTGCTAAGTCCACAATAAAGTTCTCGTTGTCAATTTTTTTACCAATGGCAATAGGTAAAGAATACTGACTAGTCTGAAACTTCTCACTTGCTAATAATGTTTTCATACTCACAATGGACTTGCGAATATTTGGTACTTCTATACCAATAGTTCCTTTACCAGGTATAGGTGCTATAATACGAATACCCAACGCTGCTAAACTTAAAGCAATATCATCTTCCAGATTTTTAATACGACTAATACGCACCCCTGGTGCTGGAACAATCTCATATAAAGTAACGGTGGGGCCTACTGTTGCTGCAATTCTTTGTATTGCAATATCATAGTTTTTTAATGTCGCAATGATTTGATTTTTATGCATTTCTAATTCTTCAGGGTCATGCACAATTTTCTCGCTACCATGTGTCTCTAATAAATTAATATTTGGATACTTGTAATTTTTCAAATCCAATGTAGCATCATATTGCGTTCCAATACTTCCAACGGCAGTAACTATTTTTTCTTTAGGCGTTTCATTAATTTCTAAATCTAAGTCCTCTAATAATTCATCATCTAAGTCAGTGAAGTCTTCGGATGCATTATTTTGACCATCAGAAGCATCCGCGTCTTCTTCTTCAATCGTTGAGGGTGAGCGAAGCTCTGTCATGGTTGGAGCCAAGGTCAAGTCAAGGGTTTTTTTTTCTATCTCTTCTAATGAAAGTTCATCAATGAATAACTTCCCTCCTGCGTCAGACGCATTCGCTTCTTCTTCTGACTCGGGCATTATAACACTTATTCCAGATCCTTGTTTTAACTTATTACCGCTAAATCCTGAGCTTTCAGGTTCTGGGTTATTTAAATTCCATTCCTGTTTTACAGCTTCTTCTGTGTCTTCACTTATAAATCCAGCTTCTTTTTTCTTTGGAATTAAAAAGTCAAAATTGGGCACATTGAAACTTGGATTAAATCTCCAAATGATAAAGCTAAAGCCCGCTACAAATAGCAATGCTCCAGTTCCAAAACTTCCTATCCATTTAACAAGCCAAGAACTTGAATATTCTCCTAATGCTCCTCCCCATGAAAATGCAACACCAGGAATTGCAAATGCAAAACAAGTACTCAATACCAATAACCCAATTAATACATATCTAAAATTACGCCATAAATTAAAAATCGGTTTTGTGAAAAACAAGTTGACCCCTAACACAAAAAAGAAAGTACACAACAAGTAAGCTGCAACTCCAAATCCATTATACATAATTTGATACGCTACAAATGCCCCAATATATCCTAATAAGTTATTCGCTTTGACGTCGTTAGTAGAAAATAATTGTGTTCGCCACAATTGAACCATGTCTTGATCGTCCTGCCATGTAAATAAATAGGAAGTAAACGCTACAAATAAAAACAAGGTAACAAGTAGTGATATAACTCCTAAAATTTTAGAAGTCCTTTCGTCCTTTACAACCTCAGTTACATTGACAGCTGATTCTTTATCAGGGTTCAATGCCTGATCGTTCAACTTTGGTTCCTTTTTGCTTTTAAGCGTATTTGCCATAGTAACAAATATAAGTTATCCCAAATGGACAAAAAAGGTTTTTTAAATAATGTGCAAAATTGAAAAAATGCTGCTTTAGTTATCCACGCACAATTGCTATTGCCCAACTAATCCAACCCAAAATAAAGCATAATCCGCCAAGTGGCGTGATTGGACCTATCCAATTTCCTACAGTGAACGGGAATAAGCTTCTTGTAGCCAATACATAAATAGATCCACTAAATAATACTACCCCAATCGTCATTAATATGCCTGCTCTTTGTAACCATTTTGAACTTGTATTTTGTGTCACAAATAATGACAAAACAAGCAATGCTAGACCATGTAAAAATTGATATTTTACCCCAGTTTCAAAAGTGTTAATTTGGTCTATTGATAATACTACTTTTAATGCATGCGCGCCAAAAGCACCAAGTATAACAGATAAACCAGCATAGGTAATCCCTATTAATTGAAACTTACGAACCATGTTTTTGAATTATATTTTTTAATGCATTGTCACTTATTTTATCTGAACCAAGTCTGTAATCTGCTTGTTGATAAAATACGTGACGCTCAATTAATTTGTCTTGTATGAACTGAGTGAGTTGCGTTTTATCTAAGTTGGCAATTAAAGGTCGGTGTTCTTTTTCTGAATCCAATCGCTCCACTAAAACTTCTACAGACTCGTCTAACCAAATCACAATTCCTTCTTTTTTCATCCAAGACATATTGTCGCTAAAACAAGGAGTGCCGCCACCTGTAGCCAATACAAACTTTTTCTTTTCTTTAAACCATCTTAATATTTTGGCTTCCGTTTTTCTGAAATATTCTTCCCCATCATCTTTGAAAAGTTCTGTAATTGTTTTCTCTTCATTCATCTCAATTAAGTCGTCTAAATCATATCCTGCTGATTTTATCCATTTAGAAATTTTCTTAGTCCAGTATGACTTCCCCGACCCCATCATGCCAATTAAAAATATTTTTTCTGCTGCCATACTTCCTATTTAAATGCATTAAATCCTGTGATATCCATACCAGTGATTAATAAATGTATATCATGAGTTCCCTCGTAAGTAATAACACTTTCTAAATTCATCATGTGACGCATTATAGAATATTCTCCGGTAATGCCCATTCCTCCTAACATTTGTCTTGCGTCTCTTGCAATTTGAGTGGCTATTTCACAGCTATTTCTTTTTGCCATGCTAATTTGACTAGGTGTTGCACGACGTTCGTTCATAAGTACGCCAAGTCTCCAAACTAATAATTGCGCTTTAGTAATTTCAGTCACCATTTCAGCTAACTTTTTTTGTTGTAACTGAAAACCGCCAATAGGTTTTCCAAATTGAACTCTTTCCTTACTATAACGTAATGCCGTATCATAGCAATCCATTGCGGCCCCCAATGCACCCCATGCAATACCGTATCTAGCTTTACTTAAACATCCCAAAGGACCTTTCAAGCCTTCCACATTGGGTAATATATTCTCTTTGGGTACTTTCACATTATCAAAAACCAATTCTCCAGTGGCACTCGCTCTTAAACTCCATTTGCCATGTGTTGTTGGCGTTGAAAATCCTTCCATTCCTCTTTCTACTATAACACCTGTAATTTTACCAGCCTCGTTTTTTGCCCATACCACTGCAATTTGAGCAAATGGTGCATTACTAATCCACATTTTAGCACCATTTAAAATTACATGGTCCCCAGCATCTTTAATATTAGTAAGCATGCTTGAAGGATCAGATCCATGATCGGGTTCTGTTAAACCAAAACATCCCAACCATTCTCCAGAAGCTAATTTTGGTAAAAACTTTTTTCTTTGTTCCTCACTTCCATATGCATAAATAGGAAACATTACTAAAGAACCTTGCACACTTGCCGTACTTCTTACCCCACTATCTCCACGCTCCAGCTCTTGCATCATTAAACCATAACTGATATAATCCAATCCTCCTCCTCCATATTCAACTGGCACTGTAGGACCAAAACAGCCTATATCACCTAACTGTTTTATAATTTGATTTGGAAATTCTGCTTTTTGAGCATACTCCTCAATAATGGGAGAAATTTCTTTTTTAACATACGCGCGAACCGAAGATCTAACCATTAAGTGCTCTTCTGATAATAACTCGTCAAGTTGATAATAATCGGGGGATTCAAATAGATCTGCTCTAACTGCCATAACAAAGGATTTTTAGCTATAAATAATGCATTACAAATGTAAGTTAATATAGGCAAAAAACTATATTTACAATAACTAAGCACCTTATGAAAAAAGTAATAACCCATTTAAGCTTTTACGTATTAATTGCAATAATTGCCGGCATTTTGGTTGGTGTTTATTTTCCAGCCTTTGCAATTCAATTAGAGCCACTCGCTAAGAATTTTATAAACCTCATAAAAACATTCACCTACCCTATTATATTCCTAACTGTTTCATTAGGTATTGCAAGTATGGGTAGTTTAAAGAAAGTGGGTAGAATTGGATTGACTTCTTTAATATATTTTGAAATAGTTAGTACATTGTCTTTAGCTATCGGAGTAATTGTTGCGCTTTGGATTCAACCAGGTCATATTAATAAAGATGGCTTGCAAATGCAGGACCCTTCAAAATATACAAAGTCTACTGAATTTCATTTATGGCCTATTATTAAACAGAATACCAATCTACAAATTTTAATTCTTGCAATTGTTGTGGGTTTTATCTTGAGTTTTTTAAATAAAAAAGAGTCCTATATACATGTATTAGGAAGGGCAGCTCATTATGTATTCACTGCTTTAAAATGGGTTATGTATTTAGCCCCTATTGGAGCATTTGGAGGAATGGCATATGCGATTGGGAAAAATGGTTTAAAAACATTGATCCCATTGGGTAAATTAATGGGTACTATGTACCTCACAATGGCATTATTTATCTTTGTTGTACTAGGCTTGATTTTAAAATACTATCAACTTTCTATTTTCAAACTTATTAGACATATAAAGGAAGAATTATTAATCGTATTTGCTACTTCCTCTTCAGAGCCTGCTATGCCTTCTCTAATGAATAAATTAGAACATATTGGTTGTTCTAAATCGGTGGTTGGACTTGTAGTTCCTACTGGTTATTCCTTTAATCTTGATGGAACTTCTATCTACTTGTCCATGGCTGTGATTTTCATTGCTCAATTGTATAATGTGCAATTATCAACTGCAGAATTAGTTACAATGATTCTAATTCTAATGCTTACTTCTAAAGGCGCCGCTGGGGTGACAGGAAGTGGATTTATTGTATTAGCATCTACCCTTGCAACACTTCAAAAAATTCCTATAGAAGGTTTGGCGTTTTTGTTAGGCGTAGATAAATTCATGAGCGAAGCGCGCGCTATTACCAATATTATTGGAAATAGTGTAGCTACCATTGTAATTGCAAAAACAGAAGGAGAAACTATAAAAATTCATTAAGCAGTATTCCTACTTAAAATAGTTGCGTAGTTGAAATCATTATACTTTTTATAGCCTATTAATTTTCTAATAAGACTTTCATGTCGGAGGCATATCCCTTTGCTGCGATGGATGCAGCTTCGGCAAAATCATTGCCAGCACTCGCAAAAATGACTGCTCGACTTGCGTTTACTAGCAACCCAATGTCGTTGTTTTTGCCGTATTTAGTAACGTCTTCCAAACTTCCACCCTGTGCTCCCACCCCTGGAACCAATAAGAAATGTTCTGGGATTATTTTTCTTATGGCTGTTAAATCTGCTGCCTTAGTTGCACCAATAACAAACATCAATTGTTCAGCAGTTGCCCAACTAGCAACCTGTTCCAAAACAGATTCAAATAAGAACTGACCATTTGCAAGTTTTTGTTGCTCAAAATTTTGACTACCTGGATTGGAGGTTAAACCTAACACAATGGTCCATTTATTTTGATACGCTAAGAAAGGGTCAATACTATCTTTACCCATATATGGTGCAACAGTAATTGCATCAAATGGTAATACTTCAAAAAATGTTTTAGCATATTGCGCAGACGTATTCCCAATATCACCACGCTTGGCATCAGCTATAGTGAAATGAGTAGAAGGGATATGTGCCAATGTTTCCTCCATAGCTTCCCAACCTGCAATACCCTGTGATTCATAAAATGCAGTATTTACTTTATAACTTACACAATAAGGGGCAGTAGCGTCAATTATAGCTTTATTAAAAGCAATAACACCTTGCTTCGTTTTTGGCAAACTCGCTGGCAGTTTTTCAATGTCGGTGTCTAAACCAACACATAAATAAGATTGCTTTGCTTTTATTTGATCTACCAGAAATTGCTTTGTCATATTATAATATTAATGCTATGTTTATTTTAATGCTTTGACGTATTTAATACTGTGCTTATTTTTTTACAAACACTTTATAGCCCCATGCTGGCAATTGTAATAAATGAATGTCATTAGTAACTTGTTTTGTAAACAACTCTACATAAATTTCGCCTGGATTCAAACCATTTATCAATACCTCATGCGCTATATTAGAGAGATTCAAAACTACGACTACTTTACTTTTTCCATTGGTTCTTTCATAAGCCATAATTTCTGCAGGATGATCTACTACTAATCTTTTAAAAATTGCGGTTTCACTAAAGGCTGTATTGCTATTTCTCAAATGCAATAAGGCACTATAGAATGGGGCTCTTTTATATTTATTAAATTCAATCGCATCCTTTTCAAAAAAAGCGAGTGGTCTTAAAACTGGTTCTTCCTGCCCACTATAAATTAATGGTAAAGTCCTATTATAGGTTTGTGAAAAAACTGCAAATGGAGCATGCGATGCTCCAGGCATAGTTGCATAATCTGCTTTGTTCCAGGAGTTCTCGTCATGATTACTTGTAAAATATAATCTCCACGCGCCTTTGATGAAACTAGTATCAATTGTAGTTAAAACACTGTCTAAAGAAAGTAAGTTCTTCTTTCCTGCCGCTATATCATTCATTATATGAAATTCTGTCCAACTATAAGTGGCATCAAAACCCGTTTTATGAATCCCTGCATCATCCGCTTCAGCTAAGAAAAATAAGTTTCTATCTTTCTTTAATATTGGGATGCATTTATTCCAAAAACTATATGGAACTCCCCAGGCAACATCCACTCTAAAGCCATCTATTTTAGTTTTGTTGGTCCAGTATTTCATAGCTAAAATCATACTGTCTTGCATCACTGTATTACTATAATTTAACTCTCTTGTATCTGACCAGTCGGCAGTATAGATTGCTTTGCCTGTGCTATCTCTCTCATGAAAATCAGGATGCGTTGTTAGCCAAGGATGGTCGGCACCTGTATGATTGGGCACCCAGTCAATAATCACTTTCATTCCCAATGCATGTGCTTTGTCAACAATCTTATTAAAGTCGGCCAAAGTCCCAAACTCCTTGTTCACTTCCGTATAACTAGCAACAGAATAATAAGAGCCCAAACTTCCTTTACGACCCACTTTTGAAATAGGCTGCAATGGCATAAACCATAAAGTTTGTACCCCCATTTTTTTTAATCTTGGGATATGTTTAGCGAATGCATTTAAAGTACCTTCCTTTGTATACTGCCTGATATTTACTTCATAAATATTACCCTGGTCCATAAAGGCAGGATGTTTTTGCTGCGCATTTAAAAAAGTACAAATTAGAAAACTGCAAGTAAAAAGTATCAATTTCATAGTAGTAAGCTTTAACTGCTTCAAAATTAATATACTAACTTTGATTATGCTCAAAAAGATCCTATTTTATATCATTGTACCCCTTTTAGTACTTAGCTGTAATAGCTCTAAATATCAAAAAGCACTTGACCCTATTGACGGAGGTCGTGGTTTTATTGAAAATATGATGCAGGGGGATGTTAAGAAAGCCCATTTTTACATTGTATCGGATTCAACGAATGAGTCTTATTTTAAAGAAATGTCAACTACCTATTTTAGTTTGGACAAAGAAGGAAGACAACAATTAAGAACCGCAGTAATTCAAATAAATGAGATAAGTGCCGTTGACAGCAACACTACGATCATAAATTATCAGAATTCATTAGACCAAAAAGCGCATAAGTTGAAAGTAATTCAGACTCCAGAAGGCTGGAAAGTAGATTTAAAATATACTTATGGGCCTAATTTATAGTCCAAAATGATAAAATATGTATATTTGCGTTGCAATTATAATCTAAACAACAAATAATATTCTCAAAATGGAAGCACAACAAAATACCAAAAAATACTGGGCACTATGTTTTACTTGGTTCGTAATACTAGTTGCATTAATTATCGGTTACAGAGAATTCTTTTGGTTAGCACTTCCAGGTACACTTACTTATTTCGCTAAAGCAATGAAATTATTCTAGTTTTAAATTAGCGTTTACCATATTTCTAAAAAAGGTCCCAAACATTTGGGACCTTTTTTTATTGCTTAATCGCTATCTAACTTTATAGATATTGAACAATTGTATTTATTTCAAAACTGAAAGTGCAGCATCTATATATACAAAGTTCTCAGGTTGATAATGATGAATAGGTTTGGTTATTTTAGACTCCCCTAATCGAACTACTACTGCATTTTTGTCTTTAATAATATAAACATACTGTCCAAACAAACCGTTTTGCATTGAAATTTTTAAGCCTCTATAGTTAAGTATCCAATACTGATATCCATAATAGTCTACAGGAGCATTGTTTTCAGAACGATCTTTTAAATAAGTAGCGGGGGTTGTAGCTTTTGTAATATAGTTTGAATCTACAATTTGTTGATTGCCCCATTTCCCATTGTCTAAAACTAATTGTCCAAAACGAGCATAGTCTCTCGCTACTCCATTAAAACAACAAAATGCTTTTTCATGTTTTTTATCCCCGTCTAATAACCAAAGTGCATCTGCTTCTGCTCCCATAGGCTCCATAAATTTAGTAGCAACTAAATCAGAAATAGTTGCTCCAAAAGCTTGCTCAACAATTAGTCCCAATACTTGTGTATCCCCACTTCTATACTCCCAAAATTGACCAGCGGGTTCTTTTGCATTCATTTTACTCACCATATAGTTTTCATCATCCCCATAATATGCCATGGCATTCATACTAAAATAGCTCTTATCTGATTCCAAATAAGAACTACCAGAGCTCATAGTTAGTAAATCAACAATACGAACTTTGGCTAAATTACCTTCTTTAAAATGTGGCACATAATTACCAACTGGCTCTTCCAAAGATTTTATTTTCCCTTCTTGCACTGCAATTCCAATTAACAAAGAGATAATACTTTTTGCTGCAGAGAAGGATCCACTTAATGTTTTAGGATTATAGCCGTCGAAATATTTTTCATAAACTAGTTTACCATTTTGAATTACTAAAAAAGCGTGTGTGTCATTTGAATCAATAGCAGCTAATAAAGAGTCTGGGATAGCAGTTTTATTGTATCCTGTATCCAAAGGCCAATATTGAGGATGGCTAGCACCTTTTACTAATCTGCTTGGATGCGTTTTATAATCATGTATAGTATGAACACCCCATTTAGCAAAATTTCGTAAATGTGCAAAAGCTGGAGTAAAAGTTAGTCCTACTGCAAGCACTAATAAGATTAATATCCCGTAGATAAATTTTTTTAGCATACTATGAAATTTTAAAGTATTCAAATGATTTACTAAACAATTACTATTTTTAACTGTTGTTATCATAAATCATTCCCAATTTAAATAATTATATGTCATTAGCGCAATCATTTGATGAAATTGTCCACAAAAGAAGATCTAACAGAAAATATGACCCAAATGTGGAAGTCCCAAATGAAGTAATTCAGAAAAGTTTAGAACGTGCAATCCTCTCCCCAAACAGTAGTAATATGCAGTTATGGGAATTTTATTGGATACAAGACCCAATTTTAAAAGAGCAGTTTACCGATTTTTGCTTGGGTCAGAATGCAGCTAAAACAGCTAAACATTTAGTTGTATTTGTTACGCGTCAAGACTATTGGAAAAAAAGAGTTCAATGGCATTTAGATATAATAAAGAAAGATATTAATGGTGAGCCAACCACTGCTCAACAAAGGCTTTTAAATTATTATGGCAAATTAATGCCATTGGCTTATGGCACTGACCAATTTGGTTTTTTAAGTTTTATTAGAAGAACACTTAGCTCAATAGTGGGTGCTGCAAGACCTATGATGCGACTTAAAGGTAGAGCGGACCAAAGAGTGACTGTACACAAGTCATGTGCATTGGCTGCGCAAACCTTTATGCTGTCCATAGCAGCAGAAGGATTTGAATCATGTCCAATGGAAGGATTTGACGCTGTGCGTGTTAAAAAAGCTTTGAACCTTCCTGAAATGGCAGAAATTAATATGATTATTAGCGTAGGTAAAGGAACAGAAGCAGGCATATGGGGCGAGCGTCATAGAGTACCTTTTGAAGAAGTAGTCATTATAAAATAGTCAATTGACTATTTTATAATGCAATGATTACACTGTTATACAAAAGCTTTAAATCTTTCATAGCATTGCTTCGTTAAAAATTCACGATCATCCGGATGCGCAATGTCTATTAAGATTTTAGCCCTTTGTCTTAAATTTTTTCCATACAAATAAGCAATCCCATATTCTGTAACCACATAATGAATATGTCCTCTTGTTGTAACTACACCAGCTCCTTGTTGTAAATAAGGGACTATTCTAGATACCCCTTTATGGGTCCTACTCGTTATAGCGATAATGGGTTTGCCTCCTTCACTCAATGCTGCTCCTCTCATAAAGTCCATTTGTCCGCCAATCCCACTGTATTGATATTTACCAATGCTATCAGAACAAATTTGACCAGTCAAATCAACTTCTACCGCACTATTAATGGCAATCACTTTTGGATTTCTTTTAATTACTACTGGATCATTTACATAGTCAATGTCTAAAAAATTAATAGCAGGATTGTCATTTACATAATTGTATAATTTATTAGTACCTAAAGCAAATGAAGTGACTAATTTATTGGGATGGATTTTCTTTTTTGAATTATTAATAATGTCTTTTTCAAACAAATCAATTACTCCGTCGCTAAACATTTCTGTATGCATACCTAGATTCTTATGCCCATACAAAGATTTCAATACCGCATCTGGGATAGTGCCAATACCTACTTGCAAAGTACTTCCGTCATCAATCATGGACGCTACGTTTTGTCCCACTTTTAATTCTATGTCTGTCAACTTTGCACCATAATCTACCTGAGGTAATGCCTCGTCATGAAATACCATGGCAGAAAATCTATCGGTATGGATCATCCCGTCACCATGGGTTCTAGGCATTTGGGGATTCACCTGTGCAATAATTATTTTAGCACAGTTCACTGCTGTACGCGCAATGTCTACAGATGTTCCCAATGTACAATAACCATGCGCATCTGGAGGGGAAACTTGCACAATAGCAACGTCGACAGGTAACACAGTTCTTATCATGTCTGGTATATCACTCAAAAATGCTGGAATATAGTCCGCTCTACCTTCCATAACTGCCTGCCTTATGGGCTCAGACACAAATAAAGAATTAATATGAAATGATTGCTCAAACCCTGGATCTGCAATCTCAATTTTACCTTGTAACGTGATAGAAATAATTTCGGTATTTCTTAAACGATCTTTATGATATACTAGTTCTCTTAATAAATATTGGGGAGTGCAGGCGCTTCCATGAATAAAAATGCGTTGTCCACTTTGAATCAAATTTAATGCCTCTTCTGCAGTTGAATAATGGAAGGGATGAATCATATTTGGAACTTTATTTATGCACGAAATAAGCAACTTCTAATTTTAAAAAATATGATATAAATCAATATTAATAACCTTTCATAAATAATTCCCTAATTAATAACAAAATGAGTCCTCAATTTGACTGATTTCATGGAATAAATTCATTATTTTGAATCACTAAAAAACAAGTAAATATGAGAAAAATCTTGATTGTATTGGTAATGCTATCTACTATAGTTTTAAAAGCCAATGCGCAACAAGTTTCCCCACCAAAAACGACAGAGAAATCTGATACCTCAAAAGGTGGTCCAAAAAAACCAAGTTTAGCTGAAAAGACAAAAGGTCAAACAAAAAATGTTGGTCTATTTACTTTATACCAAGATACTTTGACAGGAAATGTGCAGCTTTATATTCGTAAAAATCAATTAGACAAAGAATTTATTTATCAAAGTTTTTCTATCAGCGGTCCTACTTCTTTATTTTTAAACCAAAGCATGCACCGTTCTAATTTGGTTTTTAAAGTTAAAAAAGCTTTTGATAAAATTGAGTTTGCAATTGTGAATACCGGTTTATATTATGATAAAAATAATCCTGTAAGCAAGACTGCAGAAGTGGATAAGCCTGAAGCTATCTTCTTCTCTGACAAATTTGTTGCTGAGGATTCTTTAGGTTATTTAGTGAGTGCAGATGCTTTATTTATAAGCGAAAAATTAGACGCAGTTAAACCTAATATACCTCCTGGGCCAATGAGTTCAATGGTTTTCAACTTAGGAAATTTAAATACAAGCAAATCTAAATATGCGCAATTACGTTCTTTCCCAGATAATACTGATGTGGTAGTTGACCTTTCTTATGACAATCCTACTATTCTTGCAAATGGTGGTCCAGATATTGCAGATCCTCGTTATGTAAGAGTGCGTATGCAGCATAGCTTTATCGCCATGCCAACAAATAATTTTGTTGCTAGAAGAGATGATCCTAGAGTGGGCTATTTTATGGAAGAAGTAAATGACCAAACTAGTATAAATCCAACACCTTATAAAGACATGATTCACCGTTGGAATTTGGTGAAGAAAGATTCTAGTGCCGCATTAAGCGAGCCAGTAGAACCTTTAGTTTACTGGATTGAAAACACCACTCCATTAGAATACAGAAATACCATTTTTGAAGCAGGTATGAAATGGAATGAAGCATTTGAAAAAGCAGGCTTTAAAAATGCATTAGAAATGAAAATTATGCCAGATACTGCAACATGGGATCCGGCAGACATTCATTACAACGTAATTCGTTGGGTAGCTTCTTCACAACCTTCTTATGGTGCCATTGGACCCAGTTTTGTGAATCCAAGAACCGGTCAAATTTTAGGAACTGACATTACTGTAGAATGGTACTCTGGTAGTGCTACTCCTATAAATAATGAACTTTTCAATACTGCATTAGTTCAACCAAGCGACTTAAATATCCCGCATATTAACTTTAAAGACAATTGTGCCATTGCTTCTGAATTAAAAGCACAATATAATGCCGGATTGACTAGTATGGAATTAAATGACGCAAGTCCTGTTGAAATTAAGTTAATGCACAAACAATTTTTGACTTATTTAATCATGCATGAGATGGGGCATACTTTAGGTTTGAACCATAATATGAAAAGCAGTCAAATGCTATCTCCCGCAGAAATAAATGACACAACTATTACCCACAAAATTGGTTTAATGGGATCTGTTATGGACTACCCTGCTTTTAATATTGCTTTAGATAAAAAGAAGCAAGGAGATTATTACACCACTAAAGCTGGCCCTTACGACTTATGGGCAATCGAATTTGGATATACCCCATTCAGCACAGAACAAGAAGAAGCTGGCATTAGTAAAATATTAAGTAGAAGCAATGATTCAAAATTAGCTTTTGGTAATGATGGTGATGATATGCGCGCAGCAGGTTCCGGAATTGACCCAAGAGTTAATGTTAATGATTTAACCAACGACGCTATTGGATATGCTGAAGATCGTTTTAAGATTGTAAATAATCTAATGGGTAAGTTAGTTGCAAAATATTCAAAGCCAGGACAATCCTACGCAGAACTTAGAAGTAGATACCTTTCTTTATTAAGCCAAAGAAGAAATATGATTGCTGCTGTGAGTCGTTATGTGGGAGGAATTTATGTTGATCGTTCTTTCCCTGAGCAACATTCTGGAAACAAACCATACACTCCAGTTCCATTAGCCATTCAGAAAAAAGCAATGAATAATTTAGGTAAATATGTTTTTGCTCCAACCGCCTTTGATACCGACGCCCAAGTGTTCCCTTATTTACAATTACAACGTCGTGGATTTAACCAAGGAAGAGGGGAAGATTTTAAAGCAACTGCAAATTTAAATATGTTGGCTACTGGTGCATTTGAACAAATTTTACACCCTGCTACCTTACAACGTATTACTAATACACGTTTATATGGCAATGAATATAGTGTTGCAGACGTAATGAATGACTTAGTAAAGAATGTATTTGATGCGGACATTAACGGAAACGTAAATGTATACAGACAATATTTACAAAGTGCCTTTGTCAAAGGAACTACTCAGTTGGTTGCAGACAACTCACCTTTAGACAATGTTTCAAAAGCAGCAACTTATTATACATTGAAAAAATTGCGTACTAAATTAAATGCTGCTGTGATTGGTAATGAAGAAACCAAAGCACACAGATCAAACATGATTTTCTTGATTGATAAAGCCTTGAAAGCAGATTAATCAAAACAACTTTCTTACAAAGGCCTCCAATTTGGGGGCCTTTGTTGTTTAAAATTATGCTTCTTGAATAAAATTATTTAGCTTTAAAAAGTAAAATTATCGAAATGAATAAATTGAATATTTTTTGTTGGATTATGTTATTGACGAGTCCAGTCTATTCTATTGCGCAGGAGCCCTCACCCTATCCTACCGACTATTTAAGTCCTGAATTTCATGCAGGGCGTAGAACTGCTTTTAAAGAAAACCTATCTCAAAATGGAGTTGGTATCTTCTTTGCTTCTCAAGTAAGAGTTAGAAACAATGACAATGATTTTGAGTATGCACAAAATAAAAACTTCTATTACTTTACAGGATTAGAAGAACCTAATGCCGTATTATTATTGTTCAAGCAACCTGTTACTATTTTAAATAAAACCGGCACTGAATTTATTTTTGTTCAGCAACGCGACCCATTGAAAGAACTTTGGACCGGTAAAATACTCGGACCAGATGGAGTAACAGCACGTTATAAATTAGAAAATATATTCACGAATGACCAATTTACAAATACCCTAATTGACTTTTCAAAAATCGATTCCGTTTTTACCGCCTTCCGTGATGAAGATATTATTTCAAAATATAAAACAAAGGAAGACCCACTTACTAAAATGGCTAGTATTGTTGACCAATTAATTATGGAACATGGCATACCTATTGCAGCCGAAAGCACTAAAAAAATATTAAGCAATTTAAGAGGGATAAAACAACCTGAAGAAATCGTATTAATTAAAAAGGCTGCTTCAATGAGTAATGCGGGGCATAATGACGTGATACGCGCTATAAAACCAGGCATGAGAGAATATCAAGCGCAGGCAATTATGGAATATCATTTTAAATATAATGGTTCTGAGTATAATGGTTACCCAAGTATTAATGGCGCGGCTGACAACTCTTGCATACTGCATTACAATACTAATTTGAAGTTGATTAATAATGGCGATTTATTATTAAATGACTGTGCCGCAGAATATCATGGATATACCGCGGACGTTACAAGAACGGTTCCTGCAAATGGGAAATTTTCTGATGTTCAAAAAATAATTTATGAACTAGTATTTAAAGCGCAAGAAGCTGGAATTACTGCATGTAAAACGGGTGCTAATTTTAGAGATGTGGATGCAGCAGCAAGAGCAGTGGTGTATAATGGGCTCATAAAATTAGGAATTGCAGCAAATGAACAAGATGCTAGAAAGTATTTTCCTCATGGCACTTCACACCATTTAGGTTTAGACGTACATGATATGGGACCACGTGTATTAGTCCCAGGTGTGGTATTAACTGTAGAGCCAGGTATTTATATTCCTGCAGGAAGTAATTGCGATAAAAAATGGTGGAATATTGGGATTAGAATTGAAGACGATATTTTGATTACCGAAAAGGGAAATGAAATATTGTCAATAGGCAGTCCAAGAACTCTGGAAGGAATTGAAAAAATGGCGAAGGAGAAAAGTATATTTAAAAACTAACAAAAAATCCCCGCAAATTTTGCGGGGATTTTTTGTTAGTGGAGTCGAGGGGAGTCGAACCCCTGTCCAAACAATGCTACCATTGATCTTCTACATGCTTATTGTTTTATTATTTGTCGGCGATGGGCAGGAAAAACACAAACCAACCTATCACTTAGCTGAATAGTACTTAAATAGAAGGCACAGCCTACTTCTATCGCATCCCGTATTGTTTTGATTGGGCTGAGGAGCGGGTTACCGGCCTACCTTCTCACTCGACCATAATGGAAGTTAATTCACTGAATTAAGCAGCCATGGCGTAATTTGCTTCGCCTTTTGTTTGTTTGGTATTCAGATTAAAGTGCTAATTACCCAACGCACTGCATGCTTACCCCAACCGCGACTATTGCTGTCAAAACCATACGACCCCAATATCTTGTTGCTATAAGAATCTACAAAATTACCGCTTATTTAAACAATCTCCAAAAGTCAAGTCCTAAAGCGTAGAACATTAAACCAAACATTAACAACATACCTACTATTTGAGCATATTCCATGAATTTGTCCCCAGGCTTACGTCCAGTGATCATTTCAAATACGATAAACAAAGCGTGACCACCGTCCAAAGCAGGAATTGGTAATACATTCATAAATGCTAGTATGATTGAGAATACGCCTGTTAAAGTCCAAAAGCGTTCCCAATCCCAAGAAGAAGGAAAAGTGTTACCAATACTTATTAAACTACCTAAAGAGTCATTAGGATTTACCTTACCTGTAAAAATTTGTTTGATACCAGTAATATAATTGTCTAAAGTGGTAATAGTTCTTTTCACCCCAAATGGAATGGCTTGCGCAAAACTAAAATCTCTATGTTCAGTTGTAAATATTTGATAAGGTTGTTTTACAAAAATACCTAATTGACCAGAACCATTTACCAATGCTTTTATTAATACTGTATCTGAACCTCTTTTAGCGGAAACCACTACTACAGAATCTGCCAATTTTTTCTTCACTTGCTCAAATTCATAACGGTATTGAACTGAAATATTATTAATAGCTAATAAAGTATCTCCTTTTTCAAAATTGGTTCCATTCATTGTTACCGCAGACTTTCCTACTGAATCAACAATGACTGGCATGCGAGGCACTAAGAAAGGCATTTCTGCAGATTTTCTTGTCTTTGCTAATGCTCCACCTAAGCTAGCTGGTATTGCTAAACTAACAATACTGTCTCCTCTTTTAACTTGTAATGTGGTTGGATTATTTATAACCAATTTAGATTCCAAAGCGTCAAAGTCTTTTAATTCAATATTGTCTAATGAAACTACAATATCTCCTTCTTTAATACCCATTGTTTTTGCTAATGCACTTGCATGAACTCCATAGGTGATATTTTTTGCAGGTAAACTGTCTTCTCCCCAGAACCAACTAATGCCTATAAAAATTACAATGGCTAAAACAATGTTTACTATAACGCCACCTAACATTACTATCAATCTTTGGTAAGCAGGCTTTGATCTTAATTCCCAGTCTTCTGGTGCTTTGTTTAATTGCTCTTTGTCCATACTCTCGTCAATCATTCCACTTATTTTAACGTAGCCTCCAAATGGAATCCATCCAATTCCATATTCCGTCTCCCCTATTTTCTTTTTCCAAAGACTAAATCCTGGATTAAAGAATAAATAAAACTTCTCCACTCTAGTTTTAAATAAACGTGCTGGAATAAAATGTCCCAATTCATGAAGCACTACTAATATTGAAAAAGACAAAATAAATTGTCCTGTTTTCATTCCTACTGCTAAAAAATCTATTGCGTTAATGTACATAATTTATAATTGTATTAAAGAAGCTGCAAAGTTACGCGCTTCTCCATCTGATTCAAAATAATCGTCCAAACTAGGTTGTGAAATAAATGCTATTTTATCTATTGTTTTTTCAATTAGTTCCGTCATTTCTAAAAATCCGATTCTGTTTTTTAAAAATGCATAAACTGCAATTTCATTTGCGGCATTCATAACACATGGTGCATTACCTCCTTTATTCATTGCGTCTATAGCTACCTGTAAATTTCTAAAAGTTTTAAGATCGGGCTCGTCAAAACTTAGCAAATTTGGTTTGTCAAAATTATACCTAGGAAATTTATTTGCCAATCTTTGTGGATAGGCCATTGCATATTGAATGGGTAATTTCATATCGGGCAACCCCATTTGTGCTTTTATGCTTCCGTCTTCAAATTGCACCATGCTATGAATGATACTTTGTGCATGTACCACCACTTTAATTTGACTAGGCGCTAATCCAAATAACCATTTTGCCTCAATCATCTCTAAGCCTTTATTCATAAGGGTTGCAGAGTCTATAGAAATTTTAGCCCCCATGCTCCAATTTGGATGTTGCAATGCATGGTCTCTTTTAACATTCACTAAAAAATTAGGCTTCTTCCCTAAGAAAGGTCCACCACTTGCGGTTAAAATTATTTTTTCAATTGGATTATTTTGTTCTCCTACTAAACATTGATAAATGGCAGAATGCTCGCTGTCCACTGGGATAATATGTACTCCTTTTTCTTGAGCCATACGCATTACAATATCTCCTGCAACTACTAAAGTTTCTTTATTTGCTAGTCCAACGGTCTTGCCGCTTTCAATTGCTGTTAGTGTAGGTTTCAATCCTGCAAAACCAACAATACCTGCCATCATAAAATCATAACAATCCATTGCAGCTACTTGCTCTAATGCTTCTTCTCCCGCAAATACTTTTATTGGTTTCCCTTCCAACGCTTTTTTCACTACTGCATATTTTGCAATATCTCCAATAACAACAATGTTGGGTACAAATAATAAAGCTTGTTCTATTAATAAGGAGTCGTTGGAATGGGCAGTTAATATTTCAGCCACAAATAATTCCGGATGCGCAGAAATTACCTCCAGTGTTTGTTTACCGATAGATCCTGTAGAACCAAAAATGGCAATTCGTTTTTGTTGCATCCAATGTATTTACTTAGGGTTTAAAATTACGCTAATATTAATTTAATGCGAAATATATTGTGATATCGCATCTGCTAATAGGCGATCGTTACTCAAACGGGGGACTTTATTTTGCCCACCTAATTTACCTTGTGAACGCATATAGTTAATGAACCCATTCTTTTCTAACACTTGAATATGCAGGCATTCTAATATATTACCTTGAATTAAATCCTGATAATACACGTTCTTTTCACACATATATTCATCTAGTTTTTTGGCAAATAATGCCATATCCGCTGGCTGTTTTTCAAATTCAATAAACCATTCATGATAGCTTTTTCCTTGTCCCTGTTGAATATACGGTGCTACCGTAAACTCTACTACACTAACATTTAACTCCGCTGCAGCTTTTAATAATGCTTGCTCCACTTCTTCCCCAATCACATGCTCACCAAACGCAGATATAAAATGTTTCACCCTACCTGATACGATAATACGAAAAGGATTGATACTTACAAATTTTACGGTATCCCCTAATTGATACCCCCAAAGCCCCGCATTACTATTAATAATAAGTGCGTATTGTTTACCCATCTCCACTTGTCCCAAATGTAATCTGGTTGGGTTAAGCTCCTGAACTTCTGCTAAAGGCACAAATTCAAAAAAGATTCCACTTTTGGTGTTTAATAATAAACCTGGCTCATTTCGTCTATCCTGAAAAGCAAAAAAGCCTTCACTTGCTGGAAATAATTCAACCGTATCAATATCTTTACCAATGGTCTCAAATAATTTAGCCTTATAGGGTTCGAAATTCACGCCGCCTTGAACTAATAATTGAAGATTAGGGAAAAGTTCTATAACTGGCTTTCCGCTAACAGCCACTAGTCGGTCAAAGTACATTTGCATCCATGGTGGAATACCGCCTATTAAAGTCAAGTCTTTCCCTAATGTCTCTTCTACTATTTTATCTAATTTCTCTTCCCATTCTTCAATACAATTGGTCTCGAAACTAGGTAGCTGATTGTTTCGTAAATATTTAGGAATATGATGATTCACAATGCCGCTTAAACGTCCCGTTGGGATTCCACCTACTCTTTCTAATACCGGTGACCCACTTAAAAAAATCATTTTACCTCCTGCAAATGCTGTTTGCCCTGTTGTTGCCATATAAGTAAGTATGGCATTTCTTGCTCCATTAATATGATTGATAATGGATTCCTTAGTTATCGGGATATATTTTACGCCACTTGTGGTACCACTTGTTTTAGCAAAATAAATAGGCTTCCCTTTCCATAACACATTTTGCTTACCCTGTTTTATTAGTTCTATATAAGGCTTGAAGCCCTCATAATCTCTTAAAGGAACGTTTTGTTGGAAACTTTCATGGTCATTAATGTTATCAAAATGATGTTCCACGCCAAACTGTGTCTTTTTCCCTACTCTAATTAATTGATTTAGAATAGCTAATTGGTCGGCTACTGCTGTCTTCATTTCCTTTAATTGCTTTCGATAAACGAAGCCGGCAAATGGTTTTGCGAGTAAAGATTTGATATTCATAGCACAATAATAAGCCGCTTTCGGGGGTTTTTACACCTAAAAATGCCGCTTTTTATATTTTTTAAGATTTACTTGCATATTGACATAATAATAATTACCTTTGCCGACCTAATTTGACAATATGTTAGCAGTAGTAAAAATCGCAGGACAACAATTCAAAGTACAAGCAGGAGATAGCTTGTATGTACCTCACCTGCAAGGTAAAACCGGAGATAAAGTTGAATTCAGCGATGTAGTATTCGTTGAAAATAATGGAAGTATATCTTTTACTAACAAAGTAAAAGTACTAGCTGAAATTACAAGAGACTTAGTCCAAGGTGATAAAGTGATCGCTTTTAAAATGAAAAGGAGAAAAGGTTTCCGCAAAAAGCATGGTCACAGAACTCACTACACACAAATCAAAATTGAAAACATAGCTTAAACTAAGATACTATGGCACACAAAAAAGGTGAAGGATCCGTAAAAAACGGCCGTGATTCACACAGTAAAAGACTTGGAGTTAAGATCTACGGAGGTCAACCAGCTATTTCTGGCAATATTTTAATTCGTCAAAGAGGTACTGTGTACCACCCTGGTAAGAATGTTGGATTGGGTTCTGACTTTACTTTATTCGCACTTACCAATGGTCTTGTCGAATTTAAAAAAGGCAGAAACAACAAAACAACGGTTTCAGTTTTGCCGGTAGAAGTAGTCGCTTAAAAAAAAGTTTTTGTAGTTAGTAAAAAAGTTTTACTTTTAATACATATTTACTAACCATTAAATCTAAAAAACATGGCAACTGCAAAAAAAGCCGCTAAAAAAGCTGCTCCAAAAAAAGCTGTTAAGAAAATCGTTAAGAAAGCTGTAGCTAAAAAAGCTGCTGCTCCTAAGAAAGCTGCTAAAAAAGCTGCTCCTAAGAAAGTTGTAGCTAAAAAAGCTGCTGCTCCTAAGAAAGCTGCCAAAAAAGCTGCTCCTAAGAAAGCTGCCAAAAAAGCTGCTCCTAAGAAAGCTGCTAAGAAAGTCGCTCCTAAGAAAGCTGCTGCTAAGAAGAAATAATTATCCTCGGATAATCTTGAAAGGTCCTCGATTTATCGGGGACTTTTTTTTGCCCCTACTATACTGAAGTTTATATTTACATATGCATAATTACGAGATAGCAGAATACTTTACATTACTAAGTAAGTTAATGGACATTCATGGAGAGAATCCATTCAAAGTGAAATCCTATGCCAGCGCGGCTTTCACGTTAGACAAACTATCAGAGCCCGTTGTTAATTTAGAACCTGCGCAGTTATACGCTATTCGTGGAATTGGAGAAGCAATTGGAAAAAAAATTCTTGCTATTATAAGTACTAAACATTTAGACTTATTAGACGAGTATATTAAAAATACGCCTCCTGGAATTTTAGAAATGATTAAGATAAAAGGATTAGGTCCTAAAAAAATCACCACCATTTGGAAAGAATTAGAAATAGAAAGTGTTGGTGAATTATTATATGCGTGTAATGAAAACAGATTAATAAATTACAAAGGCTTTGGTGCAAAAACACAACAAAATATTCAAGAAGCATTAGAATATTATTTGCAACATCAAGGAAATTTTTTATATCAGGAAGTCGAACCCATAGTGGCTTCTTTAACATTAGCACTTTCACAAAGCTTTGAAAAAGAGACCCATTTAATTGCTGGAGGATTTGCTCGACAAATGGAAACTTTGGATTTTTTGGACATTATTACTACCCTTTCTCAAAATAATTTAAGGACTTGGCTAGAAGAAAAAACATTTATTTGTGCCCAGGTAGGGAGTTATTTAAGCTGCAAAGGATCCGATAATTTTGAATTAAGATGGCATTTTTGTACAAAAAGCGAATTGATTTTCACCGCTTTTAGGCTGAACTGTGCTCCAGAGTGCTGGTCGGCTATTGAAAAATTACCCAATTATAATCAAGCTGAGTTTGAAACTACCCCATTTGAAAATGAAGAAGCCTTGTTTGAAAAACTAGGTATTAGTTTTATCCCAGTACCCCAAAGAGAAACAGCCGTTATTGTGAATAAAGCTATTTCAAAACAACCCATTGCTAAAACAATCCAAACATCCGATATAAAAGGAATCATTCATAGTCATAGTACTTGGAGTGACGGAATACATTCCATTGAACAAATGGCAATTGCTGCAATTGAGAAAGGTTTTGAATATTTAGTAATAAGTGATCACTCTAAATCTGCCTTCTACGCAAATGGTTTACAAATAGATCGAATTAGAGCACAACATAAAGAAATTGACGCGCTCAATAAAAAACTAGCACCTTTTGTGATATTTAAAAGTATTGAATCAGATATCCTAAATGACGGTAGCTTGGATTATTCTGATGAAGTATTGGAAACATTTGATATCGTAATTGCTTCAGTACATTCAAATTTAAAGATGAATGAGGAAAAAGCAATGATGCGTTTATTAAACGCAGTGAGCAACCCATACACAAGTATTTTAGGGCACCCCACAGGCCGTTTATTATTAAGTCGAAAAGGATACCCAGTGGATCATGAAAAGTTAATAGAAGCCTGCGTAGAGCATAATGTTGTGTTGGAATTAAATGCACATCCTAGAAGATTAGATATGGACTGGAGATATATAGATGCTGCTATAGAAAAAGACGTTTTAATTTCCATTAATCCAGACGCTCATGAAGTAGACGGATTTGATGATTGTAAATATGGAGTACTAGTTGCACAAAAAGCAGGATTACGTGCTAGTCAAAACCTAAGTAGTTTTAATTTACAAGAAATGATGGAGTTTGTAGCGTTTCAACAGGAAAAGAGAAATTAATTTTTATTGTTTCACATACACAAAATAATCTCCAGGCATTAGTTCAAAATGAACCGAGCTATTAAATTGATACGTCATGGCAGAAAATATTTGAGTAAAAGACCCCACTAATTGCTCATGTGCACATTCCATTTTAATGGCTTGCATAGAGACATTTAAAACCACTAATACTGTTTCTTTTTCATCCATTCTAATAAAGGCTAAAGCGCCGGGATGGCTTGATGGTAAATTAAAAGTACTTCCATTAATTATTACTGGATGATCTTTCCTTAGTTGATTTAATGATTTATAAAAATCATGTAAGGCAGGATGATTGTTCCATTCTATTAAATCCTTATCAAAAAATTGTAATCTTTTATGGTTGGGTAATTCTTGACCACTATAAATTAATGGTATTCCTTTCCAAGCAAAAGTAAACACTGCCCATGCTTTTGCGGTGATCCCGTATTTTTCGTATTCTGTTCCATTCCAACTATTCTCATCATGGTTACTGGTATAAAAAAGTTTCAATGCCCCCTCAGGGTATTGCGCATAATCGTGTAAAGTATTAAATACGTCATGTAAACTAGCTTCTCCTTTCATTAATCTTTCTGTCTTGTGCATCCATTCCCATGCATAAGTGGTATCAAATACTTCATGATATTCCACCACTTCACATTCCGCTAACCAAAATAAAGGTTTTGAATTCTTGAAAGAAGTTCTTACAGCAACCCAGAAATCCAATGGAACCAAATGTGCCATGTCACATCTAAATCCATCAATATTAAAATCGTTTACCCAATAATGCATAGCTTCCATTAATGCATTACGCATGTCTTGATTATGAAAATTCAAATCCACCACGTCATCCCATCCATTTCGTTCTGTGAATTTGCCTTCACTATCCTGAGAAAACCATTCCGGATGTTTTTCCATCCATTCATGTTGTCTGCCAGTATGATTCGCTACCCAGTCGATTATGATTTTCATGCTATTAGCATGTACAGTGTTTATTAAAGAAGTCAAATCTTGTGCTGTTCCAAATTCAACATTTATTTTGGTATAGCTGCTACATGCATAATAACTTCCTAATGTTCCTTTTTTTATGAGTTCACTAATGGGGGTAATTGGCATTAACCAAATAATACCAACCCCCATGTCCTTCAATCTTGGAATATGTGCTTCAAATGCTTTAAACGTTCCTTCCGGCGTGTACTGCCTAATGTTAACTTCATATATGGAAGCAGCGGCTGCCCAGTCTACTGTTTTAAAATTGGCGTTCATTTGATATTCTATTTTGTGTTATCTTGTTCCTCTAATTTTATCTAAAGGATGAATGCTAAACTCGAACGCAAATTAAGTCTTTTACACGCAACTGCCATCAATATGATCGACATGGTGGGTATTGGCCCCTTTGTTGTATTAAGTGTAGTTGCTCAAATAATGGGTGGTCCTTATTTCCTATATGCTTGGATAGCAGGTGCTTTTTTGTCTTATGTAGACGCCATGGTTTGGAGCCAATTAGGTGCCGCATTACCTAGGGCTGGAGGAAGTTTCCACTTTTTAAAAGAAGGTTATGGAAAAAAATGGGGGCAAATGATGAGCTTCCTATTTGTTTGGCAAACCATGATTCAAGCCCCCTTAGTAATAGCTTCAGCAGCTATTGGATTTTCTCAATATGCAAATTACTTTTTTCACCTAAGTTTTTTTCAAGAAAAAGCAGTTAGTGGAGCGGTAGTAATTTTAGTGACAAGTTTATTATATCGTAAAATAGAATCCATTGGAAAAATTTCTGTTTTCTTGTGGGTGGGTGTATTAGGAACTATGGCATGGATTATTTTTGGGGGAATTGCACATGGTAATTTTTTGGAACCTATCAAGCATATCAACGATGGAATTGAATTAAAACATGGTTTCGCAGCAGCACTTGGATTTGCAAGTGTTAAAACTATTTATAGTTATTTAGGTTATTATAATGTTTGTCATTTGGGTGGAGAAATTAAAAACCCAAGTAAGAACATTCCAAGAAGCATGTTTATTTCAATTACAGGAATTGCTATTTTGTATTTGGCAATGAATATAAGTGTTGCAAGTGTATTGCCTTTTCAAACTATTATTGAAAGTAAATATGTGGTAAGTGCTTATATCCAAGCTTTATATGGTCCTAATGCAGGTGCTATTGTTACTGTGTTAATTTTATTAGTTGCATTCGCTTCTTTATTTGCCGCCACATTGGGTTATAGTAGAATTCCCTATGCCGCTGCACAAGACAAGTCATTCTTTTCCTTCTTTGCTAAAGTACACCCAACTTTACATTTTCCACATCGTTCCCTTTTAGTATTAGGAGCTATTGCTTTTGTTTTCAGTTTATTATTCAGATTAAAAGAAGTGATTGACGCCATTTTAGCCATGCGTATTTTGATTCAATTTATTGGACAAGCCATTGGGCTTTTATTATTATTTAAAAGAAAGGGCAAGTCCTTTTTCCCTTGGAAAATGCCATTGTACCCCTTGCCATTAATACTAGCTATCCTAATTTGGATTTTTATCTTTATATCAACCGGTCAGAAAATGATGATTGGAGGATTGGTCGTAATTAGTTTAGGACTGATTGTTTTCTTTATAGCAAAGAGAATGAAATGGATTGGGGAAGAAGAAGCCACGAAAGTGGCTGATGTTGAAGAAAATTAAAAACTGATATTGAAGGAAATTAATTAACTGATGTTGAGTAAAATTTTACTTGCTCTTAGTCCCAATTCCGCTAATTAATAATCCAAACACGAGTCCAATTATTAATCCAATTTTGACATTTTTAATCATCCAGCCTAATCCTAAGCCCAGTATTAAAATAGTCATGATACTCATGTTTCTTCTCATGGTGTTGTTAGATTAATGTTTGGGTAATGCAATAAGATTCGCTAATATTTTATAAGCACCCGCATTTCCTGCTGGCAATTGTCTAAATAAAGTCAAACTTAAATATACCATGTTCCCTCTGCCGTAGGGCGCAATTAATAAACTTCCATTAGAAGCTGGCTCATTGCTGTCATGCATAGACAATGGCATTTCAAAATGAGCATCTATATTTTCTGCCTGATAAGTACTACGCTCTTGCACCCAATGTTCAAAATCTACCCCTGCTATTTTATTAGGAAAATTTAAAACAGAATGATATGGTAGTAATATTTCAACAGGCGAATCTTCTTGTGTAACTCGCTTTCCTGAATTTACTGTAAAAGCATAAGGCCCAACTTTTACTTTATTAATTCCTACTTGATTACTTTTTAAGTATTGAACTATTAAATTACCTCCATTAGAAATATATTCATTTAAAACATCGTTCTTGTCCGTTAAATAGTCAAACATATTGTATGCACGAATACCCACTATAATAGCATCTAATCCTGCAAGGTTTTCCTTTGTAATATCTGATGCTTTTAAGTTTACTACCTGGTATCCTAATTCAGTTAATGCTTCAGGCAATTTGTCTCCTGCACCGTCAATATATCCAACTTTAGTACCTTTTGTTTTCACTGATAACTTTACCAGCTTTGTGATTGCAGTTGGAAAATAATTAATAGTTGGAATATGATCGTACTGAATAGTCTTTCTATATAAAGCATTCGTTGGAGTAGGTAATTTGTCTGAAGTATCTTTTATAAGCACATTAATTTGCTCATTCGTTCCTAAATGATTCATCTTCTGATAAGACACCGTAATTGGTTTTTCAGACCTCATTAAATAAACTTCTTTGTCATACTTAAATTCTACAGTAGGCACAACAGCTATTGGTTGATACTGATCTCCTTTAGTTGGGTCTGTGTATTTATATTGAATAGGCGTATTAATCAGAAACGAATTGCCTTCTATATTTAGTTGAACTGTCGCTACAAAAGCTGGATCGTTGTCTGGCTTGCCAATTAATTCCTGTTGTTGCACATTAAACATGCCTTCTGACTTTGGTTGTACTAACCAATAGGGCTGTGAAATAGAAGTATTGTTGGGTACGTTAAACTTATAATCAAGTTGAACATTTTGATTATTTACAAGTAACTGTTTTATTAAAGAGTCCTTACCTGGCAAACTAATTTTTTCTACTACTGTATTGACATTGCTACGTTGATTCAATAATAATTGTGTTATTAATAGTGAACCTGGATAAACTTGAGGTTGTTGCGTAGTAACTTCAAAATAAATGCCAGCGCAGTCTACAATAATTGCCTGCAATTGCGCCAATTTATATTGTCTCCAAGTTGAGGCTGGTAATAGTTGAATTTGTTTAAATAATTTAACCAATGCTGACACTGAATTTGACGGAGACTCTAGTTGATAATTCTTTACTATACTATTAATCTGTTCTTGAATACCCGCTGCATTAAATCTATTCCAATTCGTTTCCACCCCATCCATAATATCATTTACGGGTGCATCCCCTCCAGTTGTTTCAAAGAATTCGTAACTAGCGCCTCTTCTTCTTGGTCTGCCTTCTCCTTGGCTCTTATGCATGGTTCTTGCCTCCGCCCCAATTTCTCCATAGCTTTTACCTATGATTGCATTATAGCCACCTACTTCAATTTTCAACTGCGTATTACTAGTAGTATTAACAGATCCAAAATTAAAAGTGTTCCATAAAATTCGTTTAGCCTTCCAAGGACCAACGCCATATTTAAATTGTTCTGGGAATTTTGTGGGGTCACCTGCTGCAATGAAAGCCTCATTTGCAATGATGGCAGAAGCGGAATGATGTCCATGACCAGCACGTGCGTCTCTAGGGAATCGAGTTATAATAATATCTGGCTGAAATTTACGGATCACCCAAACTGCATCACTTAATACTTTCTCATGATCCCAAATTCTTAAAGCTTCGTCGAACGACTTACTAAATCCGAATTCATAGGCAGTAGAAAAATATTGTTCTGCTTCGTCCTGTTGCCTAGCTGCTAATAATTCTTGCGTACGAATTAATCCTAGCTCAATGCCTTGTTCTTTCCCTATTAAATTTTGCCCACCATCTCCTCTTGTTAAACTTAAATAACCAGTCCTATACATTCGATCTTTAGTAAGATAAGGTAGGAAACTATTATTCTCGTCGTCCGGATGTGCGGCTATATATAAAACACTACCCACTACCCCTAGTTTTTTTATCTGAGCATAAATGTCTGCACTATTTTTTTGTGCCATTAATGCATTAGTTAAAAACGAAATCGCAAATAAAACTAGTAGTGTTTTTTTCATATGAATCTATTTCCCGTTAAAGAATACTGCGTTAGCTAAAATCAATTTACCTGTCTCCCAGAAATTTCTGAAAATTGGATCGTCTGCCATATAAATAAATTTACCTTGGCCAATTTCTTTCACTCCTACAACTACCCCTTCTTGTATTGCTGCTTTTGCTTTTACGCCTGCAAATCCAGTCATATAACTGTCTTTTTTAATAGCCCCTACATTCCAAGCTTCATTAGATGGTTCATATAAAACAATGTCCTGCTTTAAATCAAAATACACTCCATTACTGCCATATCCAATTGGATGCGTGTCGTCCATATAAACTTTGTAAATAGCACCGGGGATTGAGCTTTGTAACATGTCTTCCACTCTTTCTCCATACTTCCCTAAATGATTGATATTTGCTTTTTCAGCAACTGGACTTTCTTTTACTTTAACGCCCCATTCAGGATTAGACGCCAGTGTTTGTGCTGCAGATTCAAAAGCAATTAACACGCCCCCTTTTCTTACAAAAGCTTGTAATTTTTCTGTAATTGGTTTGGAGTTGATGTCCTTGTATTGACCTTCTGGCGCAATAATAACATCATATTTATTTAAATCAATTCTACTTAATAAACTATACGTTAATTGCGTAATTGGATATTGAATTTGTTGTTCAAAATAATTCCATACTTCCCCTGCAGCTAATGCCGCAATGCCGTCTCCAGTTAATAAACCTACTTTAGGCGCATGATTAATTATTCTATTTAATGGAGATCCAAAATCGGCTCCCTTGTCTGAATAACCAGTGCCTACTGCAAATGCTTCCACATTCGCTGCTTCACAAATTGCTTTAGTATCAGTTGCCCAGTTTTCCGTATTACTTGTTTTTAAAACAATCAATGTGCCTTTTTCAAAATTATGTCCCTCAGAAACAAATGCTGCTTCAGCATATCTTACTTTAATATTCTTATTTAATAACTGAGCTAATACTTTTGCAGTTGCAAATGAATTGTAAGGAATTAAATAGCCATAATTAGCAGCTGCAATTTGAACTGGCTTTACAGTATAACCAGATTGCATTGCTAATTTTTCTTTAGACGCATAGCCATGCACTCCAAATGCATAAGGTAATGACCATGCAGTAATGTCATATGTATTGGAGTCATTCACTTGTGTTGTAGGCTCTAATAATACTCTTGCTAATACACTATGTGCTTGCGCTGCAGGCACTGCAATAGAGTATCCTTCATTTACAAATACTGATTCTGATTTTGTGAAATAATCAAAAGCTTTATACTTAGTATCTGCTTGACTCAAAACACCGTATTGAATATTATTTTTTTGCAATAAAGTAGCCAATGCATTTATTTGTTGTGCACTTTTAGAAGTCATGATAAAAGTCTGATAAGTGGAACCATTGGCAGTTCTACTATTATCATAATACTTCTTAAACTCTGCTAATAACTTTTCATGATTTGCTGCACTTACTTCTACTGTAGACATTCCTGTTGTGAAATGGTGCATTGCTCTTGCTACTAATGTTAAAGTATCATTGTTTTTATCTTGAACTCCTAGTCCTGCGCTGATACCACCCTGCTCAAATGTCATACCAATGGCACCATTGTACATTGGGTAAGTATCACCATAAGACGGGTATAACAAATCGAAACGTTCTTTAGTGAAGAATAACCAATTATTTTGGTCAAAGTATTTTGCGTGATTACGACCAATTTGATCTTGAAAAGTTTTCTGCCAAGGCGTCAACAAAACATGAAGCGGCTCTGCTGCTGGTGCGAAATAATAAGGTTCATTATATCCTTGCTCATGAAAATCCACATGTACTTGAGGATACCATTGTTGGTACAAAGGCATTCTTTGTTGTGTTTCCACCTGTGTTTGCCAAGCCCAATCTCTATTTAAATCAAAATTATAATGGTTCGTTCTACCTGCTGGCCATGGCTCCATATGCTCTCTAGCAAAGGGATCTGCGTTATAGTTAGTACCCACCGCATTATTATACCAGTTTACATATCTATCTCTTCCGTCTGGATTAATACAAGGATCAATCATCACAATTACGTTTTTCAACCAAGCTGCAGATTTTGTATTGGCAGGGTCTACTAAAGCAAATAAAGTTAACATCGCAGCTTCTGATGATGCTGGCTCGTTACCATGTACATTATAGCTTAACCAAACAATGGCAGGTTGTTTTATATCCGTTGTTGTTCCATCGGTCAAACCTATATTGTGTTTTCTGATGGACTCTAATTGAGCAATATTTTCGGGCGAACCAATAGCAGCAACTAATAACTCTCTGCCTTCATTGGTTTTACCATATGGCATGATTTTAACCATGTCAGGCTTAGCCTGCGCAATAGTTTTAAAATAACTCACAATTTGATGATGTCTAGTAAACTTGGTGCCTACTGTATAGCCTAAAAAACTAGCTGGACTAGGTAACTGAGCCAATACCAAAAATGGCATTGTTAATACACCAATAATCAATTTCAATTTTAAGGAAGAAAAACGCATAATATTTGAATTATATGTAATAAGAAATAGAATTTATAATAGTCCTAAAATTATGCAATTTGGCCTTATTTAGCCGATTCTATCCCCAAGTTTTATACAAGTGGTTATCCCCATTTTGTTGATTCCTAAATAATTAAGTAAATTACTTCTTCAAATAAAGACATATGACTAAGCTTTTTCTAAAACTGACGATAAATTCATTTTTAATAGTTTGTGCAACAGTTTCTCTACAGGCACAGGATTTCTTTAAAGCACATGCTCAAATAAACCCTTATAACTATAGTGTTGTTAAAGAAAAAGTTTTCGATCATGCTGCAGTAAGTTCTGCGCATCCTCTGGCTAGTATGGTGGGTGCGGCTATTATGAAAGACGGAGGTAACGCCTTTGATGCTGCTATTTCGGTACAATTAAGTTTAGCGGTTGTGTTTCCAGGAGCAGGTAATATTGGTGGAGGTGGTTTTATGTTATCTCGTGACAAGAATGGTAACTTAACTGGCCTTGATTTTAGAGAAGCTGCACCAGCGAAAGCACATAAAGACATGTACTTGGATGAAAAAGGTAATCCTTCTGCAACCAAGTCAAGAGACGGCGCATCTGCCTCTGGCATCCCTGGAAGTATTGCTGGTATGTTTAGTGTTCATCAAAATGCAAAATTAGCATTTTCTAAACTAATCGAACCCGCAATAGAATTAGCTGAATATGGTTTTGTAATTACAGAAAAAGAAGCAAAAGGGTTAAACAATACTCGTGCTCAATTTTTAAAGAATAGTTCTGCCCCTTGTGCTTTTACAGCTAAGAGTAACTGGAAAGCCGGTGATACTTTGATTCAAAAAGACTTAGCAAATACTTTACGTCGTATTCAACAAAATGGGTTAGCTGGTTTTTACGAGGGTGTTACTGCAGATTTAATTGTAAAGGAAATGCAGCATAGTGAAGGTATTATTACAAAAGAAGACTTGAAAAACTACCAACCTAAAATAAGAGTGCCATTAGAATTCGACTATCGCAATCATCATATTATAAGTTTTGCACCTCCTTCTAGTGGTGGCATTTTAATTGCACAGATGATGCAAATGATTCAACCTTATGATGTTCAAAAAATGGGGGCGAATACTGTTGCGTCTGTGAGTTTAATGGTAGAAGCACAAAGAAGAGCATATGCTGACAGAGCAGAACATATGGGAGATCCTGATTTTTACAAAGTCCCTACTAAAACTTTGGTTAGTGCCAAATATATCCAAGACAGAATGAAAGATTATGTACCTGGAGTAGTAGGAAAAAGCTCTGCCATTAAAGCTGGACAAATTCACGAGAGTGAGCAAACAACCCATTTTAGCGTGATTGACAAGGAAGGAAATATGGTTTCCATTACAACTACATTAAATGACACTTATGGCAATAAAACCATTGTCGCAGGTGCAGGTTTTTTATTAAATAATGAAATGGATGATTTTAGTATTAAAGCAGGAGTTCCAAATATGTATGGCGCCATTGGTGGTGAAGCCAACTCTATACAGCCAGGAAAAAGAATGTTAAGTTCTATGACACCCACTTTGATTACAGTTAATAATAAACCTTATTTAAGTATTGGCACTCCAGGAGGCACTACCATCCCAAATCAAGTGTATGAAGGATTAGTGAATATTATCGATCATAAAATGACTTTGAAAGCGGCTATTGATGCCCCACGTTTTCATCACCAATGGATCCCCGATGCAGTTGCATTTGAAGCAGACTTCCCAGAAGCAACTGTAAATACCTTAAAAGCAAATGGTTATTCTATTACTAAAAGAGGTTATTTTGGTAGAATGGATGGTGTAATTATATTATCAAATGGCCAAAGAGAAGCCGCTGGAGACAAAAGAGGTGACGACAGTGTTGCAGGCTACTAAATCTATCATTATTAACGCTTTAAGTGGCTTAAATTAACCGTGTATTAATTGACTTTTCTGTATTTTTACAAAAAAGCATTTTGTACCAAAATAAGCTACGCATACTAAGAATTATTCTTGCTTCCATAGTAGGCTTATTGCTGCTTTGCTATTTGTTAGTGCAAGTACCTTGGGTACAAAATAAATTAGTACAAAAAGCAGCAAGTACATTGTCCAACTCAATTGGTACTGAAGTAAAAGTTGGTACTGTAAGCTTTTCATTATTTAATAGTATCGACTTAGAAAAAGTATTAATTCGCGATCAACGAAAAGATACCATTTTATATACCCATACCCTTAAGTTAAGGATCAGTGATTTATTTTTCACTAATTCCGATCCTGTCATAAAATATATTGGACTAGAAGGAACCCAGGTATACCTACACCGAAAAGATTCACAATGGAACTATCAGTTTTTACTTAATTACCTTAATAAAGACAGCAGTAAAAAACAATCAAGCCATATAGATATTAAGAAACTAGATTTGGCTCATTTTAAATTCATTCAAGACGACGAATGGTTAGGTGAAAAAATGGAGTTTTCTGGAGCCAATGTAATTGCGAATATTAGCAGCTTTACTTCCAAGCAAATTATAATAGACCAAATAATTGCCAATAAGCCATTTTATCTAATTCAGAATAAAAAAGGATTTGCACCAATAAGTGCTTTTAAGAAAAAAACTTACAGAAAAAAAGGGGTGCTATATTTTCACAATGAGAACACCGAGTTATTTGCTAAAAATATTCAAATTTTTCAAGGTAAATTTTGGATAGAAAACGGATTTGATAAACCTACACCCTATTTTGACGGATTCCATATTAGAATGCATGACTTAAATGCAACAATAAATAATGCAAGCTTTATAAAAGACACTGTTAAAGCGGCAGTTGTGCTTAACTTAAAGGAAAGATCTGGCTTACATATTAAGCTTTTGCAAGCCGCTTTTAAAATGACTCCTGAAATTATGGAGTTGGATAAGTTATTAATAAAAACCAATAAGAGTACGCTAGGTACATACTATGCTATGCAGTATAAAGATTTCGTTTACGACTTCAATGACTACATTCACAAAGTAAATATGAAAGCACATTTCATTAATGCAAATGTGGCTACCGATGATATCGCTTTTTTTGCACCAGAATTAAATACTATACATCAAAAAATAAATACAAGCTTTAAATTCAATGGTACTGTTGATGCAATGAAAGCCTTCGATTTAAGTGCACAATATGGACAGTCTTTTGTTAAAGGGAATTTTACAATGAATGGGATACCTAATATGCGTTCGACTCAAATTAATTTTAGTAATGTATTTGCTAAAACTAATTACACGGACTTGCTTAATTGGATTCCTTCTTTAAATTTAATTAAAAATTTACAAGTTAATCAACTTGGAGACTTGTTGCTTAAGGGAAGCTTCAAAGGTACATTATATGACTTTGTTACAAATGCTAGCATTAACTCCAAACTAGGAAATGCAGAAACAAGTATACGTTTACAGTTCCCCAAAGGCGACGAGCCCAGTTATGAAGGAGTTCTTACAACCTCCCATTTTGATATTGGGAAACTTACTAATATACCTAATTTTGGGTGGATCAATTTTAATGGAAAAATAGCTGGTTCTTCGTTCTCTTTAGAAAAAGTAAAAACAAATATTGAAGGACAAATTGATTCTATTGTTTATAATAATTACACTTATACCAATATTAATACAAATGGGTTGTTACAGAAAAGGGCCTTTAACGGCGCCCTTCGAATTAAAGATCCTAATATTAATTTTATTAGCAATCTTGAATTAGACTTTAAAAATGGCAAACCTAAATTTAATGCAGTAGGTGATTTACTAAACGCTAACTTCTCACCACTTAATATAACAAAGGATAATATTCAGTTGACAGGTGTACTAGATTTAAATTTTGAAGGAGATAGTATTGATAATTTTATTGGATATGCTAAATTTTTTAATGGTAAGTTAAAAAGTCAAACGTCAACTGTAAATTTTGACTCCTTAACTTTAAAGTCGTCTGTAGAAAATGGAAGAAAAATAATAACAATTGCAAGCGATGCCATTCAAGCTAATATAGCAGGCCGATTCAATATCCTTCACTTACCTGCAAGTGTGCAGTATTTCATGCAAAGTTATTTACCAACCTATATTCCAGCTCCTAAAAATACAGTAGCAAATCAGCAGTTTGAAATTAGTATTAAAACCAATTATTTCGAGCCTTATATTAGGATGTTTAACAAGGAATTTTCAGGTTTCAATAATATTAATCTAGTTGGAACATTAAATACTATCAATAAGTCAATTACTGCAAAAGCTACTATCCCATTTGCACAATGGAAATCCTATAGTTTGAAAAATGGTATTTTAAATGGATCAGGCACTAAAGACTCTTTGCATGTCCTATTTAATGCACAATCTGCAAATTTAAGCGACAGCTTTAGACTAGACCAGCCTGCATTAACAGTTCATACTAGTAATGACGCTTCCATTGTAACCTTAAATGCTACAAGTAAGTCTGCATTAGAGATTATTAATTTAAATGGCACGATTAATACCTACTCTGACGGCATTGCTCTAAAATGGACTCCTTCGTATTTTGTATTGAATCAAAAAAAATGGGACATTAATAATGGAGGGGAATTGAGTATAAGGAAAAATAATACTTATGCCAATAATTTAAAATTTTCACAAGGCATTCAAGCGTTATTGTTTAGTTCCAATAAACAAAATAATAATGCTTTACAATTAGAAATGAAAAATGTTATTCTAGGTGATCTTACTAAATTATTTTTCACTTATCCTAGACTAGAAGGAGTTACCAATGGAACTGTTCAGTTTAAAAACATTTTAGAAAATTTTGAAATGTCAAGTCATCTTGCAATTGACCAATTCAGTTTTAATAATGAGCCAATTGGACTTACGAACATAGAGGCAGGATATGATAATGCCTCTGGGTTGGTTCCATTTAAACTTAGTGCACCAAATGATCAATATAATTTATCTGCCATAGGTGACTATAATATTAATGATTCTATTGCCCCCTTGGACGCTACACTTTATTTAAACCATTCAAAATTCAGTCTGGTTGAACAATTTATAGGAAACGTATTACATCATTTAGACGGTAAGGCTACCGGCCAATTACATTTTGGTGGTCGTATTGAAAATCCATACTTATTAGGTCAAGCAAAATTAGACAAGGCTTCCTTTATTGTAGACTATACCAAAGTGAAATATTTTATTGACACCGCTACTATTCGATTTACAAAAGATGGTATTGACTTTGGCATAGTTCAAGTAAAAGACAAGCTTGGAAGAACAGCACAGTTTAAAGGAAAAATAAATAACCAAGGGTTCAAACATTTAGAATACGATATGGAAATGAGCAGTTCTAAAATTGAACTACTTAATATGGATCCATATGACAATACTTACTTTTATGGACATGCAGTTGGTAAGGCAGGTATGACTATAAAAGGGCCAGAAGAAAATATTAGAATGGCGATAAATGCAGACGTGAATGACAGTTCTAATTTATTCTTACCTAATACTACTAGCAAAGAAACTGGAAAGTCTGAGTTTATTGTTTTCAAAAAGTATGGGAAATCCGCCATTAAGAGTGCGGACATCCCAACCTATAATTTAGTTGTAGACTTGGATATTACAGCTAATAATAAAACACAGATTAATGTAATTTTTGACGAATTAACTGGAGATGTTATCAAAGCTGTTGGAAACGGTCGTATTAAAATAAGAGCAGGCAATATTGAACCTTTGACCATAAGAGGTAAATATAATATTGAGTCTGGCAAATATGATTTCAACTTTCAATCCTTTATTAAAAAACCGTTTGAATTGATTCCAGAAGCAGGAAATTTTATAGAATGGACCGGAGACCCTTTAAATGCAGATATTCATGTTGATGCAAGGTATACGGCAGAGAGAGTCAGTTTAAATGAATTAGTAGGTAGTTCCAACTTTAGTAACGCCGTAAAAACTTACCGTGGTAACGTTTATGTTATTGCAGCACTAAGAAATAAACTTTCAAGACCAGACATTAAATTCACATTAGCCTTCCCACAAGGAAATCCTATAAGTTCGGATAATGAATTCTCCCAATTTATTTCAAGATTAGAAAGGGACGACAATGAAATTCTTAAACAAGTTTCATTCTTAATTGTGTTTAATTCTTTTGCACCTGTAAGTTTTAATAACAGCGGAAGCAATAATGCATATTCCGCAACTTCCATTGGCATAAATACCATTTCTCAATTATTAACCAAGGAAGTAAATAAGTCTATTACTAATTTATTAGGACGCGTAACTGGCGATAAAGGATTACGTTTTGACTTGGGTTCTTCTGTATACAATAGTGGTAATTTATTAGACCCTACAGGAACAGGTATTGCAATTAATGCTAATAAAATAGATCGTCAAAGAGTGAATTTGAAATTAGGTAGAAGCTTTTTGAATGATAAAATTATTGTGAACTTTGGTGGAGACTTAGATTTTAATATTAGAAATACTACAACCATACAAAATGGGAACTTCCAATGGTTGCCAGATTTAAATATTGAATTTATTTTGACTAAGAATAGAAAATTACGAGCTATCGTATTTAATAGAAATAGTCTTGACATTAATGGAAGTAGTTTAGGAAAACGAAACCGTCAAGGAGTAAGTATCTCCTATCGTAAAGACTTTGATAACTTTATATTTTAGGGAGCTATTTTTATGAACTGGTTATTAAACTATTTTTTTGATAAAATCGAACTTGGAACAAGCTTACATTGTATCAAACGATATACATAAAAATTACGAAGTAAAACACCTTTATAAACAATTGGAACAGTGGCTGCTAATTCTACTTTTTGAAAATAGGCCCCAAATAAAATATCAGGATTGGCTGGCAAATTAGAAGGAATAATACAATAAGCATTTTGTCCTATTTCCAAACCTGCTTGTGTTTGATTTAACCATGCAAATTTATGTAGGTCCTCTAAAGCACCTACCCCAATAACTGACATGTGTAAAGGTTGCGCAGTATAAAATAGTATATGCCCCCCAGGAAACCACTTATGCGTCAAAATGGGAGCCCCTTGTTTCATTTTACCCTCTAATACGTCTTTCTGGACTAATGCCTCGAATTGGGTGCTAAAATAGCGCCATCCGGTAACGTCATTAATTGGGTTATACTCCCCAAGATTCGCAGCCTCTTTTGAACCTAATTGTTTTGGAAATACATATACCAATAATAGAAATCCAAAAATTAAAAATGTGATTAACCCCGCAGCTCCTTTAATTAAATTAGGGACTAGTTTAATAGAATAATTGGACCAATACACTCCTGCCATCAAAAATAAAGCTATAAATCCTGGCCCTGTCCAATGTGGAAGTGTTGGATTAAATAAAGAAAGTATCCAAAAAGTAAAAATTAATGGCAAACTTAACCACAACAATAACCAAAGCGTTTCAAAGTGTTGAAAGTCATTGTTACGTAAATTTTGAAAACTGGTTTTGAGTTTTTTAAATTGCACTAATGGAATTAGACAACTTATATAAACCAAGGGATTTTGATACAGCAACTCTCCTAAGACTTGTTGCAAAAAACTATCCAAGGAAATACCTGTGTGCATTACTCGCTTTGAATGATATCGATAGGTAATAAAGTCATTTTGTAGATTCCAATATAGTATAGGAACAACACATATTAAACTTATCATAATGGCTAGATACAAATTTTTATTCTTAAGCGTTTTGCCATTATGAAATAAAATAAATGCCCCAAAGCCTGCCCATAAAAATAATCCATGTACTTTACTCATAGTGGCTAATCCGATGAATAAACCTAACAATAGCCAATGTATTGTTTTGAATAAATGTGGCTTTACAACCATCTTGACCATTAAGTAAATGCTAAGTGTATAGAACAATAATTGAGGACTGTCTGGTAATACAAATAATCCAGCTATAATAGTGGTATATATAGATAACGAATATAAGAGTGCCGCAATATATCCAGCTCTTTCGTTTTTTAATAAAGTTCCTGTTTCAAAAATTACAAAAGTCGCAACAGCAGCACTTAAAATACTTCCTAAGCGCATTGATAACGTTGAGACCCAATGTAAATTTAAACTAGTAAGTCGAATCATCCAACCTACCATTGGAGGATGATCAAAATGATTCCAATCTGGCTGAATGGCATATGTGTAATAATACACTTCATCATTTCCTAATTCTAGAAAAGAAGAAAGTATTATTTTAATAAGCACTGTTATTAAAATAAGCCAACCTGTTTTTTTTTGATATTGCGCAGCAGAAATATTCATAACAGCACTAAATTAGGCGATGTTTATTTACTTCCGGCATTGCTTATAAACCAATCTGTTGCTAAAGCATATCCTTTTAAACCTAAACCAATAATTGAACCAACCACTTTTGCGGACACATGTGATATTTTTCTGAATTCTTCTCTAGCATGTACATTACTTATATGCACTTCTATTACTGGCGTTTTAACTGCAGCAATGGCATCACCAATAGCAATGGAAGTATGTGTATACGCAGCTGGATTAATAATAATTCCATCTTGATTAAAACCTGCTGCTTGAATAGCGTCTACTATTTCACCTTCTATATTACTTTGAAAATAGGTAAAATTAACTTGAGGGTAATGTGCTTTAAGTCCGGCCAAACAATCATCAAAAGTTTCGTTACCGTAAACACCTGGTTCACGCTTGCCTAATAAATTCAAATTAGGCCCGTTGATAATTGTAATTTGTAACATAAAATTTAATTAAAAATTTGAAACCTACTTTTGATTAGAAAAAAAACTTCTTTTTCAAGAAATCAGACCCCTATTTTTTAAAAGATTGAGCCTTTAATTTGTTTTCATTAATGTAATAAAATCATCAAACAAGTATCTACTATCGTGAGGGCCAGGAGTTGCTTCCGGATGGTATTGAACACTAAAAGCAGGACGATCTTTTAATTTAATTCCTTCAATAGAATCGTCATTTAAATTTACGTGCGACACAATTACATTCGAATGATTTTTTACTGCCTCTGGGTCTACCCCAAAACCGTGGTTCTGTGTTGTGATTTCAGAACGACCTGTAATTACATTTTTTACAGGATGATTTAATCCTCTATGACCATGATGCATTTTAAATGTTGGAATATCATTAGCACGCGCCAATAATTGGTGTCCTAAGCAAATACCAAATAAAGGTTTTTTCTCTTTTAATATTTCTTTGATAGTGGCTACTGCATAATCCATTGGAGCTGGGTCACCTGGGCCATTAGATAAAAAATAACCTGTTGGATTGAACGCTTTTAAAGTTGCGAAATCTGTTTTTGCAGGATGTACTCTTACATGTACTCCTCTGTCAATTAAGCATTGTAAAATATTATGCTTCACCCCAAAATCTAAAACAGAAACTTTGATTGCAGAATTCACATCCCCTAATTCATAAATTTCTTTTGTACTAACGGTGCTAGCTAATTCTAAACCATCCATACTAGGTACTTTAGCTAATTGTGCTTTTAAAGCATCCACGTCTAAATTGTCTGAAGAGATAATACAGTTCATAGCACCGCAAGTTCTTACATGTGCTACTAATGCTCTTGTATCTAACCCTTCTATTGAAACTATATTATTTGTAATTAAATATTCGTTCAAATTTCCGTCTGCTTGTGCACGACTAAATTTTTCTTCTAAGTTGCGGCCAATTAATCCGTGAATTTTTACCGTACTACTTTCTACGTCTGTAGACTTCACACCATAATTTCCAATGTGCACATTACTCATAATAATTACCTGCCCAGTATAACTAGGGTCTGTAAATACTTCTTGGTAACCTGTCATGCCTGTATTAAAACATATCTCACCTGTAGTGGTACCAATTTTTCCAAAAGCCTGACCATGGAAAACATTACCATCGGCTAAAACTAATATTGCTGGTTGTGCAGTCATTGTAATTTATCTATTAAGTATTGCAAATTTAGGCAAAAAAAAGGCAAGACCAAAGTCTTGCCTTTATATGTTAAATAACGTTTAGCATTATTCAGCAGCTGCTTCTGGTGTAGATTCAGTTGCTTCTTCAGTAGCAGGAGTTTCTGTAGCTTCAGCTGCTTTTTTAGGAGCTGCTGGTGCTTTACTTCTACGTGTCTTTTTAGCTGGTTCAGCTGCAGTTGCAATTGAATTACCATAAATTTCGTTGAAGTCTACTAATTCGATCATCGCTTTCTCAGCATTGTCACCTGGACGAATACCTAATTTGATGATACGAGTGTATCCACCTGGACGTGTAGCAATTTTAGGAGCTACTACTGTAAATAATTCTTTAACAGCAGCTTTGTCGTTCAAATAAGCAAACACGATTCTGTGATTGTGACTGATTTCCTCTTTAGAAGCTGTTTTCTTAGTTTTTGTAATTAACGGCTCAACGTATTTTCTTAAAGCTTTAGCTTTAGCTAAAGTTGTAACAATACGCTTGTGCGTAATAATTTGACAAGCTAAGTTCATCAATAAGGCATCTCTGTGTGCCTTCTTTCTTCCAAGGTTGTTTTGTTTGTCTCCGTGACGCATGACATTTAAATTTTATCCTTACACCGTGTCAGGAATTGTAAGGTGTGAGCCGAAGCTCGGTTATAAATAGTGATTTACTAATACTGTCTTTGAAATAAATTCAGAAGACTATTGTAAATCTAATTTGTCTAATCCTAATTTACCTAAGTCCATTCCAAAGCTCAATCCTCTTTCGATCAAAACTTGCTCGATTTCAGATAAAGACTTTTGACCGAAGTTTCTGAACTTCATTAAGTCTTCTTGCTCGTATTGTACCAATTCGCTCAAGCTGTTAATTTTAGCAGCTTTCAAGCAATTGAACGCACGTACAGAAAGGTCTAAGTCCTCTAATGGAGTTTTTAAAACTTTTCTTAATTGTAAAACTTGCTCATCCACTACATCCTCTTTCTTATCTTCTTTATTATCAAAAGTGATATTCTCGTCTGTAATGATCATCAAGTGTTGGATCAAGATTCTAGAAGCTTGCTTTACAGCATCTTCAGGATGGATTGTTCCGTCAGTAGCAACTTCCAAGATTAATTTCTCATAATCTGTTCTTTGCTCCACACGATAGTTCTCCATAACGTATTTAACGTTCTTGATTGGTGTGTGAATTGAATCAATAGCGATATAACCAAATGGCATATCTTTTAATTTATTCTCTTCAGCAGGTATGTAACCACGACCTTTTTGGATAGTGATTTCGATATCTAATTTAGCAGAAGGATCCATTGAGCAAATAATTAACTCAGGATTCATTACTTGAAATTGTTGAGAAGCATCACCAATATGACCAGCATTAAATTCACTTGCACCTTTGATAGATAAAATGATTTTTTCTGCGCTCACATCTTGATCAGCCTTACGCTTAAAACGAACTTGCTTTAAGTTTAAGATCATTTCTGTAACGTCTTCTGTAATTCCTTTAATAGTTGCAAATTCATGATCTACACCTTCAATCTTAATACCTACAATAGCAAATCCTTCTAAAGAGCTTAATAAAACTCTTCTTAATGAATTGCCTAATGTTAAACCAAATCCTGGCTCTAATGGACGGAATTCGAATAGTCCTTCAAAGTCATTTGCTTTTTGTAAAACAATTTTATCAGGTTTTTGAAAACTTAATATAGCCATGGTACACTTTTTTTTATTTGAATCTTTCCGAAGAAAGAAATTTTGTTAGATGCTATTACTTAGAATACAATTCTACGATTAATTGCTCCTTGATATTTTCAGGAACTGCTTCACGCTCAGGCATTGTAATAAATGTTCCTGTGTTTGTAGTTTCATTCCAATCAACCCAGCTAAATTTAGTATTTCTTGGACGTTGCTTACTAACAATTGATGAATTATGACCACTCTTAGGACGGTAAGTGATAACATCACCTGGACGACATGTGTAAGAAGGTACATTAGTTACATCACCATTAACTGCAATGTGTTTGTGAGCTACTAATTGACGTGCTTCAGGACGGCTAGCAGCCAATCCCATTCTGAAAATAGTATTGTCTAAACGAGACTCTAACAATTTGATTAAGTTTTCACCAGTAACACCTTTAATACGAGATGCTTCTTCAAATGTTTTACGGAATTGTCTCTCTAATACACCATAAGTATATTTAGCTTTTTGTTTTTCTCTTAACTGTAAAGCATACTCTCCTAATTGCTTACGCTTGCGTTGCGCACCATGTTGACCTGGAGGGTTGCTGTTTTTTCCTAACCATTTAGCGTTTCCTAAGATAGGTTCGCCGAAGATGCGACAAATCTTTGTTTTGGGACCTGTGTAACGTGCCATAATATTTGTTTGTGATTTTTTGGTGACGATACTACATCTTTAAAAATCTTAAAAATGAATGTAATATCCGGTTTATAATAAATGTTATTGTTATACTCTTCTTTGTTTTGGAGGACGACAACCGTTATGTGGCATAGGTGTTACGTCACGGATTGAAGTTACTTCGATACCTGATTGAGAGATAGAACGAATTGCACCTTCTCTACCAGAACCTGGTCCTTTTACAAATACGTCTACTCTTTTAACACCCGCGTCTAATGCAACTTTAGCTGCGTCAGCTGCTGCCATTTGAGCTGCGTATGGAGTGTTCTTTTTAGAACCTCTAAAGCCCATTTTACCAGCACTACTCCAGCTGATAACTTGACCTGCTTTATTTGTAAAAGCAATAATTAAATTGTTGAATGTTGCGCTGATACGAACTTCGCCAGAAGCGTCGATTTTAACGACTCTCTTTTTTGCAGCTGCTTTTGCACTGTTCTGTGCTTTTTGTGGTTTAGCCATTTTTGGTTGAGGTGTGCCCTTTTTACTTGTAAAATTACTTGCAAAAAGTGCGGGTTATTTAAATTGAAATTCCGCCGAAGCGGAAACCGAGTAAAATCTCCCCTTATTCTTTACAGATCAGGATCCAATTTTTAACGGATTTTATAGCAAAAAGTAGTCACCAGTTTCCCAGATGACTACTTTATGATTTATTATTTCTTAGCTACTTTCTTCTTACCGGCAACTGTCTTACGCTTACCCTTACGAGTACGTGAGTTAGTCTTAGTTCTTTGGCCACGAACAGGTAAACCTTTTCTGTGACGTAAACCACGGTAACAAGCAATATCTAATAAACGCTTAATGCTCATAGAAACTTCACTACGTAAAGCACCTTCTACTTTGAATTCAGCGTTAATGATGTTACGAATAGCAGTTTGCTCATCGTCATTCCACTCATTAACTTTCTTATCGTAACTGATGTTTGCTTTGTCTAAGATGTACTGAGCAGTTGAATGTCCAATACCGAAAATGTACTGTAGTCCAATTTCTCCTCTTTTGTTTTTTGGTAAGTCTATACCGGCAATACGAGCCATATGCTAAAACTTGTTTTTAATTAATTTTTTTGTTTGTGCTTTGTTCTTTAAAAGAATACTATCCTTGTCTTTGCTTAAAACGAGGATTCTTTTTATTGATAACATACAAAACCCCTTTACGCTTAACGATCTTGCAATCTGCACTACGTTTTTTGATAGATGCTCTAACTTTCATCTGTTTGTTTTTAAAATATTAAGTCTACTGTTCTTTTTCGTTTGTTCTAATTAGCTACAAGTACAATTAAAAAAATCTTACTTATGTCTAAAAATAATTCTGCCCCTTGTTAAGTCATATGGACTCATCTCCACACCTACTTTATCTCCTGGTAAAATTCTGATATAGTGCATTCGCATTTTACCAGATATTGTTGCCAAGATTTCATGACCATTTTCTAGTTTAACTCTGAACATTGCGTTGCTCATAGCTTCAATAATGATACCATCTTGTTTAATCAGCGGTTGTTTTGACATACTTATTTTGGGGTTGCAAAGATATGGAAATGAATGGAAATAAGAAAAATTACCCGCGAAATATTGAAAAAAGCCCAAAATAAAAGGAGAAGCGCAAATTCTGATTTATAAAAGATTGATTGTCAACAAATTACGAATTACATACCTGGAAACCATGGACGGCCCACACCTACTTTAAACGGCCAAGGCATCGCCAAAAGTATTAATAATAAAGCAATTACCAGTAAAATAAGACTCGCGCCTGACTTTTGTGTCTTTTTATAACGGATATGTCCAATGGTAATTAAAGTGATGGCTAAAACCATTGAGAAGATATGCTCAACAGCCCAAAAGCGACTTGCCGCATCTTTCATTACCACAGCCATTCCAGAAGTCTTAATTAATTGAAAACCTACAGCACCAGTAAAGTATTGGTAGATACCCAATAACAAAGTGGTATGAGAAGCAATTAAAAGGATTTTGGTAAACTTTAAAGCGTCTTGCTTTACGAATAGCTTATAGATACTTATTAAAAGCGTAATCAAAATGACCCATCTTAATAAGTTATGTAAATGTAATAATCCAGTATTCATATTTTTGAATTTTAAGTTTTAAAAGTACATTAATATCAACAAAGCGCCTATTCTACCCAATCAGCCACAAATAAATTGGTGTCTCGTGTTCCCCCATTATTTCTGTTAGAAGAGAACATTATTCGTTTACCGTCTGGGCTAAACATTGGGAATGCATCAAACCCTTTGTCTCTACTTATTTTTTCTAAATGGTTCCCGTCCAGGTCAATTAAATACATATTAAAGGGGAAGCCTCTTTTATATTCATGATTACTACAAAATATAATATGCTTGCCGTCTGGTGTGAAGTTAGGTGCCCAATTAGCATTACCTAAATTGGTAATTTGTTTCGCGTTGGTTCCATCTGCATTAGCCACAAACACTTCCATTTTGGTTGGAGCCACCATTCCCTCCGCTAATAATGACTTATACTCGGAAACGTCTTCTTTACTAGTTGGTCGACTTGCTCTCCAAACAATTTTCTTTCCGTCTGGACTAAACCAAGCACCCCCGTCATATCCCAAAGTATTCGTTACTCTTATTTCTTTTCCAGAAGCTAAGTCCATTACATATAAATCCAAATCACCGTCTTTGTCACTACAATAAATCATTTTTTTACCGTCATAAGACAATGTGCCTTCTGCGTCATATCCTTTGGCATTAGTTAATTGCTTGATAATTTTACCACTTGTATCTGCCATAAAAATATCATAGGTATTATATAAAGGCCAGATATACTTATTACCATACTTAGCACGGTCCACTGCAGGTGGACAATCAATACTTCCGTCCTTTGTAGATGCAAAAATAATATGCTTACCGTCTTTTGTAAAATAAGAACAGGTTGTTCTACCCTTCCCGCCACTTATGGACTTATATGTAAAAGGAGTGGTGCTATTGGTTGGTACTAAACCCATAAAAATTTGATCACAGTTAATTCCTTCTTTGGGATTGGTTCTTTGGAAAGTAATGCGCTTACTGTCAAAGCTCCAATACGCTTCGGCATTGTCACCACTATTAGTTAGTTGTATCACATTTTTAAAATGAGGTTCCCCAGCAAATAAAATGGAATCCTTTTGAATGAATCCAACAAATACAGCATCATTTTGTGCCATTGTTTGCAATGCTAAAAGACTCACAAAAACCAGAATCAATAGTTTTTTCATAGATTTCCTTAATTGACTGTAAAAGTAATTAATTTTGCATCAAATACACTTTATGGCAATTATTGCTCCTTCCTTATTAGCGGCTGATTTTTTACAATTAGGTATTGCTTGTCAAATGTTAAATGAAAGTGAAGCAGCTTGGTTTCATTTGGATGTTATGGACGGAAGCTTTGTTCCCAATATTAGTTATGGTTTACCCATCATTGAACAAATAAAAAAAACGACTTCAAAAGTAATGGATGTGCACTTGATGATTGTAGCTCCAGAAAAGTATATTGCCGACTTTAAAAAAGCTGGTGCAGATATTTTAACAGTGCATTATGAAGCTTGCCCACATTTACATAGCACGCTACAACAAATTAAAGCACATGGCATGAAAGCGGGTGTGGCAATCAATCCACATACTTCTGTGGATTTACTTAAAGACGTTATTAATAATATTGATGTGGTTTGCGTGATGAGTGTAAACCCAGGATTTGGAGGTCAAAAATTTATTGAACATACTTATGAAAAAGTACGTGCATTAAAGCAAATTATTATAAATGCAAAGGCCGATACTTTAATAGAAATTGATGGTGGCGTGACCGAAAATAATGCATCACAATTAGTGGCTGCAGGTGCCGACGTATTGGTTGCAGGGACTACTGTATTTAAAGCAGCCGACCCTAAGCAAATGATTACTACTTTAAAGAACTGTTAAGCTATTATTACCATTTAATGAAATGCACATTTGTGCGTATTTTATGCTTGTTTTTTGAACAACTGTGGTATAAATTGTGTTAACTGTATTATAATCCAATACTCACCCATAAATTACCATCCATTGACTGAAACAATCATCAACCTTGAAACGGTTAACCCTATTGATTTTTTTGGCGTTAACAATAACAAATTCGACCTCTTAAAAAAGAAATTTCCATTACTTAAAATTTTATCAAGAGGTACTCAAGTTAAACTAAGTGGTGCTCCAGAACAAATTGAAATAGCCAAAGAAAAAATTGGTTTAATCATTCAATACATGGAACGCAATGGACATTTAAGTGAATTATATTTTGAACAAATTTTAGGAGGAGACGATGCAGATGTAATAGACAATTTTGTAGACAAAAACCCAAATGAAATTTTAGTATTAGGACCAAACGGAAAAACAGTTAGAGCAAGAACTGCGAATCAGAAAAAATTAGTACAAGCTGCAGACAAAAATGATATTGTGTTTGCAGTGGGTCCTGCAGGTACTGGTAAAACCTATACTGCCGTTGCGTTAGCGGTTCGTGCATTAAAAAATAAATTAGTTAAAAAAATTATTTTAACAAGGCCCGCTGTTGAAGCTGGAGAAAATTTAGGATTCTTACCAGGCGATTTAAAAGAAAAAATTGATCCCTATTTGCGTCCGCTATATGATGCATTAGACGACATGATTCCTGCAGATAAATTAGGCTATTATATGTCAACAAGAACTATCGAAATTGCACCTTTGGCATACATGCGAGGAAGAACATTAGACAATGCATTTATCATTTTAGATGAATCTCAAAATGCAAACGACTTACAAATTAAAATGTTTTTAACACGAATTGGTTCTAATGCAAAAGCTATTATAACTGGTGACCCTACCCAGGTAGATTTACCCCGTAATCAAAGAAGCGGTTTGGAAAAAGCGGTCCGAATATTACAAAATATAGAAGGCATTGCGCATATCCAATTGGATGAGGAAGACGTGGTGAGACATAAATTGGTTAAAGACATAATTAAAGCTTACGATAAGGAAAGAGAAAACGAGTCTGAAAACTCTTATCACAGATAAAAACTAACAAAAAGACCCGATTATGGGTCTTTTTTATTCTAAATAAGTAATGAAAAGACAACTATAATTAACAGATTCAATATAAATAATAACATTTTAAATTATTGTAATATATAAAGCACTGATAAATTCATTTTCAGTCTATTTGTTAACAAAAACATAAAACGACTTAGGAGAATATTTACTTTCTTTGCATCACTAAAACAAACATCAATCAGGTATGAAAACAATCGGGAAATTTCTTCTGTCGTTGTTGATGATTACATCAATTACTATAGGAGCAAACGCTCAAGAAACTACTTCTGAGATTCAGGGTACAGTTTCTTCTGGTAAGACTGCAATTGCAGGTGTGACTATTGTTGCAATTCACCAACCAACTGGTACGAAGTATACAACTTCTACACGTCAGGATGGTCGTTACAACTTAGCTAACTTGAAAATTGGAGGTCCTTACTCTATCAGTGCATCTTTTGTGGGTTTCAAAACTGAAACTGCAGACGATATCACTTTAAACTTAGGTCAAGCACACAAACAAAATTTCAACTTAGTTGAAACAACAAATACTTTGAAAGAAGTAGTTGTTAAGTCTGGTTCTGACAAAGTTTTCAGTGCTAATAAAACTGGTGGTCAAGAAACTATCAACAGAAAATTAATCGAGGGAACTCCAACAACTACAAGAAGCTGGAAAGATCTAACTAAATTAGTTCCTTCTGCTAACGGTACTTCTTTCCAAGGAATGAGTAACCAATTGAATAATATCACAGTTGATGGTGCAAACTTTAATAACTCATTTGGTTTATCTGGAGATATCGGTGGTCAAACTGGTGCGCAAGCCATCTCTTTGGATGCGGTTGAGCAAATCCAAGTGAACACTTCTCCATTTGATGTTAAGTACGGTGGATTCAACGGAGCTGGTATCAATACTGTTACAAGAAGTGGTAAAAACCAAACTTTTGGATCAGTTTACCAATACTTCAAAAACAAAGATTGGCAAAGTTATGATATCGGATCTATTCACTTGCCTAAGCAAGAATTTAATTATGATTTGAAAGGATTCACTGCTGGTGGAGCCATCATTAAAAATAAATTATTCTTCTTTGTTAACGGTGAGCAAGAAAGCAATACGCTACCAGGTACTGTATACGTAGCTGCTGACGGAAGTCACGCTGCAAACGGTACTACTGTTTCTTCAGCAAAAGCTGCAGATTTAGATGCTTTATCTACTTTCTTAAAGACTAACTACAATTTTGATCCAGGTGTTTACCAAGGATATTCTTATGCATCCGCATCTAAGCGTTTAACTGCTAAGATTGACTGGAACATCAATGCAAATAACACTTTCACCATTAAGTATAACTACTTAAAATCTTCTGCTGAAATTCCTCCATCTAACTCAGGTGCTGCGAATACTTCAATTGGTAGAAGACCAGGTGTAACTGCAATGCCTTTCTATGGTGCTGGTTATGTTATTAATAACAACGCAAACGTAGTTATTGCAGAATTGAACACACGTTTCTCTAATAGTGCAAACAACAAGTTACAAGTTGGTTACACTCAATTAAGAGATTACCGTTCTTCTTTATCAAGCAATACAAATTTCCCATTAGTAGATATCTTAGACGGTAACGGTAACCCTTACACTTCTTTTGGATATGAGCAATATACTTATGGAAACAAATTGAATACTGATATTTATCAATTGAATGATGTATTTACTAAATACATTGGTTCTCATGAGATCACTTTAGGTACTCAAAACTCTTTTAAAAAATATGCTAACGGTTTCTCTCCTTCTTACCAAGGTGTATATAGATTCAATAGCTTAGCTGATTTCTATGCTTCTGCTGCTGGAACAAAAGCTGCTGCTAGATATGACTTGTCATATACTTTAGGCGGTGGTGAATTCCCATTAGTAGGACCAAAAGACTTAGAATTAGGTGTATTCTTCCAAGACAAATGGAAAGTTAGAGACAACTTTACTTTCACATATGGTGTAAGAGCTGATTATACTCAATTCTACAATACTTTCTTGTACAACCCAGTTGTTGATACCTTATCTATGTTCTACGACGGAATTCATGCAAACACTGGTGCTGCTCCAAATAAAGCAGTTCAAATTTCTCCAAGAATTGGATATAACTGGGATGTATTCTCTGACCAAACTTTACAAATTAGAGGTGGTACAGGTTTATTCCAAGGTGCTCCTCCATTCGTGTGGATTTCTAACCAAGCTTCTAACTCAGGTATGGCTTTGTTTGGATCAATTAGCAATGGTACTGGTTATATGTTCTCTTCTGACGTAAACAAATACAGACCAACTGTAACAGCTGGTTTGTCTAAATCTTATAGTATTAACGTAGCAGATCCTAATTATAAATTCCCTCAAGTATGGAAAACAACTTTAGGTGCTGATAAAAAAGTTTTAGGATTTACTATAACTGTTGAAGCAACTCATATCAGAAATATTAACGCAACTGTTTTCAAAAACATTGCATTGCCTTCTTCTGGTTTGATTACTTTAGCTGACGGTCGTCAACGTTTCCCTGTTACTTCAATATATCCAATTGGTGGTTCTGCTAAAGCAGCTATCAATAACCCTTCTATTGGTAACGCTATCTATATGACTAACGCAAATGTTGGTTATGTAAATACTTTCTTCGTTCAAGTTCAAAGAACTTTCAAGAACTTATTTGTAAGTGCAGCTTATAACTATCAAGAAGCTAAAGATGCAACTGTAAGTGGTTCTACTGCTTCTACAATGTGGGGTTCTAAGCCTGTTTATGGCAACCCTAACGTTCCAACTCAAGGTTATTCTAACAACTACTTACCACACAGATTCATTGCTCAAGCTATCTACAGAAAAGAATACTTGAAGCATTTTGCAACCTCTGTTGGTGTATTTGCAGAAATTGCTCCTAACTACACAACTTCATACATCTACAATGGTGACGTGAATGGTGATGGTTTCAGCAATGACTTAATGTATATCCCTAGAAACGCAAGCGAAATTGTTTTAGTTAACGCTTCTGGAGATACAAGAACTCAACAAGAATTATGGCCTCAATTAAGTCAATTCATTGACAACAATCCTTATTTATCTAAGCACAGAGGAGAATACGCTCAAAGAAATGCGGTAGTATTACCTTGGACTGGTAGAATGGATTTGAATATTACTCAAGACGTAACATTCGGTGTTAAAGGAAGAAAACAAACATTACGTTTTACAGCTGATGTTTACAACTTCACAAACATGTTGAATAAGAACTGGGGTGTATATGATGTTCCAACAACTACAACTCCTTTGAGTTATGTAGGTTTAGTTGGTAACAAACCATCATTTTCTTTCCCTTACTACAACACAACAACTAAGACTCCATTACAACAATCATGGAAACATGATGTAACGTCAATGGCTTCTCGTTACCAAATTCAATTAGGTGTTAGATATATTTTCTAGTACTTACTGATCTATTTTCAAAAGCCCTCCGAGCAATCGGGGGGCTTTTTCGTTTTGAACTCGTTTGTAAGGAGTTTAGGTTTTGTATGTAATAGAATTATTTGTAAATTAGCGTATGTCCGATTACTTGCAACAATTTACCATTGGCGTAGAAGAAGAATATATGGTATTAGACCCTTCTACTAAGGAATTAAAAAGCCATCAGCAACTTATTGTAAATGAAGGTCAGAAACTATTTCAGGACAGGATTAAAGCCGAAATGCACCAGGCTGTAGTAGAAGTTAGTACAAGTATTTGTAGGAACGTAGATGAGGCTTATGAGGAGATTAAGACCCTTAGAAAAGGCGTTTTAGAAATCGCACAAGGACTTGGCTTTAGTTTAGGTGCATCTGGTACCCACCCTTTTAGTTTATGGGAAAAACAACTTATTTCAAGCCAGGACCGTTATCAGGATTTATTGAACGAATTACAACAAGCTGCTAGGAGTAATTTAATTTTTGGGCTACATGTACATGTTGGTGTAGAAGATCGTAAAATGGCCATTCATATTGCCAATACTGCACGCTATTTCCTGCCCCATGTTTATGCATTAAGTACCAATTCTCCTTTTTGGGAAACACGAAATACAGGATACAAATCATACCGTTCTAAAGTATTTGATAAATTTCCAAGGACCGGCATTCCTGATTATTTTGAAAGTATTGAAGCCTATGAAAGCTTTGTACAAGTATTAATCAAGACCAACTGTATAGACAATGCTAAAAAAATATGGTGGGACTTAAGAGTGCATCCTGTTTTCAATACCATCGAGTTTAGAATTTGCGATGTACCTATGACCATTCAGGAAACCATTACTATTACTGCTATATTCCAAGCGATCTGTGCAAAAATTTATACCCTACGCAGACAAAATATCAATTTCATCAATTATCAAAGAGCATTGATAAATGAAAATAAATGGAGGGCGAGTCGTTATGGAATTGATGGTAAATTAATTGACTTTGGAAAAGAAAAAGAAGTAGACGCTAAGGATTTAATAATAGAATTACTGGAATTTGTGGACGGTGTAGTGGATGAATTAGGAAGCCGAAAGCATATTGAAAAAGTACATGAAATATTTAAAACAGGAACTGGTGCAGACAGACAATTACAAGTATTCAAGGATACAGGAAGTCTAGTTGAAGTAGTAAAATATATTGAGCAAAGCTTTTTAGCGGAGTAATTAAATCTACTTTTTAGTTTGTTCGATTTCCTTACGAACTGTTTATTTCGCTGAAGTATAGTCAAATAAAGTAGCTGTAAAAATACCTCTTTCCCTTTTCTTAAATATCACATCCCAGTTACCTCTATATCTTAAAATTTTAGGAACTAATTGACCATTAAAATAAGTCATTTCCACTTCCATTTGAACATTAAAATCATATACTCCAGCCTTATAGCTTAAAGAATAATTACGACCCAAAACTTCCAACGTTTTTGGATTGAACCAAGTAATCATTTGGTCTACTACTATATCATTTTTTGCGAAGAATCCTAAGTCTGCTTTGGGTTGTACGTCAAACACATAAGCCAACTGACCATGATAGTCAACATAGTCTAATTTGTAGTTGTATAATTCGTGTGCTGCTTCATCATATAAATCCAACTTATTCCCAATCATTGGAATGCCCGGTATTTTTTTACCAGGATTGAAAAATAACATTTTTAATTGCTCCTTAGCTTTGTCGATACCAGACCCATCAATCTTTCTTGTTCTCCCTTTTACAATATTATTCTCGCCGCAAATTTGTCCCTTAGTAAAAAACAAACTTGAGTAAAGTGAAGGTGTAGTATAATTATACTCTCCGTTACTATTTCTTAAATTACCAGTAATTGTTTCTTCCAGTACATCCATAGTACGGCAACCGTTAATTTTATTCTGTCTAGTTTTACTATTTAAAGTTGCCACGGTCACTTCCTTCTTATCCTTCATCTCTATATGATTATAAGAGCTATAACCAATCGTTCTTAATGTTCTAAAAGCTTTGTAAAAACTAGTGTCCTCTTTTATTCTTTCTAAAATAGCTTTGTAATCAAAATTATTTCTAACAATAGCATCTGTTAAAGTAAAATCACCATTCTCCACTTTAATGGTTGTGTCCTGCGCATGCAAATTAATAGCACTTAATAAAAGTATCAACCCTAATAATTTTCGCATACAGTAACTTTTAATTTATTTAAGTTGGATCATTTTGTAATCCACTCTTGTCTTACCTTTTGAAATATCATTCAACTTTCCTTGAATTAATTTCTTACGAAGCGGCTTGATATAGTCAATGAACAATTTACCCTCAATATGATCATATTCATGCATTATAATACGTGCAGAAATCCCGTGGAAAGTTTCAGAATGTTCCTTAAACTGTTCGTCCACATAAGAAAGTGTTACTGTTTCAGGGCGTAATACGTCCTCTCTAATTTTAGGAATACTCAAACAGCCTTCATTATAAATCCAGTCCTTACCGCCGGTAGCAGTAATTTGTGGATTGATAAATACTCGCTTAATACCTGGGGCATCAGAATAAGCTTCGTCCTCTGGTTCAGAGTTCTCAAAAATTTGAGCACTGTCCATTATGAACAAACGAATATTCTTATTGATTTGTGGGGCTGCTAAACCTACCCCGCTGCTTTCGTACATAGTTTCCCACATATCTTCAATTAACAATGCAAGTTGAGGATAATCGGCCTGTATAGGCTCGCACACTTTTCTTAAAATAGTTGCTCCATAAGCAACAACTGGTAAAATCATATTAGTTCACATTATATTGGGCACAAAGTTATCGATAAAAGGGCAGTTTTAAGAACGGTTGACCAGATATTCCTGAAGTAGTATAGTAGCTGCTATTTGGTCAATGGTCTTTTTGTTCTGGCGATCCTTCTTTTTCATCCCCATTTCAACCATGGCGCGTACTGCATTTTTGGAGCTATAACGCTCGTCTACCGTCTTAATTGGGATTAAAGGAAACTTCTTACCTAGCTCTATAATGGCTTTTTGGACCAAGGGAGTGGCGTGGGTTGGCGTATCGTCTAAATTTAAGGGCTCCCCTATTAAAATAAGTTCTACGGGCTCTTTGGCAAAATAGTCAGCCAGAAAAGTATATAGGTTTTTAGTGTCCACCGTAGTCAAGCCTGTTGCAATTATTTGCAAGGGGTCCGTAACGGCCAATCCGGTTCTTTTCCCACCGTAGTCAATACAAATAATTCTAGGCAAAGCTATAAGTTAATGTTAAAAATAAATTTGAATGAAAATTGACGCTATTACAAAAATGCTGAATACAATACTAGCAATCCCGTTCGCTGTCATAAAAGCAATATTTACTTTGCTTAAGTCATTCGGTTTTACCAAGCTATGTTGGTATAATAACATTCCTATAAATACAATCAGACCTCCTAAATATAAAAAATGAAAGCCACCAATAAAGTAGGCTACAATTACAAAAGCAGCAGAAAAAATATGCAATACACTTGCTATTTTCAATGCACGCACTAAACCCCAATGGCTTGGCATGGAATATAAGGATTGAGATTTATCAAATTCGATATCCTGTAAAGCATAAATAATATCAAAGCCACTTACCCAAAATATTACTGCAAATGAAAACAATAATGGCAAAATGTCAAAATGACCAGTGACCGCTAAATAAGCACCAATAGGCGCTAGCGACAACCCTATCCCTAAAACCAAATGACATAAAAAAGTAAATCGTTTGGTATAACTATAAAATAAGATCACAAATAATGCAACAGGTGATAAGTAAAAGCAAATTGAATTAATAAAATATGTAGCAATCATAAATATCACTGCATTTAAAATAATAAATACCAATGCTTTTTCAGCTTTGATAATTCCAGCAGGTATTTCTCTTATGGCCGTTCTTGGATTTAATTTATCAAAGTGACGATCCAAGTACCTGTTAAAAGCCATGGCAGCAGACCTTGCAGTAAACATACATACCAACACCAAAACAAATTTCAATGCAATATGATCTATTTCAATATGAGCTAACCATTGATGTCTCCAACCTAATACAAAACCAATTAATGCAAAGGGTAATGCAAAAATAGTATGTGCAAATTTTACTAAACTCAAATAATTCTTAACTGTCGACATATTATAATTTCTTTCTTTTAATGCTCTTATTTCAACTTATTTATTCCATTCAAATTTTAATAACTACTGCCTTCATTTTTATAAAAGCACAACACTATCTCACAAACTCCCATAAAACCACGGCGGCAGCCACTGAGATATTTAATGAATGTTTCATGCCCCATTGTGGTATTTCAATAACACCATCACAAAGGGCAATCACTTCCTCACTCACTCCTTCCACTTCATTTCCAAAAACAAATGCAATAGGTGATCCGTTTTTATCCACTTCATTCAATGCAATGCTCCCTTCTGCTTGTTCAATAGCAAATACGGTATAGCCTTGTTTTTTAAGGTCCAATACTGCGTCGGTAGTTTGTTCGTAATACACCCAGTCCACCGACTCTGTAGCGCCTAAAGCTGTTTTATGAATATCTCTATGTGGAGGCTGAGGTGTTATCCCACATAAACAAATACCATTAATCAAAAATGCGTCGGCTGTCCTAAAAACACTGCCCACATTATGCATACTTCTTATATGATCCATCACCACCACGATAGGCTTTTTGGGGGCTATTTTAAAGTCCTCCACCGACATCCTTTCTAACTGCTCCATGCTCAATTTACGCATACGCAAAAGTACGGTTTTTATGAAAAATTATGTAGGTTTGTCTGCCATGGCAAAATCCAATTCAGAAACCCCGCTAATGCAGCAGCATAGCGCAATTAAGCAGAAATACCCTGACGCCATCTTATTATTTAGAGTAGGCGATTTTTATGAAACTTTCGGCCAAGACGCTGTAATTGCTTCTAAAGTGCTGGGCATTACCTTAACTAAAAGAAATAGTGCTTCTGAAAATAGTAGTGAATTAGCTGGTTTCCCACATCATTCCTTGGATACTTATTTGCATAAATTAGTAAAGGCAGGACATAGAGTGGCTATTTGTGACCAATTGGAGGACCCTAAGTCGGTAAAAGGTATTGTGAAAAGAGGGGTAACAGATATGTTGACACCTGGCATTGCTACCAATGATAAATTATTGGAGCATAAACAGAACAATTTCTTGGCTGCTATTTATATGGAAAACGATTTTGGTGGAATTGCCTTTTTGGATATAACTACTGGAGAGTTTTTAACTGCAGAAGGGAATACAGAATACATTGATAAATTATTACAAAGTCTCCAACCTGCTGAAATTTTATTTCCTAAAAGCTACCAAAATACTTTCAAGGAAATTTTCGGAAATGGATTTTATACTTATGGTTTAGATAGTTGGATTTTTGACGCCCCCTTTGCGACTGAACTTTTATTGAAACAATTTCAAACACAAACTTTAAAAGGATTTGGAATTGAAGATCAAGCAAAAGCAATTATTGCAGCAGGTGCCATATTACATTATCTAAAAGAAACGGAACATCCCCACTTACAACATATACATTCTATTAGTCGCATTCAAAGAGACGAAATATTATGGATGGATAAATTCACTATCCGTAATTTAGAATTAATTGGAAATGGTGCCGACCGAAAAGGATTGCTGGAAGTTATGGATGCCACCAAAAGCCCTATGGGAGCTCGTTTACTTAAACGTTGGTTGATTTTCCCATTACAATCGGTGCCACATATTAATGCAAGATTAAATGCGGTAGCGTCTTTAATAAATAACCAGGAGCATGCACAAGAAGTACTAGCCCAAATTGAATTATGTGGTGACATGGAAAGACTCGCAAGTAAATTGGCAAGTCGAAAAATTCAACCAAGGGAACTCATGCAATTAGGTAAATCATTGGAAGCCGTAGCTCAAATTAAAATTGCACTTAGCGAATCTCCTAATGAATATTTACAAAAACTAAGTGCTGACTTAACAAACTGTGTTGACACTAAAAATAAAATATTCGACACCCTACTAGAACAACCACCAGCAACTATTGTGAAAGGTGGATTCATTAAAGAAGGGGTGCTTGCTGAACTTGATGAGCTAAGAGCAATCTCTAGCGGGGGAAAAGAATTTTTAACACAAATTCAAAACAAAGAAGCAGAGATTACAGGTATTTCTTCTTTAAAAATTGGATATAATAATGTGTATGGATATTATTTAGAAGTTACTCATGTGCACAAAAACAAAGTGCCTGCTGAATGGATCCGTAAGCAAACATTAACCACTGCAGAAAGGTATATCACACCAGAACTAAAAATTTACGAGGAGAAAATATTAGGAGCAGAGGATAAAATTTTAAGTATTGAGCATCAGCTATACCAACAATTACTAGACCACACATTAACTGCATTAAATGCGATTCAAACCAATGGACAATTAGTCGCAGTGATTGACTGTTTAATTTGCTTTGCGACTATTGCGATTCAACATAAATATTGCAAGCCAACGATTGCAAGCGATTTAATATTAGACATTAAAGCGGGACGACATCCCGTGATTGAGCAAAACCTACCAGTGGACCAGTCTTATATTGCTAATGACCTGTTGTTAGATCCCAATAATCAACAAATAATTATTCTTACAGGGCCCAATATGAGTGGTAAAAGTGCCGTGCTAAGACAAACTGCTTTAATTACTTTAATGGCGCATATGGGCTCTTATGTGCCCGCAGCTGCCGCTTCCGTCCCACTTACCGATAAGATATTTACTCGTGTTGGAGCCAATGATAATTTAAGTGCCGGCGAGTCCACTTTCATGGTGGAGATGATAGAGACCGCTAGCATTTTAAATAATATAAGTGAGCGTAGTTTAATTTTATTAGATGAAATTGGGAGAGGCACTTCCACTTATGATGGTATTTCCATTGCATGGAGTATTGTTGAATTTTTAAACCATGCTAAACAAAAGCCTAAAACTTTATTTGCAACGCATTACCATGAACTAAATGATTTAGAAGCGCAGTTACCTAATGTCCATAACTACCATGTTAGTCATAAAGAAGTAGGTAATAAAATTATATTCTTACGCAAGTTGACTAAAGGTGGAAGCACCCATAGTTTTGGTATACATGTTGCAAAAATGGCAGGTATGCCTTCTGCTTTGGTAGACAGAGCCAATGCCATTTTACAAGAGATGGAATTAAAAAATCAAGGCAGTCAAAACTTGGCTACGCCTACTGCTCAAACAAGTGAATCTAAATTTCAGTTATCTATATTTGATGCCCATACAGAAACTTTTGAAGCACTTAGAAAAGAATTAGAAGCAATAGATATTAATAACCTCACACCAGTGGAAGCATTAATGAAATTGCAAGCAATAAAGCAGAAGTTGAATTAGTCTGCGAACCTTTGTAAATAATTATGGATTTTTTGTTGCAAGCCAACGCTTACTGGAACCAATGGAAGTCTTAATTCATTTTCAATGACTCCTTGCTCAAACATATACGCTTTAATGCCGGCGGGGTTATTTTCCTCATACATATAAGAGTACCCTTCTACTAATAAATCGTTTAATCTTTTAGCCATACTAAAATCTCCTGCCATACAATAACGAATCATATCGCTAAATGGCTTAGGAAATGCGTTGGCAGCAACACTAATCACCCCGTCCATACCGCAAGCTATTTGAGCCATCACAATTTCGTCGTCTCCACTCACTACTAAGAAATCACTAGGACGATCTCTTAATATTTCAATCGTCTGCGCCATTTCTGGACCCGCTTCTTTTACACCAGCAATATTTGGATGTGCCGCCAAACGAATGGTGGTTGCTGCTGTCATATTACGACCAGTACGTCCTGGTACATTGTATAATAAAATTGGCTTTGGTGCAGCGTTAGCTAAGGCGATATAATGTTGGTATAAACCTTCTTGAGAAGGTTTATTATAATAAGGTGTTACACTTAAAATTGCAACCACTTTTGATAAATCAAATTTGCTAAAAGACTTGATAACTTCTGCAGTGTTATTTCCCCCAATCCCAACAACGATAGGCACTCTTCCATTTACTTTATTCACTGTACAATTAAACACTGTAAACTTTTCTTCGTCAGACAATACTACCGACTCTCCAGTGGTTCCTAATGTAACTACATAATCAACACCCCCTTTTATTTGGATATCAATAATGTTTTCAAGTGCTGCAAAATCAATTGATTTGTCTTTCTTAAATGGAGTTACTAATGCGACTCCTGTTCCTTTTAGTGTTTGTCTTAACATAGTGATTAAAGATAATAGATTTATGCTTCTTCCCAAAAGCCCATTTTGCAATATTTTTCAATTCTATCTTCCACTCTTTTTGCTGGATTGGTATTAATGACTTCCGCCAAAGCTTTTATAATGTTTTCTTTTAAAAGTTTTGCCGCTGCATCATAATCCCAATGTGCTCCCCCCACTGGTTCTGAAACTATTTCGTCAATCAATCCAAAACCTTTCATATCAATAGAAGTCAATTTTAATTGTTCAGCCGCTAATTCCTTCTTATCCCAGCTTCTCCATAAAATAGAACTACAGCTTTCTGGAGAAATTACAGTGTACCAAGTGTTTTCCATCATCAAAGTCTTGTCACCTACGCCAATTCCTAAAGCACCGCCACTAGCGCCTTCCCCTATAATACATATAATAATAGGCACTTGTAAACGTACCATTTCATAAATATTACGCGCAATGGCTTCTCCTTGGCCTCTTTCCTCCGCTTCTAGGCCTGGATAAGCTCCTGGAGTATCAATTAAGCAAATGACTGGTTTATTGAATTTTTCAGCCAATTTCATCAGTCTAAGGGCCTTTCTGTACCCCTCAGGGTTAGCCATTCCAAAGTTTCTTAGCTGTCTAGCCTTGGTATTACTACCTTTTTGCTGACCAATGACCATAACGGTATGCCCGTCTAATTCGGCAAATCCACCCACCATGGCCTTGTCGTCCTTCACATTACGGTCACCATGTAATTCAACAAACTTGTCGAACATGAGGTGCACATACTTTAAGGTATAAGGGCGGTCAGGATGACGGCTTAATTGCACACGTTGCCAAGGCGAAAGGCTTTCTGTGATTGCTTTTCGCTTATCCAATATAGATTGCTCTAATTGTTTTACGGTAGCAGATAAATCTATTTTAGGATTCTTGTCGGCCAGCTTTTTAGTGGCATCAATTTGTTCATACAAGTCCTTAATTGGTTGTTCGAAATCTAAAAACTGTCTATTTGGGTATTCTGGCATATTGTTAGTTTGGGGTGTAAAAATAATACATGATTTTTTAATAAAAGATTTGTTTAAAAAACTTCTTTCCCCTTATCTTTGCAACCCGGAAACGAAAACGCTTCTGGGAAGTTCTTGGATCGGTAGTTCAGTTGGTTAGAATGCCGCCCTGTCACGGCGGAGGTCGCGGGTTCGAGTCCCGTCCGGTCCGCAATAAAACACAGAACCCCTTGATTATCAAGGGGTTTTTTTATGCATAGAAGGCAACAATTTAAATTGTTGCCTTCTATTTGGAAGTATCTAACTTCCATTTCTTCCTAATATTTGAATAAATGAAAATTTATTTAAGGACCCTATAACTAAGTTCATTTCTAGAATTCACACCGTATTTTTTATAAATAGACTTTGTGTGCCTGTTTACAGCAAATGTGCTTAGGCCTATAATAATGGCTATTTGCTTATAAGAATAACCTTTAATTAAATAAGATAAAACCGAAAACTCTTTATTAGTTAATTCAAAATTTGAGTCTGTATTCTGTTCCTCTATTTTTTCAGATAATATACTGTCTTCCGTTTTGCTTTCTTGCTGTATAAAGGAACTAATGAGTGCGTCAATTTTATTTTTAGGTAAGAAAAACTTATTTTTTTTTAGAAAGTTAATCGCAAATAAAAATTCAGACTCATCGTCTGTAATGTCTATATGTCCATTAAATCCTTCTAATAAAATTAATTTAATCTCTTCAACGTCTTTTGGATAACCAACAGAAATTAACTTTACGTCAATACCAAGTGCTTTAATTTGAACCATGTATTCTTTATGAAATTCATTCTCAATATCAATAAAAAGTATATAATTAGTTAAGCCCAGTTTATCTATACTTTCAATATTATTGAGTAGCATTTTTATATCGGTAAATTCACAACATATTACAAAACCATTCAATTTTTCAACTGTAAGATCAAACCATTTTTTAATAATGGGGGTAATGACAAATGCACCAATTTGCATAATATTTTTTTGAATTTTTACAAAAAACAAATAATTCAAAAAAAGTTTTAACAGCTGTGAATGTCTGCTTGGGGGAGACAAAACATTTGATTAAATTCGTATGAATAAATACAATAATAGATTAAATTCTAGTTAAACAATGAATATATAATTAGTACTAATGATCAATAATTGTACTAATTATAGTTATTAGTTATTAGTTATTAGTTATTAGTTATTAGTTATTAGTTATTAGTTATTAGTTATTAGTTATTACAAAATAAAATATTTGAATAATACTAATTTTCAATTATTTATATAAAAAAATTGAAAAATAAAATAATTTAACCTTACTCCGCCAACATTGGATAATCAATATATCCTTTTGCTCCTGGTGTATAGAATGTTGTAGGGTCTGGTTGATTTAGAGGAGCTCCAATAGAAAGTCTTTTAACCAAATCAGGATTAGCAATAAATGGAACTCCAAATGCCACCAAATCCGCATCGCCGCCTACTAATACTTTAGTTGCCGTTTCTATGGTGAACCCTTTATTTATAATTAGCGTCCCTTTATATAATGGTCTAAAATGTGTTGCTACCTGTTTTACAGCAAATGGAATATCGTCCACAGGAACAAATGGTTCAGTTAAATGTAAATAAGCCAAATTATAGTTACTCAAGTGTTTTACAATATAGTTGAACGTTGGTATAGTTGTTGTATCCATTGTCATTCCCATAGCTCCATGTAAAGAAGGATTTAATCTTACTCCTACTTTTGACAAATCAATTACCAACTTCATGGCATCTAGGATTTCAAATAATATCCTTGCTCTATTTTCTTCACTACCCCCATAAATATCTACTCTGTGATTGGAAGTGGCATTAAAAAACTGATGTAATAAATAACCATTGGCAGCATGTATCTCCACTCCGTCAAATCCTGCCTTCAAAGCATTTGCAGCAGCATTTTTAAAATCAAAAATTGTTTGATGAATGTCCTCAATTGTCATTTCTTTTGGCACTACTGTATCTTGTAAACCATTAACTGTATAAGATTGTTCATTAGCATTTATTGCCGAAGGTGCATGAGGTAATTCTCCATTAAAAAAACTTGGATGCGACAAGCGACCTACATGCCATAATTGTGCAAATATTTTCCCCCCTTTTTCATGTACCGCCTTGGTAATTAATTTCCAACCTTCCACTTGCGCCTCTGAATAAATTCCTGGTACATTAATATATCCTACTGCTTTTTTACTAACAGGAATCCCCTCTGAAATAATCAGACCAGCAGAAGCACGTTGTGCATAGTATTCGGCCATCATTGGTGTTGGGATATTACCTTCATTGTCTGCCCTACTTCTAGTCATAGGGGCCATTACTATTTTATTATTTATGGTGATACCTGATAAGTCGTAGGTAGTAAATAAGATTTGATTTTCCATTATAATTTAAGTTTAATGCATTCCAATACTAGTGAATATTTTTACTAGCCTAAAGTTAAACTTAAATTCAAACAGGGTATATGACATATATCAATAATGAAGTTCTACCTTTTTACAGTTTTTTTTTAAAACACTTCGCCCAAATTAACAAAAACCCCTTTGGAGCCATCCTTCCCAAAGCTGCCCAATTGGTTTGTAAAGAATATCCTGCAGATGGCAAAATAGTAGTATGTATTTGATGGTCAACTATTATTTTATTAACACTATCAATGTTCAACTCTTTTTGCGCAGAGCAAGTCAAACCAATAAAAAATGAAACAGTAAGTATACGGATAAATAATTTCACGAAGCTGAAGTAAATTAAGATTTGTAACTATTAGATACCTAATTATAGAAAAAGTTTAAACCTTTTACTTTCTAAGCGAAATTTAGTTTTCCATTCATTCTTACAAATGCTTCTGCTGCTTTTACACCCATTTCTCTTCCTCTAAAATCTTCCATGGCTGCATGACCGCATTCATAAATACCTGGTGGATCTTGACTTACATGACAAAATAAAGCCTTTCTTTTTTGGGCCTGTGTTGCTGTAATGTCAACATAGTCAGTAGGATGAAATATAAAAGATTGTTCCCCAGTACAAACTTCGAAAAAGTACAATGGGAAGGATTTACCCAATCTTACCCAAGTTTGTATCCCAATTAAACTTGCTACCTGATGATCTTTATGTTGATCAATTGGCCAATGTGTAAATAAAACATCTGGTTTTTCGTTTGCGATAATTTGTTGTACGGTATGAATCCATTCATTATTTATTATGGTATCACCGTCTATCTGTCCTGCAAAAATATATTTGGCATCTAAAATTTCACAGGCTTGAATAGCTTCCTTTTTTCTTATAGCAGCCGCCATTTCATGAGATTTTCCAGGAATACCTGCTTCTCCTGTAGTTAGATAAATAATGGTAACATCATGACCCGTTTTACTTAGTTTAGCCAAAGTCCCACCACATCCACTTTCCGGGTCATCTGGATGTCCACCCAGACAAACTACCTTCTTTTTTTCAAAATTTTCAGTTGATTCTGCCAACAATAAATTAGGTAAACTTATAGCTCCCAATACTGCTGCAGTTTGTTTTACAAAACTTCTTCTTGAATTATTTTCTTCCATTAAAATAGAATTTGAAAAATGTGAATATTAATGCCCTCCTTCAATTGCTCTTGCAATTCCAAATGCTGCTGCAGCTGCAATTGCTCCAATCAAAGTAACTTTCAAACCACCAATCCAAGGATTCACGCCCGTCATTTTACTCTTAAAATAACCAAATACAAAAAGACAGGCTAGTGTTATTATCGCAGATATCTCGAGTCCTTTTATAGCATTGTCGACAAAGAAATAAGGCATTAATGGAATTAACCCCCCTACAACATAACTAGCTCCTATATTAAAAGCACTTTTTCTAGCACGCTTGGGATCGGGCTTTTCTAAGCCTAATTCATGCTTCATCATAAAGTCCACCCAACGTTTATCGTCTTTGATAATTTCCTGGGTTGCTTCCTCTGCAATTGTGGGACTCATACCCCAATCTAGAAATACTTTTCTTACTTCATTTATTTCCACTTCTCTTTTATGTTCTAATTCCCAGTATTCTTTTTTTAATTCACTGTTATAATGATCCTGCTCTGTTTTGCCTGCTAAATAACCTCCTAAGCCCATTGCAATAGATCCTGCACTTATTTCAGCAATGCCTGCAATCCATATTAAATTAACATTCCCGTTTACTGCTCCACTTAATCCTGCAGCTAATGCAAAAGGCACAGTTAGACCATCACTCATTCCAATTACAATATCAGATAACATATCGCTACTCTGTAAATGTTCTTCCAAGTGTAAATGCATATCACTCATAAAAAATATTTTAAAATTATAGATACAAATTAAATTAAATCTTTCACATTACCTGTACGCTTTAATACGCCCCAAACTTGTAACTCCCCTTTTATGGCTCTTCTTATAGCCTTAAAAAATACTACCATCATAATCCATCTATAAATTAATCGCTGTGGAATTAACCATATTAGCTTTGATGGATTCTCTTTTTCAAATGCAAAGGAAATCCCAGCAATTAAAGCATCCACTATAACAAAGACTAAAAAGTAGACCCCAATTTTTGCTCCATTACCTGTAATAAATCCAATCAACATTAATACATCTGCTAATGGCATAAAGAATGGTATGATGTATCTAAATAATAACATGTCAGGTAATGCTACTAAACCTAATGACTTATAGTTAGGGTTAAACAATGCATCCTTATGTTTCCAGAACGTTTGTAACACACCAAAGCTCCATCTTACCCGCTGCTTCATAAACTGATTCATATGCTCTGGTACTTCTGTAAATGCATGTGCCATTGGCTCATTTATAACAAGATAACCTTCCCTTAAAATTCGAATGGTAATGTCACAATCCTCGGCTAAAGTATCTGTAGTAAAACCTCCAGCGCTTAAAACCGCATCTTTTCTAAAAGCTCCAATAGCACCTGGTATTACGGTAATGGCATTCATGTAAGCAAACCCTTTCCTGTCAAAATTCTGACTGGTGATATACTCTATATTCTGCCACTTGGTTAATACATTCACTTCATTCCCCACTTTAACAGCACCTGCTACTGCTCCTACTTTCTCATTTTCTAGATGTTCTGTGCTTAAATAAAAATTACGCATTAACATGCTTACTGCATCGTATGCTAATTTAGTATCTGCATCTATACATACTACAAAGTCGGCATTGGACTGCACTACTCCATAGTTTAATGCAGAAGCTTTTCCTCCATTTTGTTTCGTATATATTTTAACTGCTTCATTAGAGTCAAATGCTGCTTTTACTTTTTCATACGTGTTGTCTGTACTACCGTCATCTACAAAAATGATTTCAAAATCGGGATAATTACATTTTAATAAGTTCTCAATAGAACTTACCGCATTTACTTCTTCATTATAGGCTGGTACAATAATTGACACTAATGGGGTTGGATATATTGCCCCTTCTTTAATTATTAGTTTTCTTTTCCTCTTCTCTAATGTTGCAGTGATTCCTATAAAAATCAATCTAATAGAACTCAGTATTAAGAATACTAAGAATAAGGCAAAGAATAAATTACCTCCTATATATCCTGACTCAGCTAATATATAATTAAACTGTAGCCAATAAAACTGTTTCCCCTGGGCCACTGGTGGCATCATGTCATCTGGCTTCTTACCTAATAAATCCGCTACTGTTGTAAATGAATATCCTTTACTTTGAAAATAACGAATTATCATACCCGTTGCTTTCACAGTATTAGTTCTATTACCCCCTGCATCATGTAGTAAAATAATACTTCCGGATATGGTGGTATCCTCTGGATCTTGATTATGAATTTTTTTCTGGTAAATCTCCACAACTCTTTTAAAAATAGTATCGGAAACTTCTGACTCTTGATACTCTTTTCTCCAATCATTGGGGTCTATACTTTCCCCAATAGATATATAGTTCTTTTTTCGACTTAATGCAATAGGCGCTAATTCTTCATACTTACCTGGCTCACTATCTGCATTAAATGGTGCTCTAAATAAAATGGTACTATGTCCTGTAATACACTCAATAAGTAATCTTGTCGCATCCATTTCAATAGATGCACGTTGACTGCTCACTTCACTCATGTCAGGATGCATAAATGTATGATTGCCTATCTCATGCCCCTCTTTAAAAATCCTTTTAACCAATGGTATATTATTCTCAATTTGATAACCCACTAAAAAAAATGAAGCTGGCACATGATAGTAAGCCAATGTATCTAATATCTCTTTGGTATATTTCGGATCTGGACCGTCGTCAAATGTTAAAACTAACTTTCTTTTATTGGTAGCGCCAAATCTTCTAATTACATAAGTTGAAGGAAGTGAATCATAATATTCTTCACTTATTAAGTAACTTTCTTTATCAACTTCTGTCCTAATAAATCCGTCTTTTGGGGAAGCTACGATATCCAATATCTCTCCCTCTCCTTCAAAATCTGGCGCGATACCCGCTTTAATTTTATTGAATTTTACAAAGTCAAAATTATGTAAAGCGGTTTTAGTCATTGGTTTATTATAGAAATCCCATAATCTTAAATCCTCTCCTCCTAAGCGCCAAAGCGCAGTACCTGCTAGATTCAATTCTGTTGCAAATCGCAATGTATTAAAACTAGTGGCTGCGTCTGTAAAATATACCTGGTGTAATTTATTTTCCGAATCATAGTACTCGAAGTTTAAATTATATGAGTCATTGTCGAATTCAATTTTTGCTCCACTATTACTTGCACTCGCCATTGCTTGTTGGTATGTAACATCGGTAACAGTCATTACTTTTTTACCATTCATTTTCCAATTATGTCCAAAAGCCGCCATTGCTAAAATGATCTTATTCGCTGGAACTTGATCAATCATTTTGTCTACTGCTGCTTCAATCCATTTTTGCGAACTATTAGGCCCTGGCTTGGTTTCTGCATGGTGTTGGTCATAGGCCATTAAAATTAAATAGTCATTATACTTTGCTAATGCCTTATAATTATAATCCTCATTAAAAGGTATAACATCCTGAGAAACTAATAATTTTTGGGCATGCATTTGGTCGTAAAGTAACTTCTGAAAAGCAACCAGCGGTTCATCTGTAGCATTTGTTAAATCCTCAAAGTCAATATTAACACCTACGAATTGATATTGATGAATAATATTAATCAAGTCGATAATAAGTCTTTGTCTCTTTATCGGATTTGTCAAAATACGATTTACAGCATCCCCTCTAAAAATTCCAAAATAGTTATTCGACAATAAAGGCATAATTTTTACACCCGCTTTCTGCATAATTTTCAACGCCTTTGGGTCTATGGTATTGTATAATCTATCTGTATTCGGGTCAATGAATAACCACTCTGGTATAACTAAGTTTAATTTTGAAATATTACGCTCTAATGAGGTTAGCGATTGTGGCGCATCCCAGTTTACATAAAACGCAGCTCTAATTCCTAAACTATCATTAAATAAATTGGAACTTGATAAGTTGATTGGATTTAGTTCTTGACCACAGCCCTCTCCCTTTTTCCATTTTTTACTAATCGCTTTTCTAAAACCTTTATATTCTTTTTCTAAATTACTTTCTCTGTAATTTGGAAGAGAGTCCGTCAAAACTTTTTTAATAGCAGATCCTTCCAATGGGATACCTGGCAAATTTTTATTGGTAAAATAGAGCCCAATTCCAAGTATTAAAGCAATAATGGGAATCAAAAATAGAAAAACACGAAATGACCATTTAAACCTAGTCCATCTTGAGGAACTAGCACTTTGAAAAATTTGTGACTCTTTTGACATTTTACAGGGGGATACTACCTTTTTAAATTGGTCACAAAGATACTGCCATCTTTAAATGTAGCAATTTCTTTCATGTTAAAATGCGCTGAAATTTCGGCCTTATTGAGGACATCTTTATTATCCTCGGTGGTAAACCATACCAGGAACATTTCAGGCTCCTTATAAAAGGAAGCCACTTTTTGCTCATGAACCCTTTCTGGAACAATTTTTACTGCCTTTTTTGAATACAAATAAATAGCATGACTTGCATTAGAGTATATTGGAACTACCCCATTAAAGTAGGTAGGGCGTGTCTTTAAATAGCTTATCAATTCACTTTCTTTCCAATCGTCCTCCGTATAACCTCCTATGCCTCCCTGCTTCACTTCATTATATACTTCAATGTCTTTTTGAACAAACTGAAACAAAAGAAGCAAACTAAAAGAAGCAATAAAAAGTCTTACTAAAATCCTACTTCCTCTTTTTTGAATAATTGAGATCCAACTTATAGCATAAAAACTTAGTGTAAATAAAGAAGCAATAAAAAAGGGAGATAATAACCTGCTATTAATAGTTTCATACCTTGATAAGGTTGCTGTAACTAACATGAAAACCGAATATATTAATGTAAATGTTGCGGCAATTTTTTCAAATGAATTGTGTTCTATTTTTTTATAAATACGATATATAAAAATAGCAAATACTCCTATTATAAAAAATAAACCAACATAAAAAGAATACCCTTCTAATTGTTTTGAAAACGGCAGCCAAGTCGCAACAACCGAGCCATAGTGATTAATATTCTCAGCTAAGGTAGTAACTCCCTTTTGCCTTATCCCTGTTAAAGTATTTGTTATACTATAATTTCTGAATAAATTTAGTATCGCTAAAGAACAACCAATACTTCCAAACACTAAGCTATGCTTTAGTCTTATGGCCCATTTCCCTTCATGTGAAAGTAAAATTAACAATACACCCGTTGCTACTAAAGATACTCCTGCGAATCGGGTATCAAAAGCTATAGCAGTAATGCTTGCAAAAATGATCAAGTTTTTTAAACTATTATGCTTAAAATAATTTCCACTCAACCATACAAATATTAATACTTCTAATGCAAACAATGCTTCAGACCATAACATAAAATATATTTCAATCAATGTTGGACTGCTGGTAATAAGTGCTAGCATGATCCACTTCAACCATTTAGTTGCATTGGTAATTTCCACCATACAGCCACTTAAAAAAATAAGTGCTGCAAATATGCACCCATTTATAATGGGCATGTTTTTAAGTAAATCTATTTGAAATATCCAATGTGAGATAGCCAAAAAACCGGGAAACCCAAATGGAAACATAATTAAGGGCTGATTGTCGAATTGATAAAACCCCCTCCCTTCATTTAATGAATTAGCCGTACTTAAATAATGTATGGAATCTGGTGATATGCCAATACCTCCATGATTTGTAAATATTTGAATCAAAACAAAACCAATAATAGCAGCTACTAGGGAATCAAGGTTCTGTCTTATCAATAAAAACATGGGGTTTACTTTGTGCAAAGATACTAATTATCCCCCCTTTGTCTTATACCCCCTTTGTCAATTTCATCACATAATTTGGCTAGTCCACAAAAATGTTGGAAATTAACGTATGAAAAAATCCTACTTTTTCCCAATATTGAGTTTGCTAGCCATTTTAAGTTTGGCTTCCTGTAGTAATAAAAGAAGCGATGCACCCCGAGTACTTGTGTTTTCCAAAACAGCAGCTTTTCACCATAGCTCCATTCCAGTTGGTGTAAAAGCCTTACAAAGTTTAGGAATTAAAAACGGCTTTGGAGTAGACACAACCACAAGTGCTAACTACTTTCAGGAGGACAGTCTTAAAAAATACGCTGCCATTATTTTCTTAAATACTACTGGTGACCTTTTAAGTGGGAATGAAGAAATTGCATTGGAAAGATATATTCAGTCGGGTGGTGGCTATGTTGGTATTCACGCCGCATCTGATGCAGAATACGATTGGACTTGGTATGGCAATATGGTAGGTGCTTATTTTGATAGTCATCCTGCACAACAAGACGCTAATATTATTGTTAACGATACTTCACATATCGCTACCAAAGGCATTCCTGCAACCTGGAGAAGATATGACGAATGGTATAATTTTAAAAAAATTAGCCCCGCTATAAAAGTGCTATTAAGTATTGACGAAAAGTCTTATCAAGGTGGAAAAAATGGAGCTAATCATCCAATGTCATGGTACCATGAATTTGACGGCGGACGTGTTTTTTACACTGAATTGGGTCATACAGACGAATCTTATGCAGACCCTATTTACTTAAAACATATTTTAGGAGGTATTAAATATGCCATGGGGGACAATACGGGTAATTATAAAAAATCACATAGTGTGTTTGCACCAGAGGAATCTCATTTTACAAAGACAACTTTGATTAAGGGAACCTTTTTTGAACCTACTGAATTAACTATTCTACCAAATTTAGATGTACTAGTCGCACAAAGAAGAGGTGAAATTTACTTGTATAATAATGAGTCAAAAAAAATAAAACAAGCTGGATTTTTAAACGTGTATTGGAAAACAGAAAAGCCAGGAGTGAATGCAGAAGAGGGTTTGATGGGAATTAAAGTAGACCCAGACTTTGATAAAAATCATTTCGTATATGTTTTTTATAGTCCAAAAGATACTTCTGTAAATAGATTGTCTAGATTCACTTTTGAAAAAGATACTATTGACTTAAAAACGGAAAAAGTAATTTTACAATTTTATTCTCAACGAGATATTTGTTGTCACACAGGTGGCTCTATTGCCTTTGATGCTAATAAAAATTTATACGTTTCTGCGGGTGACAACACTACCCCATTCGACGAAGCAGGTCAAAAATTTGTCACCCATGGATATGCTCCTTTAGACGACCGACCTGGTCACGAGCAATATGACGAGCGTCGTTCTTCTGGAAACACCAATGATTTAAGAGGTAAGATTTTACGTATTAAAGTAAAACCCGACGGTACTTATGAAATTCCGGAAGGGAATTTATTTCCTAAAGGAACGGACAAAGCGAGACCTGAGATTTATGTAATGGGCAATCGCAATCCTTATCGTATTTCAGTAGACCCAAAGAATGGTAATTTATATTGGGGTGAAGTGGGACCAGATTCTGACGTGGATAGTTTAGATTCAAGAGGCCCTCATGGATATGACGAAGTAAACCAAGCGCGCAAAGCTGGATTTTTTGGATGGCCTTTCTTTATTGGTAATAACTACCCTTACCATGCATATGATTATGCAACTGGAAAATCTGGACCAGCATTTGATCCTACAAAACCTATTAATAATTCAAAGAACAATACCGGTTTAACCGAATTACCTCCAGCACAACCCGCTTTTATTTGGTACCCTTATGGTGTATCTCCTGAATTTCCAAGTGTCGGAACAGGATCTAGAACCGCTATGGCAGGTCCTGTTTATTACAGTGATTTATATCCTTCCGCAACTCGCTACCCTTCCTATTATGATGGCAAATTTTTCTTTTATGAATGGATGCGTGGATTTATCAAAGCAGTGAGTATGAATGATAAAGGAGACTTTGTTCGTATGGAACCTTTCATGGGCCACACTAAATTTAATTATGCCATTGATATTGAAGTTGGCCCCGACGGTCGCTTCTACCTACTAGAATATGGTACAGGTTGGTTCTCTAAAAATGAAGACGCAGGACTAGTAAGAATAGATTATAAAAAATAAAGTATAAACACATTAAAACTACAACATGCATAAAAGACAATTCATAAAAGATATTTTATTAACTACCATCGCAGCACCTATCGGATTAAAAGGTTTAGCAAATACATTTAATGAAAAGTCAAAAGTGCCTGCATCTGTTTTAGCTAAAGACGACGCTTTTTGGGAATCTATTAGGAATCAATATTTATTAAAACCTGATTATATCAATTTAGAGAATGGCTATTATAATTTTCTACCTACCCTCTTGTTAGATAAATACATTACACATATTAAAGAAGTGAATTATCAAGGTTCTTATTATATGAGAACCGTTCAATTTGATAATAAAAAGAAAATAGTAGCTCGCTTAGCAGGCATTGCTGGATGTACACCAGAAGAATTAATTATTACGCGTAATACCACAGAGTCATTGGATTTGGTAATTGGTGGATTAGATTGGGAAACAGGCGACCAAGCTATTTTAGCACATCAAGATTATGGCGCAATGCAGGATATGTTTAAACAAGTACAGGACCGTCATGGTGTAGTACTTAATTTTATTTCTGTTCCTAACCATCCAAAAGATGACGAAGAAGTAATTGCGGTTTATGAAAATGCAATCACTCCTCAAACCAAAGTGATTTTGGTTAGTCATATGATAAATATATCAGGGCAGATTTTACCGATAAAAAAAATATGTGCAATGGCGCATAGTAAAGGGGTTCAAGTAATTGTGGATGGCGCACATGCTTTTGCGCATATTCAATATCAAATTTCCGAATTAGGTTGTGATTATTATGCAGCGTCACTTCACAAATGGTTGAGTACTCCATTAGGTGCAGGTATGTTATATATTAATAAATCACGCGTTGCAGGTTTATGGCCATTATTAGCGGACGGAGAAAAGCAAAAAGAAAAAATTGGACGTTTAAATCATACTGGGACCCACCCCGTACATACTGATTTAACTATTAACGATTCCATTGATTATTTTGAAATGATTGGTGCAGCTCGAAAAGAAGCACGTATGCGTTATTTACAATTATATTGGAGCGACCAAGTAAGGAATGTTCCTAAAATATTGTTGAATACCCCAGCGGCAGCAGACAGAAGTTGTGGCATTGCAAATGTGGGTATCGAAGGTATAGAACCCGGAAAACTTGCGGAGCGTTTATTAAAAGAATTCAAAATATTCACCGTAGCCATTGACTACGCCAATATAAGAGGTTGCAGGATTACCCCTAATTTATATACTACTACTGCCGAATTGGATCAGTTTGTGCTCGCATTAAAGACCCTAGCAATGGGCTAATTGGATACCATTCGTAACATTTTGTTAACACTAACGTAATATTTGCGGTTTTATGCATACTTTAAATGCTGAAAACCGCGATATGTTAAAGAAAGAACGCCAAGAATTCATTTTACACCAGCTTAATCTGCACAATAAAGTATTGTCTGCGGATTTATGCCGTAATATGAATGTATCAGACGATACTATTCGCAGAGACTTGCAAGAACTATCACAAACAGGGAGGCTCATAAAAGTACATGGTGGGGCGTTAAGCAAATCCTTCCACAAAGCTTTTGATCGTCAAATGGTTTATAGTATTGACAGTAAACATGTCATTGCTCAGAAAACCGCTCAATTAGTTCAAAACGGTATGTATATTTTGACCGCGGGCGGAACTTCTATTTTAGAATTTGCAAAATCATTAGACCCTCAATTAAACGCTACATTTTTTACTTGTAGTTTAAATGCTGCCATTGAATTTGCACACCACCCTAGTATTGAAGTGGTGATGATTGGTGATAAAGTTTCCAAAGACTCCATGTTAACCACAGGTGCTAATGCTGTTCAAACAATTGAATCTATACAAGCCGACTTATGTATTCTAGGTATCAATTCCTTAGACACCAGTTTCGGTTTAAGTGAAAATGACTGGGAAGTGGTACAAATAAAAAAAGCAATGATTAAAGCTTCTAAAAAAACAATCTGCATTGGGATTTCGGAGAAATTAAATTCTCAACAAAAAATAAAAGTAGCTAACATGGATGAAATAGATATTCTAATTACCGAATTAGATCCTAATCATCCAACACTTGCTCCTTTTAAACGTCAAGGAATTACTATCTATTAATAATTTAAAAATCAGTTATGAAACTAAAAAAAAGGAAAGAGCTTTTTCTATCAAAGCTTATGATGATTTTGGTTCTACTGTCTGGTTTTTGTATCAACGCAATGGCACAAACTACAGTGAGTGGCAAAGTGACGAATCAAAAAGACAACAGTGGATTAGAGGGAATTTCAATTGTTATTAAAGGCACACAAAAAGGTGTCGTATCTGACAATGCTGGAAATTTCACTATAAACTATAATGCAAAATCTGCATTTACTATTACCGCTTCGGGAATAGGTTTTCAACGTCAAGAAATTGTAATTGACCCAAGTAAAGGCAATACTAAAGGTATTGTTTTCACTTTGACAGAGCAATATTCTAAATTGGACGAAGTAGTGGTAACAGGTACATCAGCTGGAACTACTAAAAGACAAATTGGAAGTTATATTAGTTCTGTTTCTGCAGAAGACCTTACTAAAGGTGCTACAGGAAACGTACTAGCTGCTTTACAAGGTAAAACAGCAGGTGCTCAAATTAGTCAAAACAGTGGTGACCCAGCAGGTGGCATCTCTGTAAGATTAAGAGGTATTAGTTCTGTACTTTCTTCTTCAGAGCCTTTATACATTGTGGACGGTGTTATTATTAATAACGCAACAAACAGAGTAACTAACACTTCTGCTAACTATGATGGCGGAAACTTTGTTGGTACTATTGGACAAAGCAGAATGGTGGACATTAATCCTGCCGACATTGAGCGAATTGAAGTGTTAAATGGTGCTGCCGCAGCTGCTACTTATGGTAGTAGAGCCAATGCTGGTGTGATTCAAATTTTCACTAAACGCGGTAAGTCAGGTGCTCCAAAAGTTTCTTTCTCTTCTACTTATACAAGTAGCTCTTTGAGAAAAAAATTACCTGTTAACCAATCACCTTCAAAATTTGGTGGACCAACTGACGGCGTTGGCGCTTTAACACAAGACGTTATTACTGCTCCACTTGCAACTAATATTACTAGTGTTAATAGATATGATTATCAAGATTATATTTTTAGAACAGCTGGTGGAACTGACAATACTATTTCGGTAAGTGGTGGTAACGATAAAACCAAATACTATTTTGGTGGTTCTTATTTTATGAATCAAGGTATTATAAAGAACACTGATTTTCAAAGATTTGGATTCAGATCTAATATTGATCAAGTAATTACTAAGTGGATGACAATGAACTTGGGCTTGAACTATACAAATTCAAGTGCTAATGAAAAACCAGATGGTCAATCTTTCTTCTCTCCTACTAATGCAATTACTATAATTGGTAATTTTCACGACATTTGGACAAGAGACGCAAATGGCAATATTAAAGCTGTTGGTGAAAGAGGTAGAATTAACCCAGTTTCAGTTATTGAGGATATCAAACAAAAGCAAGCTACAAATCGTATCATTACAAGCTTTGGTGTGAAACTAAAACCAATCAAACACTTGTCTGTTGACTATTTAATGGGTATTGATAATTATTCTCAAACTGGTACTACTTATATTCCTCCTTATTCTTACAATGCAAATCCTGCATTTTATGGTGGTGGTGTAACTTTAGATCCTACACAAAATGGTTATGCTAGTGCTTCTACTAATAATTTCTTTCAAATCAACCATGATTTGAGTGCAAACTATAATGTAGACATCACAAATAATATCAACTCAACTACACAAGTTGGTTATTCTCAACAATACGAGAAAAACAATTATGTATTATTACAAGGCAGAGGTTTTGCTCCATTTATTCAAACGGTGAATGGTGCTAGCACTATTTTACCAGGAGTAGATGATAGAAGTGAAATTTCAGTATCTGGTTTATATGTTCAACAAAATTTCAAATTCAGAAATCATTTGTTTTTAACCGGTGCTGTTAGACAAGACGGATCTAGTGTATTTGGCAAAAACCAACGCAATCAAACTTATTCTAAAGCAAGTGTGAGTTATGTTATTTCTGGAACTGACTATTGGAACAACCTATCTATTTCTAAAGTAGTAGACATGTTCAAATTAAGAGCTGCATACGGTGAAAGTGGAAACTTAACTGGTATTGGCGCTTATTCAAGATTCAACTCTTACAGCTCTAACTCTTTCTTAGGAAGAAGTGCATTGAATTCAAGCACTACCCTAGCTAATGAAAATGTTAAACCTGAAAGACAGGCTGAAACTGAAGTTGGTGTGGACTTAGGTGCATTCAACAATCGTATTGGCTTAACAGTGAATGTTTACAATAAAAAAGTAACTGATTTGTTAATTAATAGACAATTAGCACCTTCTAATGGTTTTGGTAGTTTATTAGACAATTTTGGTTCTTTAGAAAACAAAGGTTATGAAATCATGTTGAGCTTGGTTCCAGTTCAAAATAAGAACTTGAAATGGGAAGTAACTACAATTTACAACCACAACGAGAACAAAGCTTTGAAAATAGGACAAGCATTGACTTTATTAAGTACGAATGCAGGTGCTCCAATTGGAATTATTGAAGGCCAACCTATTGGTGTATTTTATGGTACGTATTTTGCAAGAAAAGCAGATGGTTCCTTAATTACAAATGCAGCAGGCATTCCTCAAACTGCTAGAGGAACTCAAACTTCAGTACTACATCCTACTGAAACTTTAGACGCTAGTGGTCAACCTACTGGAACTGTTTTAAGAAAAGTAATTGGTAACCCTAACCCTAAATTCACAGGTAGCATAGTTAATGAGGTTTCTTACAAGAAATGGTCATTCAGAGCTCAAATTGACGCGGTACAAGGTGTTGATGTATTTAATGCTGACTTTAGAACTCGTCAAGGTGTTGGTAACGGAACGGTTGCTGAACAAGAACAAAGAGGTTTAATACCTAGAGGTTATGTTACTGGTGTTTACGCTATTGAAGAATGGAGAATTAATAAAGGTGACTTTATTAAATTACGTGAATTGTCTTTAAGTTATAATATTGGCAAATTCAAATTCGTAAATAACTTGACTGTAAACTTTAGTGGAAGAAATCTTATTTCATGGGATAGCTACAATGGATACGATCCAGAAGTTAATGCCGGTGGACAAAGTACTTTGTTAAGAGGTATTGACTTTGGTTCAACCCCAATCCCACGTACTTTCAGTTTTGGAATTAAAGCTGATTTCTAAATTCCTTTAATTAATTAAAACAAATCAGAAACAAATGAAAAAGATTAAATATATCATTCAATCCACTTTCTTACTAGTGGTCATCTCCTTGGCAGGCTGTAAGAAAGATTTTGTAAACCCAAATGCACCAACAACCGACCAAGTATTTAGTTCTGCTAGAGGCTTAGTAGGTGTTAACATTGGGAATCAAAGAACATACGCTTTAGGCGGCGCTAGCGTTGTATATGGTACAACAACAGCAAATGCATTTACAACCAATGAGGTTATTTTAATGAACTCAGGTAATACTGCAGAATTTCAATTTAGTAAAGGTGGCGCAAGTGTTGATGCAACTAATACTGTATTAGCAAATATCTGGACAAACGCTAATAAAGTTATTTATGACGCCAACTCTGTAATCACAGCAGCCGCGAATTTAAATGACAAAGCCTATGCAAGCGGTTTAATAGCCCATGCTTCTATTTTAAAAGCATTGGCATTAGGTAACTTGTCAATGTTATGGGAAAAAGTGCCAGTAGGTATTGGTGCTAATGTTTCGTTTGTTGATAGAATGACTGGCTATTCAAATGCTATTGCAACTATCGACAATGCATTAGCTTCAATTAATGCGAATGCAATTAGTGCTTCTTATAGTTCAGACGCCGTTTCTGGTATTGACTATATTAACACTTTGTATGCATTGAAAGCTAGATACTTGTTATTCTCCGGAAAAAATGCAGAAGCATTAACTGCAGCAAATTTGGTTGATTTAACAAAAAAATCAACATTTAATTATGACGCTGTTAGTACAAACCCAATTTTCACAGTAGCTACTGCAACAAATAACGTATACCAACCTATCGACTCAACCTTAGGTTTACCTTCTGCATTAGCTCCAACAGCTGGTGATGGTCGTATCACTTTCTACACTTCTATCAACGCAACTATTGCGCCTAGATTCAGAATTAATGGTTTCTGGAATGCTACTACTGCTGCTATTCCAGTTTACTTACCAAGTGAAATTATACTTATCAAAGCAGAAGCATACGCAAGAACGAGTGATTTAAGTTCAGCTTTAACTGAATTAAATAAAATAATCACTAAGACAGCTGCTGCAGATCCATTTAAAATTGGCGCTGGTTTAGCTGCATCAACTGCATCTACTAGTGACGCTATTTTAACTGAGATTTATAAAAACAGATGTATTGAATTGTACATGTCAGGTTTAAAACTAGAGGATACTCGTAGATTCGCTAGAGCAAATACTGAGAAGAAACGTAACTTCTTCCCTTATCCATTTAAGGAAAGAGATGGTAATGTAAATACACCTGCTGACCCTACATTCTAATTGGTAAATTAATTATACAATGAATAGCAATTTTAAAAGGACAACAGAAGAAGCCTCTTATTATAATGATATCGAAAATTTTTCGACGGAAGAGTTATTGATAAATATTAATAAGGAAGATAAAAAAGTTGCTTTTGAAGTTGAAAAAGTTATTCCGTTTATTCATTTATTAGTGGATGCAATAAGTAACAAACTAACTAACGGCGGGCGTTTATTTTATATAGGTGCTGGCACTAGTGGACGTCTTGGCCTGGTTGACGCCAGCGAATGTCCACCAACTTTTGGTGTCCCAAATGACTTAGTTATTGGTGTTATTGCAGGTGGTCATAAAGCAATGTTTCAAGCAGTTGAAAATGCGGAGGATGACTTAGAACAAGCTTGGCTTGACTTACAATATCATAAGATATCAAACCAGGATATTGTTGTAGGAATTGCAGCAAGTGGCACCACTCCTTATGTTATTGGTGGTTTAAAAATGTGTCGAGAAAACGGGATTGCTACAGGCAGCATTAGTTGCAATAAAAATAGTCCTGTTTCCAGCCATGCAGACTTCCCAATAGAAGTTATTGTTGGCCCTGAATTTATCACAGGTAGTACACGTATGAAAAGTGGTACTGCTCAAAAAATGGTGCTTAATATGATCTCCACTTCAGTGATGATTAAATTAGGTCGCATTAAGGGAAACAAAATGGTCAATATGCAATTAACCAATCAAAAACTTTTTGAAAGAGGAGTTCAAATGATTATGGATGAATTAAAAATGACTGATTCGGAAAAAGCAGCTAATTTATTAAGCATATATGGCTCTGTTAAAGAATCAATTGAAAATGCAGACAAGGCACTGTAAAGTGTACTAAACCATTTTTTACATGTAAATAGCCCCAGCAATGGGGCTATTTTTCTTTAAGGGAACTCATATAGTTTATACAACAAGTTTTTTTAAGTAGGGAAACTAAACTTACCCATAGTGATTGGGATTTTAGTGGCATTCCCACCAGCAAATAGCGGCGTGCCTGCAACAGCTTCATTGGCTAATACAGCGAATAAAATGGCTTCTTTGGCGTCTGGTTGAATGCCAATTGACATAGAAGACTCAATTTTTACATTGGGTAATAACTGTTGTAAATGATCCATTAATAAAGGATTATGCATTCCGCCACCACTCGTATACATTGTATATGAAAGTCCCACAGGTACATATTCATTAATAGTTGCAGCAATGGTTTCTGCAGTGAATCGGTTTAATGTTGCCATTACATCTAACTGTGAAATACTTTCTGTATTACTGACTTGCTGCGCTTTTACTAGGAATGCCAAATTGAATAATTCTGGCCCAATAGTCTTGGGTAACCCCACTTTAAAAAAAGGATCTGCTTTTAAAATATTCAATAATTCAAAATTTACATTTCCTTGATTAGCGATAGCAGCATCCTTATCATATTGCACATTAAAATGCTTTCTTACATAGGCGTCCATTAAAGTATTACCAGGACCTGTATCAGACGAAAATACTTGGTCCAAGCTACATCTAGCCGGCAAGAATGTATAGTTCGCAATGCCTCCGATATTTAATAATAATCTGTTTTCAATAGGATCTACACATAAAAGATAATCTCCATAAACTGCTAGTGGTGCCCCCTCACCACCTGCTGCAATATGCTTTTGTCTAAAATCGCTAATCGTAATTATTCCTGTTGCCACAGCAATATGATCTCCGTCTCCAATTTGCAATGTTGCTGGACCATATTCGTCCAATGGATGTAATGACTTAGGTGCATGATAAATGGTTTGACCATGACTTGCAATTAAATCAATCTCCTGGTTTGAAATTTCCCAAGCTTTTAAAGTTGCAATTATCATTTCTGCATTTTGTAATGCAATCCAAGGATTTAGCAAACATAGCTGTTCCAAGGAAATGGTTTGCTTGGAGAAAAGAGAAAGTATTTTTTCCTTAATATCATTGTCGTAGCTAACAGTTGTAAAATTCAATAGTCTCACTATTGTAGTTACTCCAGCCCCCGTTACCTCACATAAAGCAATATCAAGTCCGTCTAAGGAAGTGCCACTCATTAAACCCAAAATTTTTCTGCTTGGCTTCTGAGCAATTTCATACAGATGTTGGATATTTTTGTGCATGTACTAAAGATACAAAATATCCACACCCTTACAAATACATACCTTTTCAATTACTTAAAGTTTACCTTTACGCAAAATAGTTTGTATGCTTAAAGTTGGTGTGTTTGGAGTGGGCCATTTAGGAAAGTTTCATTTGAACAATTGGAAGTTGATCCCTGAAGTTGAATTAATTGGCTTTTTTGATCCTAATAATGACAATGCAAAGGAAGTTGAAGCCAATTATGGTCTCAAAAGATATATGGATGAAGATGCGCTCATTGCTGCTTGTGATATTATTGACGTTGTTACTCCTACTCATTTACATTTCCCTGTTTGCGAAACAGCCATAAAATTAGGCAAACATGTTTTTGTTGAAAAACCAATGGCTAATACCATTGAAGAAGGTAAGGCTATTATGAATATGGTAAAGGAAGCGAATATCAAATTGCAAGTTGGACATGTTGAACGATTCAATCCTGCCTATACGGCTCTAAAAAACATGAATATAAACCCATTATTCATTGAAGTTCATCGCTTAGCACAATTCAATCCAAGAGGCACTGAAGTAAGTGTCATTTTTGATTTAATGATTCATGATATTGATATCATTTTAAGTATTGTAAAAAGTACTGTAAAAAATATATCTGCTAGCGGCGTAGCTGTATTAACGGACACTCCTGATATTGCTAACGTTAGAATTGAATTCCATAATGGATGTGTTGCAAATTTAACTAGCAGTAGAATTAGTATGAAGAAAATGAGAAAAATTAGACTGTTTCAAAAAGATGCTTATATTGGAATTGATTTTTTAGAGAAAAATACTGAAATTATTAAATTGAAAAAGCCAGACGAAGTGGATGACGCTTTCTCTTTCGATATTGAAACACACCAAGGCACTAAAACCATCTCCATTACCAATCCAGTGATAGAGGACGGTAACGCTATTTTGGCTGAATTAAAAAGCTTTGTAAATGCTATAATCCATGATGAACCCACCGTTGTAAGTGAGATTGATGGATTTTTAGCAATGGAAGTAGCGCATCAAATTTTAGAGAAAATCAGCAAGTCTACTTCTTCTATTAATCAAGGGAATTAATCTAATATTATTAATATTACAATCTAGTATCAATAATATTACAATTTAGTATCAATAATATTTTAGTTTAGTATTGAAAACTGCTTTATAGAGCAATTAAAATTGACTATTTTTTAAGCAAACCTTTTTGCTAAAATATATTCTGCTATTGCTAAGTCTAAAGGTCTGGTGATTTTTATATTTTCAAACTCGCCGTCTACTAAGTATACTGCTTTACCGCTTGCTTCTACCACATTAGCTTCATCTGTGAATTCGGGAATATAATCCTGTTTAAAAGCAGACAATAACAGCGCTGATTGAAAAGTTTGAGGAGTTTGAATCAACATCACATTCTCTCTATCTAATAAAACATGTCCTTTTCCTTGTATTAATCTTACTGTATCTGTAGCGCTTACTGCTGGTATAGCAGATCCTTTTTCCACGGCTTGCTGGTAACATCTTTGAATAAGTGCAGGCGTCAATAAACATCTCACTGCATCATGCACAAATACGATAGCTTCTTTAGTAACTTTTGTTAATCCATTTTTCACAGACTGAAATCGAGTTTCTCCACCCGCCACTAACTGTACGTTTTTATTATAGCCATTTTGTTTTAGTAAATCTTGTCCCTCTTGTATATATCCCTGTGGCAAAACTATCACTAGTTCAATATCAGAAAATGCAGCTGTAAACTGGTCAATAGTATGCAATAAAATAGCTTTCCCTTGAATTTCTAAAAATTGCTTTGGAACTACCGACCCCATTCTTTGACCTGTACCTCCAGCTACGATGATGGCTATTTTATTTGAATACATACTTTATATTTTTATTGCTATTTCACCAATAACTTTTTCACTTCCGCTTTTAAACTTGCTAACTCAATGGGTGCAGTACCCACTAATTCACAAACCAATCCTCCTGCGATATTTGCAATTTCGGCAGCTAATAACATATTTTTCGAATAGGCATAAACCAAAGAAGCCACTGCAATTACCGTATCTCCTGCACCACTCACGTCTGCAATATTTCTGATATGAGTAGGAATTAAATTTTGACTAGAATCAGACCCAAAGTAAACTCCATGTTCAGACAATGTGATGAAAGAAATTTCATGCCCTAAACTTTGTAGTAATGCAGCATGTACTTTATTCATATTATCCAAATTCACAGCACCTATCTCGATTTTTAATCCTTCCTTCACTTCTTTAAGATTTGGCTTAAATATGGTACATCCTTTATAAGCCAAAAAGTTCTTCTGCTTAGGGTCTACAGCAGTTGGGATTCCCTTCTCATTACAATAAGCTAATACAGATTCAATAACACGTGAAGTTAAAACGCCTTTATTATAATCTTCTAAAATGATAAGAGAAGGTTTTTCAGTATCCACATAACTATAAAAGCTTTTTAATAACGCCTGTTCCTCTGATGCTGTAATATCATTGATATGTTCATGGTCCAAACGCATCATTTGCTGATTGCGCCCCATGATTCTAATTTTATTAGTGGTTACTCTTGTCTCGCTTGAACAAATATATTGAGTGTGAATTCCTTCGGCTTTTAGAAGCCCATTAAGCTCCTCGCCTTCCGAGTCCTTCCCAATGATAGCAAATAAGGTAGTTGGAGCACCTAGAGCTCTTAAATTAAGCGCTACATTAGCTGCACCCCCAACCCTTGTTTCCTTACGTTGCAAAGAGACTATTGGCACAGGTGCTTCTGGGGAAATACGGTCTACTCCTCCCCACCAATAGGTATCCAACATGATATCTCCTATGACTCCAATTTTTGTTTGGTTAAACCCGTCAAATAAAGCTTTAAAATCTTTTTCCTGCATCATGAACCCTATGATTTTTTATTACGCAATGCGATATAATACAAAGGTAAGCCCAATAAAGTAATTCCCAAACCCCATAACGAATACTTAGGTTGTGCATATACTAAACCAACACAAAATACGGAAGCCATTACTATGTAGACAATTGGTAATACCGGATATCCAAATGCTTTATATGGACGTGGCAAATTGGGTTCTTTTTTTCTTAAAATGAATATACCTAAAATAGTAAGTATATAAAACATAACCCCTACAAAGGACACCATAGTTAATAAATCACCATACTTTCCGCTTAAACATAAAATAGAAGCAACTAAAGCTTGTATCCATAATCCATAGGCTGGTACTTCGTTTTTATTTAATTCTCCTGTTTTTTTGAAAAACAAGCCGTCCTTAGCCATGGTATAATATACTCTTGACCCCGTTAATATTAATCCATTATTACATCCAAAAGTAGAAATCATAATCATCACTGCAATAACAATGGTTCCAATATTACCCATTACTTTATTTGCCGCAACAATTGCTACACGATCATTTTCTGCAAAAGCAATATCATGCAAAGGAAGTACATGCAAGTACATTAAATTAGTACTAATATAAATTAGTGTTACTATAGAAGTTCCTAGAAATAAACTTAATCCAATATTACGTTGTGGGTTCTTAATTTCCCCTGCAATGAATGTTACAGAATTCCAAGAGTCACTACTAAATATAGAACCCACCATGGCAGCCGACATTAGGCCAATTAAAGCTGTCCCGCTAACTGGCATCCAACTATTTGTAATTGTTCCGTCTAAGGCAGTATTGACAACATTTGTTTGAGCACTGAATGCATTCATCCAATTTTCATTCCAGTAACTATGTTTTGTAAATAAAAATCCAACTATCACTAATCCAAATAAGGAAATTAATTTAGTAAATGTAAAAGTATTCTGAATCATCTTACCTTCTTTAACTCCTCTTGTATTGGTATAGGTTAAAAACACAATTAAGAAAATGGCTAAAGCCTGTGCTGCAGAAATTTTTATAAATCCTAAATCAGCAATAATATTTGCCTCACCTACTGAAGGAATTAAATAAGCAGTAAATTTACTAAATGCAACAGCCACTGCGGCGATGGTTGCAGTTTGTATCACCGAGAAAAAACTCCATCCATATAGAAATCCTATTAATGGATTATATGCTTTTTGTAAGTATACATATTGTCCACCTGCTTTAGGATACATTGCACTTAACTCCCCATAACTCAATGCAGCTGCAATGGTCATAAAGCCTGTCAATAACCAAGCTACAATTAACCATCCTGCAGCACCTATATTTCTAGTAATGTCTGCACTTACAATAAAAATACCTGACCCAATCATACTACCTGCTACAATCATCGTAGCATCTAAAGCACCTAATCTTGGTTTGAATTCGGAAGTTTCTGTTGTAGACATATTTGTTTCTAAATAAATGGATTAAAAAAAATCCCCCCCGTTTGTGTGGAGAGGATTATAAGATAAGACTAATTTTTGGATTTATACTCTGCGTTCAGCCCCTTTACAATATCCGACGTAATATCATACGCAGTATCCTTATAATACATTAGGTCAGGATTGCTTGAAAAGATATAAGCGAACTCTTTATTTTTATTATACACATCTAAAAATGATTCGATTTTCTTTTTTACTTCTTGTAATCTTTTAAAAGATTCTTCTTGTAATTCAGCAGCTAATTGTTGCTCCTTATTTGTATAATTTTTTTCTAATTGTGCTAATTCTTGTTGTCTACTTCCGACTTCTGCTTGTGAAAGGTATTGACCATTTTTTTGCAAGTCTTGATACTTTATTGCAAATGCATTCTTTAAAGAAGTTAATTGCTTAGCATTTTCTACATCCTTAGCTTGTAAAGCAGATTTTACATCTTTGAAAAAGCTATAGTTATTTTGAATTGAATCAATTTCAAAATAGGCAATTTTAACACCACCTGCATTTGATGCTGCCGTTCTTACAGGAGTTGAATTACTATTAAAATGTAATACAAACAATGCAATGATGGCAACTGCGAAAACGCTATTTAAGATCCAAGAATTTGATTTCATTTGAATTACTAATTTTAATAAAAATAAGGAAAAACACTTACCTATAAAAGTAAAAAGCAGGAAATATTACTACTTCCTGCTTTTTAACAAAATATGTGAATTAACGATTATTCTTCCTCATCAAAGCTCATCGCTTCGCGAGTCGTTGCTAGAACTTCATATTCTTCCTTGCTTCCTACGATCAATTTCTCAAACTCTTTTTGACCGGTACCTGCAGGAATTAAATGGCCAGTGATTACATTCTCTTTCAATCCAAGCATCATGTCTACCTTGCCTTGAATTGCAGCTTGACTTAATACTTTCGTTGTTTCTTGGAATGATGCAGCAGAAATCCAGCTTTGTACTCCTAAAGATGCTTTAGTAATACCTAATAATACTGGACGAGCTGTAGCAGGCTTCGCATCGCGAACTTCTACCACTTTTTTGTCTGCACGTTTTAAGATAGAGTTCTCTTCTCTTAATTCACGTACAGTTACAATTTGTCCAGCCTTAAACTTTGTGCTTTCTCCTGCTTCAGTTACTACTTTCTTATCATAGATTCTGTCGTTTTCCTCAATGAAGTCAAAACGATCTTCTAAATCTTCTTCTAAGAACTTAGTGTCACCAGCGTCTACAATTTCAACTTTCTTCATCATTTGACGAACAATAACTTCGATGTGTTTGTCATTGATTTTTACACCTTGTAAACGATAGACCTCTTGAATTTCATTTACAACATATTCTTGTACAGCATGTGGTCCTCTGATTGCTAAGATATCAGCAGGTGCAATTTGACCGTCTGATAAAGGAGACCCCGCTTTTACGAAATCACTATCTTGAACCAAGATTTGACGCGTTAATGGAACTAAGTATTTCTTCACCATTCCGTCTTTAGACTCAACGATGATTTCTCTATTACCACGCTTGATATTACCAAATCCAACAACTCCATCAATCTCACAAACTATCGCAGGGTTACCTGGATTTCTTGCTTCGAATAATTCAGTTACACGTGGCAAACCTCCTGTGATATCTCTTAATTTTCCTAACACTCTTGGAATCTTAACTAATACGTGTCCAGCTTTAACTTCAATACCTTCTTCGATAACGATATGTGATCCAACTGGTAAGTTGTACATCTTATTGTCCTTCACACCTTCTAATACGATGGTTGGAATCTTTGTTTTATCCTTAGATTCAATAACCACTTTCTCACGGTGACCAGTTTGCTCATCCGCTTCGTCACGGTAGGTAAAGCCTTCAGAAATATTGTCAAATTTAATTGTACCATTTTGCTCAGCAACAATAACGTTGTTAAATGGATCCCATGTACAAATCACTTCACCTTTCTTAATTTGCGTACCATCTTTTACAGAAAGTAATGCACCATAAGGAACGTTGTTTGTAATTAATAAACGGTCATTTTTAACATCCATAATTCTTACTTCACCTGTACGGCCAATAACCACTTTCACTTTGTTTCCGTCATTGTTGATGGTGTCAACAGTACGTAAACCATCAAATTGGATAGTACCATCAAATTTAGCAACCAAGTTAGATTCAACAGAAGATGATCCCGCAACACCACCCACGTGGAAAGTACGTAATGTCAACTGTGTACCTGGCTCTCCAATTGATTGTGCAGCAATAATACCCACTGCATCTCCTCTTTGTGTAATATATCCTGTAGCTAAGTTTCTTCCATAACATTTAACACAAACACCACGCTTACTTTCGCATGTTAATACCGAACGGATTTCAACCGTTTCAATACCAGCATCTTCCATTAAACGAGCTGCGTCAATTGAAATTTCTTCACCAGCTGCTTGTAATAATTCGTTCGTAATTGGATTAAATACATCATGACAAGATGTACGTCCTTCAATTCTGTCAGCTAATGGTTCAATAACATCTTCGTTATCTTTCAATGCACTTGTTGCAGTACCACGTAATGTTCCACAATCTTCTTCAGAGATAACAACGTCTTGAGAAACGTCCACCAAACGACGAGTTAAGTAACCCGCATCCGCTGTTTTCAAGGCTGTATCCGCAAGACCCTTACGAGCACCGTGCGTAGAGATGAAATAATCTAGGACGTTCAATCCACCTTTAAAGTTTGATAAGATTGGATTTTCAATAACCTCAGCTCCTGAACTACCACTCTTACGAGGTTTAGCCATCAAACCACGAATACCTACTAACTGCTTAACCTGTGTTTTACTACCTCTTGCACCTGAATCCAACATCATGTAAACTGAGTTGAAACCTTGTTTATCAATAGCCATCTCACGGATCAAAGTGTCTGTAATACGAGTATCTACACGACCCCAGATATCAATCACCTGGTTGTAACGCTCGTTATTCGTAATAAGACCCATATTATAGTTTTCCCAAACTTCTTCTACTTCAATTTTAGCACCATCCAATAAAGCTTGTCTTGTTTCAGGAACAACCAAGTCATTTACGTTGAATGATAAACCACCACGGAAGGCCATTTTAAATCCTAAAGTTTTGATATCATCCAAGAACTTTGCAGTTGTAGGGACGTCAGTGATTTTAATAATATCACCAATGATATCTCTTAAAGATTTTTTAGTCAACAATTGGTTTACAAACCCTACTGGACCTGGAGTATGTTGGTTGAATAACACACGACCTACTGTAGTTTCAATTAACTTATTAACCAATACACCGCCTTCGCGGATATTTGTTTTCACTCTAATATTAGCGTGTAAGTCAATAACGTCTTCGTTGTATGCAATGATAACCTCGTCTAAATTGTAGAAAGCTTTGCCCTCTCCTCTTACGACTAAATCACCCATTGATTTTTTACCCTTAGTAATGTAGTATAAACCTAACACCATGTCCTGAGAAGGAAGTGTGATTGGCGTACCATTCTGTGGGTTCAAAATGTTGTGAGAAGACAACATCAATAACTGTGCTTCCAAAATAGCCGCATGGCTTAATGGAACGTGCACCGCCATTTGGTCACCATCGAAATCGGCGTTGAACGCAGAGGTAA
>CANGDH010000002.1 GCA_947452555.1 Bacteroidota bacterium
ATTAAGAAGCACAAGAAGTCAGTAGACCAAGTGCTGTGTCTAAGATGGGATCGCTTTTCAAGAAATCAGTATGATGCTTTAACTACCATTAAGGAATTGGAGAAATTAGGAGTTGGTGTTGGTACCGTTGAGCAGCATATTGATTTCAGCAATCCCGATAATAAGGTTCTACTTTCCTTATACCTAACATTACCTGAGATTGAAAATGATAAGAACTCTATTCGCACAACCGAAGGAATGAGACGTGCTCAAGTAGAAGGTTGTTGGACAGGTTCCGCACCAAGAGGTTATTCTAATTACCGTGATGGCGACAAATCAACATTGAAACCAAATAAAGACGCACCAATAATAATTGAAGCCTTTGAGAAAATGGCTAGTGGAGGTTTTGCTGCCGATGAAATTAGACGATGGATTAATCAGCAAGGAATGAAGATGCACAAACAAACCTTTCTCGACTTGATACGCAATCCCGCTTACATGGGGAAAATCTACGTGAAGGAATGGAAGAAAGAACCATCACAATTAAGTCAAGGACTTCATGCACCATTAATTAGTCAAGAAATTTATTACAGAGCAAACGAAGTCCTTAATGGACGTAAAAGAAAAATGAAGTTCCATGATGATAAGTCTGACCTATACCCATTGAAAGGATTTTTAGTGTGCCCTGTTCATAATAAACCTTTATCTGCATACGGTGCTCAGAGTGCTAATAAAAAAATTCATCATTACTACATCTGTCCTACTAGCCTTTGTAAGCAACGACATAGAATTTCAACTGTTCATAAAAGTGTTGAAGGTGTATTAGAAACAATACAGTTTTCTGCACAGTCACTTAACCTCTACCGTAAAATACTTGAAAAAATATTTGATCGTGAGGACTTTCAACGTAAGGTTGAAATAGAAAAGCTACAGAAGGAAGTAGCGAAATTTAAGTCACGCAAATCCACTTTACAGGAGAGATTTTTAGACAACGACATTACACCACAAGACTATAACGACCTCAAAGCAGGTGTTGAAAGAGACATTGTAATAGCCGAGTCAAACCTTAGTAATGTATTGAAGGTTGGTAGTACCTATAAGAACTACATTACCAAACAGGTACCTATGTTGGAGAACTTAGTACCATTCTTCCGTAATGCTGATGGTAGAACCAAGAAAAAGGTATTAAGTTGTATTTTCTCCGAAAAAATGACTTTGGAAAATGGACGAGTTGCAACAACCCCCTTTTCACAACCTGTATCAATTTTACTTATGATAATCAAAGAGTTAGAAGGGTCTAAAAATAAAAAGGAGGTCGAAAATGACCTCCTGTCTACTATGGCTCCCCCTCTCCGACTTGAACGGAGGACCCCATCATTAACAGTGATGTGCTCTAACCAACTGAGCTAAGGAGGAGTGTTCCTTTTAAGGGTGGCAAAAATAATAAATTTTACTTAAAAACAAAACATTAAAACAAAGAATTACGCTTAAAACCAATAAAAATTCCTTCTGGGCACATTTCAATGGGGTATGTCTTCAGAAAATAACCCTCGCCGCTGGTATTTCGGCCATTTTTCATGTCAAAAGCGTATCTGTGCAAGGGACAAACTACCTGTCCAAGTGGATTTATATAGCCAGCAGCCATTCTTCCACTTGCATGCGGACACTTACTAGCAAAAGCAAAATACCCTTCCTCCCATTTAGCGAGTGTGAATTTGCGACCGTCTGCCTCTAATTCTAGCATATTATTGTCTGGCCAGTCTAAGGTCAATGGTGCGTCTGTAACTAATACCCAGTTCATACTAAAATGCTTTAGGTAAAGAAAACAGTTTTGTAAGGATATTTAATTTGATACTCGTCTCTTACTTTATGTAGAATGATGGTTCTTAACTCCTCTATATTTTGTTTTTCAATAGCTGAAACAAAAACACAATTATTATTAGTAGCTAAGCTCCATTTTTCTTTTAGTTCTAAAAGCAGATCCTGTTTCACTTCGTCGTCCAACCACTCGTCAAAATATTTCTGTTGATACAAATCCATTTTATTAAAAATAGTAAGGATAGGTTTTTCAAAAGCTTTTAATTCCTGTAGTGTTTTATTTACTACTCCAATTTGATCTTCGAACTGTGCGTGAGAAATATCCACTACATGTAATAATACATCTGCTTCTCTTACCTCGTCTAGTGTGCTTTTAAAACTCTCCACCAAATGATGCGGTAGCTTTCTGATAAATCCAACCGTGTCACTTAATAAGAAAGGGGTATTTTCAAAAACCACTTTTCTAGTAGTCGTGTCCAAAGTGGCAAATAATTTATTCTCTGCAAACACCTCACTCTTACTAATTAAATTCATAATTGTGCTCTTGCCTACATTGGTATAACCCACTAAAGCAACACGTATAAATTCACCTCTATCTTTTCTTTGCGTGAACGCTTGCTTATCAATTTCCTCTAGTCTTTTGCGCAGCAAAGAAATTTTATCTTTAACAATACGTCTATCTGTTTCAATTTCTGTTTCACCCGGACCTCTTGAACCAATACCCGCTCCTTGTCTTTCCAAATGCGTCCACATACCTTTAAGTCTTGGTAAGATGTATTGGTATTGTGCAAGTTCTACCTGCACTTTTGACTGCGCTGTACGCGCTCTTCTTGCGAAAATGTCTAATATCAAATCACTTCTATCCAATACTCTCGCGCCTAATTCCTTTTCAATATTCTGTATTTGAGAACCGGTTAGTTCATCGTCAAACACAACCAGGTCAATGTCCTTAGCGATTACATATTGTTTAATTTCTTCTAACTTTCCCTTACCCACAAAAGTTCTACTGTCTGGATGCGGCAACCTTTGCTTAAATTTTTTAATAGTGATGGCACCGGCCGTCTCTGCTAAAAAAGCAAGCTCGTCCAGATACTCGTTCACCTGCTCCTCGGTATTGTCCTTTTGAATAACACCCACCAGCACGGCCTTCTCTTCTTCTTTTATTATTTGTTTTTTCTCGATCAAAATAAGTTCGTTTATAAAAAAACCCTCATTGAAGAGGGTTTAGAATGTTTTTTTAATTTGTATTATAACCCGCTAATAGTAATACCTACCGAGAATCGATTCATCTTAGGACCATAGCCATCACGTAAAACACCGTTCACTAAATAAGCAGCGTCTAAAGACAATAAACCATATCCCACTCTTCCTGTTAAACTAATATCGGTTGCATTTAAAAATCTTTTGTTGATTTCTTTTTCAACATATGTTTTTCCATACACTGAATTTCCACTTCTGTCCACTAAGTTTTTTGATTTAGTATATGCTTTCATTAAGATGCCCACTTTAACACCCGCTGCAGCTTTCCAAGACTTACCAGGATTTTTTGGATCGCTATAATATCTTAACTCCAAAGGCGCATGTAAATAAATTTCAGCTAATTTAACTTTAGAGAAATGATTTGAAATAGAATCGATATGTCTAAATGGTAAAGTTGCAGCACCAGATTTTAAATCTACATTCGTATGATTGTCGAAAAATATATTACTTGTACCAATACCTGCACCATAGGCAACACTAAAATGTTGATTGGATTTAAAAGGTTTGTCGTACATGAAGTACACATTAAAATGTCGGCTAGTACCGCCACCTAATTTTACACTGTCTGGAGCACCAGTCCAAGTATCTGTTCCAATTTGGAACATTAAATGGTCAGACGCGCGTCCTGTTAAGTCTATTTTAGAGCTTCCACTAGTACTTGAAGTTTGCGCTTTTGCAGCAAAACCTAAGACTGTCAATGAAATAAGGGATAAAATTACTTTCTTCATGCCGCAAAAATAGCTGAAAAAAAGGGTAGATAGCTGTAAAAAAGGTTAAAATATTAAGTTAAATGCGCTCTTTTGATAGGCAAATTTTAGTATTTTTGCCGCCTACATCGAAAGATGCGGGCCTATAGCTCAGTTGGTTAGAGCACCTGACTCATAATCAGGGGGTCCCAGGATCATGCCCTGGTGGGCCCACAGGGAAAAACCCTAATAATGAACCACTTACAAAAACACTTGTAGGTGGTTCCTTTTTTACGCCGGTTTCCACGCCGGGTAATATTATTTAATTACCTTACAAGATGTTTGATGTCAACGTTTTTAAGATAGATGGTATAAATGTTTATCTAATAGAAGATGAAAACAATTATATACTATTGTTTAGGTCAATTAAGGAAAATTATATAACCTCTCTTAAACTAATGTATGGAATTAACGAAAGTGATTTTAACGAAAGTGAAATAAAAAAAATATCCCAACTAATTAACAACCGTTTTAAATTTGATGAAAATCTCTACTTTAAAAGTAGAGGAGAACTCTTAAATTACATTCAAGAATTAACTTAAATAATTAAATATTTTACATGAAAAACATTTTCTTAATAATCCTAATTCAATTATTTCTATTTAATAATTTGAATTCACAAACACTTCCCAAAAAACCAAAATTAGAAGATTTCCGTTCATTAAATCAAACAAATCTTATGAAGGTGAATATAGGAGATTCTAAAAATCAAGTAATTGATGTCATGGGAGGTGTTAAGGTTTATCAATACTATGAATACGATTGGTATAAACCTGGCTTTAATAAATACACAAAAAGCGGAACTTTAAGTAACCCTTATAGTAGAGATTTAAAGGTTGGTAAAGATTCAACTGTAAGTGAAATTTTATGGTATTATACAGATATTAAAAGTAAAGATGGGTCTATCAGGAAAGATGAATTAACCCCAATTATTTTTGAAAAAGGTGTTGTAATTGGTTTAGGATGGGGATTTTATGAAGATTATGCAAAGAGAAAAGAATTCACAATAAATGTTCAATAACCCATATCATACAGAATACCTGGTGTCAAGAATTACTTTGATTGTATTATAGTAGAATCTTTTACCACCTCTTTTAGTTTTGAAACCTTTACTATTAACATACTTTACTATTTCTTGAATAGTGAACCCTTTTTTATGGAGTTTAATAATCTTCGTTATCATCTTTTGTTCGTTATCGTTCACAACCAAACAACCATCTACTTTATCATACCCATACATATCATTGGAGTATGGTTTATTAGTAATTTTTAATCCATTGAGTGTATCCTTTACTCTTGATGATGTAATCTCTCGTTCTAATTGTGATAGTGAGGATAGGATTGTAAGAAAAAATCTTCCATTGGGTGATGATGTATCTATGTTCTCACTTAAACTATGGAAGGTAATTCCGTTATCGTTCATCAACTGAATTGATGACAAGGTATCAACAACACATCTTGAATATCTTGATAAGGAATATACCACTACACCATCACACTCTTTATTTTTCACCATCTCAATCAATCTACCATACCCTTCTCTTTTGGTGGACTTACCAGATACCCCCTCGTCTACAATTTCATCTACCAGTTGTAGGTTGTGGAACTTACAATACAGGTCAATTTTCAATCGTTGGTGTGAAATTGAGTGGGTCTCTAATTGGTGCGTGGTTGAACAGCGGAGGTAAGAAATTATCTTTTTCATATCATATATTATATTACAAATATACATTATATAAATTGATTACCAGTATATTATGAGATTTTTTTAGTCATAAACATCTGTTTCTGGGTAAATTAGTCCAAATGCGTGCGTGATTTCTCAACCAGGTAAGAACACAGAAAACCCCACGATTTATAATCCCCTGTGATGACGATTTCGTCCTCCTCGTTGATGTGGAGTTCGTCTAAAATACCCCTTATCATCACAATTTTTGACTGCGTGAGTTCGGGGTGGTAATTCTGTATCCAATCAATAAGGTCTATGTGTAGAGTATCTCTTTCCATTGTTCTTTTTTTTGATGAGTATGTAATCCTTTGGGTCTTTTATGGTGTCTGTTAGTTCCTGTTGCGTCAATGCGTCAACTAATTTTTTTACCTGTGTCTCTGTTAGTATAATTTTCATATCGTAGTAGGGTTTAATTTGTAAAGACCACCCAAAAATCGTGGTCGTTGGAATTGGTTATGGAATATCTCGTCAATCACCTTCTCTCCAAGTTTTTGGAGTGTGGGATTATTGTAGTCAACATCTGTTTGGTAGTTGATACTGGCGCCAAACAATTCGGGAGTGAAATGACCGATGTATTGAAAATCAAATTTCAATCGTGGGTCAATCATCTTGATACGGAGTGTTAGTTGTTTAATCAGTTTCACATCTAAATTATCCTCACGACCACACAACACATAGTTCAAGGAAAATGTGGGGTATACATTTTCACCACCATCACTTATACTTGTCGTCCGAACACCACAAAAAAAATACTGGTTCCAAAAAGACCTGTTGGAAACCATACCAAGTGAGGACATACCATTTGTTAACCTCCTTGATACATCGTTTAGGTCGTCCAGTGAAAATGTGTGATAGTCAGTCCTTGTCGGGGTAATTGAAAGAGTAAGTGAGTAGATGTGATGACCAGCTAAAATAGTGGTCTGTTTATTCACCCTATCCATTATCATGTTAGATATATGGTGTGTATCTACTAAATCGTTGTCGGTGTATACACTACCAAGTGTATATTTTACCGGTGTTAGTTCTAATGTATTCATATACTATAAATACTACCACAATAGAAAGTAGATGAGTAAGTGTGTGAAAAAATATTCAACCTCCTCGTTTCACACAGGGTATAGTGTTTATGTGGTGTATATGGTCGTATTAGTGTTTAGAACACCAATACAGGTGTGTAATCGTAAGTAGTGAAAGTGTGAGGTAAATTGTAATCAGGTGAGTGTAGTGGTTCTTAAAACACCACTGGATTTCCACCGGAGTATCGTAGACATCTACGGAGGGACCCAGGGGTCTTATTTAAGAGGGGATACTCCACCTACACCTCCAGTGGGGTCCTGATACCTCACATACCATGTTGTAAATAACCCATCGTGAGACCTCGTGATGTAGATTTCGTTGTGTAGTAAGATACACCTGGATTTTCTATCACTGGTTCAATGTATACTCTACCTGAACGACCGAACATCTCCGTGAATTCTATTTCCACTTTCTGTTCTTTTAACAACACCTGTCGGTCATGTGTAAGTGGGTTTACATACTCCTTCTGTGTCTTCACCACCCCATCTCTTAAACCTGTTCTAATGTTGTTGGTATTCTTATCACCCTGTAATCTTTTGTAGATAGATTGGTTCATTTGTTCCTTGTCCTGTGTTGTCTTTATTAGTATGTGGGTGTGGTATTTGTTTGTCTGTCTATCCCTCTCCCAAGAGTAGTATAGGTAGTCGTATTCAATTCCACTGGTTATATACTTTACCTCGTTCTCCATACTATCAAACTTTATATATCGTGTCGGTCTGTAAGTAATCATTAGGTCAAAGGGTAGTTGTTGTAGGTCTCTTCCATTAAGTGTTGATGTAGATGTTCTTTTCATCGGTATAGTGTTGTATTAGTTTATTCAGGACACAGAAAGGGTAAGAGGTGTTTAATTCCTTGATGTGTCTTTTAATAAATATATCAGTGAGTGGAAAAAAAGTAAAGAGTTCCTGAAACTGGCGCCAGTTAGTCGTTTGCGTGTGTATCATTACAAAAAAATATGGTCGTGGATTTCGTTTTACAGGTTTCATTTGTTATATTATGTAGTATAATAAACCGTAGTAGAACATTATACATTATGAGATTTTTAGACATCAAGGGACTATGTGAATACACGACCCTATCACGTGCCACGATTTACAGACACATAAAAAACAATACCATACCATCAATAACTGTTGGTAAGAGACGATTATTTTATCCAGCCGACATAGACAATTGGTTGAGAGGATATGGAGGCGGTAATGATTTACCAACCATTGAAGGAGTATAAACAAAAAACAAAAATATGGGGAAATTCATTTTCTATTTAGACCAACGAGGTAAGAAAAACAAAACTGACGATTACAAGTATCCATTGTGCGTGCGTGCCAACATTAAACACGACACCATCTATTTACAAATTAGTCAGGACAGGACAACGAACAAGTATGTTAAATTAACTAAACAACAATTTGAATTGGTGTTCGTAAAAAAATCATTGGATACTCAATCCATCGAATTTAGGGAGAGGTGTAGAACACATATTACTCGTTGCGAAAAAATATTGTCTATACTTGGAGATAACTACACAAGGGACGAGTTCGTAAAACTCTACAAGAATAATGGTGAGGTAGTAAATAATCAACCTTTCAATTCATTGGTGTTGACCGACATTTGTAATCACTACATTGATAATACCAGCGGTCGTAGTGTTAAATACAAAAGTCATTTGAGGACATCGGTAAATGTATTTAACACCTACCAAGCGGAGTTGACGATTTTAGATATAACGCCATCGTTCCTTGAAGGATTAAAAAATAGTAAGGAAGGTTTAATCAGTCCAGCAACACTTCAATCCTACAATAGAGATATAAGGAAATTGATAAACTACGCCACAAACACATTAAAGATACTGCCAGCCACTTATCAGTATCCTTATGGTAATGGCGGGTATACGATTGGTTCGTATTTCCCAACCAAAATGGTAATGCGTGCGGAGGAGATACAAAAAATTGTAGACCTCAAGGAGTTTGATAGTCCCGAACAAAAATACGCCCGTGATATTTGGTTGTTCCTTTACCGTTGTAATGGTATAAACTTTATTGACCTTCTCAATATGAGATGGGACAACATGAAAGGTGAATACTTTGTGTTCTACCGAAGGAAAACAAGAAAAACCAGAAAGAACAACATTAAACCAATCAAATCTCCAATCACTAACGGTATTAAGGTCTTGTTGGAAAACATTGGAGACAACAGTAGTCCATACATACTTGGTCAGTTGAAGGAAGGGTCTAACGAAAACACGATAACCAACAAGTGTGAAAAGTTGAAGGGGATTTACAACAAACACCTGCGTGAGATTTCAAGTAAACTAAATCTGTCAGTTCCACTACGGACGGAAACTGCGAGAGATTGTTATGCCACAACACTATACCGTAACGGTGTATCCAAAGAGGACATCGGTGAAATGTTAGGACACTCCAACTCCATCATCACCGAACATTACCTGGCCGGAATTACAATTGAGAAGACAAACGACATCAACAAACACATACTCTAAATCACGCCGGGTCATCACGCCGGGTTTACTATACACAATAGATAAAATGAACTACAATGAGACACTACTACAACCAAAAAAACACGATGAGACAATAAGAAACATTGATTTTCGGTTCTCATAATCAGGGGGTCCCAGGATCATGCCCTGGTGGGCCCACTCAATAGAATTAAAAGCTTGTAAGCAGTAATGTTTGCAAGCTTTTTTGTTTCTTGGAATAGGTAACCTCAGGGTAACCGTACACTTTTTCTAGGTAAACAATAAAGAGCTGGTACAAATTTAGTCAATACTTCTACTTTATTCATAATTCAAGCAGGTTTTATTTCTTCTATGACCATTCAAATACCCTCTTAAAGACGAGTATCTAATTCCTGTCTTTAGACTTGCCTCCCTAATGCTTGAATATAGTTCACCACTGCACTTGTCAATTATTTTTGTGCCGCCAGTTCTTGGGATTAATCTCAAATTGTGGGCGTGTTGTACATTCTCAGAATGAGTAACCCACTCTAAATTCTTAACCCTGTTATCTGTTTTAATTCCGTTTCTATGATTAACCTCTAACTTGCTCAAGTGATTAGGAATAAAAGCCGCAGCTACTAGCCTATGAACAAACCTAGTGCTTGATACCCCTCTAAAACTCAATGTAATAGTCAAATATCCAGCCCTGTCAACCCTTTGTGTGATAACCTTTGGTTTTGTGCTTATGTGCAGGCTAACCACAACACCGCTTGAATTGATAATATACTTATTACCAAAGCCCTCAATTGTCTTCCAATTGCTAAATTCATCTATCATAATTTTACTTTTTTTATTCGCATAAGGGCAGCTTTCCCCTCCAAAAGGGTTTTAATACCACACTACAAGAGAAGAAATACCAGAGAAACCCTTGAAAGTTGTACGAAAACCATTGGTGGGTGCAGAAAACTGAAAAATTTGCAAATTTTCTGCTCAAGAAATCTGTAGCTCCACGTCCCCTCGTTATTTCTTACAGGAAATAATTACTAATAGCGTGAGTTAATCAATTCAACATCCTTGTTTGGAGGTACTCGTTGTTGCTGCGAAAACAGAGCGAGATTAACAATTGATTCCTATACCTGACTAGCCAAAATTGGTTAACAAAATCTAGTCAGTTACTACAATTCTTCAATTTTATTAAGTGGCTTGTTGCAAAACACCACTGGCTAAAATTGGAAAAAAACCAAGATTAAATTAGTTGCCTTCTAAGTTGGGAAATGTGTTCTGTGTTTAAGCGAATGCTTTCTAGTTAGATGCAAGCTGACAGTCATTACGACTCTATCAAAATGCTTTGCAAAGTTAAGACTAGTATTGAAATATCCAAGAAATGAGACATGTTTCTGTAAAAATGGTATAACGAAAATGATTATTTTCTTACAGGAATAAAAGAGAAGATGTATTATTAATTGCAGCAAATAATCGTTTTAATTAATTTAATTAAAACTAGCATCCAAGTATTATTAATATAGCATTCCTCTAATTGATTTAATTAGAATTTTATAATCAAATTAATTATCGTGTACGCAAAAACCAGTACTACTCCCTGCAAACATCCCCAGTATGTTTATTTAACTATGCAAGCCCCCCCCCTATTAGTTATTTAAAAGAGTCTTAGGGAAAGTTTTTTGCTTTTCTTCAACCTGCTGAATTGGATTAGAGATTATTAGTGTTTCTCTATATTCCCTTGCTTCTGCAACTTTGGTAAACTCAATTTCAGCACCTGCATGTTCTTTCACAAATATTTCTATTTCTTCAAGACTTGCTTTAAAGAACTCTTTTCTATTGTTGATCCTATTAAGGCGACGATCATTGAATTTTCTATGTAATTCATTTTCCAGCTGCGGTGCATTCTCTGAATATATAATAGCATGAACGTCAAATTGAAAAGGAACAGAAGCATCTCCAAGTTCTCTAACCCTATCTAGTGGATCTAAACGCCTAGTCATACCAATTTTCACAACATCTTCTCCAAATGCACCAATATTTGAAATAACGTAAATATGTCCCACCTTGGTCATCTGCGCCATTGAAATAGCCCTTTCTTTTCTCTCGTGCGCCTCCTGTAATTTCTTTTCTAGTGAACTTATTTGGTTGTTTAATTCATCTACCTCATTTTGACTAGCACTTCCTAATTCCTTTCTTGCTTTGTCCAATGCCTTTTGAAAACGGGCTTCTTCATCTTCTGCTTCCTTTTGAGCTCTCTCCAGCTCTTTCTGTGCCTTTTCCTCCTCTCTCATCTGCTCTCTTATTTGTCTTTGTTCCTCTTTTTCATCATACTTCTTTTGCTCATATTCATATGTCAACGCTAACTCTTCTAGTTTAAGATTTTTATAATGTTCTGTAATGAATGTAGTTTGAACTTCGCCAAGTTTATTAATATCATTAAAGGTCTTTTCAATTCGCTCTTTGATTTTTGTTGCAGTATTCCACTTAACCTTTGAAATCAACCCATCACATTCACCATTAAATGCATAAAGCATTAACTTCTTATTTCTAGTAGTCATTTTCTTTCCCTCTGCTTTACTTCCAGCAACTGTCCACTCTGTATTACAAATGATAGCTTTATCTTCTTTTATGGCTAACTTTTGTTTATGATAGTTTTCCTCAATTGCATTTTTGAATTTTTCAGAAGTATCAAAACCAAATTGAGGCTCGTACAGTCCGTAAGATCCAATATCAATTGAATCTGTATAAAGTTCAATTTCTTTTTGTAAGGCTTCAAACGTTTCTAATGAAGCAGTATAAGTAGTATTAAGTTCATTTATTTTGTTAGTTGCGGCACCTATTTCAGCCTCTTTTGATGCTATTTCTTTGTCAAGATCAATCAAATTAGCATACTTCTGTTTTAATTCTGCATTTTCAATTTCTAAACCCTCTATTTCTGTTTTAGCTTCTTTTAGAAGGCGTGCGTTTTTAAAAAACATGTATTTTGGTTTTAAATAAAATTAAGAATAAATTTAATATAATAAATAGAATTTGGCATTAAGTAATTATACTGAACGTTTTGATGTAATTCTTGACTAGTTTAGAATAATTAATTAATCGTAAAAATATTGATATGGATTACTGTACCAGCCATTTTGGAAAAACAATAAGCGAATTAGATTTTGAGGCTATTGAGGAGTATTTCTCTGTTGAACGGGTGGAAACAGATGAGTTAGAATTTAAGTCAATACCAACAAATAAAGAATTAGACGACGGATATGATAAAATAAAAAAAACATGTTGCGCTATGTTAAATTCTAGTGGTGGCATAATTATTTGGGGAGCTCCAATTGAAGCAAACGATAAAGAAGGTAAAAAGAAAAGTGTAAGCGGAGAATTGACGTTTACTGAGAAAACAATTAATAAAGATCAAGTTATAAATAAAATAACTGATTCTATAATTCCAACTCCTAAAGATATAAGAATTAAAATTTTATCAAAAGATAGTAAATCAATATTAATAATTGAGGTTGATCAAAGCCAATATGCGCCACATCAATTAAATAACACATACTTAATGAGAATTGACGGGCAAACCAAACCTGCACCTCATCATTATATAGAAGCATTATTCAAAAAAATTAAATACCCAGAAATTGAAGCATATCTCAAGATTGAAAGTTTAGAAGTAATTATGATCAATGGGAGTAGAAATGTGCAACTAAAATATAATCTCTTTTTTTTCAATTGGACTCCGTACCAAAATGAAGAAAAACTATACTACAGATTAGTTACAGGTGGGAAATTTAAAAAATCAACTGATTTATCGTTTGTACATAAATATAAGATGAACGGGGGCGAATATTATAATCATAATTTAAAAGATGTTTTTTATAGCATGGAGCCTGTTATTGAAAGTGACATAATTCTTTTTAACCTAGATGCAATTAAGAATGATGAGAATGTTTCTTGGATATTAATATCATTTGGGGGGAAGTATTCTCCACTTAAGTTTTGCAATTACAAATTTGATTTAAGTCAATTAACAACTGAAAAATTCATTTTAGAGAAAGAAGAAAATGTTTTTACGCATAATAAATACACTAACAAGCCTAGGCAGGACATTATGAATGAAATATTTAAAGATTTTGAATAAAGAAAATACTAAGTAAATTTATTAGATATCATTTTCATTTCGTTTGCGACTTTCAAATCAGAAACACGGGCATATTGATGCGTAATTCTAGTATTACTATGACCAAGCATCTGCGCAATGCTTTCAATTGAAATTCCATTACCCAATGCAATCGTACTTGCAAAAGTACGCCTGCCTGCATGAGAGCTTAAGGACTTTGTTATTTCACATAAATCAGCAATTTCTTTTAAATAAGAATTGTAACGCTGAATTTTGTAGACTGGCAATAACAGTTCTTTAGGTTTTTCATTAAAATTTTTATTGTACTTGCTTATTAACTCTATGGCCTTTGGGAGCAATGGGATAGCGGATCTTACATTGGTTTTAATTCTGTTTTTAATAATCCAAATATTGCCGTCAATTCCAACTGATACATTTTCTCCTTTTAATTCATACAAGTCTGAAAAACTTAAACCAGTATAACATTGGATTAGAAATAGATCTTTAACAATCTGAAGTCGTGGAATATTAAATTTTTTATTCTCTATTCTTTTTAACTCATCTAGAGTAAGATAGGGTTTTTCTTTAGGCCTATAAGTGACTTTAAAATTTTCAAATGGAGACTTGAGAAGATAGTCCAAGCTAACTGCATGTTTGACGTATGTCTTTAAGATTTTAAGGTGCTTACAGGTCGTGTTTTGATCATTCCCATAATGTTGCTTCATAAAGGAATTAAACCCGTCTATAAAGCCTAGATTTAACTCTTTTAATCTAATATCTTTTTTGCCAAGGAAGTGTAGATAATCTGAAATTTTAGACTCTGTGATTTTATACTTTTTGTACGTTGCTATTTTATAATCAACGCCAACTCTTTCTTTAATAACATTATTGTATTTTTCAACTAGTACTTTTAATGTTAGAGGTGCTTGCTCATTTCCTTTAAGATTGTCAATAATATTTTGCAAATACACCTCATCGTTCTGAAACATTTGAGAAAACAAACGATGTACTTTTAACTGTAAATCTTTAATGTGTTGATTAATACCGCTACTATTATTCTCAGAAGTTCTTACCTGGTACTTATCAGACTGCCAATTTGAAGGTCTAATTGAAAAACCAGTACAAATCTGTGCAGTCTGCTTCTGAAACTTTAACCTCATTATTAGCGGTGCTGTACCCTTAACATTAATTTTACTAGAGTAAACAAAAAAATAAACCTTAAGTCCACTTGACATAAAAATCTTTTTTACCCTCAATTAATAATTGGAAGAGGGGGTGATCCAGTCTTTTTTTGTCTTTTTAGGTAAAGTATAGGGTAAACAACCTTTGAAACTTGGGTAAACAATTACTATAAATAGCTGATTTGCCGCCTGTAATCATAATCAGGGGGTCCCTGGATCATGCCCTGGTGGGCCCACAGCCGAAAGGACTGTACTTGACGGATATACTCCACTTTTAGATTGAACCACTTACAATTACTCAGTTGTAGGTGGTTTTTTTATTGATTTGATACTTGAAATAAACCTAAGAAATGCTTTTCTTAAGTGCTATTTCTAGTGCCATACTGAAAAAACCTAGTGCCAATTTGATTTAAGCCATAGTAGCACATCATTATTAAAATATTAAATGAATGTGTCATGAATGTAAAAATTAGTTTTGTCGCCCTTTCATCTAGAAAGAAGCAAAATGGCGAAATTCCTATTTATTGTTATTTGTCTAGTGCCAATGATACCTGCCGTTTTGGTACTAATTTAAGCACTAAGCCAGAGGCATGGGATAATAAAAGGCAGCGAGCTAGGGGAAACTCTATTGAGGCTGCAATTTTTAATAAGAATCTGGAAAAGCTCAAGGAGCAAATTAAGAACATTGTATACGAATCCATCAAAACAAATGAAGAGACCTCACTTAATGACATAAAAAATCAAATGACTGGAAATGGCAAAAAAAAACCAACCACTTTGATGACAATATATAAATTACGATTTGAAAAGATGAAGCTCTTAGTTGGTAAAGACTATCAAAAGAGTACCTTAATTAAATTTTCATATTTAGCAAACACTATTCAAGACTTCTTAAAAACTGAGCTTAAAATAAACGACATAGACCTCAATAAACTCAACAGAGTATTTATAGATGACCTTGAACTCTACTTAAGAGCACATAAGTGTATGAAAACTGTCAGTATTAATAAGATAATTCAAATGCTTAAGTCTATTGTTAGATACTCGCTAGAAAGAGGTTGGATAGATAGAGACCCATTTCTAGGACATAAATCAAAATCTGTTCAAACGGAAATCCTATTCTTAACTCAAGAACAAATAACAAAGCTAGAGACAACCATTCTCTCACAAGAAAGACTCAATAGAGTAAAAGAGCTGTTTTTATTTAGTATATACACTGGACTTCATTATGCTGATGCTATGTCATTAACTACCTCAAACCTAGTGAAAGGTGTTGACGGTAATTTATGGATTGATTATGTTAGGGATAAAACAGGCAAAAGAATTCAAATTCCGCTCTTAAATAAGGCGCAGGCCTTACTTGTTAAGTTTGAAAAACAAGGGCTTAAAAACGACTATATACTGCCAAGAATCACCAACCAGAAGGTCAACAGCTATCTGAAGGAAATAGGTGATGTTCTTGGGATTGATATACCACTTACACATAAAATAGCACGTAAAACATTCGGCTCAATTTTGCTATATCACAATGTGCCAATCAAGGTGGTTAGTGAACTGATGGGGCATTCTAATAGCCTTATAACAGAAAGACATTATGCAAAACTAGACACCAGAAAGCTTGGAGAAGCTATGAATTCATTAAATTTAATTTCAAATAATTGAAATGGAATTTTATAACAAACTGGAATCATTTTTTTATCAGCTTCAATTTGGACTAGCGATTGACCCTGATGGTTATTTTATTGGAAAACATACATTTTCATGTCTTATGCTTTCGCCAGAAATTTTCTTTACTTATAAGTCTAAATTACAATTTGATTATCCATTTAATCATAAAATAAAAGCTTCAGAGTTATACTCTCTATTTAAAAATGAAAATATTTCATCTTCTGATGTATTTGAAATTATAGAGGAACTAAAAAAACAATATTGGTTACTTCCGCCTTCATTGACAGCTGAGACTGAAATGGTTCTTAAAAAAGCAGTGAGAAACGAATGGAATACTGCGACTGAAATTGAACTAAATTCTGAAGTCATTAACTATATAAATCATTTAGAACACATTAGAAATGGTTTTTTGGAGACATTTACAAGCAAATTGACAGAAGTTGATACAAATCAAAATTATGTTGAAGAAGAATCTAAAGGACAATACTATAGTGACATGATTCAAAGCGAATTTGAAACTATTAAGGATTGCTTCATAATTGAGTCAGATTATGAAAAGACAATGATAATTTTACAAAATTACTTTTCAAATAACATTTTGGATTCAAATGAACCTATACGAGTTCGTAAGGGAAATAAAAGGAAAATCTCAAGATGCTTGGGTCAAATTTATCGTGTTTTTGTACCGCATTCTATACTTACTTATGATTACCTAAAAATATACCCTTTATTGTTTAATTGTTTTTCTATTGATGAAATTGACCTGAATCAAACAATTACAAGCTGTAAACTTTATAAATACTCAATGGGCTAAAGTTTCACTTTTTTCACCTTTTTCACCTTTTAGGTTTGCTCTTGAAATTATGAATCGGCCGATTCTATTCATCAATTTTAAAATGAAAAAAAAATGAGCATTCACACTGCACTTGAGCTTATTAAAAATGAAAGCTTAAGTCAAGAAAAAAGCCTTTTAGAAGGGGTATTTGAAAAAACAGGGCTAGCTTGTATAGCTGGCGCAACTGACACGGGAAAAAGTATGATACTTAGAGATTTTGCAATAGCCATATCTCAAGAAGAGGATTACTTTCTTGGATTTAAATTAAATTCAGTTCACCACAAAGTAATTTTTGTATCTACAGAAGACAGCATGTGTAAGACTGCGGAGCTTCTAAAAATTCAAACCGAAGGGTTAATTGATGAAAGTTTAGAAAGAATCCGATTTATTTTTAACCCCGAGGACTCAATAGATGAAGTTAGAAAGGCTCTTGAAATTGAGCCAGTTGATGTAATCATTATAGACTGTTTTAGCGACGTTTATGAAGGTGATGCAATTAACTCAAATGAAACAAGGTCATATTTAAAGAAATGGCAGAAAATTGCAGACCAGTATAGCTGCCTTGCATTATTCCTTCATCATCTAGTTAAAAGAGGAGAATCTGTTGCTCCAAGTAAACACAATTTACACGGAGGTCAGGGTTTTCAAGCAAAAATGAGAACTGTTGCTGAGTTAAGGACTGACATACGTAACAAGGACAAAAGGCACCTTTGTATCGTCAAGGGTAATTATTTAAAAGCAGAACAGAAAGACAGAAGCTTTGTATTGTATTTTGACCCTGAAAATCTCAGATTCACTTCAAAAGGAGAAAGAGAAGAATATAATAATCTGTATGAAAAGCCAATAGATTATGAAAGAGTAAATAACTACAAAAAAGCTGTTGAACTCAAAAAAGCTGGCTTGATGGGCAAAGAAATAGCTACTCAAATTGGAACATCAGAAGCAACCATCTCAAGACTTATTAATGAAGGCAAGAAAAACAATTGGGACAGGTTGAATCCTGAAGATGATGAATCTGAAGATTTACAAGTCGTTTAATTTACACCCGCTAGTTTAATTAATTAGCGGGTTTTTTAATTGCATTCTTTCATTTTCCTAGGTATATGAAATTCATGCAATTAAACTCAACTTAAAAAAATGACTTCAAATAAAAATAAAACACCATAATTAATGTTGAAATTAAAAATATTATTGCAGAGGGCTTATTATTATTAAAAGCAAATACATAAATTTTTGATATATAAGAATTGTAAGCCAGTTCACCAAATTTCTGTCTTATTTCACTTTTAAGTGAAAAATCAAAAGCTCGTAAATAAATTAGACTAAAAAATATCATATCATATAAATGTAATAATACTGATTGAAAGTCATTTGGCAATCCACTTTGGAAAGAATATATAATACCAAATCCTATATATATATAAATAAACAAATGAAAAGAAATAGTATCATAATAATTCTTATCTGTGTAATAGTACAAGAAATTTAAGTAATCACATTGCTCTTGATTAATACCAAAAAAATCATTTAATTGAAAATATTCTACATAATTTCTATAATTATCATTAAGAGACTTTAGAAAAAAAACTATTGCACTATAATACCCTAGAATCCAAATTAATATAAGTTGATAAAAGAAATGTAAGCCAAAGTTCTTTTGCAAATGAAATATATTATAGCTTAAACCATAGTATAATGTAAGCCCATAACCAAAAAGTACAAAAAATGGATTAGCTACTAAATCATTTACTTTTTTCATATATTATAATAATTAAAAATTGAAAGTAGTGAATTAGTGGTTTCATTAAAATCATCATAAAACTCTTTTTTAATAAATATATTAGCAGGCAGATATTCATATATTTCTGTGCTCTCAAATGTCAATACCGAGCCATCCGAGTATAGAAACGGCTCATTTTCTAATCTTTCCCCTAAATTGATTGGTTGTCCAACCTCTCCATGTGTAGAGTATTCACCAAAAACCAAATCTAAAAATTTATCATTCAATACGTATTCATCAAAATAACTATCATAATAATTCATTACTAGCTCTAAATTATTAGCTATAACATAATATAGTTTATTATTAGTAAAGCCATGTGCTCCATCTTCTCTAAATGTTATAGCTAACTGTCCAATCAACATTAATTTGATTGCCATTTCTTGGTTTAACAATGATAGATAAAGCTCATTTGGATTTAAATTATCTTGGAAATAATAATAAACCCCGTCATTATTATCTTCATATGTTCCTAAAGAAAAATATTCTATATTATTAAATTTTATTAACATAAGATACCCATTAAGCGCTTCCTCATTTAACAATTTTGACTGTAGATATTCTATTAGAGAGTTCTGGGCTCAACGAAAAGTTATATGAGACCTTCATATTCTGACCTAACCCATCTTTGCCCAATGTCACATCGGCAATCTGTTTCTTTAAAACACCGTCTTGGAAGTAGTTAGCAAAATATGGGTATCCTATTACACGTTTATTTACAATAAAATTAAAAATCATAAAACCTTCTTTATCATAGAAAACAACTTTACTAAATAGCGGGTCAATAAACCCACCCATTAAGTCCTGATGTTCACTTTTAAAATCTATACTATCTGAAGTAATTATTATGCTGATTAAAAGTGTAGAATCTACATGAGATATTTTAGTATCCAGTTTATATTTAAAACCATATAAATTGGTTTCAATAATTGGATTTAGAGATATTACATTATTTTTTGGTTTACTTACACATGATGATACCATCACAATAATAATAGCCAATAATTGAAATTTCTTGTTAAACATAGATTTTAATATTTTTTGAAAATACGAAATGGGTCTTATTTGACCTAATTTAAATCTCATTGTTTCTTGAGTTTCGTAGAGTGAAACCAAATAAAGAAGATGACTATTTAAGGGCCCTAGGAGCTAATATTAGGCAAATTAGAAAGACCAAATCCATTACAATGGAAGGACTTGCGAATGATGCAGATATAGAGTATAGGCAACTAGGAAGAATTGAAAGAGGAGAAATCAATACATCGGTTATTTCACTTTTAAAAATAGCTAATGTACTTAAGGTATCATTAGTTGATTTTTTTACTTTTTAATGGACTATTAAGCATAGAGTTACAGTCCATAAATCTTAGGTGTTATTTTAGATGGCAAACTAATTTTCTAGAATGAGTGGGGCAAATATTTGAAATATGTACTTCTTCGCAAAGAGGAAATAATTTAGCCTTAAATCAAATTGCATGCATTTCAAGAACCTAGGAAATTGAATGCAAGCAATTCCCTTGTATAAAATTCAATAATAGAATCATAACCAAAATACATAGTGATATTACATTTGGTGCTGTATTTAGTGCTAATAAACATACAATGAAACAAATAAGAATATAAAATATTCAGAAACAAGCTATTAGCTTTGTAATATTACAAAGGTTCAGGTCCTACTGAGACTTAATATTTATAAAATCATGCATAAAACAAACAAATACCGTTTGACGTAGATTTTATTTCAAACGGACAAATCTAATTGCATTAACTTTATTTATAATTTCAAAATCATGAAGAAAGTATTTATAATAACCTTTTGTTGTTTAAATTTTTCATTGACTTATGCTCAATCTGCTTCTAAAGAAAAAGTCAATTTATATATTGGAGCAGTTAAATCATTTGCAGCTTATGAAGGAGTATTGTACAATGCTCAGAAACTTATTGAAATGTCATACTCAAGTGAATTAAGTAAAGAAACAGCAATTTTTAAAATTAAATACTTTAAATCTCACGAAAATGCAATTCGTATTATTAAAGATGGACAAGCTGATTTTGACTTCGAACTATATAAAAGTAGAGCAAAAAAAATAACTGACTCTATTTATAAGAATATCATCATTAATAATGAAGTAATTAATGAGTACAAAGAGAAAATAAAGAGCCTTAATAATTATGATTCAAAAACTGAGGACTTTAAATACTTGATAGCATTTGAATTTTATGATAACCCTGAATCAGAAATACAAAAAATGGGGATGGATATATTTTCTACTAAGTCACATTTAAAAGCTAATGGAATTAACTGGTCTATTCGATATCCTAAAAGCTGGAACTTCTCTGAAGGTGAACGTCCACATATAATTCAGAAGTTTACTAACAGATTTGGAAATGGCAACACAACTGTTATGCTTTTAAATCTTGATTTAGGCCTTGCAACTATACCTTCAAACACCGAACTCGAAGAACTACTTTCTATTAATAATATGAAAGAGACTCTTCCAGAAAATTCAAAGTTTTTATCTTATTCTAAAACTTTAATTGAAAATCAACCTGCATGTATATTGGAATATACAACAAAAAGAAAAAGGCTTGACGTCGAAATTGAAATTTATTCTCAATTATGTAATATATATTATAAAGGAAATTTTCTCCAAATACTATTAAACTGTACAACTAATATTAACAACAAAGACCAGGACATAAATCTTAATGTGTACAGATTTATATATCGTCAAATGTTAAATTCCATTGTAATAAATGATAAATATTTAACCCATTAGAAGACTTTTTTACGTTTTTAGAAAAAACATAGTTAATTTGAAGCTCGAAATAAGTGCTATTCATAGTGCCGAATCAAAATACACTAGTTCTTTTTCTCCTTTAAAAACGTTCAACACATTGTGTTTCAGTTTTCTAATTAAACAATAATTCATTCTAAAGTGGAACAAATATGCCCTGGTGGGCCCACAGCCGAAAGGCAAGAAGAATGAACCACTTATAATTTAACCGTTGTAGGTGGTTTTTTTATGGGTTATTAGCAAGAATTGTACTTTTTATCAGCACTTGTGGAGTGCCAAAATTAGTGCTAATGCAAAAAAGTATTAGTGCCAATAATTTAGACTTTGAAAAGCACGTCATTATTAACCTAAATGAATGTGTTATAAACTTAAAAATCAGTTTTGTCACTTTGTCTTCTAGAAAAAAATTAATGGGGAAGTCCCTACTGAGCATAATTAATATTGATATAAAAAAGAAACCCAGGTTTTCTAGACTGGGTTTCTTTTTTGTAAAGCTAAATATTATGTGGTATTTAAACTACTTTTTAACTACAGTAGTTGTCGGAGTATATAACCCACTTGTTAATACATTTAATAGCCCATCAATAAATGTGTGAGTAATTGTAACTTGATAATTTTTTGCATCTCCCGCCATTTTAGTTGGGTCAGATGTTTTAATTGCAGCTAAGCCACCAATTACGTAATGATTTTTCTCAGTAACCTCTACGCCAGTTTGAGCGCCACTTCCCACAGCATATGAAATTGTATAGCAAGATGCCATGGACAAACATAAAATTGTTACGAATGTTAATTGAATGAATCTGTTTCTCATAATGAAAATTTAAGTTTAAATAATATGCATTATGGGGGCTGCACTGAACTAAAGGTATAAGATTATAATCTATATCTGTTACGTATATATACGTAACATCTTATGATAGGAGTCATATAAAATACAAGGTATGTATGCTACAAGAGTACTCCCTATAGTCTACATTCAACAACATAGGGTGGAATCAAAAGCAGCTAAACCGTGTAACCTAAGAAAAAAAAGATTCATAATAAATTATAGATTGGCTGCTCTCTAATGTTAGCTTAGTAATAAAGACTAGCTCTATACCTTAGTGAATTTAGGAATCAAGTGCTGATTTTCATGCCAAAATTATTTTAGCGTACGTTTTATTCAACTTCCCAACTAATTACCAACAGATTGTGATATCAGGTTCAAGTCCTACTCAGTCTTAATTAATTAACCGTAATTCTTTTTACAAAAGTTGGGTTTGCCGAACTTGCAGGCTCGTAATAAAACAAATCATATTTACCAGTCCCAAACTGCAGAGAAACCTCTCCAACAGGGTTGTTTGTATAAAATGTCTGATTCCCATAATTATCAAATTGAAAATTTGTAACAGACCAACCTGAACCCATACTATAGAACCAAACATTACTACTACTACCTATACCCGAGTTAATAACAGGATTTACTGACTTAATTGTGACTTTAAAATCAAAACTAGGTATGTCATTTTTATTATACATTAAGCAGCCATTAATAGACGAAGAAACAGTTTCTGTAGCAATTCTTGTTAAAAAGTTTTGTTTGCTATTGGATATTAACGGGTATGTAATTGGCATATAGCTTTCATCTTTTTTGGAAACGTTATCACTTAAGTATGTTGTCAAAATAGAGAACGACTTAGGTGTGATATTGAACTTGTTTTGCAGATTAGTTGCTACAGCTAATGTATCAATGAAATAACTATGATTATATATTTTTTTAAATATTGTTACATCTTCAATTGTTCCATCTGTATAAAAATCGTTAGAGAAATCTGTTAATAACTCTGACAATTGCGCATCTGTTCTATAGCCTTGAAATAGCAGAGATATATTTAACAGGATATCATTATTATTACCAAATAAACTAACTTTTTCAGACCTTGTTATATTATTTGTTCCAACTTTAAATAAATTTAATAATTCAGTAATCGCTTGAGTTTTTGCATTTGTAAAGCTCATTGAATTATTAGTCATAAGATACTCTACTCTTCTCCTCTCAACATGTGTTAAAACATTCACATTCTCATTCTCACTAGAATCAACTTTCGTAATGCCTGTAAGTATTATTCTCGAGGTTGATAATGTATTTAAAATCTCATTATAATAGAAGCCATCAGTTTGAACCCTAAGTATTTTACCACTAATATTAGATGCCCTTAATTCGTAATTACCCTGATTATCGTTGATAGTTGTAGAATATGACATTCCTGTTTGTGACAAATTTGAATCCAAAACATAAAAAGATATAATAGACCCTTTAGAAAAAGGTCCTTTCTCAATTTTACCAGTAATTACCACAACTGCATAACTAGATTTTACTATTTTAAGCACCTCGACATAATTAGTTAATAATGAATTATACGAATTATTAACTAGGGTTAAGGATGGAGTAGTTGTACTAGTAATTATAGTATCTATTTTTAAAACAACAGTTCTAATAGAATCTAGCTTCTTTGTAGATTCAATATTTGCACTCTTTATTGAAGTGGCTATTATAGAAAGCATATCGTTTGAAAGAGCTAACATAGTTTTTGAAGTCATACTAACTAAAGAATTTGATATTGTATCAATTCTATTGTTTACTATATCAATCTTTGTTTTCAATGATGGCTCTAAATTAGTAAGTTGAGCTGTAATTGAAGATATACTGCTCTTTAAAGAAGTTACATCACTTTTTAGCTGTGCGATATCTGGTCCATAGTCAACCTGCTTTTGACAAGAAATGGAAAATAAAGTCAATAATAAAAAAACAGTTACCCCTTTCATAATACAATTATTTAAATGAAATCATACTGAGGGGGCAGCAAGACATAAAGGTATGAGATTATTATCTTCACTTGTTGCGTATATATACCTAATATCTTATGATTGCTATCATCTCTTAAAGTTCTAGGTGAATAAGCTACAGGAGGACTCACTATATCATAAACTTCAATGGTAAGGGAGGAATCAAAAGCAGCTAAACAGTGTATTCTGAGACAATTTAACAATCTAGAAAAATAAATTTTAATAAATAATAAGGGAATTCAAATTTGAACATTACCTTTCATTTGAAAATATAGTGCTAATCAAAGTACTGAATCATTTCGACATAAGTTCTTTTGCTTAAAAATATTTTGCAACTATCTAACTTTCAAAATATTAGATTTATAATAATTCATTCTAAAGTGGAACAAATATGCCCAGGTGGGCCCACAGCCGAAAGGCAACATTATCAAGAGTTTATGCTGTAAAATGCATAGACCCTTTTTATTTGGGGTAAATCTCGGTCAGTTTCCTGCCAAGTTTTGTGTTTTTAGAGGGAAAACAGGGGTGAATGGAAGTGAAGAGTTGAAATTGAGATATATGTAATAAATTCACTTGTCATTACATTAAATTTTAAATCAATAATTAATGTTTGGAAAAATTTTAAAATCAATCAACTATAGTAAAGCTGGTCTATTGATTATTCTAGGTTTTGGATGGATTGAAAAAGTGTTTGCATGGAAAGGTGTTCCTGAAGGAATTTACAAAATGGTAGAGACTAACCCCTTAACTTCTTGGCTAACTATTCTTGGGCCAATGGGACCTAATTATTTCTTAGGCTATTTTGAATTAATCGTATTCATATTATTAATTTTTAAAGAGAAATATGGAGCAATTTTATCTTGTATCATTTTTTTAACCACTTTGTCTTTTTTAATAAATGGGTTTTCATTCTCCATAGTAAAAGACATTACGATGTTGGGGATTTCTTTAGACTTAACTTTGAAACATTTTAATAAATCTAAAAATATACTATAATGAATTTATTCAAATCAATTATACTTTTTTGCTTTCTAAGTATTGGAGCTAATGCTCAAAAAGTAAAAGATTTTACATTGAATTCTGTAACTGATAAAAGCACTTTCACACTCAGCAAATCAAAAGGAAAATTTGTTGCAATTCATTTTTTACTTAAGACAGAATGTCCATATTGTATTAGACATACAAGTGAATATTTTGAAAAAGCAAGCACTTTGCCTAACGTAGTTCAGGTCTTTATCAAACCAGATAGTGAAGAAGAAATTAAGGCATGGGCTAGTAAATTAAAATCAACCAATTCTTTACCTATTTATCAAGATTCAAATGCAAGATTAGCAGATCAGTTCAATATTCCCAATGGTTACCAATTTCACGGACAGGTAGTGCATTTTCCTGCATTGATTTTATTAAATGATAAAGGTGAAGAAGTCTTTAGATACGTAGGGGGAAATAATTCAGATAGATTCTCTTTTGATCAATTGAAAACAAAAATTGAAGAGATAAAAGGGCATTAGTGTTGAAAAAACCGGCCAAGTTCCCTGCCAAGTTTTCATCAAAAACGGGTTAAAAGAGGTGAAATATGAGAAATATAAATCTATTTCAATCTTGTATCCTATTGATTATCAATAAAAGAAAAGATATAGAATACCACCAGAAACCCTCATAATCAGTGGGTCCCAGGATCATGATTTCTTAATTACCTTCAAATTAAGGCAGTTCCGTGAAATCAATAACCGGAGGTTTTGAAAGCTTTTCAATATTGAACTGACTGTCAATGGTTACGTTTGGTAAAAAGAACCCACCGTTTTTCAGAAAAAAGGCATTCCCTTTTACTCCACCTGCATAGTCAAGTCGGAACCGCTTTCTTGCAGTTTGGTCGGCAGTGAATTTTGCGGAAGATAACGCAGTCCATAGCCCATTGGAATCTCTAACCCAGGGGTTGCCATAAATTGCCATTCTGGTCTGGTCTCCTGTCTCGGTAATGAAGTTCTCCAAAAAGGAATGGAGATTTTTTAGATAGGTATTGGTCGCCGGCCTTTTGAAACTGGCAATGAGCAGCCATATGTTTTCCTCCGGTGCAAAGAAATATGCAGTATAGATGGTTGAATTGTCCGACTGTGGCTGACCGCGTAACAAAAACTTATAAGTCATTCCTGCTTTCCACGGATATACAAGAAAGCTTTGACCGCCCGCGCCCTCATTTCCAAACTCTCCAGCATTTACATTATTCCCTTTTTTGAGCATGGTGATTTTTAATTCTGCAGGAATGCTTGCCGGGTTGTCAGTGGCATAGGGGCTCCATACAGAAAAAAGGATTCTTCGTTCTGTTAATGAATTTACCTGAATACCAAAATATCCTTCTGCAAAACCATTGGCCATAAAGTAAGAACCGATGACATCATTACCTTAAGGAACCTGAATCTCGCTGTAAAAGTCGGTGATTTGTGAAGAAGGTATATTGTATTTAAGATGAACCGAAGGTCCCCTTCTTCCCCAATAAAAATAATTATCAATGTTGTCTTTCACAAATGCCGTTTCAATGTTGATTGATGTACCACTAATCCCAAATGTAGTGACTGTTCCAAAACTATCGGCAGTCTTTGAAACTCCCTGCAGCTCTATGATCACATAGCCCTTATTTACATGCTCCCATTTACCCACGTAAAATTCTTTTTCCAAACTACCCTCAACTGTTACCTGTTTTGAAACACCTTGAATGGTAAGCTTCAATAAGTTTTTACCTCCAGGTTTCATATTGATAGACAGATTAAGAGTGCCGTTTTGTGAGAGATAAATATAGGTTTTGACGCTGGTTGCAGAAGACTCCCATTGGGTTAAACCATTATTAGTTATGTTGCCGCCGTTAATAGTCCATGTATTACCCCCCACTGGAACAATTATTTTGTTAGCGTCATGCATTAGGGGATTGCTTTGATTGCCTGGTGCTGCGTTGACAGAAAAAGCAAAAAAGGATATGAGTAAAAAGGGAATGAAAAGTTTGATCATGGTACGAAAAGTGTTTTGGTAGTAATATTAAATTTAAATTCCCTAATTATGATTTTAAACTATATAGTAATTGAACTGCTTTATCGGCATCTTTTTTAGGAACAAATATGTGATCGTGATAGTATCCAGCAACCACATTGCAACTAATATTATTTTCAGCTAATACTTTTGAAAATGCGGCAGTTAATCCAACAGCCTCGAGAGCCGAATGCACTTGCAAAGTAATCCAGGACATAATACTAAAATATTCCAAATTAAGTTCATCTGCGTATACTTTTGATAAAATAAGCGTAATGCCTTCTTCTTCTTTAAAAGAACCAATAATTTGACTTAGATCAATTTTATAACTATTTGAAACTGTACAAAAAACAAAATCACCTGTTTGTAGTTGAGGTTTCATGTTTTTCAATAAAATTGCTAAATTTTTTTCTCCACTCATATGTCTAAAATAATAATTAATTTAGACATATGCTTATGAATTGCTTGTAACTAAAGGAAAAAATTACTAAAAATTTAAAATAAAATGAGTACGTCTATTCTAAATCAACCCACTAAAAAGGCGCTTGCACTTAATTTAGGTTTATTTCTTTTAATACAAGTAATAATTAGTTTTTTGGTATTTGGATTAGGTTGGGATAAAGGCCATAACCCTGCATTTGTAAAAAAACCATATGTTGTCCCTTCGGGTGCATTAGTAGGTGGAGTATGGTTAACTTTATATTTTTTAATGAGCTATGCAAGATGGTATTTAAATAAGTATTCGGATCAAAAAAGTATTGAAATAAAAAAATTAATTACTAGTTTATTAATATGGTGTAGTTTATATCCCTTTTATACTTTTGCCATTGATAGCGCCTATGGAGGCATAGTAGGTAATACAGGAATATTTGTAATATCACTTTTTATAATTGTAAAAAGTTGGAAATTTGATAGGAAGGTTTCCCTTCTAATTTTACCTATAATTTTATGGATTAGTTTTGCTACTACAATTATATTTAGTGAATTAGGAATTTTTTAATTTAAATAATATGAAAACATCATTTAACAAGTTTATTTACAGTGGATTTATTTTATTCGGAGTGTATGAATTAGCCCTTAGACACTCTCCAGGAGATGCAGCTACTTACATGGGTATCGCGCTTGCATTTGATCCATTTGATCAATTACAAACATGGAAACAAAGACCAACTTGGCAAAAAGTAGTTTTAATAATCCACTTAGCAGTTGTAGCAGGATTATTAGGGTATATGGTAGGTGCTGGAGACAGCGATCTTAGAAAAGGATTTATGGAAGGCTGGAAAAGAAAATAGAAAGAATATCACGGCTAGGTTTTGAGTTTTTAGATGGAAAACAGGGGTAAATGGAGTTGAGGGGTTAGAATTGGGAACATTATCTTATTTTCAACTATAATATTAAAATATGGAAGTACCTCATCCACACCACCCAACACATAAAAAGAAATGGTCGGAATACTTGTTAGAATTTTTCATGTTATTTTTTGCAGTGACACTGGGATTTTTTGCAGAAAATATAAGAGAACATTTAGCTGAAAAGAATAAAACAAAAGAATTACTAGAGGTGGTAGCTAAAGATTTTGAAAAAGATATAAACTCAATTGAATTTCATATAAAATTTAATGATTACAGAAGGAGTATTTGTGATAGTCTTGATTCTTTATTACAAATTCCAAATGATAAAATTGAACAGCAGTTATATTATCATTTAATGCTTGAGTTTCCCCACATGTCTAAATTCACTTCATTTAGTAAAAGTAGAAATGAGGCTGAATCAAAAGGCTATTTTACAAATAATAATAATTTGGAACTAGCCAACTCAATTCATATGTACAATTATTTTAATGGAGAGTTAGATGCATTTTTTCAAACAGAGATGAACACATTGTCTAATTATATTGACAATAAATATTACAAATATATAGATCCAAATATTTTAAGAAAGGGAAAAGGACTCCCTAAAAAAGGCATTCCATATAAAATGGGTATAAAGAAAATATCAGATGTAGAAATTAAGGAACTTCGAGTTCTACTTGTAACCAAATTTGATATTATAGATTATGAAAGACAATTATTTGATTCTTTAAATTTTTATGCAAACAAATCAATTCAATTAATCGAAAAAGAAAATTAATGGATTGGTTCAAGAAATACAGAACTATATAAATTTGATGGAAAATGTTTTATTAAATTCGCTACACCTTAATCATATGATTTCTTACTATAAAGCCAAGTTCCCTGAAAGGTTTTGATATTTTTTAAGGAAAATAAGAGTAAATAAAGATGCAATTAAAAATTGTAAACTAGCATATACAATTCTTCAATAAGTGTATTTAACATTTCTTTTTGAGTAGCACTCAAGTTGTTTTTACTTTTTAAATTATCCATCAAATTAGACGCTTTATTGTCTTTTAAGTTATCCAAGGTATTTCTTATCTGATCTGCTTTTAATAATTTAAATTTTGAATTCCCTGATTTTATACCATTAAGTAAATAGTTAAGCCCAAATTGTAAAGATTCATACAATTTGTTATCGCTAGTTATATAAGACATTGTATAAACATCGTCATATAGTAATTGACTATGATCCGACCTGCTTACTAAACTTCTAAGTATAACTAAAGAAGCTAAATCTTGTTCCCCAAAATCCTTAAGCGCTGACCCAATGTATTGAGATTCGAAACTATTTCTTTTACCAAAATTTGTTAACCAGCCTAAATACAACCATTGAACTTCGTTTAACAATCTATTATCTATATCTTTACCATTACCTACATTAGATCCATTGTCCTGGCTTCTTCTGGCTACATTTCCAACGTCCCAAAGGGCATCTGCTAATGAAAATTCAGAAATATCTGTATCAATTTCTTCTCCGAAACTTAAGTCGGAATTTCTTTTTCGAATATGTTGGAAGTATAAAACAGCCTTCCATCTAGCATAGTCAAACGCAGTATTAAAATCATTATATCCATGTTCTCCCGGATTACGTTCTCCGTCGGTCAACGTATTTTGAACTGTCATTAAAACATTTTTTAATTCTGTTTTGGTAGGATTGTTTAAATATTTATTATAAGCCGTTCTAATGGCACCCTCTTTTGCAGTTAACAAATCAATTTCTGGAATAAAATCCAAATTTTCTTCTGCTTTATTGTTGAATTGATCTCCTGAAAACCATTTTGGAAAAGAAAAATTAATGCTGATATTATCTCTGAAGTTCCATCCACTAATTTGGTTTTCAGTTAAAGCAGTACTTCCGTTCCATACTTGATTTGGACTTTGACCTTTAGGAATTGGAATAATAGGCAGATTCCCGTTTGATACAATATTATTATTTTTTGCAATTTGTTTAAAATAGGCAGCAATATGATAGGCATCCTGTAAACTAATATGACCAGTATTGGTTGTTGGATTAAAAACAGCTCTTTCTATTATGATGGAGTCTTGTAGCAATGGGTCCGTTTTGCCAAAAAACATGATGTCAAAACCATCCGTGCTTAAATGGCAATTAACACAAGCTCTTTTATTATTGTCTAAAACAGTTAGATATATATTCAATCCTTTGGAAGGGTCACCTAATTGGTTGATTTTGTCCGTGATAGTTTGGACAGGAATTACAGGATTTGGACTATTAGACGCCATATTTTGAACAATAGTAGTTGAATCACTCTTATTACATGATAATGCAGAAAACAATAAAATCAGAATTCCTATGTATTTCATTAGTTGATAAACGTTTTATAAAGAAGATATTATAAAAATACTACTACAAATTTTACAAATAACATCTCCCCCGAGAAGTATTATATAAGAATGTAGTAGTAGTAATATATTTAGTCAAACTCATTTTTATTTAATATGTTATTATATTTCGATGCAAGAATAGTTCTTAATTGAGAATGAGTGATAGTACAAAGTAGTACAAATAGATATTTTCCCATTTATAGGGTTTTTGGCATAATATTGTTTTAATCTGTTTTGCCAATGCCAAAATCTGTTCAAGTAACTGAAGAAGAGCGTTTGTTTTTATTAAAATCTATCGAAGAAAGTATCGGGTTGAAAATTAATTCAGCAAATGATTGTGAATTGCTTTCACAGATAATTTTCAAAGAAACAAGTATTTTAATAAGCTATAATACGCTTCGAAGATTTTTCAAAATTCTACCAAATTCAAATTTTCCAAGTTTATACACAGTTAACGTATTGTCGAAACTAATTGGTTTCAAAGACTTTATAACACTCAGGGAATTCAGAGCAAACTTGATTAGAGATTTTATCCATGAAAAATTACACTTAATAAATATCAAACAAAACCTAGATGTAGCTAGTGTTAATGAAATCATTCCCCTATTAAATGAAGACCAATGGGAACATATATATCAAATTAGGTCATTAATTGAATTATTTATAAAAAGAGATAAGATTGAATTGATTTCAAATTTTTTAACTAAAGAGCTTGATGAAAATAATTGGGATCTATTATATAAATATTATGTGGCATTCCAGCCAATTCATGCTGCTGCTAAATTAAATAATAAGTCTGTTATTGATTTTATTAATAAAAATATTGATAATTCTAAGGTAGTTCAACAAGTATTGTTGCAGCTTTATGTAGAAGAAGATTGCTTAAAGGGTTATTATGGAGAATGGGTTAATTCGTGTACTGTATTTCTAACTTCTGATATGCAAATATTTTGTACCAGTATCAAAATACAATACTATTTTTTGAGAAATGAAATCGAATTAGTGAAAAGCTTAATAGATAAACTCAACGAGCAAGTTAAACATTATACATATAGAATTCATCCGATTATATTAGGAAGAATTGCAGCATGGAATTTTATCATAAAAAATGATAGTGCTTACTTAGAAAGATACATTGTAACAAATTCTAACGTTTATGAAAATATTTCAACATTGACATTTTTTTATAGACTAGTTTATTTATTTGGCAATAAGAAGCAATTTGTAAGGTTTGATTATATTACGCTATTGCAAACCGAAAATCTTCAATACACAAATATGCCTTTTAATTCTAAAACAGAATTATCCATGTATTATTTGATTTTAAGTAGATTTTACGTGGAAACAAAAGAAGTAGCGTTAGCATTAAAGACTTTTGAGAAGATTGATAAACGATACCAGTTTACCTGTTCGTCAGACTTCTTTATGAAAGAATATGAATTGCTTTATAATACAATTGAAATTAAAAGGTAAGTCTATTATTGATTTAAGCGGGGAAACAATAGTAAATAGAAGAGAAGCTCCAAAATTGAGAACAATATCTTATTTTCAATTATAATATTAAAACATGGAAGTACATCACCCACACCACCCTACCCATAAAAAGAAATGGTCTGAATACATTATTGAATTCGTAATGTTATTCACGGCTGTTACCTTAGGATTTTTTGCAGAAAATATTAGAGAAAGCATTGCAGAGAAGCATAAGAAAGAAGAACTATTAGAAGCTGTTGTACGAGATTTTAAAATTGATAAGTCAGAAATACAATTGCATCGAAAAATGGTTCAACGTAGAATTGACGAGTGTGGAAGATTTACAAAATTTTTGCAAATGGATTACAAGAAGGTTAATAAAATTGAATTTTATCGATCTGCAATGTGGTATTTGGAAAACAAAGGAATGATACTAAATGAAAAAGCTAGAAATGATGCAGAGGGAAAAGGGTATTTTACAAATTACAAAAATGGAGAATTAGCAAATATTCTTAACAAATACAACTACCATTTTAATGATTACAAAGAAATGAACTTGGGCGTATTAGAATCTTCTAAAAAATACACAACTGTCACTATCAATGACGTACTTGATTATAAGCTTATTCAAAAGGCAGATTTTGCCTGGTATCCTAATGCTAAAACTAATGATAAAGATTTTCAGGGAAACTTGAGCGCACCGGTCAATATAGAAATTGTAAAAAAAATTGTATTTGATGCTTGGATGAAAAGAATTTTATTACAAGGAGAGCTTGCTGCTTTTGACTCCATGGATGTCTATGCAAATAAAGCAATTGCGCTATTACATTCTGAGAACAAAGAACTTGATTAGGAATAACAGCTTGGGCTAATTTCAGTTTGAGCTTTTAATTTTATTCCTTAGTCCAATACTCCCATACCTTACTTATTGGAGCATTAATAATTGTTTGTACAGTTATTAAATTCATTTATTAAAAATATATAATAAATTTGAACTATGCCAAGCCACAAAGATATTTTTGAAATTATGAAGTCAGGAGAGGAGGTTCGTCAGGACCATCCTCAATATGGACAATTTATGGAAGTAGTTGCCAGCACTATAAAACTTACTGCAGCTTTAAATGTATCCGAAGATGTTAGTCAGGTAAGGGAGCTGCTAAGTGAAATCATCGGCAGTAAAATTGACGAGAGTACCGCCGTCTTTGCTCCATTTTACATCAACTTTGGCAAACACACTACAATTGGTAAAAATGTATTTATTAATCACGCATGTTCTTTTTTAGATTTAGGCGGGATAACTATTGAAGACGATGTTTTAATTGGCCCCAAAGTAAATTTAATTACTGAAAACCATCCAATTAATCCCGCTAATAGAAAAACATTAATTTGCAAACCTATTGTATTAAAAAGAAATGCATGGATTGGTGCAGCAGCTACTATTTTACCAGGAGTAACTATAGGAGAAAATGCAGTGGTAGCAGCAGGTTCAGTAGTTACCAAGAACGTCCCAGGGAATACGATTGTTGCAGGGGTACCTGCAAAGCATGTAAAAGATATTGCTTAAAATTTTGAGACTAATAAAAATTACTCTGGATTATAATAAAATCAACAAACATCAAATGAAATATATTTTCTTAATGCTGTCATCCATCCTCTCCTTCGTAGCTAATGCACAAGGTCATAAAAGAGTCAACTTTACCCCTAGTACTTATTTCTCTTTTTTTTCTGCCGATACTAAACCTTCTCTAATTATATTGCCTGGCGATACTATATATACAAGCTCTACAGATTGTGATGGTTTTGACAAATACGGCACTAAGCGTTCCATTGGAGCTGCAGAAAATCCATTAACAGGCCCGTTTTATATAGAAGGTGCAGAGGAAGGGGATGTTTTGAAAATAACTTTTACTGACATGAAATTTAGTAGAAATACAGCATTGTGTTTGCCCTACTTTCATGAGCGCAGTATGCCATCTTCTATTACAGACATTACTAAAAACAATCTAACTCCAATAGTTTGGGACTTAGATTTAAAAAGAAATAAAGCAAAGTTGCAAGCTCTTTCGGCTAATTTAAAAAACTTTGAGGTAGTTATAAATCCCTTTCTTGGTTGTGTGGGTTTAGCAGCTCCAAAAGGGCAAGAGGTGGGGACTGGCGATTCGGGGCCTTTTGGGGGCAATATGGACTTTAATAGAGTTACAAGACATGCCTCGGTTTATCTTCCTGTGTACAATGAAGGAGGCCTTTTGTATTTGGGAGATGGTCATGCCGCGCAAGGAGATGGGGAACTCAATTGGATGGCACTAGAAACCTCACTAGACTATGCTTTCACCGTTAAACTTATTAAAAGTCCTTCCAAAATATTAGCTTACCCAAGAATTGAAGATGCTACTTATATTATGTCAGTTGGAATGGATGCCACACTTGACAATTCATTAAAAATTGCAACAAAAGGCTTGTTGGAGTGGTTACAAGAAGACTATAATTTAACCATTGAGGAGGCAACACAAGTAATGGGGTCTTCTATTGAATATAAAATAGCAGAAATTGTAGATCCTAAAGTGGAAGTGGTGGCTATGATTAAAAAATCTGTTCTAAAACAGATTAAAAAAAACTAAAGTAAAATTATTAAATAACCCATTTTACATTTGACTAAATTATTGAAAACAAATTATGGAAGTACATCATCCTCATCACCCTACACATAAAAAGAAATGGTCTGAATACATTATTGAATTTGTAATGTTATTCACTGCTGTTACACTTGGGTTCTTTGCTGAAAATATTAGAGAAAGTATAGCAGAGCAACATAAGAAAAAAGAAACACTTGAGTCGGTGGCAATTGACTTTGAAAAAGATATTAAACAACTAGAATTTCATAAAAATTTCGATTTAGATAAAATAAAAATATGTGATAGTTTAGATTCCCTAATTGATATTAATCCTGAAAAAATTGACCAAAAATTATACTATAGATTAATTAACAATTATTATATGTCTTGGAAATTTAATTCTAATAATAGAAGTAGAATTGAATCAGAAGCGAAAGGATATTTTTCAAATGAAAACAACTCAGAACTAGCAACATACATTTCAAAATATACATTTCATCTTACCGACTACAATGACAATACTGTCATTGAACAAGAAAACTATATGAATTTTTATAAAAATGAAAACATGAGAAGATTTGTGGACGTTTCTTTACAGCGGGTCGCAAGTAGATATCCCAGAGTTGACATAGAAAGCAAATTAGGCATTAAGCCAATAAGTGCAGAGTCTAAAGAGATACTAAGATTTTATTTAAATGGTACCAGGGTTTTTAATGACATTGGACTATATAATATAGACTCTTTACAATTTTATGCAAATAAAGCCATTGCTATTATTCGCAAAGAAAAATAACAATAGTGCTTATTCTTCTTTTTCTAGAATTGTTATATCTCCTAATACCCTAGTTATATCATCCGAATTAGTGGCATTATATACGCCCCTAATTCGTTTTTGTTTATCTATTAAATACATTTTATCTGTATGTATGAATGAACTGGTGTCACTTAACTTATTATTGTCTGCATAAAACGAAGCCCTTCCTATAGCATAAATAGTTGATTTGTCCCCCGTTAATAAATGCCACTTATTGGGGTTAATATTGTTTTGCTCTCCATATACTTTCAACTTATTTACCGAGTCCACCCATGGCATCACTGAAAATGATACAATTTCAACATCCTGCATATTAGCAATGCTATCCTGTATTATTTTAAAGCATCTTGTCATTTTAGGACAGATACTTGGACAGGTAGTAAAGAAGAAATTGGCAATATATATTTTACCTGTTAGCGAATCTGAACCGAATTTATTCCCTGTTTGATCCTTTAAGTTGAAATAGGCAATTTGATGTCCATTCTCCGAAGTCCAAGTAGGAGATAGGTCTTGTGTATTATAATAAGGTAAGCTTTCATTATTTGAAAATATATTACAACTCGATATATTAAAAATGAAAAACAATGCTAACAACTTAACGAGCAACGGGCATGCAATCCTTCGCAGATAAAGCACCATATATTTTTTTATTTTTCACTGTATAATTAGAAATTATGTTCCCGGTGGAATCCCATATCCTTTGAGCTCCTTCTTCTACGCCATTTGAATAATTTTTTTCTTCTTGGACTTTACCAAAATGAAAATAAACAATTTGTTGCCCATCATATTTATCATGATTGTAATTAAATAAATACCTTAAATTTCCATTTGGCCACCATTGTTTGAAAATACCTTGCTTTTCCCCATTAGAAAAATTTCTTTCCACTAACTTTTCACCAGTATTATAAAATCCTATGGCCAAACCTTGCTCTTTCCCATTTATAATTGGAAGCCTATAAACTACGCTACCGTCCTTTTCAATTTCAATCATTTGTCCATTAAATACTTGATTCTTATATTTCCAACCATCATCAGTTTTTAAAAGTAAACTGTCATTGTTTTTTACTTCCACTAGCGGAAGTCCATTGGTGCAATTGCATGCCACCATTAGTATAGCGCATGTATTTAAAAAAACAACTGTACAAAGTTTCAATAGTATTTTATATTAAATGTTATGCTATCGCAATTATAAATTATAAATTACAATAGTACTATTATATTTCAGGATCTTATTTTACTATAAATTGGCCCATCATGCCGCCATCCTCGTGATTTGAAAAATGGCAATGGTACATGTATGGATTAACTGCATCCGAAAAATCATCAAATTTTGCAATCACAGTAACCGTCTCGCCTAATGGCACGTATACGGTATCCTTCCAGCCTGATTCATGTTCACCAACAGTTCCAGAACTTCGTGCTATAATTTTAAATTGTACATCATGCACATGAAAAGAATGTCCAAATATATTATTGTTTACAATGGTCCATTTCTCAATTGCATCTAATTTGATAGTTTGGTTAATACTTGTAAAGCCATAGGTATTATTGTCAAATGTAAAAGCAGCACCAGCTTGACCCCCAGTAATATTGATGGTTCTACTATTGGTCACATCCGCATTTGTCCAATACACATTACTAGCTAACTTACTAGGCAAACTAGTGATTGCACTTGCAGTAGTTGCGCCAACTTTTATATGTAATAAATTAAAATCCTTGTTATTTAATAAACTCCCAAAATCACCAGCAGTAGCCGGTTCAGCACCTGGGAATCCAAATTTTTGCCCCGTATTATACGCTTTTAAATCAATGGTACTAGCTAATGCATCATTACCAAGATTTACTAAAATTTCAACTCGCTCACCTGGCATTATTTTTACTCTGTTGGTTGTAATAGGTGCATTTAATAAGCCCCCATCATTTCCAATGATACTAAATGTCCTATTATCACTTAATCCTATATCATAACCTCTCTCAATTTCTGCATTCAATAATCTTAATCTTACATACTGTTTTGGTAAAGTTACTTGTGCGTTCATGGTCCCATTAGCTAATAAATAATCACCATAAGCACCACTAATATCAATCGAATTGTCTGTATTAAATCTTCTACTAGAAAATACCAAAGGAATATCGTCAGTTCCATAGGTTCTTGGTAATGCCAATGCCGATTCTGCTGGATCTTTAATTATGATGAACCCACCTGCACCTTTAGCGAGTTGCTCATAGGTTTTCATATGAAGATGTGGATGATACCAGAAGGTTCCTGCGTTGTTTTTTATTTTAAAATTGGGTGACCAAGTTCCGCCAGCATCAATTATTTGATGTGGACCACCATCCATGACTGCAGGAATATGAAATCCATGCCAATGCACTGTTGTTTGATCCGTTAAATTATTAGTAACATTTATCTTAACATCATCTCCTTGGTTCATAATGAGCGTTGGACCCCAGAAACTATTGCCATTATATCCGTAGGTAGCAGTTGCTGCCCCTGTTTTAAATTGCTTGGTAGCTTTAGCAAGTGTTAAGTTAAAATTAGTCCCTGTGATTGAAGGCGGAACAAAAAGGTCATTATATTCGCCACTAGTAGTTACCGTTGCGGCAGTGCTCGTAGTTTGACTCGATTTATTGCAAGAAATAGTAATAATAGACAATAAAAGGCATCCTAAGATAATTTTACTCAACTTCATTTAAATAGATTTAACTATTAGATGTTCCCTATTATGTTTTCCTTCGGTAGTATAGGAAAAAATTTATTTTAATAATTACCGAAGGAATTGAATAGCTTAAACATCTATTATAAGTAGATTTTGATTGAAAAAGAACTCATATCAAGTTTGAAGCTTGGCGAAGAGCCTGCTTTTAAGTCACTGGTAGAAAACTATCAGGACAGGGTGTATTATAGTGTCCTTAATATATTGCATAATGCAGAAGAGGCAGAAGATACTACACAAGAAACTTTTATTCAAGTATTTGAATCAATAAAAGGCTTTAAAGAGGAGTCCAGCTTAGCTACCTGGATCTATAGAATTGCAGTAAGAAAGGCATTGGAGAAAATACGGAAACAAAAAAATAGGAAACGTATTAATGCAATTGTGCCTTGGTGGATGCCTTCTGAAGAAAAAAGTATTGATGCCGCATATTTGAATCCCGGGATTAGTATTGAAAATAAAGAGAAAGCATCTATTATTTTAAAAGCGATAAGCCAATTACCTAATAACCAAAGAATTGCTTTTACATTAATACGGGTGCAAGGAATGAAACATGAGGAAGTGAGTGAGATAATGCAATTGAGTATAAAAGCAATTGAATCACTTTTAAGCAGGGCTAGAGAAAATTTAAAAAGTAAATTAAATTTCTACTATAATTCATAAATATATTAATATGAAAAATTTAACAGACGATCAACTAGAGCAAGATTTGAAAATTTTTTCAACCATGAAAGAGATTGGCGTGAGTGATTTTTTCTATACTAGACTGAAAGTGAAGATGGAAAACGATTCTAGATCTAATCATATAGCCACTCCTGTTAAAGCTCTTTTTGTAATTTGTACGTTAACCTTGTTTTTATTTTTAAACAGTCTGCTACTTCAAAAAAACGCAAATATAGTTACTGCTAATACGAGTAATGAAATTGAGGTGTTAGCTGCATCATATGATCAAACTATTTCAAATTAAAATATTTTATAATGAAAAGTATATTAAATAACAAATTCGTTGCATGGCTTATAGCAATATTAATAATAGCTAATGTTGCCACACTTGTATTTTTCTGGGTAGGCCATATCAAAAATCAAAGAGATAATTCTCCAAAAGAGTTCTTGGCTAAAAAGCTAAATTTTAACGAAATTCAAAAAAATGCCTATTTCGATTTAGCGAAAGCACATAATGAAAACGCAAAAATAATTAGGGATCAAATAAAAATTAATAAAGATCATTTTTTTCAACTCTTAAAATCCGATACGGTTATTGACAGTTCCAGGAATAATGCCGCTTTACAAGTTAGTTTATCTATACAGTCTCTTGATATCCTCACTTTCGAACATTTTAAAAAAGTGAGGGCATTATGTACAAAAGAGCAAAAGCCAATTTTTGATGAACTAATCCAAAAAATGGTCAATTCTGTAAACAACCCTCAGAGAGGATTTCAGCCATCTATAAAAGAAGATACACGCCATTAAGATTAACAAGTTCTTAGGAAGGATTAGTCATCTTAAAGTCATCTAACTAATAAAAAATATGAAAAAAATATTAAGCGTCTTATTATTATTATTTGCTGTATTTACCGCCAATGCACAAATGCCAGGAGCTCCTCCCAGTAGTGAAGAAAGATTAAAAAGAACCAAGGAAATACTTAGTAAAGAATTACAATTAAATGCTGCTCAAATAAATAAAACGGTTGAAGCATTTAACAACTTTTTTAAAAAAGTGGATCAATTAGTAAAAGGAACTCCTCCTCCACCTAATGCAAGTCAAATAAATCAAATTGAAAAATTTGAAAAAGACAGAGATCAGCAAGTGATTTCGATACTTAATGAAAATCAAGTAAAACGATATAAAGAAATCGTTTTGAAAATGAGACCGCCTAAGCCAGGGCAAGGGAACCAACAAGGTCCACCTCCACAGAAATAATAATTTTATACCTTTTTTTAAACTTAAATACTTCAATCCAATGAAGCAATACTACACTATTGTCCTAACTTTTATTACAACCTTAACTTTCGCTCAAAATAATAAACAAAATATTAGAGGAGTAGTGGTAGATAAGTTAACCCAATCGCCTATATATGGCGCAACGGTTAAAATTACCAATAGTCAGAAGTTGTTGGTTACAGATTCAACTGGCGCTTTCACATTCAATGAATTAAACCCAAGTAGATATGATGTAAGAGTTTCTTACAATGGTTACAAGGAAGCTTTCATAAACAATGTAATTGTAAGTTCTGGTAAAGAGACGATTGTAGATGTTAGCTTAGAAGAGGAATTCAAAAGCTTAAAGGAGGTGATAGTTAAATCGTCCAATAAAGCAACTAGTATTAATAAAATGGCTACAGTTAGTGCACGTACTTTTTCCATGGAAGAAGTGAATCGTTATGCAGGAGGTAGAAGTGACCCGGCACGATTAGCCGCGAACTTTGCGGGAGTAAGTGCCCCAGATGATAGTAGAAATGATATTGTAATTAGGGGTAATTCCCCTACCGGTGTTTTATGGAAAATTGACGGAATGAATGTGACAAATCCTAACCACTTCGCTTCCATTGGAACCACGGGAGGAGCAGTTAGTGCATTGAATACTAATTTATTAAAGAGCTCTGACTTCTTTACTTCGGCATTTCCTGCCGAATATGGTAATGCGAACGCAGGTGTATTTGATATTGGATTTAGAAATGGCAATAGTAAAAAAAGGGAGACTACCTTACAATTAGGCGTTATCACTGGATTAGAAGCAACCACTGAAGGACCAATTAAGAAAGACAATGGCTCTTCCTATTTAGTAGGATATAGATATTCGCTAGCAGGCATTGCGCAATCAATGGGAATTAATATAGGCACTACCGCTACGCCAACGTATCAAGATTTGTCATTTAAGATAAATAGCGGAACTACAAAATTGGGCAAGTTTTCGCTATTTGGCATTTTAGGAACAAGCACTATTAATTTAGAAAGCGGGGGCAAAGACAATTCATTATACGGAAACGGAAATCAATCAGATTTTGCAAGTACCCTTGGAATTTTAGGTGTCAACCATTTTAAACAAATTAATAGCAACTCGTATTTTAGCAGTACTATTGGATTGAATTATTCAAAAACAGATATCACTAATTATGATTTTGACAGATCAACTGCCGAGTCCTATCAAAAAGAGGTTTCTAAGACTGCAAAAACTGGATATAATTTTAGCACTTCTTACAATTCAAAAATCAATTCCAGACTATTTTTAAAGCTTGGCATAGAGGATCAATTAATAGGATTAGACTTGAATTATAAAACAAAACAGCGACCAAATGATAGCTTTAAACAAATTTGGGACTATAGCAGTCAAACTAATTTCGCTCAAGCTTATGCACAATTGAAATACAATATCTCTGAAAAAGTTACTTTGAATACAGGGATTCATGCTCAGAATTTCTTTTTAAATAATTCTACATCCATTGAGCCTAGGTTAGGACTGAAATATGATATAGACAATAAAAGTAGTTTCACATTTGGTTATGGACTACATTCTCAAATGCAGCCAATAAATGTTTATTTCCTACAAACACAAAATATAGATGGCTCCTATAGTTATAATAATAAAAATTTAGACTTTACAAAAAGTAATCATTTTGTCATTGGCTACAACTTACAGCCTGCTCAGGACTGGAGAATTAAAACAGAACTTTATTACCAAAGCTTATATAATGTTCCAGTGAATACTTTTTCTAGCAGTTACTCCATGCTCAATACCGGAGCTGGATTCAAGACAGACTTAGAAGATAATTTAATTAATAAGGGAACAGGAAAAAATTACGGCATTGAACTAACAGTTGAAAAATTCTTTAGCAAAGGTTACTATGGTTTATTTACCTCCTCTCTTTATGATTCAAAATATACTGGAAGTGATGGTGTTGAGCGAAACACTGCCTTTAATGGAAAATATGTTTATAATATATTAGCAGGTAAAGAATGGAATGTAGGTGCTGGCAAAAGGAATAAAACAAGCGTTGACTTTAAATTTACAAATGCAGGTGGTAGATACTATACTCCTATTGATTTAGCAAGTTCCCAAACAAGTAATAGAGAACAATTGTCAACAAATGTATATTCAAGCCAATATCCCAATTATTTTAGAATGGACCTAAAAATGGGATATACATTTAATAGTAAAATTAGAAAAGTGTCACAAACATTATCACTTGATCTACAAAACTTAACGAATCATAAAAACGTTTTCTCACAAAACTATGATAACAAAAATCAAAATGTAAGCTGGAAATATCAACTCGGATTTTTCCCCAATTTTGTTTACAAAATTCAGTTCTAAAATTGCAGAATTAAATTAAAATACTCAACACTTTTTTTTATTTTAAAAAATGGAAGTGTCTCCATTAATACTTTAACCTGCTCTTCCTCCATATCTTTAAAAATTAAAACAGCTCCATTTTTTGATTGTCTTAAATACAAATGCTCTAAGAACCCTTCTGCCTTCCAATTAGCAACTATTGCTTGCTCTTCTTTTAATATTTCAGGAAAATTAGCTGGCAGGTTGTCCATGTCTAATGTTAAAATGACTTGTACTCTGTTCATATTGTATTGTTTGAATAAATATTATTGGTGAAACTAGTTAATTAAATACAAATTAGCTTTTGAATTTTTTCATGCTACTCTCATTATCAAACTGACCTAACTCTGTTTCAAGAAACTTAGCCATGCTTAAACAAATATCTTCTCGCCATGGTGGTGCAACAATTTGTATTCCAATTGGCAAACCTTCGGCAGAACTACCGCCTCGAATCACAACACAAGGCCAGCCTAAGGTATTATAGATATTAGTGTAGCTGAAATAATCTTGGCTAAGTGCTGCTTCGGCAGTCCACAATGGAGCTGGCATTGCACTAACTGGACAAATTAGCACATCACTGTTTTTCCAAAAAGCTAACATTTCACTGCGCATAACATCAACCCTTTCTTGCAGTTTCCCTAATTCATTACTAGTAGGAACTTTTAAATCACTTAACCAACCAAGTGAAGTTTCAGTCGTTCTACTTTTATCTAATAACCTTTTTAGCCCGCCGCCAGCAGTTAAAAAACCAACAGGAATGTTTAAATCATCAACTATTTCAAGTTGATTTTTAAATCCTGTAGGCAGATCTTCCTTTACAGCAATTCCTGCTTTTGAAATGATGGAGATTGCTTTTTGAATAATGTTATAAGTATCAGCAGATGGTTTTACTACTCCATTGTCAATATAAAACGCAGTTCTTAATTTTTTCAAATCTACTTTTCTAAAATCCAATATTGGAGCCGGATATACATAAGGGTCTATATTGTCAACCCCTGCAATTATCTTATAAAGTAAATTAAGATCTTCTACCGTCTTGGCCAATGGTCCAACTTGTGTTAAAGACTGGGAAAGTCCAACATAATCAACAATATGTCCGGTTCTTGGAACACGACCTGCTGTTGGTTTTAAACCTACTATGCCACAACAATGTGCCGGGAATCGAATACTTCCTCCTGTATCTGTACCAATATCAAACGGACTTCCACCAGCAGCTATAATTGCAGCAGCCCCACCACTACTTCCTCCAGGTGATCTTGTTAAGTCGTAAGGATTATATGTTTTACCGTACACTAAATTATGGGTGAAAAAAGACATGGTAAACTCGGGCGTATTTGTTTTACCCATTATAATAGCCCCTTCATTTTTTATGCGCTGTACTACGGTGGCATTTTTATTAGGAATAAAATGTGCACGTCCTAGTGTGCCGCCCGTACTTATAATACCTTCTGTATCAAACGAATCTTTTATAGTACAAGGTATACCATGTAAAACCCCACTGTTATTGCCATTACTCAAAGCAATATCTGCTTTAGTAGCTTCTTTCAAAGCTTCTTTAGGTCTGAATGCAACTACTGCATTGAGACTTGGATTAACTTCCTCAATTCTATTAACAAAGGCAGATACTACTTCGTATGAGGAAACTTCCTTTTTATGTATTAACTCTGAAAGTTGTTGTATAGAATGCTGATTCAATTTTGTTGATTGTTTATCAACAAAAAGCGTATTTGCTTTTACAAAACTAGGCTTTATAGCTAATCCTATTGCTGTTATTAATGATGATTTTAATAATGCTCTTCTTGAATTATTCATTTTGTAAATATAATATATTCAAGTACATTACAAAGAAATACCCAATGCTTAAAAAATTCACTACCGTTGATATATTAATGTTGATTGCTGCATTTGCCTCTTTAATATTTTCTGAAGTACTTTGGTTTTCTGGTGAAAAAGAAGCTGGAATATTTATTGGCATTTGGGTTCCTTCTATACTTGGCTTTGCTATTTTGCTAAAATTAATTAATAAAGATTAATATGATTCAGCTATTGCCTTACTTCGCTGGTTTTGTTACTTTGTTGTTTGGAGCCGCATTTGTAATTGCGCTTAGAAAAATGGGAGACGTAAAATAGTCTTAATCAAGACTTTCAAATACTTCTAAAACTTATCTCTTAGCCAATTAATGGCAACCTTAGAACCCGAAGCTAGAAATATAGATTCGGGTTTTTTGTTATTTAAATGAGCGAATGCTGGTCCATACATTGTACCAAAATCGCAATTAATTTCATGATTCAATATATTACTCGTCACCCACTTTGGATGAGCTATTCTGTACTCCTGACTATTGTTTTTGTCTATTTTTGTAAAACCAAAATATCGTTCAAATATAAATTCTTCCATACTAGCTATTTCGATTTTATTCTTGGATGTGTCGGCATTAACGGAAATAGAATTCCAGCGCTTGTTTTGCTCCCACTCATAAACTATATTGGTACTTTCCTTATTAGAATTTAATTTGTTTTTTGTTGGGATGGAGATATAATGTTCTTTATAAAGCTTATTGGCTAACAATGCTACTATCTTAAATGGTACTGTCTCGTTTATAAATACGACACCTTTTTTTACTTTATTACCAACTACTCTTTTTACATAGAATCGAAGATTGATTTCTTCAAATGAACCGAAAAAGGGAATAGGGATGCCAAATAGACTTGTCTTCTTAAACATAAATCCTACAAGACTTACATAAGTTTTGTATTTATAATAATCTAATTCAACTCCTTTTGGCAGGTATGGTTTTAATATGCTTGGATCTACTTCGTAATTTGCCATCACTAGATTTTCCCAACTCGCCTTTAAGAATATCTTCCTCATACCATATATAACAGATTTAGGAAATAATTGTTCATAGTGACTTCTCACACTTCTTCCAATAACTAAAAAAAGAAGGGTAATAACCTGTCACTTCGGGGAACATCCATTCACGACTATCCTTTATGCCAGGGTAATCATTGAAAGCTGGATGCTCTTTTGAAATAAAAGCTTCCTTACTAGAAAGCTGGCTTCCCTGATACAACGCTTTCAAATCTGCTATTTCACCACAGTAAACCTGTATCCCTTGTATATTTCTTGATAAGCTAATTACGAACTCAATCACTTTCTCACTTACAGGGTAGCTATTAAAATGGGAGGGCTCTAATAATAGCACTCGATTCACATCTTCATGTTCCCTCCATTTGGGATCCAAATTATATGAATTATAAATCAAGGTAGGCTTGGTTGTATCTAAATTTAGCTTCTTAGTGGCAGGCAAATTAGTTTGTAGTTCCAAATGCACTCTCACTTTCAATGCTGCCGGAATAGGCATAGTAGCTAATTCTTCATAAGACTTATCTAAAAATGTATTCGCTTGGTTAGTATTGGTGTATCTGTTTATATTTTCCTGATTACAATAATATTTCTTGGAAGAAAAAGCACCGGCAACCCATTGCCAACTACAATTATTACTTGCTATGTCACCGTCTAGTAAATGATAGTACATCCATTTTGCAGGTTGCATCCAATGTGCTTTTGCATTGTTACAAGTAATAGCAGCCAAATACATCCTGATATGATTATGCAAATAGCCCGCGCTATATAATTTACTAATTTGATCGTCTATGACTTTGATGCCTGTATTTGCTTCTTGCAAGGCGGATAGCATACCATGATGTGCTGTGTCAGGTTGGCCTTGCTTTAAGTCCTGCCAAATCAAATTTCCTTTTTCCTGCCATACTCTTTGATAGTATTCCCTCCAAGCTAGTTCTTGTAATAATTTTTCAATCTCAATGGGCTTAAGTCCTTTCCCCATAATTATTTCTTTTACTTGCTTTAATGAAACTACCCCTCTTGATATATAAGGCGCTAAATAGGTAACACTACCATTAATAAAATTTCTTGACTTAGCATACTTTATAGGATTTATATGCTGTAATCTTTCCAATATTGAATTATAATCAGTAGGGAATAAAATTGGGTTAGCGTCTAATGTATTGCCAAATAAGTCTTGCATAAAATTCAGAATATAGCGTGTAATTAAGATGAGGTATCCAAATTTTTTAAAAATTGTTCCGCATTATTTAGATGCGTTTGTTGTTTTTCAGGCAACATCTTATCATAAGTATGTATGAGCATTCCTAATCTAGGATTGGATAAAAAGAAGGTTCTATGAACATGCATAAAACGCCAGAATAAACCATCCCATATAGCTTGCCAATTCCCTTTTTCATAATCACTCATCTTCATTAAGTAATTACTTCCACTTATATAGGGCTTGGTGGTCATTAGCCCGCCGTCGGAAAACTGGGTCATACCATATACATTAGGTACCATAACCCAGTCATAGGCATCAATAAACATTTCCATAAACCACCTGTGCACTTCGTCTGGATCAAATTCACATAATTGCATAAAATTGCCCAATACCATTAAGCGTTCAATATGATGGCAGTAGCCAGTTGCTAATATTTTTTTTATAGTGATGTCAATGGGCGAAATGCCTGTGTCACCAGTCCAAAAACTTTGAGGTATTTTCCTGGTAAATTTCCAGTAATTGGTGGTACGCTGTTTGATTCCTTCCCTTTCGTATACGATACGGATAAATTCACGCCAACCCATTATTTGTCTTATAAAGCCTTCTAAAGAGTTTAATGGAATATTAAATTTTTTGGAGTGCGCAATAGCTTTATCAATAATCTGCATTGGATTTAATAACCCTATATTAAGCATGGGGCTTAATACCGAGTGATGCAATACTGCTTCCTTCGCTACGATTGCATCTTCATATAAACCGAATTTTTCAAATCTGTTCTGCAAGAAATCTTCCAGCCATTTTTCTGCATCGTCAAAAGTTACTACATATAAATTATCATGTCTTATAGAACCATAATTATTCCCAAAATGTTGTGCTACATATAGTTTGGCTTCTGAAATATATTTGTTTTCCTTAGGCAGGACTAATTCAGGAACTATCTCTTTCTTGGGGAATTTTGATCTGTTTTCTGCATCAAAAGTCCACTTAGCTCCGACTGGTTTTCCATCTTCCTCTAGCAAAATATTTCTTTGCTTTCTTTGCCAGGTATAAAAATCTGTCTGAAAATAGGTTTTTCTTTTACTAAAGAATTCATCCACCTCTTTTGTGGTGTTTATAAAATTGGGATTGTCGTATACATGCAATGTGATCTTGAATCTGGCACAAACTTCCTGCATTCGTTTCGTCAGCCAGTTATCAACAGGGTCAACAATATGAATGTCGGTAATTTTTTGTTTTGCTAATAATGCAACTAATTTTTGGCAATCATTTTCTTCCGCCTGGCTTTCTATATAATTTACTTCATGCCCTGCTTGCGTTAACCAACCCTCATAAAATTTCATACTAGCCCTGTGTAGCACCAATTTTTGTTGATGAAAATTATATTGTTTAAAATACAACCACTCTTCTACCAAATACAATTTTCTGCCCTTTTCAATAGCTGGGTTATCTTTAAATAGCTGGTTTGGAAAAACGAGGGTAACTCCGTTTGACATGATTTGGATTATGAAGTACGCAATATTGCATTGTTATACAATTCATAACGTAAAATTGAGTTTTTTGTTCAACTAAAGGCTTACAAACAGACTAAATCGCATTATTTGAAATAAAGAAATTATATCATTTAAGATTAAATATGTTCCGGTTGCTATTTAGGAACAAAAAACGAGATTTAATCCAACCAAATTGCTATACTTTGAATATCTTAAGTGCTTAAAATTATATTCCTCAATACAGAAAAATAAATAAAATGGAAGTACATCACGCACATCACCCTGCGCATAAGAAAAAAATATCTGAATATTTTTTAGAGTTTTTTATGTTGTTTTTTGCGGTAACACTAGGATTTTTTGCCGAAAATCAAAGAGAGCGTTTAGTGGAGGGCCATAGAGAAAAGCAATTCATGCAAAGCTTATACGAGGACTTAAAAAAAGACACTTCTATGTTTAATACATTAGAGTACTTTGATTCTATTCAAATTAATAAAATCGATACTGCTAATTCTATCCTGACCACTAAGAACTGGAATGATAGTACTATTAAATTAATATATAGAGTAAATCTAAAAACACTTGGAAATGTAAGACTCAATTTAAATGAAAGGACTTCCTCTCAATTAAAAAATTCAGGAAGTATGCGTTTGATTGAGAATCAAGAGATCAGTAATAAAATTTCAGAATACTGGGAATTGTCTGATATTATAAAAAATTTCGGTATAACCTTAGAAGAATTAAAACTAAGAGCTAGAGAGAAATCATATTCAATTTTTAATCAAAAATATTATACCGATGTAACAAATGCAGTGGTTAGTAAAGATGTGAAAATGATGACAAAAGAGGAACTAGTATTAACTGAATATTCTAATAGATTAAATCATATAAGAAATTCAATGAAAAATGTTCGTCTTCCATTGATTATAAGACTGAATAAGAAAGCAACTGAATTATTAGTTGAGTTAAAAAGGGAATACAAATTAAATGATAATACTGAAGTCAATGCAATCTTTAAATAAAATATTGATTCAAATAAAAAATTAATGAATAGCAATTACTTTTGACTAATAAACTTAACTTGTTAGCAATATGTAACTACAGTATAGACACTCTTGAATTTTTTGCTAATAAGGCTATCTGTATTTTACATAAAACACAAAATTAATTTTTATGAACCAAGTATCGTCTAATACTCGTAGGAATTTTATTAACGCGATGGCAATGGGCATCACCGCTAGTAGTTTGTCAATTCTAACTAATCCTGCTTACGCTAGTGATGCAAGATTTATTCCAGCTCAGTTAGACGAAGCAGACGCTTGGTTTAAAAATATCAAAGGGAAGCATCGTATTGTTTATGACGGAGCTACTCCAAACAAAGGATTACCCATTATATGGAATTGGGCTTATTATGCAAGTAATAATCAAACTGGAAGTAAAGATCATGAAATAACTGCCATGACTGTATTAAGACATGGTGCAACAGGCTTAGCTTATGATAATTTTATTTGGGATAAATATCAACTTGGAACCTTAATGGGCATCCTCGATGTTAGTACACAAAAGTCAAGTATAAGAAACCCTTATTACGAACCAGCGACTGGAGATTTTCCACAACCCGAAATTGATGGAATAAAGAATTTGCAAAAAAGAGGCGCGCTTTTCTGTGTTTGTGATCTAGCTACAAAGAAACTTACTGGAACTATTGCTAAAAAAAATAATGTAGACCCTGCTGAGGTGTATACCGAATGGATTCAACACATCCTTCCAGGTATTCAGTTGGTACCATCTGGCGTATGGGCATTAGGTAGAGCGCAAGAACATGGTTGTGGTTATATTTATGCAGGTTGATTGGATGCAATTTATTAATTTCAAGTATAATATTTAATGTATGGTAAAGCGCGTTTTGATTCGTTTTTATTTTCTATTAACCCTCGTTTTATTTTCTTCAATTTTTCAAAATAGTTTCGCGTCAGTACCTATCATTAAAGAAGGATTTATTAATGTGAAGGGTGGAAAAGTGTGGTATAGAATTAATGGAACTGGAAATAAAACTCCCTTATTGCTTTTACACGGAGGACCTGGTTCTTCTAGTTTTAACTTAGATGGATTAGCAGAACTTGGCAATGACCGTCCAATTATATTTATTGATCAATTAGGTTGTGGAAGGTCTACAAGAATTACAGATACAAGTTTGATGACTATTGAGAATTATGTGGAACAAGTAGCACAAATTAGAAAAGCATTACATTTAAAAAAGTTTTATTTATATGGTCACTCTTGGGGTACCATGCTGGGCATTGATTACTATCTTAAATACCCTAGAGCAATAAAGGCGATTGTATTTAGCAGCCCTTGTTTTAGTACCAAAGCATGGACTAATGACGCTGATACTTTAATTGCAAGTTTGCCAGAAGCAATTCAAAATGCAATTAGAGAGAATGAAAAGAATAAAACTTATAGTAACGAAGCTTATCAAAAAGCTGTTACCATTTATTATAAAAATTTCGTGAAAAGGTCTGAAGTTGCAAAGTCTAGAAGTGACTCTTCTAGTAAATACTTTGGAGCTAATGTATATGAATTCATGTGGGGACCTAGCGAATTTACTGCTACTGGCAATTTATTAAAATATGATAGGCTAAAAGACTTGCCTACAATCAAAGTACCCACTTTACTTATGGCAGGTGAATATGACGAAGCGAGACCAAGTACTGTTAAATATTTTCAAAGCTTAATAAGTGGATCTGAGTTTAAAATGATTCCTAATGCTGGTCATGCTACTATTATAGACAACAAACAAGAGACCAATTTGACACTTAGAACTTTCTTATTAAAAATGGACAGGTTGTATAAATAAATAGGGTGATAATTATAAAATCGATTTAGCAAATTATTCCAATTGAGGTTTATTGAAGATCAACTTTATACTTTCAAGTATTAATAATAAAACAAACGCTGCTATTATTACTACGTAAAAATGATTAAACCCCAGATTTGAAAATCTAAATATATTTTGTAAAGAAGGAACAGTTAGAATTGAAATTAATAATAATATCGCTGTACTTAATAAGAATAAGACTGCATAGTTCTTTTCAAAAATTACAGAAATAAAACTTCGAGTACTAGAGAGGCTAGATAAAATAAGGAACGTATTCCCGACTATTAATGCAGTATACACAATGGCCCTGGTTTCTTTTTCCGTATGTCCTTCTTTTGCAGTTATAAAATAAACCACAATAATCATTAACAACAATAACACTCCTTTAAATAAACTTGTGATAAGTTTTTTGAATCCAAAAAACTTATCGCTTACATTTCTAGGTTTTCTTTTCATAACTCCTTTTTCTTCGATTTCAGATTCAAATGCTATTGAGGAAATAGGATCAATAATTAACTCTAAAAACACAATATGCAGTGGCATTAATAGTAATGGAATATTTGAAAATAATGCCGGAAGTAATGTTAGCCCTATTATAGGAATATGTATTGCTAGTATATATGACATTGCTTTTTGCAAGTTGTCGAAAATTTTTCTACCCGAACGTATAGCTGCTACAATAGAGGCAAAATTATCATCTAATAAAACCAAAGATGATGCTTCTCTTGCCACGTCTGTACCTCTGCATCCCATTGCTATTCCTATATTTGCTGCCTTTAGCGCGGGGGCATCATTAACACCGTCCCCTGTCATAGCTACAACTTCATTCATACCCTTTAATATTTCTACAATACGTAATTTTTGTGAGGGCACGACACGTGCAAATATTGAAATATTTTTTATACGAGCTTTCAATTCTTTCTCGGTTAACGAATCCAAAGCTTCCCCCGTTATCACTTCACCATTATTAAATAAGCCTATTTGCTTTGCTATGGCAGTGGCAGTAGCAGGATAATCACCAGTGATTATAGTCACTTTTATACCAGCATCCATACACTCTCTTATAGCAGCAGGGACTTCCGGACGAATTGGATCCTCAAAAGCTATTAATCCTTTAAATTCCAATTTGAAATCAGATTGTAAAATAGGCAATATTGTTTTTGGGATAATAGCTTCGGCAACAGCTAAGACACGATAAGCGTTATTGGCCATATCTTGTAATACTTGAGTATATTTTTGTTTTTCAAAATCAGTAATAGCACATAAATCAAATATGGCTTCAGGAGCACCTTTTGCATAGACATAATAATTTATATCATTAGGCCTTTCATAAACATGTGTCATTAATGGCAAGCTATGTGACAAGGGATATTCCTTAATTAGCTTGTGATAGTCTTGGCTTAATCCATTTATACTATTGTACGTGCTACTAATTGCTTTTTCCATTGGATCAATGGATTTTTTTTGAGATGCAAAATTAGCTGCATTTATTAAACTTATTATTTTATCAATTTTTTTGCTGAATTTGTCTTTACTAATAATTTTATCCCCATCATACAAAAAAACAATTTCCATTCTATTCTGCGTAATAGTTCCAGTCTTATCTACACATAGAATTGTAGTGGAACCTAATGTTTCTATCGCTGAAGGTTTTCTTGTTAATACATTTTTTTTAGAAAGCCTCCAAGCACCAATCGCAAGGAACACAGTTAATACAACTGGGAATTCCTCTGGCAAAATCGCCATTGAGGTGGATAGTCCATTTAATATAGCTTTAATTAAGTCGCCCCTTGAAAAATAAAAAGCAATAATTACACCTACACTAATTATAACTCCAATTAGAAACAAATTTTTGATAAGTAACTTCATCTCAATTTGTAATCTTGTTTCTGGTTGATCAATAGTTTCTAATGAAGTACCAATTTTCCCAAAACTTGTATTGATTCCTGTTGCAAATACTTTTGCAATGCCTCTTCCTTTTATTACCAAAGTTCCACTATTAACAATTCCTTCAGCTGCGTATTTTTCAATTTTTTTACTTTTCATAACAGCCACAGACTCTCCTGTAAGCATAGACTCGTCCACGTACAAATTTGATGATTGCATAATTCTCGCATCTGCTGCGATTCTGTCTCCTTCGTTTAATATAATAATATCTTCAGGAACAACTTCTCTTCCAGGAATTCTTATTTCTACTCCATCTCTTATAACTAATGCCCTAGGAGATGATAAATTTTTAAGGGCTTCTAATGCTCTCTCTGTTTTTTGATACTGATAAAATGTAATGAAAATTATAATTAGCGTTGCAGACATTAGTATGACACCTTCTCTATAATCACCAATTATTATATATAATAAGCCACAGCTTATTAAAAGGAGAAACATAGGCTCCATAATAACTTCAGCGGCAACTTTAAAAAGACTTTTTGAAGCAGATTGGGGAAGCTCGTTGTATCCGAATTTAGCCAAGCCGTTTTTGACTTGTAGTGCGTCGAGTCCTGAAAGCATGATAATTAAATTAAATCCTTGATTGCGCTATTTTCTGCTTTTGCAGATTAGTTAGATTTTTCATTACATAGACTGTCAAAGAAGCTAATAATACAATTATTATTAGCTTATATACCGTTTTCATAACTAATTATTTTAACTAAGCCAAAGTTACAAAGACGAGGATGGCGAAAAAATGACTTTAATTAGTAAATCAATGATATTCGAAATATTAATGATTATCGAATAAATATAGAATGAGAAAGGTAATTACTATTTGGAGCGTAGACGAATAAACAAGATGCACCTTCAATGGCTTTAATGATTCCTTTAACTTGACTATTAGGAACAGCAGGGCAGCCTTGACTTCGGCCTATATAACCCTGTCTTTGAATAAAATCTTGACTTACATAGTCGGCACCATGAATTACAATCGCTCTTTGATTGGCTTTGTCATTTATTCCTTGCTCAATACCATTGAGTGCTAGTGATGTGCCATGCTTTCCAGAATAAGGCCTGCCTGTAATGTAAAAGCCTAAACTACTTTGATAAGATGCCGATTTGTTTGAAAACTGTTTCGCAAATAAAGTTCCAGAATTACGACCATGCGCTACTAGCGTTTTTAATACTACTTTCTGTAGTTCCATATCAATCACATACAAGCGTTCCATACTACTTGGCTTGCTAAAATCTGCAATAGTCAGGTATTTTAGATTCGTTAACTTACCTAACATTTTTAATTTCTCGTATCCAATAATTGCTAATCGAATTGCCTGATTATTAATATCCATTTTATCTGATAAGTACGCAATTTTAGCCTCTACTCCGTCCATAGGTATAGTAGCCTTTTTGCTATACGAATTAAACGTGCAAATTGTCATTAATAAAAGTAATAATAGCTGTTTCATTATTTTTGGATAATCTGCAAAGTTAAGGCACAATGGTCAGTATCCCAACTGAATAAACTATTTAACAAAATTTTGGTCACTAAACAACTGAGGGTCAGCTGAAATATTATTTTAATAAATGTGTAACTAAAGGAAAAAGAAATGGAACTACTTGTTATATATATTTTTATAGAAATGTAAATTACCCTTTTCATCAAAATCAATTAGGCTATACCATACAATCATTATTGCATTATTTGTAACCGGAATTGATATAGGCTTTGGTTTATTATAACATTTAGTTAAATCAATACTATCTAATGCAATTGGATTGTTTTTAAATAACCATTTCCCCATTTCAAGTGGTTTTTCCATTCTCATACAACCATGACTATAAAAGCGATTTCTGGTCGAGAACAAACCTTTCTCTTGTGTATCGTGTAAGTATATTCCAAAAGGACTATCAAACTCAACTTTAATTATCCCTAATGAATTATCACAGCCTGTACTTTGACGTATCGTAAACGGAAAATTATTCACATCATAGTTTCCCCAATTAATACTACTTGGTTGAACCACTTTATAATTCTTATTTAAAACCTGCAAATGATTTCTGTCAATATAATCATTATCTATCTTTAATTTAGGTAGCATTTCCTTTGTTGCGATACTTTTAGGAACCACCCAATATGGATTAACAGTGACTTGATAAATAGGACTTGACAATGTATTTGTTGGAGTACTTTTTTTGCCAACTATTACTTTCATAAAAAGGACTGCATTGTTTCCTTGATAAGTTCTTAGTTGTGCAGAAGGTATATTTACAAGCACAATATTTTTATTTTGCTTTATCGCATTAAGCCATCTATACTCATTAGCAGCCTTGTTTAAAAGTTTTACTTTGAACTCCTTGCTTGGAAGGGAGTCCAGATAAACCTCTAATGTCTTTAAGATTGTAAAAACCTCTGTTGACTGTGTATTAAAATAATCTACCAATTGCCCAAGCGACTTGTGATTTATATAGTCACTTAATAGTACTGGTATATTATAAGCAGTTAATTTAATATTTACCCCTTGGTATTGAAGTACAGGTGCTTGATTCCCATAAGCCAATTCTTTAAAAAAATGTAGCGCTATAGTATTTATAATCGAATCTGATTTTACTGAGTCTGATTTGCTTACAAGTATTGTTTGCTGAGTTATTATTTCATTCAAATAACTCAGCTTATAGTCGTTTTTATTTAAAGCCCATTTTGATGACGATAGAATTAGACTATTTAGTTCTATAATACGTTGAGGATTCGACATCCAAATCAAATTATTATTAACAACCGTCGTCTGTGCATTAGCATCATCTTGACTAAGCAGCAACACAACTAGCATTAGTTTAAAAATATATTGTTTTAATGTATTCATAATGATATAGTAAAGATAAATCGTTTAATTTTATGTTGCATAATTAATAAAATGAACCTACCTAAAATTCTACTGGTTTTTATAGTACTAAACGCTACTTCAGTAAAAGCGCAAATTATCAAAACGTCAAATAGCTTTATTGTGATTCCCTTGGGTGTCAAAGGTGGACTTGACGAATCTAATTTATCTGCTTATCTAGTAGCGGCTTCTAGCTCAGAGCAGTTTATCTGTCTTGACGCTGGCACAATTAATACCGGCATACAAAAAGCGGTACAAAATAAAATATTTATAGAAAGCAATGCCGAGGCAATCCAAAAAAAATATATTAATTCTTATTTTATATCTCATGGCCATTTAGATCATACGGCAGGTTTGATTTTAAATTCTCCAAATGACCTTGCAAAAAATATCTATGCATTGCCCTCTGTTATAGATGTTTTAAAGGGTAGCTACTTCACTTGGAAGAGCTGGGCAAATTTTGGCAATGAAGGTGATAAGCCAATTTTAAATAAATACAGTTATAATTATTTAACACCAGGTGTAGAAATCGATATTCCAAATTCAACTTTAAAAGTAACACCCTATACATTGAGTCATGTTAACCCCTATGAAAGCACCGCCTTCTTGGTGGGTAATAAAAATGACTATTTATTATACTTAGGAGATACAGGAGCCGATACAGTTGAAAAGTCAAGTAAATTAAAAACACTTTGGACCGCCGTTGCAGAAAAAGTTAAAAGCGGAGCACTTAAAGCAATTTTCATAGAAGTCTCATTTGATAATAGCATGCCCGACAAAGCACTTTTTGGACATTTAACACCAAAATTATTAATGCAAGAACTTAACACCCTTAACCAGTTAAGTGCTGGAAACTTGAATAAGGTAAAAATTATAATTACACATATGAAACCTTGTGAAACCTGCGAGCCGTTAATTATGGATCAGCTAAAAATTGCTAACAGATTGGGACTCTCTTTGGTTTATCCAAAGCAGGGCGAACTAATGGCTTTTTAATTTTTTATTTTTACCCTAGTATCCCTAATTACAATATCAATTACCACTCTTCCTATTTTTTGAAAAAAAATGCTGTTTATTGTTTAATTTGAATCAACGATTTAATCAATTAAACAGCTTGCTATGTCAAATTCAAAAAAAACAAATGAAGGCACTTCTCGTCGTGCCTTTTTATTCCAAAGTTCTTTAGCGAGTCTTGGTATATTATTAACCGGGAAATCCGCAATGGCTGCCAATGGTTTATTTGCTTCTCAGTTACCTAATTCTAAAGTAAATGGAGTTCAAATTGGGGTAATTACCTATTCATTTAGAAGCATGCCAGGTGCTGCAGAACAACTATTAAAGTATTGTATAAATGCAGGGGTAAGTGCCATTGAATTAATGGGTGACCCTGCAGAAGCTTATGCAGGTAGTCCTGTTGGATTGATGCCTCCTATGAACTTTCCGCCGCCACCGCCTTCTATTCCCGGTCAGCCAATTAAACCTATGTTGCCTCCTCCGGAATTTATGAAAATGATGGAAGAAAGGAATGCGAAAGCTAGGGCTTGGAGAGAAACAGCATCAATGGATAAATTTATTGAATTAAAAAAGATGTTCAATGATGCAGGTATCACTATCTATGCATTTAAACCAGACGCCGCTATGGGCATGAAGAGCTCAGATGCAGAAATAGATTATGCTATGCGCGCTGCAAAAGCATTGGGTGCAACGTCCGTAAATATTGAACTTCCTACAAATGCGGAACATTCTAAAAGACTAGGTGAGTTTGGTTTAAAACATAAGATATATGTTGGTTACCATGCACATACCCAAGCTACTGATACTATTTGGGATTTGGCATTGAGTCAGTCTCCATATAATGCAATCAACTTGGACTGTGGTCACTATATAGCTGCAGGTGGAGCGAATACTAAAGAAACCCTTTTGGCTTTTATTAATAAGAACCATGACCGCATTTCTAGCATGCACATTAAAGACAGATTAAGCGGCGCACATGGTGGCAAGAATATGCCATGGGGCCAAGGCGATACTCCTTTAAAAGAGGTATTGACTTTGTTAAGAGAAAAGAAATATAAAATTCCTGCAACAATAGAATTAGAATATGATATTCCTGCAGATTCAGACGCCGTAAAAGAAACAGGAAAATGTATCATTTACGCAAAAGCATTATTAGCTAAATAAATATTCCTATTAGTTCAAAATAGATTAATAAAAATTATTTAAAACTAATAGTAAGTTTAGTTAAATCTAAGAGTCAAGTATTTTACTTGGCTCTTTTTTGTAACCATAAATACATTGGAACGCCGGTTGCCATAAGTGATAATCCCCAAATAGCTTCTCCTGGCTGATTCACGACAGTGCTTATAAATAGTGCAATACAGAAAAGAAAAAATATTGCTGGCACAAATGGGTATCCGATTACTTTATAAGACCTTTCAATTTCAGGGTGTTTAATACGCATTATAATTACGCCTAATGCTGTACTGCCATAAAACAAAAATGCGGCAAATATTAACATGTCAGTTAGCTGATCAAAGCTTCCTGAAAAAACCAAAGCGATTGCCCAAAACGCTTGAATAAATAAGGCAATGTCGGGGGTATTGTAAGTTGGATGTACCGAAGCGGCTTTATGAAAAAACATTTTATCTCTAGCCATTGCATATAAAATACGTGCAGACATTAAGATAGAACTATTAGTTGAATTTAAAGTAGTGACTAATATTAATGAAGCAACCAATGCCATTCCTATATGTCCACTCATCTGACCCGCCACTTCTACCGCTGCAATTTTGTTGGGGGTTGCATTTAAACCAATAAAATAATCAATGGGTAAAATATAAACAAAGACCATATTTAAAAAAACATAAGATACTATTACAATTAAAGTACCTATACCTAATGCTAGTGGTAAATTCTTTTTGGGATTTTTAACCTCCTCTCCAATATAAGCAATATTATTCCAGCCCTCATAGCCCCAAAATGCTCCAAGACTTGCTATGAATAAAGCTTTCATTAAGTCAAATCCTGTTGGGGTCGGAATTGTTTTACTTGCCTGTGTTAAGTTTTCTATACTTCCTTTACTAGAACTCAATCCAAAAAAAATAAATATACAAATACCAGCAAGCATGGTATACGTTAAAATACTACTTAATTTTTCTGCAAACTGCACACCTCTATAATTTAACAATGTTAACAATAGTATTAAAAATGAAGCTAATAGTTTAATAGATAAATTTTGAAACAATGCAATTCCTAATATAGAACTATCTGACCCCCAGTTGGGCAGTGGAAATAAACTATTGAAAGATTGTGCGAAAATATAAGCTAGGGCAGAAATTGCCGCTGTCTTAATTACTGCAAAACTGGACCAGCCATATATAAAAGCAAAAAACTTGCCATACACTTTTTGAAAGTAAAAATATTCTCCGCCAGAATTTGGAAACATACTAACCATTTCGGCAGTAGACAAAGCACCCGCTAAACTAATTAAACCCGCAAGTATCCAACACAAAATAACCCACCATGGTGAACCTAGCTCCTGCGCCATAGGTGCCATTTTTTTGAAAACTCCAGATCCAATAATTACACTAACTACCAAAAATGTGGCAGACCTTAATCCAATTTTAGGTTTGAGTGTTTCCATTATAAGGGTATAACTATTTATAAAAAATTAAATAATGTCGAATCCGAATCCAGGGCGTTTATTGATATTCATAAAGCCATCTTTAATTTCAAAACCACCGCGAACTAAGTCTTCAGCTAAGTCCAAACTGCCGTCCAAGTCAATGTATTTTGTATTTGGGCAACTATAAGCCACATGTAATGCTGCGGTAATACTAATGATACTTTCGTCATTGCAGCCCCAGAACAAATCTATATTCCCATGCTGTGCAATAGTTCCAATCTCTTTTGCTCCAACTATACCTCCGCATTTCATGAGTTTGATATTATAAATTCCAAAAGGTTTATTTATCGCCAACTGTAAAGCCGCTGTTGCGTCTTTTAAGGACTCGTCTGCTGTTAAGAGGGTTCTATCACTTTCTTCAAGTAATAATAGTTCCTGCTCTAGGCCTACCGCTAATGGTTGTTCAATTAATTCTAATCCTTGTTGTTTAGTAGCATTTATAAATGTTTTTAGTTCATTTAAATTATACCCCTGATTAGCGTCTACTCTTATTTTAAAATCAGTTCCATATGTAGATCTTAATTGTAAAACCCTTTCAATATCTTCTTCTACATTTAAACCCGTTTTTACTTTTAATATTCTAAAACCAAGCTTTTTATAATCGGCAGCTTCTTCTAAAGTTTCTTGTACATTTTTAATTCCAATGGTAACAGAGGTTGCTAATGCATTAACTTTTTGACCATAAAAATCTACAATCGAAATTCCTAAATATTTTCCAAAAGCATCATGCAAGGCAATGTCAATGGCAGCTTGTGTACCTGGCAAGTGACTGAATTGTAAATTTGATTCGAAAATAATTTGTTGAAAATGACGAATATCTCTGCCAACAAAATTCGAAACGAATTCAGTTTGCAAATTTAATAAAGTAGTTTCAGTGGTCTCTCCAACCACTTCTTCGGCAGGACTTCCTGAACCATAACCTATCATGCCGTTTTCTAATTCAATTTCTAAAAATGCCAACCTTACATCCGTAAATGTACTATAAGCAATGGTGTATGGCTTCGTCAACGCCATATTTTTTAAATAAGATCTTACTGCTACTATTTTCATTAACTCAATTATTATCTACTAAATTATTATTTAATCAAACTCTTTAATACTGGTATCAATTTTTCTACTCCCTCTTGTATTGGCAGTAAGACAGGAATTTTCAATTTCTGCTCATATGTTAGTTGATAAGCAAATGCTTCTTCTGTACTACAGTCTTCTGTATTAACAGCCAAGGCAATCACTTTGGATCCTAGCTTTTCAATGATTTCAATTTCAGATTCAACCGACGGAATGGCGCCCCAATGTTCGTCATTGTCAAAATATTTACGCTTTGGTGCAAATAATAAAATTACCTGCTTTGCATTTCCAGAAATTAATAATTCAATCCCACAAGGACCACTTGGATTTCTCAATGAAGACTGACCCTCTAAAAAAATAATATCAGCAGCCGTTTCCTTCGAACAACTTACAATTGCATTTTCTAACTCACCGGAAACAAAGTCGTTTAAGGTAGAATCAAAAATGAATCCATACTTACCGCCTTGTAGCCAGCCTGTTTGACCTGTATAAATCATTTGAGCTTTTATGTCTTCTGCCTCACAAGCCTGTCTCAACATTCTTGCTGTGGTTCTTTTACCCATCGCACAATCCATACCAATCACCGCAACTATAGGTGCTTTCACCTTAAATATTTCTCCAGTCCAAAAATGGAGGTCTTCTCTGTTTTTTGGTTTTCTTACGTCAATCAATACAGCTCCATTAGCGGCAGCCAATGACACTATTTCCGGCTTATCATTTAAGTATTCGTGCAATCCATTTACTATTGAAATTCCATTCTTTAAAGCTCCCTTAACTACTTCTAACATATCTCCAGGTAAACGACCACCCACTGTTGCTACTCCAATGATTAAGTATTGGATTGGCGCAAATGATACTGGGTTATTAAAATGCTGAATTGCCTTTTCTATATTTTCAAAAACAGGTATTCCTCTTTTTTGACCATCTAGTAATTCCCCTGCATCTTGACATGCAGTTGCTGCACAATCTACAATTCCTAAAATATTAAACCGTTCCGTTCCTCTAATTAAACCATGAGCTGTTTTAGCATCTGACGTGGTTAAAAGTCCGTTTGTTAAAATAATTGCATTATTCATTTCATTCATTCATTTATTTTTTAATTAACACGCCTGGCAATTTGCCAGTTGCTTTTTGTTCTTGAAAAATTAATTGTCCATTCACCCATACCATTTCAATACCAGTTGACAATGCTTTACTATTTTGAATTGTGGAATTGTCATTTACAGTAGCTGGATCTAATAATACTAAGTCTGCATAATTTCCAACTGCAATTAAGCCTCTGTCTTGTATTCCTAAATGTTCTGCAGTCAATCCTGTCATTTTAAATATGGCAGTCTCTAATGGCATTAATTGCTCGTCTCTTGCATACTTACCTAAAACTCTTGGGAAGGAACCATACCCCCTAGGATGTCCGCCAGTATTGCCGTCTGAACAAATATTTGAATAAGACCAGCTTATAAACGCTGAAACGTCTTGGTCGCTCATGCCTTTTGCAGCAATTGCTTCCACTGTACCTTTAAAATTAGGATTAGCCGTTTTAAACTTTGATGCCAATTTAATAAGTTCAATTAAAGTTACTGCTGGAGTCTCTTTTCTTTCTTGTGCAATTGCGGCAATGGTCTTTCCTTTATAAACTGGAACAGGAGCAAACTGAACTAGCACAGAAGCAGTAGCATCAAAAACTTGGTCTACTGCAAACTGTGCACTTGCTAAGTTTTCGTAATCTCTTTTTGCGAACAAAACCCTTAAAGTAGAATTCCAAAAATTATAAGGATACACGTCTGCTGTAATATTGATTCCCTCCGCTCTAGCTTTTTGTAATTTAATTAAAAAACTATTTGCTGTATTCCATTTGTCTTTAATACCAATTTTAATATGTGATACTTGTACCGGCATTTTTGTTACCCTTCCTATTTCAATAATTTCTTCCATGGCGTCGTCAATAGTAATATCCTCACTTCTTATATGACTCATATACCTAGTATGGTACTCAGCTGCAACTTTTGCAAGGTCTATCACTTCTTGATTGGAGGAATAAAATGCTTGCTCATATTCCAATCCACTAGACAACCCTAATGATCCCTTTTTTAAGTCGGTGGCGAGCATTGATTTCATATGTTCTATCTCCAATGGCGTTGCCTTTCTTAATACATCATTTTCACCCATAGTCATTTCTCTTAAGGTAGAATGACCAGTATAAGTACCCACATTGATTGCAACCGGTTTTGATTGCATCATGGCCATAAGTGTATCCATTAAATAGCTTTCTCCGTCCTGTCCTATAATGATGGAAGTTACTCCCTGACTTGCATTAGGGATACCTTCTGGATGCTCCATTAGACTTGAAAAATGATGGCTATGCGAGTCTATAAATCCTGGGGCCAGTACTTTTCCTTTTCCATCAATAACCTGCTCTCCTTTATTTTCAGTAAGGTCCCCAATAGCGACTATTTTATTCTCGGAAATCCTTACCGCACCTTTATAAGATTGCGCACCTGTACCGTCTACAATTATAACATTTTTGATTAATTGTGCACTAAGGCTATGCCATGAAAATAAGACAGTCAGTACTAGTAATATTTTTTTTGTAAGCTTTTGCATTGGGTAAGAATTTTAAAAATTTCTACCTGTAATTTAAGGCTAAAATTTCAAAAGCCCCGCTTGAATTACTTCAGGCGGGGCTTTTGATTATGTCTAATCAAATTAATTATTTTGTAAAATAATGAACAATAAAATAAGTGACAGCAGCCAATATACCACTTACTGGAATCGTTAATACCCATGCCCATAATAAGCTGGTTGTAACTCCCCATCTAACTGCACTTAAACGTTTAGTAGCTCCCACTCCAATAATAGAGCCAGTAATAGTATGTGTAGTTGAAACTGGTATTCCCATTTGTCCAGTGAAGAACAAAGTAAACGCACCTGCAGTTTCTGCAGCTACTCCTTCCAATGGAGTTACTTTGGTGATTTTGGAACCCATTGTTTTTATAATTTTCCATCCACCACTCATGGTACCTAAACCTATAGCTAGATAACATGCAGCTGGCACCCAATTAGGTAAGGAACCAAAATCTTGAATACTTCCATTGGCAATTAATGCTGCCCCAATAATACCCATTACTTTTTGTGCATCATTTCCTCCGTGGCCAATACTAAATGCTGCAGAACTAAATAACTGTAACTTTTTAAACATATACGCCATGGTGTAGGCAGTAGGTGTTTTTATTTTTTCAACATAAAAATAAATTAACATAAATAAGATAGATGAACCAATGATACCATTTACAATCATTGAATTATCCGCCTTATCCACTTCATCATAAAAACTATGTTCAATATTAAATTTTAAAATTTTAGCCTTTACCTTCTCAACATTTTTATCTTGAATTGGATAAATAATATTTAAAGCAGTAATTGTAGAGTCCATTGTAATCTCTCCAGCTAAATAATGCTTTATTGGTTCTTTATATCCTTCGGTTTTAACTTTAGCAATATCATATATTACCTTGATATCTTTGTCTTCGGTAGACTTTGCTTCTATAACTAAAAAGTCGTTTGCGTTTCTTACTGCGTCTTTTAATTTACTTGCGGCTACCGTATTTAACCAGCCACTGTCTTTGGCAATTTTAGCAATTTTTGCTGCTCCTATATTATCATAATCTGATAAATACGGATTTATATTTTCGTAATTTTCATTTGCCTTTGATAACTTTTCTTCGTTCAATTTAATTTTTGCTATAATAGTAGTATCGCCTGATTTTTCTAGCAAATCAGATTGCAATGTCTTAATTTCTTTTTGATACTTATCTATACCATAAAACTTTTGAACGTTTTCATGTATTTTACTATCCTCAAATTTGTCAAACATTAATACCGTTAACAAAGTCGTTAATGTAATAATAGCTAGGCGCCACCAAATATTCCGCATAATAGTGACTACTGTTATGAAAACAGAAATCACAAAGCCAATAATGGGCGCTAAGAAAATAAATAAAATAGTTTTTAAAATGGTATCCGCATCTACAATCTTAGCCCATGAATAGTCGATGCCTTTAATCATTAACGCGTGGGCAATAGCAGCACCAGCAAAGCCTCCTATTAAAGTATGAGAACTGGAAGAAGGAATGCCATACCACCATGTAAGTAAGTTCCATGCGATGGCTGCTAATAAGCCAGAAAAAATTACGGGCAAGGTAATGAAGTCTTTATAAACTGTTTTACTAATAGAATTAGCTACTGCATGGTCTTTAAAAATAAAGAAAGCAACACAGTTAAATAATGCTGCCCATAATACTGCTTGAAAAGGAGTCAATACTTTAGTGGAAACTACCGTTGCGATAGAATTGGCCGCGTCATGAAATCCATTGATATAGTCAAATATAAGCGCAAGCGCTATAATTATAATTAATAGGGTCATCTTGAATTAAATTAAGCGTACTTGATAATAATAGATTCGATCACATTTGAAACGTCCTCAATTTTATCTGTAGCTATTTCAAGAACTTGATAAATTTCTCTTTTTTTGATAATGATTTTGAAATCATTTTCTTGTTCGAATAATTTTTCGATACTCATGTCAAATACATCGTCAGCCTGATTTTCAATACTATTTACTTTAATCATAGCATCCGTCATTGCTTTAATATTTTTCATATTACGCAATCCCAATACCGCAGTTTTAGTTTCGATAGTACCTTGTAGAATCAATTCTGTTAATTTATGAATTCCTGTATCGTTAGGGTTGATCTTATAGAAATTTATCTTTTTAGCAGAAGCATAAATATAATCTGCAATATCATCTAATGATGTTGCTAAATAGTGAATGTCCTCTCTGTCAAATGGAGTAATAAAATTACGTCCTAATTCTGTGAAGATATTATGTGTTAAATCGTCGTTAGTATGTTCTAAGTTTTCAATTTGTGCTAAAATACCTGCTCTTCTGTCCGCATCAGGCTCGTTTACCATTTCTTTCAATTTGATACCCATTTCATAAACATGTTCAGCCACTTCTTCGAATAATTGAAAGAAAACACGGTCCTTAGGTAGGAATACTTTAAAAATTGAATTCAAGTCCATAAAATAGATTTAATTGGTATTATAAATGCAGAACAAATTTCTTCAAATAGTTCCAATATTTAGCATCCCAATATTACCAAATTGTTAAGAAACTTAATTTGACTATTTTATTGATTTACAATGAATTATAGAATTCAACAAGCTTAATAAGGCCCTCTTCGCTCTTGAAATTGACCTTATTAGCAGTTATAAATTGGTTTACAGGCACTAACTGGTCTGCAAACAAAGCAGTGAAGAAGTCCTTATCCTTTTTTACCCTTTTCATTTCTCCCTTAATGAATACATATAGATTCTCACGTACAATAAACTCTTTTGACTTCTCTCCAGACATTTCATTAGAACGATCCTCAATAGTCTTGTTGATGGATTTTAGTAAACTGCATTTTGTGCCGCCCCCAAGTACTTGATAAAAATTGATGATTGTTTGATTGTCTGTTTTAGGATAGCCAGACTGAAAAGTATAATTAATAGCTCCTTGTTTTGTAGTATCAATGATTGTTATGGCGAACACCATTCCTTTGCCTATATAACCTTCTTCTCCGTTGGATGCAATAAAATTCACCTCATGTTCTAATAGATTTAATCTTGCTTTTACATTACTATATTTTCTGCCGTCAGTTAGTGTAATAGCAGCGTATTTAAAATTAGGGAACAAATAGGCAGTGCCATTGATGTCTGCATATTTATTTTCAAAAGCACGTCCGTTTACATCACTCAAAAATATTTGACTTCCCCATTTGCCAGTAGTATTTAATGTATTGGATTGTGCTATAGCCATTGTTGCAAAACATGCAAAGCTTAATATAGTTAATAGATATTTTTTCATGATAAGATTATTTGATACAAAAGGTATAAGCTAATTTGATAATAAAGATAGCAGTTCCCTAAAACAAAACAAGACCCCGAAGGGTCTTGTTTTTATAGAAACTAAGTGATTTAACTATTACTTAGGATTCTTAACTGGAGCTGAAGTTGCAGAAGCTGGGTTATAAGCTAACTCATTATCTGGAACATCCCAATAGTCTAAGAAACCATAAACGATGGTTGCTTTCGTATTTAATTTACCTGCTGAATTCACAACATAGCAATTAGTACGAGACTTGTCTGGAGCAATAATCTCCCAACGACGCGCATCATAGAAAGACAATCCTTTAAATCCTAAAGCAATTCTTCTTTCTCTTCTTAACTCTTCGTAAGCATCAGCAGCAGATAAACCAGTTGCAGTAGCCGCTAAGCCAGCACCTTGGTAAGTTCTAACAGCGTCTACAGACTTTACACCTAAGTCAATTTGACCCGTTTTAATCAAAGCTTCCGCTTTCATTAATTCGTTTTCTTCGTAAGAAGCTGCAATTGTGATTTCATTTGCACCTGCTGTAGAATTAGCGTAAGTAATTACACCTGGTAAACTGTTACCTAAGTTTTTCAATGTATAACGAGTGTTAAATGAATTACCACGGTCAGTATTAAATAAACCAACTGAAGTCAAAGTCAACACGTTATTGTCAAAACGCTTATCTCCAGCTTTGAATTCTTGTACCCAACGCTCACTTAATTTGTAAGTATTAGTAGAACCAGTAGCAGCAGTTTGACCAACTTTATCGGCAACTGTTGTTCCAATAAAGTCACCGTTTGCATCTGTACGTGCAGTGAATATTAAGTCAGTAGACTTAACACCGTTGTTTGCATAACTTAATACAGAAGCCCATTGTCCAGCAGTCATTGCTGACACTGGAGTATTTACTAAAATATTACGTGCTTTCATAGTATTGATACTACGAGTCCACTCTGCAATACTTAATATTCCACCTTTACCTTTTTGTAAGAAAGATGGAATCAATTTACCCAATGTAGCAGAATAGTCAGCAGCTGAAGTAGCTGCAGCCAATGCTGTTAAACATTTGTCGTAGTTCGCATTTGATTCAGCAATGATAGCTTCCTTAGAAACATAGTTGCCATTTGTTTTAGCAGCTGTATTTGTTTCATTTTGGATTAAACCAGCATAATACATAGAACCGATTTGAGCGTATGCATATCCTTTCCACCAATAAGCCCAAGCTTGAATAGTAGCTAATTTAGTAGTAGCACCAGTTCCGCTAAAGCTTACACGAGAAGCGATATCTAATACACCATTTGCAGCAGTAATCATGTTGTACATGTATGACCATTGGTAGTTGGTAGTATTACTTACGCCTTGTGCATTTTGGTTTGCATAACGACATAACTCATATTGGGTTTTGATACTTGCAGGGTTTAAAGCTACTGTACCATCGTCAAAAGTTACTTTATTAGGACATCCGATTTGGTTCATGTAAGCATTCGCAGCTTCTGCACCAATAACGTCTCCCATTAATTCTTGAAAACCCATAGTACCAGCCCAGTAACGACCGTAAACTCCATCAGAGTATTTTAAGTCGTAAAAGCCGTTTCTATAAATCGTTCCTTGTGCTAATGAAATAACACCAGGCTCGTTTTGCGCACTTTGTGGCGTAGGTAAGTTGGTATTTGAAATATCAAGGTCTTTCTTACAAGCTGTTAAGCTCAAAGCCATCCCTAATATACCAACCAAAATTTTATTATTCTTCATATCTGATAATTTTTTTAGTTAAGGTTTAGAATCCAATATTCAAACCAATAGTATATTGTTTTGTATTAGGAATAGTATTGTGATCAATACCACGATCAAACGCTGAGTTAGTAGAGTAGTTCGCCTCAGGATCCATTCCAGAATATGGAGTGAAAGTTACTAAGTTACGACCAGACAATACTAATTGTAAACGGCTGAACGCTTTCATTTTTACAATCTTAGCTAAATCAACACCTACTGAGATGTTTCTTAAACGTACAAAACTTGCATCTTCGTAGAAGTAGTTTTTAGTTCCGTTTGCAGCACCACCAGCATACATACTACGATAGAACGCAGTGTAAGCAAATGTTTGACCAGCAATAGTAACTGGATTATCATAGTCATGGTGGATACCATCACGATACATCCATTGCTTAGTTTGGTTGTATAAATGTGCACCACTTACCCAATCCCATTGCATATTCAATGTTACAATTCCTTTGTAGTTCAAGTTATTGATAAAGCTCATGTTGAACTTAGGATTAGGATCCCCTAAGCTATATTGACCTGGTAATGCAACAGCTTGTTTAGTCGCTTTGTTTACAACCCAGTCTCCACCAACTTTAGTATGAACCACTTCATATTGATCACGATTAGCTAAAGGAATAAACGCTTGTCCAGTTGCTGGATTCAATTCGTCTAAAGCCTTCATCATTCTGTATCCAAAAATTTGACCAATTTTGTATCCTTGCTTCAATGTAATACCTACGCTACCTGCACCTGAAGTAATTACTACTGGTGGTCCTTTTACGTAAGAGATTTCAGAAGTTTGTTGAGAATAGTTCGTGATGAAATCCCAAGTCAAATCTTTACCTGTATAAACATTCAAGTTTAATGAAGCTTGTAATCCATGAGAAGCTAATCCGAATGCATTATTTAAAGTTCCACCCACACCAGTTGAAGGAGCAGCGTCTACACTATAGATAGCGTTTACAGTTTCTCTCTTCCATAATGTAGCAGATACGTTTGCAGTTCTTAACCATTTTCCGCCTAATAAATTCAATCCTAAGTCAGTACCATATTCAGTTTCTTTAGATAATTCTACTGATAAGTTGGTGTTAGGAGTTGTAATAGGAGAAACGAATACGCTATTGCTACCTAAGTTAGCAGTGTTCAATACAGGAAAACGTTGGAACGCACCTGGTTGAATACCTGCTTCACCATAACCAGCTCTTAATTTAAATTCATTAACAATATTGTCAATGTGCAATTCTTGGAATTGCTTTAATTTATGAACCGCTAAGAATGCATCGCCTCTTGGGAAAGTTTGAGCTGTTGCACCAGATCCGAATGCAGAAGAAAAATCACTTCTTACACCTACTGAGAAACCAGCCCAATCAGACCACTCAAAACGTTGGTTAGCTAAAATACCATAAGTTACAAATGGCTCTATATAATCAGAAATTACTTTATAAGTTCCTGCTTGAGTTGCATTCCATGGAGTGTATCCAGGAGCGTCATATCCATAAGCCGCAAATTGCTTGTACTGTTGCTTACGATAATCGAAAGCAGCTGTAGTAGAAGTTTTTAAAGGAATATTGATATTAAAATCTTTTTGGAAATCTGTACGGAAAGTAGCTGTTCCAATAAAGTTTTGGAAAGTTGTTCTTTGTACATAGTTATCAATCTCTCCAGTTGTTGTAGGAGAAGCATTTGGATTGTAGTTACTAGTATATCTACTTTGTAAAACTGCACCCGCATTTAAAGACTGATCAGCATAACCATAAGTAATGTTATTATTAGAATAGTTCAAAGCATATTTTGCATCAAATTCTAAAAATTTAGGTAAGCGATAGTTTAAGTTAAAGTTTTGGATAACGTCAACTTTAGCAATCAATGAATTAGAGTACTGAGTTTGGAAGAAAGGATTCGTATGGTTAACACCTACTGCAGCACCAAAATAAGGGCCATAGTTACCGTCTAAATCTTTTTGCGCAAAATTGGCAAAAGGACGAGCGTTGTTGATGTTAAAGAAAATGCTACGACCTGTTTGATCCAACATCGTATTTTTAGTATAAACTAGCTGAGTTGTAGTTGTAAATTTCAAACCCTTAGCTAATTCAATACCAATTTTAGATGTTAAGTTAGAACGTTGATAATCTCCGTTGTTTACAAAGTTTGAATTTTGCTTATTTGTAGAAGCAGAAAATAAATAATCAACTTTGTTTCCAGCACCAGATACTGTTACAGATGTATTAGTAGCATAACCTGGTTGTAAGAACATTTTGTAGTGATCATAATATTTCAAATTAGCATCATAAGGTTTGTTTTGGATACTTGTAACTCCTAAAGAGTTGTATTGAACGTCACCATTGTATACTAAAGTTGCTGGGTCTAAAGCCATTGGCTTACCACCTACAATTGTAACATTGTTTGCAGCATCTGTTGTGAATGCATGGTATTTAGCTTTTGCTAATCCACCAATATTCAATAAGTCATTAGAAGTTGTACTAGTACTTACTTCAACACTCATTTTACCAGCTTTACCTTTCTTTGTAAATAATTGGATAACACCATTCGCACCTTGAGCACCATATAAAGAAGCTGCAGCAGCACCTTGTACTACCTCTACTCTTTCTATAATATTTACGTCAATTGAGTTTAAACTTGTTGCACGTGCTTCAATTCCATCAATCAAGATCATTGGAGAAGTACCACCTTGCACCGTGTTAATACCACGCAATAAAATTTGTAAAGGACGACCAGGAGTTCCGTTCGTACTTGAAATTTGAGCACCCGCTACTTGACCAACTAATTGTTGACCAACATCACCAGTTGCTACTTTTACTTGGTTCGCTAATGCTACTGACTCAACAGCAACACCCAATTTCTTTTTTGAAGTTGCAGCACCCACACCTGTAACAACTACATCTGCTAACGCTTTCACGTCTGTAGATAAAACTACTGTTACGTTAGTTGCAGCAGTAACGTCTTTAGAATCATATCCTAAAGCTGAAACTACTAATGTTGCACCTTTCTTAACTGAAATAGTGAATGTACCGTCGTTACCTGCGCTCACGCCCTTTTTAGAGCCTTTGTCAAGAACACTTGCTCCGGCAACAGGAACATTTTTCTCGTCAATAACCTTTCCGGCTACTGTAACTGTTTGTGAAAAGCCGACCATAATTGTCATTAGGAAAGCACAAACACTCACAAGGATTTTTTTACTCATGTTTTGTTGTTTTGTAATTAATTTTTTACTTAAACGAAAAAACTTGTAATTTGACGATACTAGAAAATATCATCTATTACAAGCTTCGCGATGTCAAATATATTCGAAATATAGCTATCTAGACTAGTTTAGAGCGGTTTTTTTTAGATTTCTTTAACATTTGAAGACTTTTGTCTAGGCCTGAAAGCTAAGTTACTTTGTTATTAAGCTTTTTTGTAATGTAAATAATTGAATTTCAGTAATTTATAGATTTTTTTAATGAATAATGTAATTTGCCCCTGATTCTAAGTTGTACCTTTAAAATAATTTAAATAAAAATGATACTAGATCAAATACAACTATCAAGCCTCCATTTGGGCTTTTTTGAGACTGGATACCCTAATATAGTAGTAAGGGCCATTTCTGTCTATGTTTTCATGATTGTCTCTATAAGAGTATTTGGAAAGAAAGAATTGGCACAATTGTCCGTAATTGACCTAGTTTTTATACTATTAATAAGTAATGCAGTTCAAAATGCCATGATTGGACCCGATAATTCCCTTGAAGGAGGTCTAATTGCAGCTGGCTCCCTTTTTGCAGCCAATTTCACATTAAAGCAGTTACTTTTTAGAAACAAGAACTTAAGTAAGATGATTCAGGGAGAAGCAATGATACTTATATATAAAGGAGTCCCCGACATGGCAAATTGTAAGAGATCTGAGATTACCATTGAAGAATTGGAAGCAGCAGTAAGAGAACATGGTTCTAGAGATATTCAACATGTTGATTTAGCCATGCTTGAAGTAGATGGTAATATTAGTGTGGTAAGTGAAGACTTTGCAAAAAGATCAAATGTATCTCATCCTAGAAAACACAAATTCAAAGGTAGACTGAACCAGAATTAAAATAACCAAGCGCTTACATTCCCTTAAAATATTCAAGTGTCTTTTATGATTCACACTTATTGCCAAAGAACCAATACAGAGCATGCAGTTTTCTCAATCGTGATTCCTTCCTGGAATAATATTGACTTACTTAAATTATGTGTTGAAAGTATTCAAAAGAATTCAAATTTACCTCATCAAATTATTGTGCATGTAAATGATGGGCAGGACGGAACATTAGAGTGGGTTAAACAACAAGCTAATATAGATTATACTTATAGCAAAGAAAATATTGGAGTGTGTTTTGCATTAAATGCAGCCAGAACTATTGTAAAAACAGACTACTTTTTATATATCAACGACGATATGTATACATGTCCAAATTGGGATACTGTTTTATATGATGAAATTAAAAAAATTGGACATGACTTATTTTTTCTTTCTTCAACAGTAATTGAAGCAACTGCTACAAGTAATTGTGTGATTGAAAAAAATTATGGAACTTCTGTTACTACTTTTAATGAGGAAAAATTATTAACAGAATATAAATCTTTTGAAAAAGCAGATTGGTCTGGATCAACTTGGCCTCCAAATGTTTTACCTACAAAGCTTTGGGATTTAGTTGGTGGTTATAGTATTGAGTTTTCTCCAGGTATGTATTCCGACCCCGACTTTTCTTTTAAATTATGGAAGGCAGGAGTGCGCTATTTTAAAGGACTTGGAGGAAGCAGAGTTTATCATTTTGGTTCTAGTTCTGTAAAAAGAGCCAAGTTGAATAAAGGCTACTTTCAGTTTATAAACAAGTGGGGCTTTACTTCTAGCCTCGTTACAAAAGCAATACTTAAAAGAGGCGATGCTTTTAATGGACAACTAGCAGAATTTAAAATAAAAAAAACAATGCGACTAAAGCAACACCTTAAAAGAATTGGTGCTGCTGTAAAGAAGTTGAATTTTTAAAAATAATTTAAATACTATTTTATTAATTTTTTTAGCAAATTTTTGATCAAATATAGAATTACGGATACACTGGAATCCCTATTTCAATTTTTCCTATTCACTAATATTTTTATAAGTGCAGTGGCCATGGTAATGACTTATGGCACCATTCATTTATTTGCCATTCAATTAGATATTGATTTTTACTTGTTAGTGTTTTTCTGCACCTTGGCAAGTTATTGTTTGCATTGGTATTTTACTAGTATTGAACAAAATTTTGAGGGTTTAAGATCGAGCTGGAATAGCGAGCATAAGAATTTATTAATCATTTTGTTTGTTTTGAGTCTTTTAGTAATCGCTTTTGTTTTTATAGTTTGGTCTAAATGGATTTTATACTTTGTCCCAACCGCTATTGCTACCCTAATTTACACGGCTCCTAAACTGCCCCTTCAACTTTTTAAAAAACTAGAGGGGAGGGCATTAGCAAAAACATTTTATTTAACTTCCATTTGGGTGTATGTTACTTGCATATTGCCTATTCAGATTGCTCCAATTAAAATCAATAAGATTGTCATTTCTTATATTATTTGTCAGTTTCTCTTTGTTTATTTAATCTGCTTACTCTTTGATTATAGAGATCATAAAAAAGATAATCTTAATTTTATTTTAATAAACACCAACAAGCATTTTTTTAAGTTATTTCAGATTATTAGTGCAGTGTACTTAATTACGCTCGCAATTTTTTATACCATTTCCACTAACTTATTTATGTCTTTGGGTTTCTTATTTAGTTTTTTAGTGGTTTACCTAAGCTTAAAAAAATCTATAAATACTAGTTCAGACTATTGGTATTATTTTATATTAGATGGTTGTATGATGATGCCAACGTTCATCTATTTTGTTTTTCTTTTATTCAATAAATAAGCTAAATTGCTTTAGCATTCTTCTTATTAGAGGCATGTATTAACGATAAAATATTACCAATGAAAAAGAAGCTACTTTTTTCAATAGTTGTTATGGCTATTGCAGGCTTTATGAATTTTACAATTGCACAAGAAACTTACCCTACCCAAGTATTAGGAAGATGGGATATTACCATGTCAAAAGAGGGAAAGGAAATTCCTTCTTGGCTAGAAGTTACCCATTCAGGTAGAAGCACATTAGTGGGTCGTTTTGTATATGAATTTGGAAGTGCAAGACCTGTATCTCATATTAAATATACGGGTGGAAAATTTAGCTTCTCTATTCCTCCACAATGGGAGCCAGGAACTAGATATCAAGATTTTGAATTTACTTTGGACGGTGAAAAGTTAGCTGGCACCATGGTTTATACAGACGGCAAACAATATAGTTGGACTGCAGTTCGAGCACCTAAATTAATACGTACTACTTCTCCTGTTTGGGGAGCTGCAATCAAATTATTGAATGGAAAGGATTTAACAGGATGGCATGCCATGGGTACTACTAATCAATGGCAAGTCATTAATGGCATATTAACTAGTCCAAAATCAGGTTCTAATTTAGTAACTGAACAAAAATTTACTGATTTTAAATTACACGTTGAATTTAGATATCCAAAAGAAAGTAATAGTGGCGTTTACCTAAGAGGTCGCTATGAAATTCAAGTAGAAGACAGCAAAGGCAAAGAGCCATTAAGTATCTACTTAGGTGGCTTGTATGGGTTTTTACCGCCATCTCAAATGGTTGCTAAGAATGCTGGGGAATGGCAGACTTATGATATTACCATAGTTGGAAGAATGGTTACCATCATTGCCAATGGAGTAACTGTAGTTAACAATCAAGAGATTCCAGGTATTACAGGTGGTGCTATAGATAGTAAAGAAGGAGAGCCAGGTCCAATTTTCTTACAAGGAGATCATGGTCCGGTAGAATATAGAAATATTATTATAACTCCAGCTAGATAAAATTAAAATTGCATGTTTTTTAAATGATTGTAGATACTTAACATTTAATTTATTTGAATAAACCAAAAAAGAGTCTCCTAATAGAGGCTCTTTTTTGGTTTATTATTTTATAATATAGCAGACTCTGCATTACAAGCTTCCCATAATTTATATCCACCAGATAAATTATACACTTTGTCGTATCCATTTTGTACTAATATTCTTTGCGCTAAGTAACCTCTTAACCCAATCTGACAATAAATATAAATTGTCTTGTTTTTAGCTATTTCGCTTAACTGGTTTCTTAATTCATCAATAGGTATATTTATTGCTCCAGGAATATGTCCAGTAGTATACTCTTCTAAGGTTCTTACATCCACTAAGATATCTTGTTCACTAATTTGGCTTACTATATTCCAAGGAGCCACTTTTAATCTTTGCTCGATAATATTTTCAGCAACAAAACCTACCATATTAACAGGGTCTTTCGCGGAAGAAAAAGGCGGGGCATAAGCATGTTCAAATTCCATTAATTCATAAATATCACTTCCTCTTTGAATGATGGAAGACAATGTGTCAATTCTTTTATCTACTCCCTCTTTACCAATAATTTGAGCACCAAGAATTTTCCCATTTTTAGGATCAAAATTTACCTGAATCGTCATTTGTTCCGAATCAGGATAATAACTAGCATGAGAACCACTATGTGTAGTGGATGTTATATGGTTAATATTTGCTTTTGTTAAATGCTTACTAGCAACACCACTTGTTGCTACTGTTAGGTCAAAGATTTTTACAATGGCAGTATTAATAGAGCCATGGTATTTAGATGTATTACCAAGCACTATATTGTTTGCACATATTCTACCTTGCTTATTGGCAGGGCCAGCTAGGTAAGTTGACATTGAATTACCTGTAATATGATTCTTAAATTCAATAGCGTCTCCCACTGCATATATATCTTTATTCGATGTTTGTAAATACTCATTTACTAAAATAGCTTTTGCATCTCCTAATTCCAATCCAGCAGCACTTGCTAATCTAGTATCCGCTTTTACTCCAATGGAAAGTATAATGATATCTGCTTCTAATGGAGCTGCCTCTTTTAACAATACCTTTAGGTGGTTAGATTCTTTTTCAAATCCTACCACTGTTGTATTCAATTTTAAATCAACTCCTTTAGACCTAATATGCTGTTGGGCAATTGCGGCTATTGGAAAATCGACAGGCGCTAGAATTTGGTTGCCCATTTCAACAATACTAACATGCATTCCGAGTTGATGTAAGTTTTCTGCCATTTCTAGTCCTATAAAACCTGCACCAATAATAACTGCTCTTCCATTTGTTTTATCTTTTACAAAAGATTTTATTTTATCGGTGTCTGTAACATTTCTTAAAGTAAAAATGCCTTCACTAGTTACACCCTCTAATGGTGGCCTGAAGGGTTCTGCACCTGGAGATAACACTAATTTGTCATATGTTTCCTCATACAATTCATTAGTTACAACATTTTTAATTTTTACAAATTTTGTATCAGGATGTATTGAAAGCACTTCCGAATGTACACGGGCATCAATATTAAACCTTTGTTTAAAGGAAGCAGGAGTTTGAACAAATAATTGTTCTCTGTCGGTAATTACGTCACCTATATAATATGGCAATCCACAATTCGCATAAGAAATATGACTGCCTTTTTCAAATAAAATTATTTCAGCATGCTCGTCTAATCTTCTCAATCTTGCTGCTGCACTTGCTCCTCCAGCTACACCCCCTACTATTATATATTTCATAACTAATGTTTTATAACAACAAAGGAACGCAATTGCGTCCCTTTGTTCTGTAACTATTGTCACAACGAAATATGATTATACTCTTTTATTTAGTCTTACATGTGCTAATTCCAAATAAAGTATATAATGGGCAAAAGCTAATTACACTTGTCAATAAAAATACTCCTCCTACTACTAACAATGCCGTAGCTAATGGGCCTTCAACTGTTTTTGTAAAATATAAATAAGAAAATACGGCAGCTATTATTACACGTATTACTTTATCTGCAGTTCCCATGTTGTTTTTCATAAATGTTAATTTAAATGGTTAATTGGAATTGAATTATTTTTTAAAACTAGATTTTATTTTCTCGAAGAATGTTTTTTCTTTAACAGGTGGGTATCCTAATGCAGTCAATTCCTTTATTAGATTGTCTTTTACTAAGCCTTCCCCTTTTATGTATACAATACCAGTTTCTTTGCCAACTTCAATCTCTTTAATTTCATTCCTATTTTCAAAAGCTTTTTTAATAGACTTCACACAACCATCACACTTTATGTTTTGTACTGCAATTTCAATTTGTTCCATATTCTTATATTAAAATACAATTATTATTATGGTAGTTAATTCATCGACTTGTCCGTAAACTACACTTTGTTTTTACAAAGGTAGTATTGAAATTTTATACTATAAGTGACTTATGTTACATTTGACAATGAGAAAAATTCAAGGTTTGTTAAATACTTTAGAGACATTTATAGATAAAGATCAAGCATTAGATCCCAAAATCTCTACGGTCAATGTAAGCTGGCATATTGAACATAGCTTATTGGTAATCACTCAAATAGCAAAAGCGGTTACGAGTTCAGATCCAAGCGAATATGCGTATAGTTTTAACTTTAAGAAGCTATTGGTTTTTAGCCTAGGAAAGTTCCCAAGAGGCAAAGCTAAAGCTCCTGCGTCTGTTATACCAACCACTACTATCAGCAAGTCCGACTATCCTGCACTATTTGAAGAAGCTAAAACAGCCTTGTCTAACCTAGCACTAGCTAAACCGAACCAGTATTTTATACACCCTATTTTCGGGAAGTTGAATGTAAAAGGGACTTTTACTATGTTGACTATTCATACAGCACACCATATCAAAATAATAGAAGATATCATAAAAGGATAATCTTAATTTAAAATTGCGAAGTACAATTTTTACTAAATTACAGGTATAATTTATTTAGTAAACATTGGATATGAAAAAATTTATACTTTTCGCATTTACAGCCTTTTTTTGGGGTAATAGTTTCGCTCAAACAAATACAGCTAAAAACAAACTAACCCTTCCTAACGGATGGAGCTTGTCTCCAGCTGGAACAAGTCTTCCTTTGGGCGACTTGCCGTTAAATATGGCAGTATCAAGTAGTAAAAAATATATTGCTGTTACGAACAATGGCCAGAGCAAACAATATATTCAACTTATAGATGTTCAAAAACAAAAAGTGCTAGATAATATTCTTGTAGCAAAGTCTTGGCTAGGCATTGCTTTTACAAATGATGAGAAAAAATTATACGTTTCTGGTGGCAATGACAATTGGATTTTAGAATACCAGATTAAAAATGAAAAACTGTATTTAGCAGATTCAATTAAACTGGGAGACAAGTGGCCGACAAGAGTTTCTCCTGCAGGTTTATGTATAGACGATATTGCTAAGCAATTATATGTAGTTACCAAAGACAATAATTCAGTTTACACTATTGACCTTAAAACAAAAAAGATTTTAAATAAAACCGATTTGCCTGCGGAAGCATATACTTGTGTACTTTCTAAAAACAGAAAAACATTATATATTTCTTGTTGGGGCGGTAGTAAGTTGTTAATGATGGATATTGCGAGTCATAAGATTACTAATGCTATTGAAGTAGGTAGTCATCCGAATGATATTGTGTTAAATAAAGCTAATACTATTTTATATGTTGCAAATGGAGAAGACAATAGCGTGTCTGTTATTGACATAAAATCAAATAAAGTAATTGAGACTTTAAATACAGCGTTATACTCGAATGCACCTACTGGTTCAGCTACCAATGGTTTAGCATTGAGTGACGACGAAAAGACTTTATACATTGCAAATGCAGACAATAATTGTTTGTCTGTTTATAATGTTACTGAAAAAAGAAATAGCCAATCAAAAGGATTTATTCCTGTTGGATGGTATCCAACCAACGTTAAAGTGATTGGTAAAAAAATATTCGTGACCAATGGAAAAGGGTTTACTTCTTTTGCTAATCCTTATGGACCTGATCCATATAACACAAGAGGTCAATTAGGATTTCAGAACGGTGCATTGAAAGACGCAGATGCAGTGCAATATATTGGAGGCTTAATGAAAGGAACCATGAGTATCATTAATATCCCTACTGAAAAACAATTAAGTCTTTACTCAAAACAAGTGTACGACAATACCCCTTATAATAAAATAAAAGAACTTAGTTCTGATGCTAGTTTGGACTCTCCAATTCCAAATAAACTTGGAGCAAAATCTCCCATTAAATATGTATTCTATATTGTCAAAGAAAACAGAACTTATGACCAAGTATTAGGAGATGTTAAGGAAGGGAATGGCGATCCTGCATTATGCATTTTTGGAGAGAAAATAACACCCAATCAACATGCACTAGTTAAGGACTTTGTGTTATTAGATAATTTTTATGTGGACGGAGAAGTAAGTGCAGATGGTCATAATTGGACCCTAGGTGGCTATTCAAATGATTATCTTGAAAAAAACTGGGTAACAAGTTATGGCGGAAGAGGCGGCACTTATGATGCAGAAGGAACAAGAAAAATAGCAAACAATAAAAACGGCTTTATTTGGGATTTTGCAAAGAGAGCTAATATTAGTTATAGAACTTATGGAGAATTTGCCGACGATTATAAAGCTAATATCCCTGTACTTGAAAATCATTTCTGCACTTACTATACAAGTTGGGATCAAAGTGTAAGAGATACGACAAGAGTGGGTCAATGGAAAAGAGACTTTGATTCTTTACTAGCGAATAAGGCTTTACCTCAGCTTAATACTTTACGTTTAATTAATGACCATACAGAAGGCTTAAGAAAAGGAAAACCCAGCCCCAATGCGCATGTTGCAGACAATGATTTAGCAGTAGGTATGTTTGTTGAATATTTGAGCAAAAGCCCAATTTGGAATGAGACAGCAATTTTTATTGTAGAAGACGATGCACAAGATGGGCCAGATCATATTGACGCACATAGAACTTCAGCCTATGTTGCCGGAGGACTAGTTAAAAGAAATTTTGTTGATCATACTATGTACTCTACTTCTTCTATGTTAAAAACAATTGAATTGATTTTAGGTATGCCGCCAATGAGCCAGTATGATGCTGCTGCAACTGCCATGTGGAGATGTTTTCAAAACACCCCAAACAATTTTGTTTTCAATGCAAAACCTTTACAATACGATATTAATGAAAAAAATAAACAGGAAAGTGCTTGGCAAAAAATGAGTGAAACATTTGATTTCACTAAAGAGGATGCCATTCCTGATGGTTTATTTACGGAAGTAATTTGGAAAGCAACTAAAGGCTTAGATGCCATTGTGCCAGCCCCTAAAAGAGCTGCTTTTTTCAAAACAACTGCTAAAAAAGATAGTGACGACTAATAAATAATTTGTCTACAAAATTTTATTTTCAAACAACCAGGCCTCCAACATTGGGGGCCATTGTTTTTCTGACATTTTATTTTTCATGCCAAAGCCATGACCTCCTTTTTCAAATAAGAATAATCTTGAACTAACTTTATTCTTGATTAATACTTCATTATATATCTCAGCGTTTTTTACAGGTACCGCATCATCGTCTTTTGCATGCACTATAAATGCAATAGGTGATTCTGCATTTACCCAAGTCTCATTGCTAAAATAATTTATTTGTTCTATACTAGGGTCTTCTCCAATTAAATTTAAAGTGGAACCTGCATGACCAAATGACTTTGTCGTAATTACAGGATAAATTAAAATCTGAAAATCAGGTCTCAATGAAATATGTGTATCATTACTAATTTTAACATCCGAATAATGACTTGCTAAACTTGCAGCCAAATGTCCCCCAGCTGAAAATCCCATTACTCCGATTTTATGTTCCTCAATACCCCATACTGCTGCATTCTTTCTTGCTAGGTACATGGCTTGCTGAGCGTCTTGCAATGGTGCAATAGATTTATCAATTTGGCTATTGCTATTAGGCATTCTATATTTAATTACCATTGCATTCACTCCAATTGAATTAAAATATTTTGCAACATCGACGCCTTCATGCCCGTCTGCTAAAATAAAATAGCCTCCGCCAGGACATATAATAACACATGGTCTTTTTACAGTATCCTCTTTAACCCTAAAATACTGATAGCTTGGCTCTGAAACTCCAGAAGTTATTAATATTCCTAAAGTATCCATCGAGCTTTCCAAATTTGGAACCTGCTTTTGATTAGGAGTATTTTGATAAAGTGGTAAATATTGTGCCATACTCGTATTTAAAATGAAAAGGCATGTGACAAAACTAAGTGCAATCTTCATATAAACTATCTTTTTAAATTAAGATGAATTTAAGTCTTTTTAGCAAACATTTTATAGAGGATTTTGTTATAGCTTAACAAGTAATAACGAATAATATAAATCTAACATGAATAAAATTGCAATTGTAACAGGTGGAAGTAGAGGTCTTGGTAAAGACATGGCATTAAGTATTGCTAAAAAAGGTATTGATGTAATATTAACTTACAATACGAATGAAGCACTTGCCATAGAGGTAGTTAAGGAAATAGAATCAATGGGTGTAAAAGCAGCAGCACTTCATTTAAATATGTCAGACTTTAACAGCTTGACAGGTTTCGTGCAAAATGTTTCATCTGTATTAGCTGCTCATTTTAATACCAATCATGTAGACTTTATAGTTAACAACGCGGGCATGGGGAAAACCGTTCCATTTATAGAGGTATCTGAAGCCATATTTGATGATTTTTTGAATGTACATTTTAAAAGTGTCTATTTTTTAACACAAAAAATTGTAGCAATCATGAATGATGGTGGTGCTATCATAAATATTTCAACTGGAACAACTAGATTTAGTAACCCCGGCTATTCTGTCTATGCTTCTATGAAAGGCGCCATTGAAGTGTTTACCAAATATCTAGCTAAAGAATTAGGTCCAAAAGGAATTAGAGCAAATGTAATTGCACCAGGACCTGTTGAAACTGATTTTAATAATGGAGCTATCAAAAATAGTCCTCAATTTAAAGCCATGTTAGGTACTATGTCTCCACTTGGAAGAGTTGGTGCAGCCGATGACTTAGGCGGAGTGGTTGCTTTTTTATGTACGGAAGACGCTAAATGGATTAATGGTCAACGTTTAGAAGTAAGTGGAGGGATTAATATTTAATTACCAATATTTGAAAAGTTCCGGTAATCATTTTAGGTCTTGACTTGTCACCTGCTGCTTGCATTTCAAAATCGGCAGTAGGTAGGTAAACTGTATGTATTGACTCATCAATGCCTATTGTTCTTGCTCCTTTCTTGGTTGTCATATTTTCAACAATCTCATATTGATTTGCAGAAACTGCCTTAATAATAGTCATAGTGCCTGAACCATTTGAAGTATAAATTAGTTTACTATTATTGTCATATACTACGCCATCACAACCCTCTCCAATAGGAATTACTTTCACGACATTCCCTTTTATAGCATCCATCACTATTAATTTCCCCGCTGTTCCAGCAAAGAGCCGTTTAGTTGCAATGTCTATAGCCAGACCTGTAGGTTCCTCCCCTGGAGCAATTGACCAATGCGCTAAAACTTGTTTTGTAACAATATCAATTTGAACAATTTCATTTTTGTCTTCCACATTTACAAATATTTGACCTGCTTCATTACTCACTGCTGTCTCAGGCTTTCCCCCTACTGGAATAGTCGCTATAACTTTTTCAGTAATTGGATCAATTACTGTCAAGTCCTTACTTCGGCCATTACAGGTTATAATAGTTTTAGTAAATGGTTCGAAAAATATGGCGTCGGGATTTTCTCCAGTTGCAATTTGACTTAATACCTCATTTGTTTTCAAGTCAAATACAGATACATTATTTAGTCTACCATTGCTTGTATACCCTTTTCCTAAAACATTAATAAATGCAATTCCATGTACGCCAGTCGTATTAGTAATTACACCTAAAGAATCACCAGTATTTTTGTCTAACACATTTACCTGCGTCCCATGAGAAACATATAATTTATTGGATTGTGGATTTGGAATTAAATAATCCCATCCACCCGCACTTTGAATATGAAATGTGTTAATTAATGTTGCCTGAGATTGCGCAGAAGTGTTATATACAAATACAAAAAGAGATAAAGTAATTGAGAAAATGATTTTTTTCATGTTTAATTTTTTATAATTCTATTTCTCTAAATTAGTTAATTTCCTCCTGCTTAACTCTATTAAAAATCCAAAATATAATTGGAAAAATTAACAAGGTCATTACCGTAGCAGTTACCAAGCCACCAATAATTACGATAGCTAAAGGCTTTTGTGACTCTGAACCAATTCCAGTACTTATTGCAGCAGGCATTAATCCAATGGAAGCCATTAAAGCAGTCATTACTACTGGTCTTGTTCTAACTTTTACAGCTTGAAGTATCGCATCATTTAGTGGAAACTTAAGTTTGATATTATTATGGAACTCACTTATTAATATGACCCCATTTTGAATGCAAATTCCAAATAGAGCAATAAAGCCAACTCCTGCCGAAATACCAAAATTCATACCTGTTAAGTGTAATGCGATAATGCCTCCAATAATTGCAAATGGCACATTCGTTAAAACCAATAGTGAATCTTTCACGTTACCAAACATGATAAATAATAAAATAAATATGCCTACCAAACTTATGGGCACCATTTGTCCTAGTCTTGCTGATGCACGAACTTGGTTTTCAAATTCTCCTGTCCAGCCAATGCTATAGCCGTCTGGTAGTTTGATATTTTTATTTACTTGGTCCTGAGCATCTGCAATAGTTCCTCCTAAATCTCTATCTCTTACAGAAAACTTCACACCAATAAAACGTTTTGTATTGTCTCTATAAATAAACGCCGGCCCTGTAACTTTTTTAATAGCTGCAATTTGCTTTAAAGGAATTTTAGCACCCAACATACTAGGTACTTTTAGTTCTTCGATATCCTTTTCGTCTTTTCTAAAATCCTGGTCATATCTAACCCTTACGGCGAACTTTCTTTCCCCTTCGTACTTTTCGGTAGCCGTTTTTCCACCAATAGCCATTTCCAATACGGCCTGTGCATCCGACACCTTAATACCATATGCAGCCATTTTTTCTCTATCTAATATCACGCTCAATTCTGGTTGGCCCACATTTCTTAAAATACCTACATCCTTTATCCCTCTCACATTTTCAATTTGTTTAATTACTTGGTTCGCTATGCTATCAAGTTGATCCAAATCATCTCCATATATTTTAACTGCATTGGATGCATTAATTCCTGCAACTGCTTCCGCTACATTGTCAATAATAGGTTGGGAGTAATTATAACCTATCCCTTGATACTTTTTTAATGAGTCATCCATTTCTCTTACTAAGTCGTCCATTGACAATTTACGCTTCCAGGTTTCTTTTGCCTTTAAGTTTACTTGCATTTGCACATAATAGAAACCACTTGGATCGGTTCCGTCATTACTTCTTCCAACTTGCGACAATACACCATTCACTTCCGGAAACTGTTGTAGTTCTTTTCTTAAGATGGCTGTTTTAGCAACTGTTTCCTGCAAACTTTGACTCATAGGAAACTTAGCTTCTACCCACAAAGCTCCTTCATTCAATTGAGGTAAAAATTCTGTTCCTAAAAAAGAAGCCGAGAAGAAGGTGATTAACATAAATGCCAAAGAGCCTAATAATGCTTTCTTCTTATGCTTAAAAGTCCAGCCCAATCCCTTCTCGACTATTCTATTCCAAAAATTTACAAACTTGTTATCTTTTTCACGCACATTTTTATTCAATAAAATGTGACATAAAACAGGCACTAACGTTAAGGTGAAAATTAAAGCGCCTAATAATGCAAAACCTAAAGTATAAGCCAATGGTGAGAACATTTTACCTTCCACTTTTTGAAAAGAGAAAATAGGTAATAAGGCCATTATAATAATCAACTTTGAGAAGAATATAGCTTTGCCTAAACTTGTTCCCGTTTTCTTAATTAAACTTGCTTTAGCTAATTTATTATAGGCTTCCATTCCTTTCTTATGAGCTAAATGGTCTAGCATTACAAATACGCCCTCCACCATGACGACGGCCCCATCAATAATAATACCAAAATCCACCGCTCCTAATGACAATAAATTAGCTGACATGCCTTTTAGCTTCAGACATAAAAATGCAAATAATAATGATAATGGTATAATAATAGACACTGTTACTGTTGTTCTCCAGTCTGCCATAAATAAAAATACAATCACAGTAACAAAAAGTATTCCTTCAAACATATTATGCATTACAGTATCCGTAGTGTAGTCCATTAAATTATCTCTGTCATAAAATGTAACCATCTTTACATCCTTAGGTAAAACATGGTCGTTTAAGTTTTGGATTTTGTCTTTTATTCTTGTCAATACTTCTTTAGGATTCTCTCCCTTCCTCATTACCACAATCCCTTCTACTACATCATCTTGGCCATTCAATCCAACCTGCCCAACTCTTGGCATTGAACTTTCTTTTACCAATGCAACATTTTTAACCAATATTGGATTGCCGCCTGCATCATCTACAATAATGTTTTCAATATCACTTACCGATTTTAATAAACCAACACCTCTAACAACATAGGCTTGTTTATTCTTCTCTATAACATCTCCACCTACATTAATATTACTTTGACTCACTGCATCATATACCTGAGAAGGTGTTATATCGTACTTTGAAAGTTTACTTGGGTCAACACTTACTTCATATGTTTTTTCCTGGCCTCCAAAAGCAACTAGATCTGCCACGCCTGGCACTGCTCTTAATTGACGATCTATCACCCAATTTTGCAATGTCAATAATTCACGGCTATCCCTAGACTTTGACTGTAATGTATATCTAAATATTTCACCTGTTGGTCCATAAGGTGGTTGAACGTCTGGCTCCACAGATTCAGGAAGTGATACATTTCTTAATTGATTGTTTACCTGTTGTCTTGCAAAGGAATCATCCACATCGTCATCAAATATAATTTTTATGACAGATAAGCCAAACATGGTGATACTTCTTACACTTGTTTTCTTTTGAACTGAGTTCATTGAAATTTCAATGGGTGTAGTTACAAATCGCTCAATTTCCTCAGCACTTCGTCCGTTCCATTCAGTAACAATAATGATTTGCGTATTTGTCACGTCAGGGAATGCCTCAATAGGCATATTCTTAAATGCTACAAAACCAGCAACCACCAATAAACCAACCCAGAAAAAGGTAAACGCTTTATTCTTTAAAGAGAAGGCAATAATATTCTTAATAAATTTGTTCATAATTAATCATTTAAGGCATCGTAAACTAATAATTGATTATTAGTCATAATTTTTTCACCTTGGTTTAATCCTGTTTTGATATAGGTGATGGACCCCACTTGTCTAAATATTTCAATCTGTCTAGTTTCAATATTAGACTTGTCTTTGAAAACCATCACATAGTTTTTGCTTTTATCAAAAATGATAGCATTGGAAGGGATGGCGATCATTTTCCCATTTTCATTAAATGAAAGTTTGATAGAAGCACTCATTTCAGGCTTTAAAATATAACCAGGGTTATCTAGTTTTATAATTGCCTTCATTGCCTTAGTAGCTGGGTCTATAATATTGAATATTTTATCCACCTTGCCAGCAAACACTTTATCAGGATAGCTTAAAGTAGTTACTTCCGCGTTCTCACCCACTTTAATATTGTTAATATCTGTCTCGTTTACATTAGCTACTGCCCAAACGTCATTGATCTCAGCAATGTCAAAAATATTATCAGATCTGTCATTTCTCAATAACATGTCTTGGTTAATTTTCTTTTCAATAATAAAACCATTTAAAGGAGCATGTACTTCATAAATTGCACCCTTATTCATGTTGTATATATTATAGGTCTCTTGTATATACCTTAATTGGGAGAGTGACTTTTCATATTCACTTTTTGCTTCCACTACATCTCTTTCTGAATTTAATTTGCCTTCAAATAATTCCTGTGCAACTCGATAATTGTTTTTCTTTACAATTACATCATTCTTAGAATCCTCCATGCTCTTTTCATAGCCCGCTACATCGGTACTTCTAATAGATGCTAATAATTGTCCTTTTTTTACATAGTCGCCTAATTCAACGAAGACTTTTGTAACATTACCTCCAACCACTGGATATATCTCCATTAGTTTTTTATTGTCTGCTGTAATCTTTCCAAAAAAATTCAATTCGTTTGTTAACTGCTTTGTCCCCACTTCGTAATAAGTACTTGTAGAAAGCATTTTATCAGTCATTGTAAATTTAACTTCTGACGATTTTTTTTCGTCATTGTTTGATTTGCAACTTGTAAATAACAATGTGCTTCCAATAATAATAATGGTTACTATATTTTTCATAGGTCTATTTGTAAACTTGTTTGAATTAATTTTTAAAAACGTCTTTATTAACCACTGTATTAATTTGCTCAGCTGTAACTACTATATTTTGCTTTAGTTCATTTAAATGCAATCTTAACATATTATAACTTTCAACAAAATCTGTAAAGTCAAGAATGGTAATATTCCCCTTTTTGAAATTATTTAAAATGCCAAAGTATACAGAGTCATAGCTTTCAACATTAGCTCCATTTAACTGCTTATAATTTTCAACTACGTCTTGCCAATTTTTAAATGCAGCTTGAACTTCTGCATTAAGCTTAAATGTTGTAGCTATATGGTCAATCTTAGATTGGCTAGTTAAGGCTTCTGCATATTTAATATTGCCCTGATTTTTATTCCAAATTGGAAGTGCAATTCCCAATGTTAAATTTATCTGATTGTTAAAAGCGCCTCCATGTTGATCCCAAGAAGATCCAATATTCACATCAGGCACACGTAAAGCTTTTTGTAATCCTAGATTTAATTCATTATTCTGAATTTGCTTATTTGAAATTTCAAAATCTGGTCTTTGAAGTATTGCCAATTGTTCTAATTCGAAAACATTAAATGTAGCAGTTGTAAGATATTTATTTAAGTAAGTTTTTTCTACCGAAGGTTCAAAAACCGAAGAGTCCCCTAATAAAAGATTCAAATTTGACTGTAAAGCAACATTAGCTTTTAAAAGGTCCATTTTTTGATTTTTTAAATCAATTAGCAAAGCTTGTAAGCGAACATAGTCTTTAATAGGGACGTTCCCTTTCCCAGACTGAATGGCATAAGAATTAACAAGTGTATCTAAATTAGATATTTGTAAGTTAGAAGAGATTAACTTTTCCTTATTAAAATAGATATTGTAAAATGTTTGTCTTAATTCAAATTTCAAATTGCGAAGCAATTCTTGAAATTCTAATGAAGCAAACTTTTCATTCAATTTGGCTATTTCTATTTGTTTTGTTTTTTTACCTCCTAGATACACTAATTGTTGGATAGCTAAAGATTTTTGACCATGGGCGCCAATATCAAAACTGCTTTTTGTTTGAGGGTTATAGGCGTTTAATTCGGCACCTATAATTGGATTATCCCACAATTTTGCTTGTATGGTTAATGCTTTTGCTGCGTCAATATTATATTGCTCCGCTAATAAGCTTAAATTGTTTTTTAAAAATTTGGCTTCACATTGTGCAAGTGTCAAATTTGATTGAGATTGGCCACTGACAGTGATTGTCAATAGTATATAAAGTGAAAAGAATCTTAACATATCAAATCTTAGTTTAAAGTGTAAAGATCGAAGCTCTCTCTTTATTTGAACTTAAGATATGCTTAAGAATAGCTTAATTTAACTATTTTGTATATAATATAACATACTAGATATGTTTGAAGCCTAATACAAACATATTTATAGCATTATTTCGACTGTATTGGATACTAAAACCGTAAAAATGTAATATTCTATGTACCATTCTTAATCCTAAACCTATACCAATGGTGTTTTTTGCATTTTCCCCTCGCATAAAGGGTTGATACAAGAGCTCTATTTCTTTGTCTGACAAAGTATTACCGGTATTCTTAAAACTCAATTGTAAAATTTGATCCGTAAAATACAGTTCTATTTCAACTGATTTATTATCAGAATAGGTATATGCATTTTTTATTAAGTTAGAAAATACAATTTGAAGCAAAGCTGCATTACAATTTATAGTCATCATTTTTTCTGTAATGTCCTGTTCTAAAATATCGAAACTTATTTGCAAGTCTTGGTTTTCGATATGCGCCTTATCCATACATTGATATAGCACTTCGTCAATTCTGACTTGTTCCCTATCTAAGTTCTCAATGAAATCTAGTCTAGAAAGAATTAATAATGAATTCACTAATTCACTTAACTGATTTATATTTTTTAATACCGTTTTTAATTTAGAAGCCTCTTCCGGTTGTATTATAAAATTCTCAATTTGAGCTGATATTCTTGCCAATGGTGTCCTAAGCTCATGCGAAGCTTGCGCTGTAAAGTCTTTCTGCTTTTGATATGCTAGTTCAATTCTTTCTAGTAATAAATTAAATTCTTTAGCAATTAGGGTGATTTCATTGTTATTCTGTGGAGCATAACTCAATCTCGTATTTAGATTATTAGCATTAATTTTAGTCAGCGAATCATAAAACTTATCTAGCGGAGTAAATAATTTTTTTACTGCAAAAAAACATAAGACCCATGTTATAATAGTAAATCCAATATAAGAGATAACTAGGATATAAATTAAGTATTCCAATTTTCTTTTTCCATAATTATCATTAGCGGATATTACTACAAAAAATTGTTGATTATTTATTTTCGATGAAATACCATATATCTCGTTGCCCCCCTCCTGTTTAAAAATTACATTGTGTAGTTTTAATGCCTGTAAATCTTTTAATGACCAGTTAATCCTTGTATCGTCAATACTTGAATATATTAAATGATCTTTGTTATCAAAAATTACAGTTTTCTCATCGTATAATTTATTAATAGAATTACTGTCAATAATCTTTAATAACTGTTGGTCGAAAGCCTTGACGTCAGCTAAAAGTCTTAATGTAGTAATAGCTTTCTCCTCAAGACGTTGTTTAAAATCTTCTTTTCTATAATTTGAAAATAAGATAATAATAATACTACATGCTGCAGCATAAACAACTGTAAACAATACGCTTATTAAAAAAGAGATTTTATTCTTTAAAGTCATTTATTTGATTTTAAAAAATAGCCAAAGCCAATTTTAGTATGTATTAATTTATTTTCGTGTTCTTTGTCAATTTTATTTCTCAGTAAGTTAACGTAAACTTCAATTGTGTTTTGGTTGGTATGCACATGCTCTTCCCATAATTTAGAAGCTATATAAGGTTTAGGCAATACGCGTCCATTAGCTTCAACAAGCAATACTAACAACTGAAATTCTTTTGGCGTAATTTCTACAACTTGGCCATTTCTTTTGACAATAAAATTATCCTTGTCAATGGTAAGATCGTCAACTATCAGTAATTCATTAGACTTATGATCATGACTTTTAGATCTTCTAATTAATGCATTGATTCTTATAAAGAGTTCTTCGAAGTTAAATGGCTTTGTAATATAATCATCAGCACCAAAATTAAAGGCAGTCACCTTTTCTGAAATATCATCCATGGCTGTTAAGAACAATACAGGTACTTTTTTATCAATTTCTCTTATTTGCTTACAAACTTCTAGCCCATTAATACCCGGCACATTAATGTCTAATATAGCCATTTGGTAGGTTTTCTTTTTGAATGCTTCAATAAATGAATTGCCTTCAAATATAAAGTCACATTGTATTTCCCTGTTCTTTAAAAAACTTACAATCTCACTTGACAACTCAATATCATCTTCTAGCAATAGAATATTCATGTAGCTATATTTATTATGCAAATATATAGCTAGCTTTTTAAATTTGAAGATTTGAGTAACTTATCGCCTCCTTTTTAACAAAAGCTATTACCAGAATCTTATATAAAGTGAGGCCACTACAACTAAAACTACTGTTATCATAGCTATATGCGTATTGGATAATTTATACTTGCTATTATCCTCTATCAAGGCATTTTCATGTGTTTGTCCTTTCACATCTATTAAGCTTATTATTACAATTAAAATAGTTGTAAATAAAAATACCCAACCCATTTGAATTAAATAAGGAATTTCAAAACTACCATGTCCATTTGACAAAGCAGTATATAAAATAGTTTCATTGCCTAGCATACTTGGAAGAAATTTATCAAATAGTATCGCCATTACTACACCAAATCCAATACCACTAATGGCCGCTTTTGATGTTGTTTTTTTCCAAAAGAAGCCTAATAAGAAAACGGGGAAGATAGCAGGAGAGATATAGCCAGTGTACTTTTGGATGAATTCAAAACCGCCCTTACCACCAATACCCAAAGTGTCATTCCAGTTTATTATAATGGCAATAATTAAAGAAACAATTATCATTATGCGACCCGTTGAAACAGTCTTGATGTCGGATGCGTTTTTATTGATATACTTCTTGTAAATATCAAGAGAGTAAATAGTTGAGATACTATTAGCCTTCCCAGCTAACGAAGCCACAATAGCCGCAGTAAGCGCTGCCATGGACAAACCTTTCAAGCCAGTTGGCAAAAAGCCAATAACAGAAGAATACGCATTATCCTGATTTACTACGCCAGCTGTCATCATTTCAGTTTGTAAGGATCCATTTTGATATAATACATAAGCAGCAATACCTGGAATAACCACTAACAGTGGCATAAATAATTTCAATATTGCTGCAAAAAATATTCCAGATCTTGCTGTTTTCAAATCTGCTCCCAAAGCTCTTTGTGTAATATATTGATTACATCCCCAATAGTTTAAATTAGCAACCCACATTCCTGCTGCCATCATCGCCAATCCTGGCAAACTTGAATAATCGTCAATTTGCTTTTGAGTTGAACCAATGCCCGGCTTTTCAAAAATCATTTTAAAATGATCTGGCGCCACTTTTACTAAATGATTTAATCCGGCAATGGCATTTTTTCCAAAACCGAATTTTTCACCCACTACAGTTAATGCAATATAAGAAGTGATTAATCCTCCAATAGTTAAAACCAAAACTTGAATCACGTCTGTATACCCAATCACTTTCATACCGCCTAGTGTAATGAACAAAGCAAATACCGCCAAGCCTATCATGATTAAATGAAAATTAGCTCCCCCTGTTAAATTATTAATTGCAATAGACCCTAAATATAAAATAGATGTAAGGTTCACAAAGATGTATAAGAACAACCAAAATATCGCCATAATCATTGCTACTGTTTCATTATACCTGGTTTTTAAAAACTGAGGCATGGTGTATATTTTATTCTTTAAATATACAGGCATAAAAAAGACACCGACTATTACTAAAGAAATAGCAGCTAACCATTCATACGCCGAAATAGCCAATCCAAGTCTAAAGCCGTTACCACTCATTCCAATAAACTGCTCTGCCGAAATATTAGAAGCTATTAAGGATGCTCCTATAGCCCACCAGGTTAATTGCCCTTCTGCTAAAAAGAAATCATTGGTATTAATACTAGTTGATTTCTTTTTATTGTATATCCAAAAGCCATAACTAGCAATTAAAATAAAATACAATACAAATACTAAGTAATCAGAAGATTGCAATCCTTGTGGCATAATCGTAAAGTTTGGTTCTTAAAAATAAGGCATATATGTTCTAAAAACAAAAAAGGCGCTCAATTGAGCGCCTTCCTTATCAAAACATCTGTATTATTCCACCCCCAACTTTATCGTTTTCCTTAATTGTAATAGTAAATGAATTATAATAGCCCAAACACCTACAATAATCGCATACGCTAATATTTCTAGCCACAATGGACTATGCCCTCTTCTTGCAAATAAAGTTCGTTCATCAAACTTCGAATCAAATGGATAATACTTGCCCCAGGGCACCACCATTTCAACAGATAAATTGCCATAAACATCATTGTCTATAACACTTGCAGTTAAAGTCAAATTTCCTTTATTATCTCCTGGTAAACTATCCCTTTTAAATTCTGCCATTACTGCACCACTTGTATCCGTTGAATAAGTTGGTGTTTCATTGACATTTAAAATTCCACCTAACCTTTTTACCCCAACAATAACATCTACACCAGCAATAGGAGTCCATGTAGTATCCACCAATGACATTAATTTTGCATTTATAATTCGACCCTCTGCTGTGTCTATTTGTATTTTCGCTTTCGTAATTGCCAATTCGCCTTTCGTTTCCTCATATACTTTTGTAGGAGCAGATACTACAACAAAATTCTGATTTGCAGTGCTTTGCCATTGCTCCTTTGCAGTTGCAGGAATTATAACAGTGGCAATCCCTTTTGGATTTGTAATACCCTTCCCGATTAAATTAGACTTGTCTGGATCCGAACCAATATAAAATTGTACTGGAACATTTGCGATCATTTGGAACTTGCCGTCAATTTTTGACTTTGCTTGTACTTCTAAATGATGTGTCTTATTATTATCATTAAAATATTTAAGACTCAATTTTAAGCTAGGTTTTTCAACAGCGTCTTGTGCCATTAACAAATTGGGCACTAGTCCTATAATTACTATAAATAGTAATTGAAATAATTTATACTTTTTCATGTTCGTTTGTTTCAGTAATGGTTTCATGAATAGGGATGATTGGGAAAATTCTAGCAAAAAATGTAATAACTAGCAAAGCACCTGCTAATGAACCGCCCGCTATTGCCCATTCTTCCCAAGAAGGAAAATAGTGTTTATAGTTTTCTGGAACATCACTCATTGGTAAAAACGGATGTAATAATGTTGGAGTTACAATTAAGTATCTCTTAAACCAAGAACCTACAACAACTAAAATACCCGCAACAAATGCGGCTTTAGGTGTTCTTCCTTTTTTAAATATTAATATTAAAATGGGAATAAGCATTGCGGTGGAAATGGCAAACCAAAAAGCAATTGCGAACTCACCAGTAAACAACCCCATTAAATGGTGCTCCTCCGATTTTTTCATCTTAAAGGCAGGAACTAAGAATTCATTTACATTAAAGTATAAATATATCAATGCTAATAATACCACAATCTTACCCATTTTGTCAAAGTGGTCATTTGTAATATATTTTTCAAGCTTATAATGTGTTCTAAATACATACATAGCAATCAATACAGCACCAGACCCTACTAGAAAAGCACCTGAGATAAAATAGGCTCCAAAATTAGTGCTATCCCAACCTGGTCGGTAAGTAGTTGCAAATAACCAAGATGTTACAGTGTGTATTGCAAACGCAACTGGAATAATCGTAATAGATAAAATATTAATTGCTTTGTCTGTGATTTTAAATTGCTCAGGCTTGTCTTTCCAAAATGAGCCTAAGAATTCATATAATTTTTGTAAGTATTTTCCATTACGGTCTTTATATCTAATCATTATTTTCAAGTCTGGCAATAATGGGAAATATAATAATAATAAACTTATTAATAAATAAGTAGTGATTACTATTACATCCCAAACAATTGGAGATTGTAAACGTCCATGTGTAAATAAATTATAAAAGCGGTCTGGACGTCCCATGTCAACTATAATAATAAGTCCTGCAAATGCAATCGCTGATACGGCAATAATTTCTGCAATCCTTGTTAATGGAGTACTCCAATGAACATCTGACAATCTTAATACCGCTGTTATTAGTGAGCCTACTAAACTAATTGCAACAAAGAATACAAAGTTAGAAATATAAATCCCCCACGACACATAATCTCTTAAGTTGGTGACCTCTAATCCATAATACAATTGTCTAAAATAAGCATAGGCACCAAGGGCACACATTGCTAATAAACTAATTACCCAAATCACACCTTGTTTACCAAATTTCTGAGGTAGTAAGTCTTCAATAATTTTTTGTTCTGCTATCTTTTCCACGGTATAAATATTTTAGTACACAATTAAATTTTAGCGAAATTTCCTCACATCAACTCGTTCATGAAAAGCCTATGCTTTTCCTTCGCTTGCTTCTTTCTCAAAAGGGAAATTTCTATTTACTGGAGGTAAGTAATAAACACTTGGTTTAGTTCCTAAATCTTCCATTAATCGGTATCCCGCTTTGTCTTTTATTAAGTCACTAAATCTGAATGTTTCAGCACCATTAGTTACTGAGTCTTCTAAAATATCTCCGAAGAAGAATACACCATTAGGACAAGCCGAAACGCAATGTGGTAAATTACCTTGGCGAACCATGTCAGGACAGAAATCACATTTACCTACTGTACCTTTTTTCTGAGGAACACTAGTTTCACAATTATATGGTTGATCTGCAATTTCTTTTTCTAATTTAGGTTCTTCCCAGTTAAATACTCTTGTTGAATAAGGACATGCAGCCATACAGAATCTACATCCAACACATCTATCACTATCTATTAAAACAATTCCGTCTTTTCTTTTAAAAGTAGCATCTACTGGACAAACTTTCACACAAGGTGGTTCGTCACAATGCATACAGGTAGTTGGCTGCCAATAAGGTGCTGTTTTATCAGCCTCTTGCATTGCATTCAATTTAATCCAGTTTTGTCCTGGATGCACATGGTGCATATGATTACAAGCTGATTGACATTTTTTTAAATTTTTACACCTTGACAAATCAATCACCATTGCAAATTTTTTGCCTTGTATACCAATTCTTGCCTCTTCATTGGTTATAGACGGCATTTCAGGAACTGGCTTTAAGAAGGCCTTGTCAACCTCAATAATTTCGCCGTCTACTGAAAGTAATTTTACCATTTCACCAGAAGGTATTATCTCTGCAACCTCTTCTGGGGTAAATGGACTCTTAGTTCCACATCCAGCTAATGCAGCACCCGCTATAAGCGTGGTTGCTAAAAAGTCTCTTCTTGAATTTTCGTTAGTTTTCATTAAAATATTTTTTAATTACAATTCTTTTTTAACCCAAGATTGCAATTGTTCATTTGATATTTTTTGCTTTGAGTTCTTAATCTTTGACAGGTCTACTTCAACTAATGTTCCGTCCTGCGCCAATAATTTTATTTTTTGAGAACTCGACTCAGGCGCACAACTAATTACATCTTTCTTCTTATTAAAGAAGCCCAATTTTGCAAGCGGGAATAAACTTAATACACCTAATCCAGCAATTAGTTTCCTTCTGCTATTCGTTTCTTTAGGGTCTGATTGACTATTCATAAAAAAGGTTATATGTGTGAAAAAATAATAAGCCCCCAAGGAGGCTTATTATTAACGATTGTACTATTTTTTCAAAGTGCGCATAAAATTCACTAGTGCCCATATATCTTCTTGGTCAGGAATTTTCTTTTTAAATGCTGGCATATCACCACGTCCTTCTGATGTTTTGAAATGGATTGCACCATCAGCTTGTCCTTGGAATGCAGCTTTACTGAAATCTGGAGGGGTAGTCTCTAATTGTGCAGACTTACTACCATCCCCTAAGCCAGTTTTGCCATGACAAGATGCGCAATGTTGATTCCATAAGGTTTTACCAGTTGCAATTGAAGCAGCATCTCCTTTTAATGGATTAGCGGCTTTTGCTTTATCAGCTGGAACAACCCAAGGCTTATTTTGTAAAATGGTGAAACTTGCAGTTGTAATAAATACAACGATTAAGGTTAATACAGATAATTTTTTCATTGGTTTCGATTTTGATATTACAAAGGTGCTTTTATACCATAGGGTGTTCAATGACTGGGGTCATTTTTAAATATGACATTTGTCAGCCCTATTGAAATACAAAGAGGGACTTGATCTGAGCAATTGCTCGTCAAGTCCCTCTTTTCAATGTTCCGTTTAACCTAACTTATGCTAGAAATTCCAAAGTCTTGAAATGTTAAATCCAATTGCGAACTGACTTTTTGTGAAGTCATTATGATTGAATACATTGTTTGTTTGAGGTAATAAATATCCGTAGTTACCTAGGAATACTTGAAAGTCGTGTCCACTTGTCTTCATATCTAATCCTATACTTAAATTAGGATTCGGATTGTTCATAGGATGTTGTGTTAGTGGTTGATCATAGTTAGCTATGATTGACATGCCCTCGGTAATTTTATACCTTCCAGATACGCTTATTGCTAAATGCTCATTATGTGTTTTAGGCTGTGCCACATTCGCTGCAGTGTAAAAAGCTTCCACATTGTTATAATAAGATAAGCTTGGTGCAACTTGTAATGATAATTTATCAGATAGTTTTCTTGCAATAATTAATTGAGAAAAATAACTGATTCTATCTTGGAAATTTACAATTGGTAAAGAACTATTCTTAGCTCTTGTATCCATTACCGTATTTGCAAATAAAGTAACGCTAACCGGCATTTTATTGTCTTTAGTTTGCTTTAAAAGTGCATATTTTAATGTTCCAACAGTTTGCATACGGTCATTGGTCGCGCCAAACCCAACTTGCAAGTCTTGCACTGGAACATAACTGAATCCTAATAACATATTTGCACTTGCAAATAGGCCACCAAGGTCTTTCCAGCCATTTTCGATAGTACCAAAACGGTGTTGGATATCAAACTCAAATGTTCCTTTAATAGGCACCATTACAGTTTGATTGTCGATAATATGATTTCCGTCAAACGTGTTTTTTACGTAAGATTTCTTTTTAACTACAGGAGCTTTAGCCTGTGTTGAGTCTTGCGCTATCAGTTGAGTCGCACTCAACAACACTACTAATAGTAATGATAGATATGATATTGCTTTTTTCATTTGAATTAATTTAATTGTTTTTAGCTCCTTGTTTAATCCATGCATAAATTTTTGCATTGATTTTTTCATCAGGACCAGCACCCAAAGGCATTACTGGGCTTTTCTTGCCATTCAACCACAACATCAACACGCTATTATCAGGATCATTGGCTTTGATATAACTGCCATCTGTCAAAGCTTTAAATGCATTCGCTTCTGTTAAGTCTGGGGCCTTAGCTCCAGCAGCATGACATCCGCTCTTTGCACAACTATTGGTAAAAAGGGGGGTAATATCTGTTTTGAAACTCATAGTTTCAGTGATACTACTTCCTGGATTAATCACCACAGTTGAAGTCTTTGAACATCCCGTAATAGCAAGCATGATCACGGCAAATAGACCTGATAATATTGCTATTTTTTTGGTTAACATACATTTACTTTTAATCGTTTACTGACCACTATTGTTTTTGAAACTTAAGCATCAAATTTGGTTGAATTGCGTGTTGGTAGTTTGATCTATTCCATACTGCAAATCCAAAAGGTTGGTCTTGTAAACTTGAAAAATCAATATCTTGTTTCAATACATCACCTGTTTTTAATTTTCTTTTATACTCAACAATATATCCAGATCCAGTATATGTAGTTGCACAATTAATATCTGCACGACCATTTTTAAGTGGAGAAACAATTACAGAAGGGAAACACTTTGCACCAATTTCACTTGTTGCTGCATCTCCTAGTCTTTGATAGTCTGTTCCAGTATTTGGATCAATTGTTCCACCGCTATAGGTTAATACACCAGTTGAACTTACCGCAGTCACTTTTTTCGCAGCACCACCGGTTGTAGTATCTGCAATAGTAATATAACTTGAAGTTGAATTAGGTATTACATATAATGGAACTGAAACTGCTGTACCTGTTCCGTCTAGTTTTAAACTTTGAGTATTTGAGAATGAACCTTGTGTTGCATCTGCAGAATAAACAGGACGATTAGGCCATGTTGTAGAAGTACTTGCTACTGCTACATCGTCTACGTGACGTCCATTTGCATTACCACCAGTTAAATTACTAACAGCTGGACCACCTGCCCAATCTTGGTAGTTATCATCCATTTGACCATAACTCAAGCCCTTACTAGGCTGCATCCACCACATATCAATTTTTTCACTTGTACCATTGGTATAGTGATTTCCACTTGCAGAGTTAGACTTGTAAACTGAAGGAGTTGTTGAATAATCCATATAAGGAGTAAATACGTGACAGCTAGCATAACAAGTTTGAGTTGTAAATTTTGGAGTTGAATTATCAATATTCCATAACATTGCAATTTTGTCTTCACCATAACCTTCTCTTGTCAACACTCCGTTTGCATCAAATGTTCTGCTACTTCCTTCCTTTGCCCACAACTTAGTTGTTGGATTAAAATACCAAGGAGCCACTTTTTGACTTTGGTCTTTGTCAGCATACTCTGCTAAGAAGTACACATACTCCGCATCGTACATTGCTTTTAAGGATACTGGGATTTTGTCTCCAATATAACCTGCAAACAAAGCATTACCTGGATCAGGTACTACTGGTGCAAATTCGATTTTTGTTGCTTTGTCCCAGATGGCGTCTATCGTGCCATCTATTGTAGGAGCTGCTGTAGTCTTTATGGCTACAAGTTCGGATGAGTTTACTGTAGTTACACCTACCACTTGGTCAGTTTTAGTACAATACATAAATGTCATCACCACCAAGGCAAATACTGATAGAATCTTTAAAATTTTCATACAATTTCAATTTATAGTTAGCGTTAAAATTCCAAACACAAAATTTGTCTTTATTAAATGCGTGCCATATGACCTTTCTCATCGATTTTTATGATTAATCTCATCATTTTAAGACTTATACTTAACTTCATAAAATAATATTTACCATGAACCCTGCATTTGATAAATTCAAAAACATAGTAATAAATCCATTTACATTTAAAATGTTTTTACTACAAAAATTACCTGCTGCTTTTTTTGCAGGCTTGCGTATTAAAGCATTTTCTTCCACTATATGTGTTGTAAAAGTGCGTTATAGTTGGTTTACAAAGAACCCATTTAAATCTATGTATTTCGCAGTAGAAGCCATGGCAGCAGAAATGTGCAGTGGCATGTTGGTGTTTGGTCAAGTATATAAACGAAATCCTAAAGTAAGTATGCTGGTTGTAAAGATGGAATCCGACTTTGTTAAAAAAGCAACTGGCACAATCTTGTTCACTTGTGAAGACGGCCAGCTTATTCAAAATGCAATTAACGAATCAATTGCTACAAAAGAAGGAAGAACAATAATTTGCAAGTCTGTTGGTACAAATGAGCAAGGAGAAACTGTAGCAATTTTTAATTTCACATGGAGTGTAAAAGCAAAATAGAATTATGCTTTATTGAAAAATTAACTTGTATTAAAAAGAAGTATTTATTTACGCTTGAATGATTCGTTGTATTTTTTTAATCTCTGCTGGAGTTATAAAATACTCAAAGAAACGCTTATCGTCTGCTTTTCTTACACTACTAATTAGTGGTGTGTTCGATTGACTAATAAATTGATACTTATCGTTGATAGCGTTCATTACGTCACTTCTTACTTTCTTCTGTAAGCCTACATTTTTATCTTTAATTCCTAAGACATGATTAATTTGATGAATTTCCACTTTTTGTTGATTCAAATTTGCAGTAAGTAATAATTCAATTAAGGTAAGCTCTGTGCCAACAAATGCCTGTTGAATAGACTTTGTTTTAAGCATTTTAAGCTGCGCGTTTTGAATTTTTTGCTTAACCCTTTTTCTTATTAAAAAAATTATTGTAACAATGAACAAAATACATGAAAATGTAATAACTATATACCAAATAATATGATTGTCTTTGGTCCAAATTGGGAATGTCTTTAATTCAAACTCGGACCTGTCGTACTTCAAAATGACAAACTTGCTAGCAATTGGATCATATGAATAAATATTATTCTTATAATTGAACAGAAAAATGTTTGACATTCTTCTTGCTAAAAATTGGTTTAAGCTTGAATTATTTGATTTTAAAACTTGATTATGTAGAAAATCAAATAAATAGACTTGGTCATGTTGCACATATAAATACCCTTCACTTGTAGGTACTGCCACTCCATTTATAAAATCATCCTTAGTAATATCAATTAAAGCATCACTCAATAGACCTAATGGCACCCAGTTTTTAGTTTCTAAATCCAAATAATAGGCATTGTTTCTTTTAACTCCTTTTACTTGTTCTTTTACTCCGGCATTCATCTCCCGTTCAAATGGGAGATAGATTCTTCCTTCTTTTTCAGAAAACCAATTAAAACCTGATGTATATATTTCCTTATTTAAAGGAACAATGTCCCATTCCCTGTCAACAAAATTTAACCTTCTTAAATGTCCGTTCGATTTCCAGAACCCATAACCACCAAAACTGTATAATTCATCTTTAAAAAAGAACGTATTACCGTCAATATTGTAATTGATATTATAAGTATTATCTATTCTCTTAAATATTAGCAGGCCGTCTTCCTTCTTATCTAGTTTATATACTATGCCAGTTTGGGCTATATGGATGTATATTGACTTGTCTTTTTTTATAATTTCCTGTACATTATTCTTAAAAAAAGTGTTTTCGGTAGGTATTGAATTATAGGGAAAAGTCGTCATTATTCTAAGTTCCGCGCTATCTAAACTTAGGATTAATGTCCAAAAAGGACTAACTGGAACCTTATAAACAGAGTCTAAATCCGTTGAAACTGCAAAAGCATTGAATTTTATCAATAATGCTAGAAAAATTATAAGAACTTTGTTTTTCATATATAATATTGTAAATCAAGTAGTTAAATAGGTAATTAACCCATATATTACAAATACATCTATTTCAAAGATAAGAAATAACCTATAACCCCACTTAAATGGTAACTATATTACCTATATAGAATTTTAACTAACTATAAATTGGGTAAGCTTTTGGGGGAAAGCTATGGATTTAAACAAAAGGTCAAGCTCGCTTGGCCTTTTGTGTTTTAGGTGGGTTACCTTATAAGTTTTTAAGTATAAAGTGTACAATTAACACATTACCTATGATTGAGAAAAAATATTTCAAGACTAAAGATTATTGTAAAGTGAAATTCAGCTTAGACGTTGAAGCTAAGAAAATCGATATTTTAGGACTTAATGGTGAATGGAAAAAAGGGATTGCAATGACTAAGAGGAAAGACGGCAGTTTTACAGTTGACGTTAATTTGCTTAAGGACACCCAACATGAATTTAAATATCTGGTTGACAAGAAACATTGGATAAACGACCCAGAAACAGTAAGCACTCTGAATGTTTTTGGTACATCGAATAGTGTTTTAAGTATATAAATAGAAAGATGAAAAAAAGCCTTTCCATTCACTTGGAAGGGCTTTTTTATGCGATTTCGGCATTCAATTATCTATTAGTTTTGCCAAATGAAATTGAGCAGCTTACTTTTATTTGCATTTTTAGGTTTGACCATGGTAGGTAATAGCCAAGAACAAGACAGTATTTTCAAGCTTTTGAATACCGTAATTGTAACTGGAAATAAATTACTTCAAAAAAGAACAGAAGCGTCTATAGCTATTTCGGTCATCTCGCACCAAACTATCGAAAAAGCAAATGCTGCAAGGATTGATTTTCTGTTAAATAAAGTGAGCGGAGTATATATGCCAACCATTGGCGGAGAGCAACACATGATGTCTATTCGTCAACCCATATCATTAAAGGGCTTGTATTTATATTTAGAAGACGGTTTGCCTATTAGGACTAGTGGTCTATTTAGCAGCAATGCATTAATTGAAATAAATACGAGTAATATACATTCCATAGAATTGATTAAAGGTCCTGCTTCCGCATTATATGGGGCAGAGGCAATTGGAGGCGTAATTAATTTTATTTCATCTCCAGTACCAACAACTAAACTTGCTTCCATTAGTGGTCAATTAAATTCAACGGGATTGAAAAAATTAGAACTTCTATACGGAAAACCCAATCCTAAAGGAGGGTGGATGATTAACGCTAGTTTTACGAATCAAAAAAATGGAATTTTAGAATATAGTGATTACAATAAAAACGCAATCAGTATTAAAAAAGAATTCAAGTTTTCAAAAAAACTAACTGGTTATCAAACATTACAATACATTCATTATTACACACAAATGACTGGGTCGGTAGATAGTATTCACTTTGTTAAGAAGGATTTTAGTAGCCTACAAAGTTTTACTTATCGAAAATTAGCTGTTTTAAGATGGAGACAAAACTTTCAACAGGAATGGAATAGTAATTCAATAACACAATTCAATATTTTATATAGGAATAATACTATGGATCAAAATCCTACGTATTCCATTGCGTCTACGGCTAAGTCAAATAAATTTAAAGGTCAAATAAACAGTAATCATTTTGATGCCTTTGTATTTGACTTACAACACCAATGGAATATCCCTTCTCTAAAAAGTAAGCTTATAATTGGTGGGTATTGGGATATTACAAAACAAAATTTAAACGCGCATTATATTGATATCTTAAAAGATACTATTCAAAATAAATATACAAGCTATACTGCAAAAATTCCTGATTCCTTACTTACTTCTTATCAGACACAAATAAACAATAAAGCCATTTACCTAAACTATTTAGGCACTATTTCAAATACATTAAAAATTAATATGGCAATTCGATTTGATAATTTTGAATACGCTTTTAATAATCAAATAGCATCGGGGACTCCTTCTTCTATAAATCATTTTTCACATTGGACTCCTAAGTTGGGATTCACTTATAATAAAAAACAAATAGGTGCTTATGTAAACTTTAGTCAGGGTTTTGTCCCTCCACAAATCACCGAGATTTATAATACTATTAAAGTTCCTTATTTATTGCCACAGCAATTTTCAAATTACGAAATAGGCGGCTGGGCGCAGGTAAAGAATTTATATGGAGAATTTTCTTTGTATCAATTAAATGGAGAGAATGAAATTATTTCAGTGAGGCAAGCTGATGGAGTAAACTTGAATCAAAATGCTGGAAGTACCAAGCATATCGGTATTGAGTACCAACTAAAATATAAAATAAATAATGCCATCCAGTTGGAATGGAATGCTACTAATGCTAAACATACTTACTATAAAACAATAATAAAAGGAGTAACTGTAGACGGTAATCATATGAATGCTGCACCAAATTTTTTAAGTAACGCTAGTTTGTATTTTAAATTAAATAGCAAATTAAATAGTAGTTTAGAATGGCATCATCAGTCTAAATATTTTATGGACGAAACAAATACGACTATTTATCCTGGATTTAATTTATTGCATATAAAGTTCAATTATGTTTTAGGTAAAAATACAGTTTGGCTTCATGTTTTAAATGTAACAAATGCGTACTATTCAACCATGGCTACAAAGAATTTTAGTACTAAAGGATCAAGCGCTTATTCTTATTATATTGGAGAACCTAGGACTATTGCCATGGGCTGGAAATGGTCTTTATAGCGCGCTGAAATAGATAGTATTACCTTAAAAAAAATGAGTCCCCTTGTTTAAAAGGAGACTCATTTTTTTAATATTTAAATGATAAATATTCTTAACAGCATTAATTATTCACTCTTATTCTCATACCACCCATTCCACCACCTTTCTGCATGTCTTCCATTATCTTTTTCATCGCATCTTGAAATTGAGCACGGTTCATTTTCTCTCCCTTCGTAGGTTGTACTAGTTCTTTCTTAGGGTATTTGCCAACTACTTCTGTAGCAGTAATTATATTCGCTCCATTATCTGTATCCACTTCTAAGATAGCACCTGGTAAACCTGTATAACTATTTGGGCCTACAGAAACAGGTATATCTTCGGTATACCATACAGTCAATTCCACTTCTTTTGGTTTAGGCTTCACGGTGTCTTCTGCATTTCTTGGACCGTTACCAAAACGCATACGCATTTGTTGTGGTTGCGTTATCATAGTTGTCGCCTTTTTACAAACATGCTTAGCAATTGTTTTAGTGACATCTGAAATTTTCCATTGTTGTGGTTTTAAAGAATCCACAATTAAGAAAGATTTTTCAAACATGGCTCTTGCCTCATATTGCATTTGCGTATTAATGTCAGTATAGGTAGCAGTCTCTGGCATTCTAAACATAAATCTGTTACCCCCGCGATCACCCCCATTATTTGCAAATGGATCGGGTGCCTCGTCGTCAACTACTGTTCTGTACAAGCTAGCTTGCTCATTAAAAAGTAATTCAAATTTGTCTGTTCTAAATTCTGGGACCCTTGCTCTCATTTCAGGGTCTGTTATCATACGATACATATTCACTTTTTGCTCGTAAGAAATCTTACCCTCTTTTACTTGTGCAGTAGCCGAAGCAAAAAATCCAACCATACAAGCAACCACTACGATTATTTTTTTCATGCTGTTTTTTTTATAAATATATTTAAATAATTAATTACATTCTTATTGTCATTCTTGGACCACCATTCCCACCAGCTAAACCAGATTTTTGTAAACTATACGTAAAGCCTATTAAGAAATACTGATTGATTACATTATAAGATTGGTCAACAATTTGATTTTGTGACACGTTTCTAGAAACACCTATACTTTTATTTAAAATGTCATAAGCACTTAATTTCAACTCAGCACGCTTGTTTTTCATAAAAAATTTAGAAATGCTTGCATTCCAAATTGGAACAGAAGTATTGTATCCCAGTGCACGTCCTTCATTTATAGTATAATTAAGTGACTGGTTTAAAACAACACCTAAGGGTAAATAATTCGTCATGTCAGCTCCATATACCCTAGTTAGATAATTGGTATTTAACGCACTGTTTATTTTATTATTCGTAGTACTATATGAATGTCGTGCTGTAATATTGATATCCATGACTTCGTCTAATTGATAGGTATACGTAAAACTAGGACCTGCCGATTTAACTACGGTTGTATTTAACATTGCATTGGAGTAGTTAACATTATTATTATACCCCCCATTAATTCCAAAGTTGAATCTTGAATACAATTTTTTAATACCAAAGCCATAATTCACACTACCGTTAATTCGATACACTCCATTTACGTTTACTGGCTTAGAGAGTATAACTCTGCTAGGTAATATGCTGTCATAATTAACTATAGAATTATTTGTGACTTGCGCATTTAATAATGCAAAAAAGTTTCTTTGTGCCAAAATCTTAGTTGAAAAGAATCTTAAATTTAAATTATGATTATAACTTCTTTTAAGGTCAGGATTACCAATTGTTTGATTGTTGATATTACTTTGGTCTAGCACAGGTTGTAATTGTGTAATAGAAGGCTGGTTAGTAGAAGTACGGTAGTTTAAATTAAAGTTTTGAGTTTGAGAAAAATTATACTGAAACATAGCAGCAGGTAAGATATCCCTAAAGTCTTGATTGATTTTGGTTTTAGTATTTGTATTTTCTCCAGATAGTATGGCATCTTGCAAAGAGAATCCTGTTGAGAAGTTATATTTCTTTTGGTTCAATCTGAAATTCATTCCACCGCCCATATAGGTATACTCACTATTGAATTCATTTGTCAACCTTGTATTCAAAGCATCATACATATTATTCAACCCGTTTTTATCATATACTTTCTTACTGCTTGATCCAATATTTTTATTTAAATAAGTATTAAACTCTAGTAACGACTTTTTAGTTAAGGGTTCAGTATATACCACATTTGCGGAATAAGATTGAGAAAATCCTTTTCTGTTATTTTTTTGATCTAATAAGGAGTCTTTGGTTAAGACCGTTCTTGTATAGTATAATTGGTCGGTGTATTGGCTTCCATTAGAAGTTGATTCATTGTAACCCTGCGTTATTGTGGAAGATATAGTACGCCCTTTTTTTGCAAATTTCTTTCTTAGTAATAGAGTATTTGATAAGTTAACTGCGTCTGACACTGAACTTGATTTTGTACTTGTTGCATTGGTAAGTGTGCCGTCTGGCAAATAAGTATCACTTGTAGATGCTCCAAAATTTGTATTATGTTGCTTTGAGATGCTTGGTGTAAATTTATAAGAGAAGGATTCAGAAACTTTATTATCAATAGTGCTACCAAATTTTAATTGTTGATTTCGACTAGTTGAGTTAGCGTAACTACTTCTATTAAATTCATTTCCTGAAGTTAAATTCTGAGTATATGAATTACTGATATTATTTCTTTCTACATCACTTGCATTTGCGTTCGCGTTAAAATCCATTTTTTTGCTATTCAATAAATTCGAATAGTTGCCACCCAATGAATACGTATTAGCTACCCCTTGCGCATTAGCATCTGTACCGCCGCTGTTAAAATTAACAGTCACTCCACCGCCACCTCTTCCACCACCGCCAGCTCCAGAAAAGCTAGAAATATCTCCATTTGAAAATGCTTGTCTATTCGTATTATTCGCAGTTGCAATAACTGAAAACTGTTCGTCGTTATTGATTCTATTTACGTTACCCTGTCCGTCAAATCTTCCTGGTGCTCCAAATCCAGATCCTACTTTCCCAAATGTGGATTGCTTGCGATCTTTTTTAGTTTTAATATTAATGGCAGTTTCTTCATTACCATCGTCAATGCCGGTAAACATAGCTTGATCTGATTTTCTATCATACACTTGTATTTTGTCAACAGCGTCTGCTGATAAATTCTTTGTAGCCATTTTAGGATCACCAGTAAAAAACTCTTTGCCGTTCACATAAACTTTAGTGACCGACTTCCCATTCACCGTAATCGCACCTGCTTTGTCCACTTCAATACCTGGCATTTTCTTTAACATATCTTCAACTACAGCATTTGGTTGCGTTTTGAAATTTTCAGAATTGAACTCTATTGAATCTCCATTAATTACAACAGGAGGCCTTCTGGCAGTCACTGTGACAGTGGAGGTTTGACTGGCGTCCAATAAATAGATATTCCCTAATGATAATTTTGGAGTGGTACCCACTTTCACAGCCACCCAAGTATGCTGATAGCCAATATAAGAAATGGATACAAGGTATTTACCTGCCACCACATTTTTGATTTGAAAAAATCCTTCGTCATTTGCCCTTGTAAAACTTATTAAAGAAGAGTCATTCGCTCTTGCCAGTGAAATAGTAGCAGACATGAGTGGCTTCTTAATAGTACTATCCATCACTGTACCGTCAATAGTTACATTCTGAGTGAAACCTAGTGAGCTGATTAATAACAAACCATTAACCAGCAAGGCTTTAATTGAATTAGATATTGTCATAATGCGAAAATACGATTGAATTCGTAAATTTAAATTTTTACACAATTTTATGGATAAACGGCAATGCATTTATCCATTTGTGTAAATAATAGATAATAAGAGTTATAATTTAGACAATAAATATGTCTTTAGGTTTATTAGGTATAAAATCATTAAATTTAAATACTAAAACGATTGTTATGCAAAACTCTAGAAGAAGGTTTTTACAAAATGCTTCATTGGCATTAGTTGGCGCAAGTTTAAAACCAAGTGTCTTATGGTCAAAGGAATCAGTAGCTGCTAAAAATAAAATGCTAATTGGCATCCAATTGTATTCAGTGCGTGAAGACATGCATAAAAACCCTTTAAGTACATTAACTGCTTTATCTAAAATGGGCTACCACCATGTTGAGCATGCAAATTATGTTAATCAAAAATTTTACGGATATGATGCTGTAAGTTTCAAGAAAATATTGACAGACCTAGGATTACAAATGCCGAGTGGTCACACTGTAATGACCCCAAAGCATTGGGATGCTTCTAAAAAAGAGTTTACCGATGTTTGGAAAAAAACGGTGGAGGACGCTGCCACTATGGGGCAGTCTTATGTAATTAGCCCATGGATGGACGAAACCGCTAGAAGCTCTTATGATGGTCTAATGGTTCAATTAGAGCAGTTTAATAAGTCTGGTGAATTATGTAAAGCAAATGGAATGAAGTTTGGTTATCACAACCATAATTTTGAATTCACAGAAAAGATAAATGGAGAAATGATTTATGACTTAATCATAAAAAATACGGATCAGGATAAAGTAATGCAACAACTTGATTTTGGAAATTTATTCGGAACTGGAGCAAGAGGTGCAGATTGGATTAAGAAATACCCAGGTCGTTTTGCATCACTGCATGTTAAGGACGAGATTAAAGCAGAAAAAGGTGAAATGAATGACGGCTATGATAGCACTACCTTAGGCGATGGCTTAGTGGACCCTAAAGCTATAGCCCTATTGGCTAAAAAGATAGGTGGTACTCATCATTTTATTATTGAACAAGAATCTTATCAAGACAAAACGCCGCTTGAATGCGCTAAAATAGATTTAGACAGAATGAATGGCTGGGGTCTTTAATTTTAGGTCATCCCATTTTAATAAAAGCACAAACTTCAATTAGTTTGTGCTTTTATTTTTTAATAACTTTAAGCTATGAAAAAATTTAGTAGGTCGTTTTTTTTATCACTTAGTATAGTAGCTTTTTTAATAATTTCTTTTCAAACTGTAGCCCAAAATAAAAAAACAGCAATCAATGCTGAACAAGCAAGATGGGATAAACATGCAAAACAAATTACTATAATCAGAGACGAGTGGGATATTCCTCATATTTATGGAAAGACAGATGCGGATGCTGTTTTTGGTTTGTTATATGCTCAGTGTGAAGAGAATTTCCCTCAAATTGAGAAGAATTTTTTGGAAATGCTGGGGCGTACTGCCGAAATGGAAGGTCCTAAAGCTATATACGATGACCTAATGATGCGACTCATTCAGGACAGTAGTGCTGCTATTAAAGATTATGAGCAAAGCCCTGAATGGTTTAAAAAGTTATTACAAGCACATGCGGACGGTATTAATTATTATTTATACACGCATCCAGAAGTGCACCCTAAAGTAATACCTTATTTTAAACCCTGGTATCATTTAATGTGGACCGACGGAAGTGTATCACCCACTAAAAGCGCAGGTATTCGCGCTGCAGATGTGGAACATTTTTATGGAGATAGCAAAACTGCATCTGTTTACAATTCAAGTCCAGTAATAAACTTCGACATGGAAGAAAAAACATTAAGGGGTTCCAATGGTTTTGCAATTGCGCCAAAGCATAGTAAGTCTGGAAATGCGATGCTTTATATAAACCCGCATGTGCCTTTCTATTTTAGATCTGAAATGCATATGTCAAGCGAAGAAGGACTAAATGTATATGGAGCAGTTACCTGGGGACAAATGTTTATTTATCAAGGCTTCAATGAAAAATGCGGATGGATGCATACTAGCAGCTATGCAGACGTTGCTGATGTATATGAAGAAAAAGTAAGCAACCAAAATGGAAAATGGAATTACGAATATGATAAACAATTTTATCAAGTTGGTACTAGAACTATTCCAGTTCAATATGTAGAAAATGGAATGGTAAAAACAAAATCGTTTACAACTTATAAAACGAATCATGGGCCAGTCATGACTAGTAAAAATAATAAATGGTTAAGCCTGCAAGAAAATAATCGTTCCCTAAACGCTTTGATGGAATGCTGGATTAGAACAAAATCAAAAAATATTGAAGCATATAAAAAAGCACTTTCACTTTTAGCAAATAATAGTAATAACACTGTGTATGCTGACGCCAATGGTAATATTGCTTATTGGCATGGCAATTTTATGCCAAAACGAAATCCTAATTATGACTATAGTATGCCAGTGGATGGCAGTACTAGTACCACCAATTGGAAAGGAGTACATCCACTTGATGAAATAGTACAAAGCATTAATCCTGTTAATGGATGGTTGCAAAATTGTAATGCGACTCCTTATGCAGTGGCTGGAGTAAACAGCCCAAAAGCCAGTGATTACCCAGCTTATATGGCTCCAGATGGTCAAAATGGGAGAGGCGTAAACGCAATGGCTTTATTGTCAAAAATTGATAAAATAAATTTAGAAGAACTTATCAAAATTGGATACAATAAACATTTATCCGCTTTTGACATGCTATTACCCAGCTTTATCAACTATGCTAAAACAATTGCTTTAAATAGTCAACAACAAAAAGCAATGGACTATCTATCTAATTGGGATCATGATGCTGATACTAGTTCTATTGCAACCACAATCGCAATTGAATTTGCTACTAAATGGGCTTTAGAAATCGCCCCGCCAACAACCGAAGAAGCAGGCACTCAGATTATAAAAAAATATGAGCGCATGATTAGCGAAGTACCAAATGAAAAAAAATTACAAATATTAGATAGTACTTTGTCAATGCTCGTTAAAATTCACGGAACCTGGGAATTGCCATGGGGTAAAATAAATAGATACCAACGTGTAAATCCAGGAACTAGTTTTGATGACAATGCCGCTAGTATTGCAGTTGGACAGACTTCCTCTAAATGGGGTCAGCTGCCTGCATTTGAAAGCAAGCGTTTAGAAAACACTAAAAATAGATATGGCTTTTCTGGAAATAGTTTTATTGCTGCAGTGAGCTTTGGAAAAACAGTAGAGGCCAAAACAATTATTACAGGGGGCCAGTGTCGCTTTGCAGATTCAAAACATTTTACAGACCAAGCTCAATTGTATATTGATGGAAATTTTAAATCAATCCATTTTTATAAAGCAGATGTTTTAGCGCATAAAGTAACATCGTACAAACCTGGGTTTGCTAAATAGTCATCATATAGTTTGCTATTAAGTGTCACTTTAACTAAGCCTGCTAAGTTTTTAACTTCCAGTAACTGCATAAGCTTTGTTCGATGCCCTTCGATTGTGCGTTTGCTATGACCCACTTCGGCAGCTATCTGTTTGCTTGATGCCTCGTCGCAAATTCTAATTAAAATATATTTATCGTAATACGCTAATTTTTTTACCCGTTCAATCATTTTAATTTTATCCATTTGATTCACCAAATCAAAAACACGATGAGCTATTGTAGAACAAAAATATATTTTACCCTTACAAGCCATTTCAATCGCTTTGATATATTCTTCCTGTGATACATTTCTAGCAACCACTACCGATACACCACTATCTATGATTTGATATAATTGCAAATCATCTTCCTCATTAAATATTACCATTATAGGAATCAACTTATTTAATTCATTAATTTTATAAACAGCTCTTGGCTCATTCAATTCTAATAAGCCGCTATCCACTATAAGTAGCTTAGCGTGATCATTTAATATAGTGTCATTAATTTGCTCGAGCGTTTCGATTTGACAATATTCATCAAATAAGGACTTATTCTTTAGTAATAAATGACATCCCATTGCGTATAGCTTTTGTTGATCGCAGATAATTACTTGTTTTTGCATAAAATGATTTGAGTTGAAAGAATACCTTAAAAAAACAAATACTTTATAACATCCCAAGTAGCCAGTAAACCTTTTTGATTAGAGGTCATTATTTATATTGCAATTGTCCCTAATATATTATTTGCTATCATTCGACTCCTATACGAATATTCATAGAAAAGAATCAAAATAATACAAAGCATTTCTTTAATATCCATCGAATCTTATTAAATTGCTAGTCATTAACGACTGCTAAAAATTGCATTATGAAAAAAGTTTGCATGGGCATTGCCCTTATTTATGTTTCAATTGGTTCACTTAACGCTCAATCTAAATTTAAATCAAGACAGGATAGTCTAGAATTTGAAGCTGCTAAAACAGAAATTTGGAGCCCAGTTCCTAAAACAGTTACTCCAGGTAATACATTTGCAGATGCTCCATCTGATGCAATTGTAATTTATAATGGCAAAGACGTAAATGCTTTTCAAAAAAGAGGTGGCGGTGTTCCAGGTTGGAAGATTGAAACGGATGGTGCTTTGACTGTTGTAAAAGGTTCTGGCGACTTAGAGTCTAAAGAAGCTTTTGGCGATTGTCAATTTCACTTAGAATTTAGAGAGCCAAGTGTAATAGCAGGAAGTAATCAAACTAGAGGCAATAGCGGTATTTGGTTTATGAGTAATTATGAAATGCAAGTACTTGACAATTATAATAATCCAACTTATGTAAACGGCATGGTAGGTAGTTTATATAAACAACATACCCCATTAGTTGCAGTTGGTCGCAAACCAGGCGAATGGCAGACTTATGATATCTTATTTACAGCGCCTCAATTTAAGGACAATGGTGAAGTAGCAAGTCCTGCAAAAATTACTGCGTTTTTAAATGGCGTATTAGTATTGAATAATGTAATTGTATATGGCGGTGTGGAATGGATTGGACTACCTAAGTATAAAAAACATGCAGCTAAAATGCCATTCTATTTACAAGATCATGGATTTGACGGCGGACAACCTGTTAGTTTCAGAAATATTTGGATAAGACCTCTATAATATGGGCATCTATCAAACCCCCGTTGTTATTGACCCATTTAGTACTATTTGGTGGCAATGTATTATTGCAGTGATTGCAAGTATTGTCCTAATAGTGTCCCTTCCTTTTTATTGGAAAAAATTGCAGCATAAAAATTATACAATATTTATCGCTTTTGTTTTATTAATAAATACCCTAGTAGAACAATGGTATAATATTCATAATGGGTTTTGGAATTTACAACAAAGTATACCTGGACACTTATGTAGCATTAGTAATATTTTATGCATCTTCCTTTTATTCAATTACAAACAATGGTTGGCAGAATGTATTTATTATTGGGGTTTACTTGGCGGCATTCATGCTATTCTAACACCAGAATTGGTAATGGGTAATCAGGGTTATAATTTTTTTAGCTATTTTATTAGTCATGGTGGTTTGATCCTTGTAGTAGTATACATGATTAAGCATATGAATTTCAAACCAAGACGTAAATCTTGGCTATGGGTTTTAGGTTACACGCAAATCATCGCTTTAGGAGTGGGTATCTTTAATTACGCAGTAAATGCTAATTATATGTTCCTAAGAGAAAGGCCACTCGTCAACAATCCTTTGATTATTGGCGAATGGCCTTATTATATTATTGTATTTGAATTTATGGCGCTGTTACATTTCTTGGCGTTCTACCTTCCCTTTGCCAAAAAGAACAGAATGCCAAGCATTACTACCTAGTCTTTTATAATTCTTCTATTCGTTTTGCTTTATCATCAATCACTAAATCAAAATTAGGTTTAGTAGGGCCTCCATTAGGGCAATACCCTGTAATTAAGTCATTGAACTTGCAACCCCATTTGTTTAACTGCGCTAGTGTAAGCCCTCTTAGATCTCTTTTAGAACTTTCACCACGACCTGTCCAATAGGTAATATGCCAACCTTCTTCGTATAATTTATTGATTTTAGCAATATTGTCATAATTAGGCTCCGCTAATTCATACACGCGTTTTTCAGCATAAAAGCAAATAGTTTCGTCAATATCAATTAAAGCTTTTTTTGAACCAAACCTTTTAGACTCAATCATTGTTGTTTGTTTAATAAGTAATAAGTAGCACAAATTTAGATAGTTTCTATAAATTACAGTATCCAATTTTAAATAAAATCAAATGAATCGTAACGTACTTGGTGTTTTTCTATTTCTTTTCACACTTTTAGTATTCCAAAAGTCAATTGCTCAGGAAAATCAAAACCCTATAATTAGAGTTGAAAAAATAAATATTGCTCGTGATGGGTTTGGGGTGCCCCATATTTTTGCACCCACGGACCCCGAAGTTGCTTATGGACTGGCATGGGCACACTCCGAAGACGATTTCACTACTATCCAAACCCTATTACTTACCGGAAAGGGTAAATTGGCCACTTATTTAGGAAAGAAGGGTGCGCCTATTGATTTTGTGGTGGGCTTATTAAATACCAAGGCAATAGTAAAAGCACAAATGAGTCAGTTTGACCCAAAGTTCTTACAACTAGTCAAAGGTTACTTAATGGGTTTAGAAGCATTTGCAAAAGCGCATCCGGACCAAGTATTAAATAAACAGGTGTTCCCAATTACGATAGAAGATTATTTAGCATCCACCGTTTTTTCAGTTGCTGTTTTTTGTGGGGTAGACAAAGCCTTGCCTAAAATTTTAAACGGAACTATTCCGCATCTAACAGGTTTTACAGGGGAGGGCAGTAATGCGATTGCAGTTAATGCGAGCAAGTCTGCAACAGGTGAAAATATGTTAGTGATTAATGCACATCAACCCATTGAAGGTGCTACTGCATTTTATGAAGCACATTTACAAAGTGAAGAAGGTTGGAATATATTAGGAGGATTATTTCCTGGTGCGCCATTAATTTTTCATGGCGTTACCCCAAATTTAGCTTGGGCACATACTGTTAATTTTCAAGACAAAATTGACATATATCAATTACAAACCGACAAAGCACATCCTAATCAATACAAAGTAGACGGCGAATGGTTACCACTTGAAATGAGAAAAGTAAAACTATCAATTAAAGGCATTCCTTTCCCAATTTATAAAAAAGTATACCAGTCTATTTATGGTCCTACTGTAGCAACACCGAAGGGTGAATATTTTTCCATGCGACTTCCTGCCTTAATGGACGCAGGTGCATTACAACAATGGTATGCAATGAATAAGGCAACTAATTTCACTAGTTTCAAAGCGGCACTTACTCAAAACCATTTGCCAATGTTTAATATTGTGTACGCTGATAAAAGAGATACTATATTTTATATTTCAAATGGCAAGATGCCTTACAGAAACGCCGACACCGCTTTTCATTGGAGTAGCACTTTGCCAGGAAATACCAGAGCCACATTATGGACAAAGTTTAAACCATTAAGTGAGTTACCACAATATACCAATCCTGCAAGTGGCTATTTATTTAATACAAACCATTCTCCTTTTTTAGCAACCGCTGTACAAGACAATTTGAATCCTAAAAATTTTGATGCAAATGATGGATATGAATTATACCATGACAATAGAAGTCAACGTGCAAAAGAAATGATTGAAGTCTTAGATAAAATAAGTTACGAGGATTTAAAAAGAATAAAATTTGATAGGCATTTACCAAGTACTATTTTATTTCCTTACGGATTTAATGCAGACAATATGTTCTTAGTTGACGAAACTAAATATGCTACATTAAGTCCAATTATAACTACTTTAAAAAGCTGGGATCATAATGCAGTTGCAGAAAGTAAAGGTGCACTGATCTATAATTTGGCCTATTATTATGTTCCACAAATAATGCAAGGTAGAAAAAACGACAAACTTACCATTGAAGAAGCTGTTTTAGTATATCAAACTATTTATGATTTCTTAATGAAAAATTATGGCCGTACCGACTTAACACTGGGTGATGTTCAAAGACTAGTAAGAGGTACTGAAAACTGGCCACAGGGAGGCATGCCAGACGTTTTAGCCGCAGTAATGACTGAGCCTTTTGGTGCAGGTCAAAGAAAAATGAATAGCGGAGATGCTTATATTGGATTTGTCCGTTTCCCTAAGGACGGTAGCTTGCCTTTTATTGAAACTGTTAATACGTTTGGCGCGAGTAGCCATATTGGTGCTCCACATTTTGCAGACCAACGTGCCATGTATCAAGCCCAACAAGTTAAAAAAATGATAATGGAAAAAGATGAAGTATTGAAAAATGCTGAGAAAATTTATCACCCAGAATTATAATACGCTATATAAGAATTGAAAATATTTTTTACTGCTTGGGTGACAATAATTTCTTAAAAAGATTTACAAGTAGGTTCAAAAAAATAGTTACAGTCTTGCTGTAACTATTTTTTTGTCTAAGAAGGCTTTAGTATCGTATATAACAGCGGTGGCACTGGATTTTAATTTTGAATAATCCAATGATTTATAAAAATCATGTGCTACTGTTAATACAATTGCATCATAGCTTTTTAATGCTGTAATTAATTTAATTTGGTGTTTCTCTAAAACTTCGACCGCATTGGCAAATGGGTCAAATGCTTCCACTTGTGCTCCTTGCTTTTGTAATGCTGAAATAATATCAAATACTTTTGAGTTTCTTATGTCGGGGCAGTTCTCTTTAAATGTTACTCCTAATACTAAAACCGACGCTTCACTAATTGGCTTATGCTTTGTCACCAATTCAACAATTTTATCAGCAACAAAACTGCTCATTTGGTCATTCACATTTCTTCCTGATAAAATAACTTGTGGATGGTATCCTAAACTTTCTGCCTTGTACGCTAAATAATAAGGATCTACTCCAATACAATGTCCCCCAACTAAACCTGGCTTGAATGGTAGAAAATTCCATTTAGTAGCAGCTGCGTTTAAAACGTCATGTGTATCAATTCCCATCTTATCGAAAATGAGTGCTAACTCATTTACAAATGAAATATTTATATCACGTTGTGCATTCTCAATAGACTTTGCAGCTTCCGCCACTTTTATGGATGGTGCTTTATAGGTACCTGCTTCAATTATTGTATTATATAAAGCATCCACTTGTTCTGCAATTTCTAAAGTGGAGCCAGCTGTGATTTTTTTAATCTTGGTTAAGGTATTGACTTTATCACCTGGATTAATTCGTTCTGGAGAATAACCACAGAAAAAATCTTTATTAAAAATCAATTCGCTATATTTTTCTAATACAGGGACACAGTCTTCTTCTGTACAACCCGGATATACAGTGCTTTCATAAATTACTATATCCCCTTTTTTTAAAATACCTGCAATTGCTCGTGTGGCAGTTAACAATGGACTTAAATCTGGTTGCTTATTAGCATCTACTGGTGTAGGTACTGTAATTATAAAAACAGTACAGTCAACCAAATCTTCAATGCTAGTTGTGAATACTAAATTTTCAGCAGCCTTAATTTCAGCCGTATTAGATTGCAAAGTGACGTCATCTCCATTTTTTAAGGATTCAATTCTTGTTGCATTCGTATCAAAACCCATGACCTTATACTGTTTACCAAATTCAACAGCCAAAGGCAGTCCAACATAGCCTAAGCCAATGATAGCAATATTCGGGTTCCAATTAATTAAGGATTTGTCCATTTAAAGCCAAAGTTAATGGACAGCCTAGTGATGTCCGAATTTTTTTTCACCTGCAGGAATTGAAAAAGTCAGTCTGTTTTGTGCTGGGGGCAAAGGGCATGTAGCAAAGGCAGTGAAAGCACATGGTGGGTTATAGGCTAAATTAAAGTCAATTTCGGTGTTCCCATTGGCATCTGGCTTAGCAATTTCAATAAAACGTCCTGCGCCATAAGTTGTTATACCCGATGTCTCGTCTGCAAATGTAATAAAATACTTAGGCCCTCCTTCGTCAATGACATCCAGGCTATACTGTTTACCTTTTAGAGTAAAAGCCAATATTCCAGCACTTTTCTGAGGGCTAGTTTGTCCGATAATATTAGTAATCATAATTGAGTTTTGAACTGGAGGGTTCAAAACTGCTTTAATACGCCACTTAGCATCTACCGGGAAACGCTCAATGCCCTTAAAATTAACCAAGGTTTCAGCATTCAAATTTCTGAATCGAACTCCAATTTTATCTTCTCTTTTTATAATAACCCATCTAAATTGATCAAAAATTAAAGAAGCCGCAAAATCTCGTCCCTCTTCTTCCTTGAAAACCAATTGTTTTTTCCCTAATGGCAATAATATGTTGTCAACTAATGCTCCATTAGGTATTGCATTCACCCATACGATGCTGTCTCCTTCATATATAAAATCGCCTAAATGATTGGGGAATATCGAATTAGTGTAATAACAGTCACTGCCTTCCGCCTTTCCAAAACTGTTCACTCCTGTATGTAACCAAAATAGCCCTTCTAAATTTAACCAACCATTTGGCTTTTTTAAGTCCTCAATTCTATCATGGTGCCATTTTTCAACAGCTTCATTATAGGATTTTAGAGATTGTGCCATAGAAAGGTTTCCAATTATTAACAAACATACAATGCTAAACAGTTTTTTCATATACTCAAGTTATAAATTAATTTTCAAGATATATTTACGATAAACAAAAATAGGGCATTTTAATTGTCTACTTAATTAGTCGATAATTAAAATGAAGCATAATGTAGCTATATTTTGTTTTAAATTTACTTTCTAAAATATTAAGTATGCGATTTTTTATTTGGGTCCTTTTAATGATGATTTTAAGTAGCGCTTGTAAAAAAACAATCATTGATGGAGTAAGTTCAGCAAATACAAGTACTGACAATTCCGACTCTGCTGCTAATAGCTGGATTTATTCAACCATGAAAGACTATTATTTATGGTCAGATAGTATGCCTAATATTAATACCACTAATTTGAATACTAAACCGACCGACTATTTTTATACTATTTTAAATAATTATGGCAACACTGATCGTTTTTCATGGATTGACAGTAGTGCTACTAATTTGACAAACCAGTTGAATGGCTTGAACACAATCTTAGGTATTAAATACAATGCGTTTTATGCAGACTTAAGTAAAAATAATGTAGTCTTTGTAATTGCATATGTGCTTAAGGGAAGTGCTGCAGAAAAAGCTGGATTAGTAAGGGGTGATATTATTATAAAAGTCGACGGTCAAAGTATTACCACATCCAATTATACCAACATTTTACAAAATCAAAGTTTAAGAATAGAATTAGGCAGTTTAAATAATAATATTTTTACAAGTACCGGTACAATTATTCCTATTACTAAAACGGTTTTACAAACCAATCCTATTCTTAAGGATACGGTAATTGAATGGGGTGGAAAGAGGGTTGGGTATTTAAATTACGTACAATTTTTAACTAGTTATGATGATTCTTTGAAAAGCATCTTTACAAGATTTAAAAAATATAAAACAAATGGTATTGATGAATTGGTTTTGGATTTAAGATATAACGGAGGCGGTTATGTAACTTCTTCCGACCTGCTTACTAATTTAATTGTAAAAGATTTAAATGCGAAAATCGGGAATTCAGGAATTTTTATGAATCAAAAAATATATAATACTTCTTATACTGCTGTATTAAAAAAGGAAAATCAAGCAAGTAATTTTATTACTAATTTCCAATTTCAAGCTGCCAATTTAGGGAACTTAAATAGAGTTTTTATTCTTACTTCTAATAATACCGCTTCAGCAAGTGAATTAGTTATTAATAACTTAAAGCCGTTTATGAACGTAGTTTTAATTGGAGAACATACCTATGGAAAGAATGTAGGGTCTTTTACTATTACTGACAGTAAGAAAAGATGGGACTTTGGACTTCAGCCAATAACTTTTAAAATTGCTAATTCATTAGGTGAATCAAATTATGGAACTGTTAATGGATTCACGCCTGATTATATACTATTAGACAATGCATTACCATATAAGCAACTAGGGGACCCAGGGGAAACCTACTTTAATCAAGCATTAAGTTTAATAAGTGGGGTAGCTTATAAAAGTTTCGGGGTGGATCAAATTGTCAAGTTGAAAAAAGCTCAAGTACAAAAAACTGCAATTGGAGACAATTTAAATATGGATAAAAAAGACATGTTTATAGAACAGAAGCACTAGCCGCTCATATAAAGGTTATTTTTTTTAGTTGAGTTTTAGTATCTTAGAAAACGATTAAATCTTATTCGTTCAAAACCTTGCTTATGAAAAATTTATTTCTGGCACTTATTAGTGTGCTAATTTTCCAATTGTGCTTCTCCCAAAGTATTGTAAAAGAAAAACAAGTAATAAAAAGTGCTATCCTAAATAAGGATGTACACTATTCTATTTATTTACCAAGTGACTACAATACAAGCCAAAGAGCCTACCCTGTGACCTACTTGTTACATGGTTATGGTGACGCCGATGATGGCTGGATTCAATATGGTGAAATCAATAGACTAGCAGATGACGCCATTGCTACTGGCAAAATTCCGCCAATGATTATTGTTACACCAGACGGATTTACGGGTTTCTATATTAACTCAGCAGACGGTAAAATGAATTACGAGGATTTCTTTGTGAAAGAATTGATTCCGTATATTGAAAAAACATATAAAGTAAAAACAGAAAGAAAATTTAGAGCCATTGCTGGATTATCAATGGGTGGTTATGGCAGTATGATTTTAGCATTAAAACACCCAGACTTATTTGTAGCAGCAGCGCCATTAAGTGCAGCCGTTTGGACTGACAATGATGTTATTAATATGCAAGATGGTATGTATAATGGTTTATTTTCAAGTGCTATGGGAACAAATCTAAAAGGCAAGGACAGACTTACAAGTGCATGGTTAAATAATAGCGTTTTTGGAATTATTGAGAAAAAAACTAAAGAGGAATTGTCTGCAGTTCGCTATTGGATTGATTGTGGAGATGATGATTTTTTAACAATAGGTAATTCAGAACTACATATTGCATTGACTAAAAAAAATGTGGCTCATGAATTTAGAATGAGAGACGGTTCGCATAACTGGACCTATTGGAGAACTGGAGTAATAGACGCGCTTTCATTCATAGGAGATAGCTTTCACCAAAAATAAAAACATATGAAAACAACTAAAATTATTTATTGGATTTCAACAGGTATCATTTGCCTATTCTCATTAGGCGCTTTAGGAATGAATAGCCAAATGGCTATTGATGGAACTGCACACGTACTAATTCCTAGGTATTTAGGATTAGAAGTAAGTATTGGTCAGTTAATTGGATTGGTTTTGTTAATTGTACCAGCAGTTCCTGCCCGATTTAAAGAATGGGCTTATGTGGGTTTTGGTATCATGTATATTACTGCAGCTAATGCACATATAGCTGTAAAAGACCCTGCTACTAATACGATTATGGCTATTGTATTTTTTGGTATTTTACTGATATCCTATATTAGCTTTCATAAAATACAAGATGCAAAAAAATAAATTGTTTACACTTCGTTATTAAATACAACTTGCTCTAATAAAAAAAGGTCATCAATTGATGACCTTTTTTTATTAATTATACACTATATCAATAATTAAGAAATTTATTTTTTGCCTGGAATCGCAGTTAATAATTTTTTTAAGAACCCATCAATGGCGTCGTTTTCAATCCACCTAACTACTGCCACAATATCATTTTCCGAATCCACATAAATCATATTAGTTCCATTTCCGATATGCGCATAAGCAGTTGCTGGCGCAGACGGATATAATTTCTTATTAGTATTTAAAAAATAATTCATGAATCCATATTGCTCATTGGCTTTTGTTGGGGTGGTAGATTTTTGAACCCAATCTTCTGGAATTAATTGTTTGCCATCCCAGTTTCCTTTTCTTAAAGTTAATAGCCCAAACCTTCCCAAATCATAAGCATTCATAAATATGCCGCCTCCAAAATGTCCACCACCACTAACAGACTGCATTATTTTTCCGTCCAATACAATCCACGCATTATGATAGCCTGTCCAAAGCCAAGTATTGGATGCTCCAATAGGATTCATAATTTGTTCCCTTAAAACTTCTGGCAAGGGTTTATGCCATACGGTAGTAGCAGCTAAGGCCAATGCATTTACCCTTGTATCATTATATTTATAAGTAGTGCCAGGTTCATTTCGTTTTCTGGTCAACCATTCTGCAGGCTTATCACTAGGCCTGTCTGCCCAATCTGGCTTACCCCATAATTCTCCTTCCCAATCGCTTGTCTGTCTTAAAAGATGGTCCCAGGTAATTTTCCTATTATGTGCTGTTTCAAATGGATAGATAAAAGATTTTTTAGTAATTACAGAACCCTGGCTTGTTTCTGGCCCATCATTAAATACCTCTACAGGAGGCAAATAAGGATATACTAAATCATTCACTGAATGTATTAAACCTTTTTGAACTGCCAAACCCACTACAGTGGATACCATACTCTTGGTTACACTATTAACCATTTCCACCGCATTGGGATTCCCCCAGCTAGCAATGATATAACCTTTATAAATAATAATGCCTGTAGCAGCACCCCTTTCCCCCATGGGACCTACTGGGTCAGAAAATGGTTCTTTCCCAAATTGCATAGCTTGAGTTAGCCATAAATTTTTGGGCGCTTTTGTTTCATTCGCAATTGCAAAACTAATTGCCTCTTGTATTTTATTAGAGTCAATCGCAAAATAAGCTGGAGATTTCACGTCCCATTGTCCCGATATAGGATAATAATTATTTTGCTGCGCATTTGATATAGTGAGTGTAAAAACACAAAGTAGGGTGAAAATTATTTTATTCATATTCTGATATTAATTATTAAAGTAGATTAAATTTTACGCGTTATTTTAACAATGTAGTATCTACTCTTGTTGGCGTGTCCTTGCCTGAAACAATGGACTGTGAACTTAATGCAATGGCTTTTATAATTTCAGTCATATTGTCCATGTCAATCGTTTCAAACTGATCACTTGGTTTATGATAATTAGGCTCATTGTCCATTTTAGAAGTGGAAATGGTATGTGCAGGAACTCCAAGTTTAGCAAGTGTTGCATTGTCCGATCTGTAAAATAAATTTTGATCAGGATAAGGGTCAGGGTAAAACTGAAAAGCAGATCCTGCCAAGTTTTTTTGTAAAATGGCACCCATATCGGTTTTTTCAAATCCAGTAATATATGCACTATTCTTTCCCCATTTACTTTCCGTACCAATCATTTCTAAATTAAACATCGCCTTAACTGTCAATGGATCAAATTGTTTAGAGAAATATTTAGCACCAAAGCCTCCAGACTCTTCTGCTGTAAAAGCAACAAAGACAATGGTTCTCGCATTATTATTTAATTGTTTAAAATACTTTGAAAGTATAATCATAGCAGTAGTTCCAGCTGCGTCGTCATTTGCACCATTAAATAAAGAGTCGCCATTTTCTGCCTTTTTCCCATTAATACCTAGGTGATCATAATGTCCGGAAAATATTACATATTCATTAGGTAATGATTTTCCTGGAATTACAGCAACCACATTTGATAAAGGAAGTTTAGTAATAGTATGGACTGCCTGAATAGTAAATTTTGCAGGAATAGTATTAGTTAGAATATAAATCACATTAGTCTGTTCTTCAGATAAGTTTTGTTTGAACTGAGCAATTCTTAAAAAATTAGGAGCGAAAATTTCATCTACTAACACAATATAATTCTTATGCGCGTTTAAATATTTATAAGCGGCTCCAAAAAGATTGTCGGTTTTTTGAATATTGACTATTTCATAATTGCTTTGTTCATTTATTTCTAAACTGGATTGAGTGGTAATCACTACCACTTGCTTAGGGTCAATAGTGATATTGTCTAATACACAATTAAGTGATACATATTTGGGTTTTATCATTGAGAAAGTTTGCAAGTAAGTATTGGTATTCTTAAATTTTGCAAGTCCGGCTGACGCAAATTCATTAGAAATAAAGTCAGCCGCTTTTTCAATCCCTTTACTAAAAGTTTGACGTCCCTCTAATTCATCTGAAGCTAAATATTTTTCGATACGTGCAGCTTCGCTTTTACTAATTAAAGTGTTTGCGTTTTGTGCAAACGATGCAACGGAAAACAATACGATACAAAGCGAGGAAGAGATAAATATTTTTTTCATGATATAGTTATAAAATTGAAGTTTAAAGATAAAACCAAAATAAAGTTAAACATGGAATCAAATCAAGTAAAATTAAATAATATATAAGAGGTATTAAACTTAGTATACATTAGAATGTCTAAATTAGCATAGCATGCAAAGTGACCAAGATATCATCATACAATTTCAGTCTTCTATACAAAAAGAGCAAGCTTTTACACAATTAGTGAAAAAGCATCAGACTAAAATGTACTATCAAATAAAAAAAATGGTAACCGAACATGCTGACGCGGATGATATCGCACAAACTGTTTGGATTAAAATTTGGAATAAGCTAGATAGCTTTAAAATGGAGAGCGAGTTTAGCACTTGGCTATTTAGGATTGCGTATAACGAGACCGTCAATTTTATCAATAAACAGAAAAAATATGATGGGCATGTCAATATAGACGAACAAAATCAATCCAATACCTCGTCAAGTACAACGGGAGATACTCAGAGTACTAAAATACAGATAAAACTAGAGCATTCAATTATGCAATTGCCTGAAAAACAAAGAGTTGTATTTATGTTACGCTACTATGAGGAATTTAATTATGAAAAAATAGCTTCCATTACTGGTACTACGGTTGGTGGAGCCAAGGCCAATTATCATCAAGCAGTGAAAAAAATGCAAGAATTACTAAAGCAGGATTAAACCTATAAATCAATAAATTGTCAAAATAAGGTTATGAAAAATGATACCATAGTTAGCACATTAGAGGAAGAGAAGGCATTATTGGAGCAACTGCTTTCAAAGGAAGCATTGAGTGAATTTGACGCCCATGTTAAAGAAGTTCCTGCTGGATATTTTGAACAATTCCCCGATGCTATCTTGCTAAAAATTAAAGCTGCTAAAAAGCCAACATCTGCAAAATTGTTTACCATCGGCAGCATATCTATGGCGGCAGCGGTTTTATTAATTATAGCTAGCACTTTCATTTTTGTTCAAAGAAATAAAACAGATAGTCAAATCGCAACTATTGCAATTCATGAGATTCCAACTTCAGAGATGGAGGCTTATGTTAATAATAATGAATGGATTGCTGAAGTAGACATTCAAACTGAAATTAACAAAATTGAAACAAACCTTGAAACTAGTTCTTTGTCAAAAGACAGTATCAATTAAAATTTATTTATGAAAAAAATAGTAGCAATCGCTTTTGCAGGCTTATTATTTATTGCAGGCAACGCAACAGCGCAAGGACCTGATAGATTGGGAAGACCTCCTCATCCCCCAAGAATGGGTGACGACAGGCCTCCTAGACAAGGCGAAGATAGACCCCCAAGATTAGACGACGACAGACCACCTAGAATGGGGGCAGAAAAAAGAGCAAAAATCGAACTGTATAAAGTTCAATTTATAACAGAAAAATTAGCACTCAGTCCTGCAGAAGCAAGAGATTTTTGGCCAGTTTATAATGAACACAAATTAGCTGTTGAAGAAATTATAAAATCAAAGATTACCGACGAAATTCAATTTCAGGAAGCTATGTTGTTCGCAAAGAAAAAATTTAGGTCTAATTTAAAACCAATTTTAAAAGACGAAGAAAGAATAAACGAAGCATTGAGAGTAGAAAGGGAGTTTTTAAAAACTATCCGCTTCGAAATGATGAAAAGAAGAGCCATTAATTAGAAAGTCATTCTTCATTTTCAGTATCTTACAGTATCAAATTTAAAAAGATACTGAAAATGAAGAAAATACTAAAGGTACTTGGGGCTATGATACTGGTTCTAGCAGTTATCGTTATTGCAAAAACACTTGCTAACAAGCCAACCACTCAAAAAAACATAGTTACATTAGCTGAATTGCCATCTGATGCCATTGCGCATATGAGCAAGGCGATTCAATTACCCACAGAAACTCCGAACGACTCTTTTAAGTTTGATACTACTACGTTTCTAGCATACCGAAAATTTGTTGAATCTTCCTACCCCTTGATTCAAAAGAATTTACCTAGAACCACGATTGATAGTTTCAACTATATCTATGAGTGGAAGGGTACTGATACTAGTATCTTACCAATGGTACTAATGGCTCATTACGATGTAGTTCCAGTAGAAGCTTCTGCAGTTATATTATGGCACGCAAAACCATACGGTGGCGAAGTAAAAGACAACTATATCTGGGGGAGAGGGGTATTAGATGATAAGTCTAGTATGATAAGTATTTTAGAAGCAACTGAAGCACAACTTAAAGCCGGATTTCAACCAAAACAAACAATTTATTTATGCTTTGGTGCAGACGAGGAATCAAGTGGTTATGGCGCTACAGCAGTAACTAAGTATTTTGAGAAACAACATAAAAGATTTGATATCGTAGTGGATGAAGGTGGTGAAATTTCCACTGAAAATAATAAAAATATAAAGCATCCGATTGCCTCAATAGGTGTTGGTGAGAAAGGATATGTAACTTTAATTTTAACTGCACAAAAAGAAGGGGGGCATTCTTCTGTTCCGGGTAAAGCCACTGCAATTGACATTTTAAGTAATGCTGTTGTTAAAGCAAAAGCAAATCAAATGCCACTTAAATTGATTCCTCCAATAAAATCTTATATAGAAAGAATTAGTAGCTACAATGAAAATTTTATACAAAAAATGAAACAATCGAACCTTTGGTTGTTTGAAGGAAGTTTATTGAATGAAATGTCTGAAGACCCGCATTCGAATGCATTAGTAAGAACTACTATTGTACCTACAATTTTTAATAGTGGCGTGCGAGATAATGTTATACCAACCTTTGCAACGGCATATTTGAATTCAAGAATTTTACCAGGTGAGACGCCAAATGACGTAAAAGCTTTTATTGAAAAAACAATTGATGACACTAATATAAAAGTGACTATCTATCCGAATTACCAAAACATGCCTTCTCCGACAACTGACATTAATAGCAAGGCTTTTAAAAGAATTGAAAAAGCTATTAATTCAATAGTTGACGACGTTGTAGTTACTCCTATGTTAATGGTTGGCGCAACGGATAGTAGAAATTACAGAACCTTAAGTGACGGTGTTATTAACTTTACGCCAATCACTAATGGGAAAGGTTTTCACGGCATAGATGAACGTATGCAAATTTCTGATTTTAAAAAATGTTTTAATTTTTATTCCTTATTAATACAAGGATCAAAATAATAAATTTCCTAATAAATTTAAAAATTCACAGATGAAAAAAATACTAGTTGGTTTATTTATATTTTTAACTATCAATACTATAGCTCAAAAATCTAGTTTGATTAAATGTGGCAAATTGCTTGATACAAAAACTGGAAAAGTTTTAGAAAATCAATATATTTTAATTAAAAATGGTGTGGTTATTTCCATTAGCTCAAGTACCGTTACGGCAGACACAATTATCGATTTAAGTAACTATTTTGTTATGCCTGGCATGATAGATGCACATACTCATTTATTATTACAAGGCGATATCACTTCCGAAGATTATGATGTTCAAGTACTAAAAGAATCTATACCCTATCGAACATTAAGAGCTAGTAAAAGTGCGGCACAATCTATACAAAATGGGTTCACTACCATTCGCGACTTAGGAACAGAAGGGGCTGGATTCGCAGACGTAGATTTAAAAAAAGCAATTAATAGAGGAGTAATTACAGGCCCTAGAATGCAAGTAGCAACTTTGGCTATGAATACAACTGGACATTATCCTTTAAAAGCAGCTGATTATTCTTGGGAGTTAAAGTTTCCAAAAGGTGTTATTGAAATTACAGGAGCAGATGAAGCAAGAAGAGCCGTTCGCCAACAAATAGAACAAGGTGCAGATTGGATTAAAATATACGCAGATAGAGCTTATAACCGTCTTGAAGACGGATCATTTCGATCTGTACCAAATTTCACTACAGAAGAAATAAATGCGATTGGAGATGAAACTATAAAAAGTAGAAAAAAATTAGCCGCACATGCAATGACAAGAGATGGAATTTTAGCTGCAATAAATGCTGGGGCAATTTCAATTGAACATGGATCTGGAATGGATGAGGAATGCATGAAGATAATGGCAGAAAAAGGTATTTTCTGGTGTCCAACACTATTTGTAAATGAGTATGTGGCAGAAGGAAGAGCAAAAATGGGAAGTATGATTAATTTGTATTTTCAACAAAGTATCGAAGCAACTTTTAAAAAAGCAATCAAGATGGGCGTGAAACTTACCTATGGAACAGATATTGGAGGATATGATTGGAGTTTACCTCAAGCAAAAGATTTTACTTATTTTGTCAAATGGGGATTAACTCCGGTACAAGCTATCCAAACAGCTACCACTACTGCTGCAGAACTCTTAGGTATGCAAGGGAAAATTGGCGTAATAACAGCTGGATCTTTCGCAGATATTATTGCATTTAAAAAAGATCCATTAAAAGATATATCAGAATTACAAAATGTAAATTTTGTCATGAAAGAAGGAAAAGTATACAAGCATAATTAATTATTACGAAACAAAAGAGCAGACCTTTTTTAATACCTTTTTTTAATGTATCAAAAATATTCAAAGCCATTACTTTAATTAGTAGTGGCTTTTTTTATTACTATACTACCTCTCCAGCCAAAATAAGCAACCACTAAAAAAGCGATTAGCGGAACAATATATCCAAATTGAATATTACCTGTATTGTCGCTAATTAAACCAAAGACCCTAGGTAACACGGCGCCACCTACAATGGACATTACAATTAGGCTACTCGCCATTTCTGTATCTTTTCCAAGAGATTGTATTCCCAAAGAAAATATAGTTGGGAACATGATAGACATAAAAAAACAAATTGCTATTAGCGCATAAACCGTTGTCATACCTTTTGCCAATATGGCAACTAAACATAATGCAACACAGATAAGTGCAAATGAGGTTAATAGTTTACGCGGCGTAATAAAGCGCATTAAAGCGGTTCCAGAAAAACGTCCAATTAAAAATGCAAGGCCCCCAAAGCTTAAATAATCGGCTGCTTGCAATTCTGTAATATTAGCTGTCTTGGTAGCATATAAAATAAACAGGCTTAATACACAAACCTGCGCCCCCACATAAAAAAACTGAGTAATCACCGCCCAGCTTACATGTTTATGCTTTAAGGTTTCAGCAATGGAAGAAGCTTTAGCACCCAAATTATTTTTATCTCTAATATCAGGTAGCTTAATGATAAAAAATAATATCGCAAACACTACTAATATAATGCCTAAGATAGTATAGGGTGTTTTTACGCTATAGGCTTCTGTAGCCAATGCAACTTTTCTAGCAGTGTCAGTCATAGCAGCCAACTCGCTATCCGTATATCCTTTAGTTAAAATTAATCTGGCACCAATAGCAGGCGCTATGGCTACTGCTAGACCATTGAAAGATTGAACTAGGTTTAGCCTTTGCGTTGCAGTACTAGGATCTCCCAAGCTAGAAGCATACGGATTTGCCGCTGTTTCCAAAATAGTTAAGCCGCATGCTATTACAAAAAGTGCGAATAAGAAATAGTTATAAGACTGATTATTGGCAGCGGGTATGAACAAAAAAGAGCCTATCGCAAATAGGATCAATCCTGCTATGATTCCCATTTTATAACCCCATTTTTTCATAATGTAGCCGGCAGGAAGCGCCATTATGAAATAAGCTATAAATACAGAGGAGTCCACCAAAGTTGACTGTGTAGTGGTAAGTGTGAATGACTTTTTTAAATGAGGTATTAAAATAGGATCTAAATTATGCGCGAATCCCCATAAAAAAAATAGACAAGTAATTAGGATAAATGGGATGGAATCCGAAATTGATTTTTTCATACGCAATTAAGCTTTTGACAAATTAATGACATTTAAATATAATACATAAAGACTATTTGACAATAAATTTGAACTATCCACTCTAATTACAAAAAGAATAGTCCTAATTTAGTGCAACGAAAAACCAAACTTGTTTATGAAAAATGTATTAATGACTGCAATGCTGATTGTATTTTCAATTTGCGCTATTGCAAAACCTGTATCTAACAACCCAAGAGAGTACTACCTGATTCAAGTGTACCATTGTACTTCACAAAAGCAAATTAGCAATATTGATGCTTTTATGAAAAGCATATACTTACCACATTTACATTCCGTAGGCATTTCTAAAATTGGCGTATTCGAGCCAGTTGAAAATGACACAGCCGCAGACAAAAGATTAATGGTTTGGATTCCTTTAAAGTCCATTAATGAAATAGATAAATTAGATAATATTATTGAACAACTTGACCCAATGGGTAATAATCCATTAATCCATTTAGAAAATGGAGATAGTAGTTTGCCTTATTCAAGAATTGAAACTACCATTGCTAAAGCATTTAAAAATCAGCCTCAGTTTTCAACTAAATCTGATTTAGTTAAATCGAGTGCGCGTATTTATGAATTTAGAAGTTATGAAGGACCTACTGAAGACATGTACTTAAGAAAAGTGCATATGTTTAATGAAGGAAAAGAAATTGATTTATTTTCTAAATTAAATTTCAATGCAATTTTTTATGCCAAGGTAATTGCTGGAAATAGAATGCCAAACTTAGTATACATGACTAGCTTCAATAATATGGACGACCGAAACGCACATTGGAAAATTTTTGGAGAAGATCCAACTTGGAAGATTATCTCCAACCTACCACAGTATTTAAAAACAATTTCTAAAGCAGATATTATATTAATGACTGCAAAAGATTATGCAGACTTTTAGTGAATTAATTGCAATCCCATTAAACGTGCTAATTCTAATTTAGCTGAACACAATTGGAATTGGTATTGTAATTGATTAAATAAAGCTCTTTGGTAATCGGAATTAGTAGAAGTTATTTCAATAGGAGTAGCTGTACCGTTTAACAATTTTACATTACTTAATTTTTGTGCTAATGCAGCTTGCTCAATTTGAGAAGCTGCATTTTTTATGCGCTGTTCATTACTTTGAATGTCAATTATAGCGGCTTTAATATCTTTCTCAAAATCATGTAATACCACAGCAGCATCGGTTTCCTGTATTGCAAGTCCTTGCTGTTGAATCTTAATTTGTTGTTTTGTTTTTCCGCCATTAAATAATGGCACTGAAAAACCTATTCCTGCATTATAATTAAATCTTTGGTCTTGAATAGCGGGCAGATACCCATTTTTAGAGCCCATACTTGCTTTCATACCAACATAAGGTCTCTCATTTAACTTACTAATAGCTAATTCAGATTTAGCAATATTGATTTTATCTTTTGCAATTGCTAAGCTTGGATTATGTAATAAAGCTTGTTGTATGGCTTCTTCAACACTATAATTATTTAAAGCGAATTGTAATTGATGCTCTTTAATCTCCTCAATGCCAGTACCATATTTCATTAAATTAGCTAATTTTTTTAAGCTTGTTTCTAAGTCGATTTTTCTATTTAATTCATTGTCAATTTTTGACTGAATGGTTAGTAAATCCAACTGTATAGCATTGCCGTTTTTTAATTGCGACTCAATTACATTTTTATTTTCATTTAATAACTGTAAAACGGTATTTTGAATTTCGATTGATTTTTTTGCATAGATCATTTGATAGTACACTTGGCAAATTTGATAAAACAAATTTGATCTAAGTTGTTCTGCTTGATGTTTTGAACTTTGAAGTTCATTCTTTGCTTTTTCAATATTTGTTTTTAATCGACCAAAATCAAATAAAGTATAGGTTCCATTTAAGGCAGCACTCATATTATGCTCAGGCGCAAACTGAAATAATTTTTCTCCAAACTGTACTTCAATTTTAGGTTTTACATATGCATAACTTGCATCAAAATTAATGTCTGGGTATTTATTCAATTGTGTAAGCAGTAATCTGTCTTCGGCTAATTGAACTGACTGTTGCGTTTCTTTGACTTTAGGATAGTAGCTTAAAGATTGTGTCAATAAATTAGACAATTCATCATTTACTAAATTCTGTGCCGTTGCAATATTAGTTAAGCTAACTAAAAATAATGCGGATGTAATCAATTTTTTCATACTCAAACGAGGTTGTATTTTAATGCTTTCGCTTAATTTAATGTGCTTCAGAAGCAGCTTCTAATGCCGCTTTGTCTAATTTTTTTCTAGTCCTTAAAAAGAAAACCAATGGTATTACTACCAAGAAAAAGATACCTACTACTCTAAATGTGTCTAAATAAGATAAGTAATAAGCCTGTCTGTCAACAGACATGTCAATCATTTTATACGCTTTTTCAGTAGCTCCATGAAAATCTCCCGTCTTAGCGGTAATCCCTTGACTTATTGAATTCACTCTTTCTTGCCAAGCGGTTCCGTCGGAAGGCATATGAGAGATTAGATTGGATCTGTGTTTGAAATATTGCTGCGCAACATAATTATTAGCCATGGCAATACCAAAAGCACCACCAAGCTGACGAATCATATTATTTAAAGAAATACCCGCTGCATAGTCTTTAGGTGCTAATCCTACCACCGCTTGATTAATTAATGGCAATTGGCTTAAGGAAATACCAAAAGCACGAATTAGTAGAGGCCAAAAGAAATCCCATTTACCTGCGTCAATTGGCATTGCTGCACTATAAAATGCATAAACTGCGAATAAGGTAAAACCTACAATAACAAATGGAATAGGAGATACTCCCTTACTCATTACTTTACCTATTATGGGCATCATAATTACACCTGCCAAAGTGGGCAACAATAGTGAGCTACCAGTTTCAAATGCGGTGAATCCCATTACTCTTTGTGCTAATACTGGATAAACAAAGACAGAAGTAAATAATCCAAAACCTGCCACAAAAGTGAATATGGTAGTAAATGCTAGATTACGATTGCCCAAAACCCTTAAGTTTACCGCAGGCTGTTTTATACTTAGTTCATACCATATAAACATTCCCAAACCAACCACCGCAATCATGGAACAAAAGCGAATGGTATCACTACTAAACCACTCTTCAGATTCACCTCTTTCTAATACATATTGTAAGCATCCAATTCCTACTGCTAGCAGTAAGATACCTGTATAGTCAATTTTGATGGCTGCCTTGCCCTTGCCCTCCCCTTCTTTTTTATCAATGAATGTATAAGCCAAGAAAGTTGCGATAAATCCAATCGGAATATTAATCATGAAAATCAAAGGCCAGCTATTATGTTCAATAATCCAACCTCCAAGCGTAGGCCCTAAAGTGGGTCCTAAAACAATTCCCATGCCAAATAAACCTGCCGCCATAGGACGATCCTTAGGTTCAAATGCGTCAAATAAAATGGCTTGAGAGGTAGATAATAATGCACCACCTCCTACACCTTGCACGAATCTCCATATAATTAATTCCACCAAACTATCTGATTGCCCACATAAATAGGAGGCAATAGTGAAAATAATCATGGAAGCGATATAGTAATTTTTTCTTCCAAAATATTCTGCTAAAAAACCAGTAAGCGGAATAATAATGACATTCGCAATAGCATAAGAAGTAATTACCCAACTAATATCTTCAATGCTTACGCCCAAACTACCAGAGATATCTGTTAGTGCTACGTTTACAATAGAAGTATCAATCAACTCCATGATGGCAGCTGATACTGTTGTTAAAACGATAATTGCTCTTGCTATTCCTTTAGGGGTTGCCATTAAAACTATTTGTCAACTGTGATAAATACACTCATACCTGCTCTTAATTTGTTTTTTAAGGCAGCTTGATTGTCAATAGAAATTTTTACAGGAATTCTTTGAGTAACTTTAATAAAGTTTCCACTTGAATTGTCTGGAGGCAATAAAGAAAATTTAGCGCCAGTTGCATCACTTAAACTTACAATAGTTCCTTGAACTACCATTTCATCAAAAGCGTCAATACGAATATTTACTTTTTTACCTTCATGTAAATCGGCTAATTGACTTTCTTTAAAATTGGCTACAATCCAGTAACTGCTATCGTTTACGATAGAAAACAATGGAGTTCCTGCTTGAACGAATTGTCCAATACTAATATTTTTCTTGCCAATTTTACCTTTAACTGGAGCTGCAATTTTAGTATATGACAATTTTAATTCTGTTTCTTTAATTCTTGTTTTTTTCATATCAATCATCGCCAACGCTCTATTCACATTTTCTTTTAAAACGTCAATTCTGTTTTTTGCAGTTGCTAATTCAGTTTGCGCATTTGTAAATTCTTGATTAGCTGCGGCTAATTGATATTCTGATTCTTCTAATTGCTTTCTAGTTATTGCTTGTTCTTTAAATAAATTTTGATCTCTTTTTAAATCATTATTTACTTTTTGCTTTCTGATGTTTTTTAAGTCAATGGCGCCTTTGTTATTTTGTAGAGACAAAATAGCATTTGCTAATTGTGCTTTCGCATTTGACACTTCCGCTGTAGATTGTTGCAAGTCTGCTTCTTGTTCATGTAATTGAATTCTTAAATCAGCATCATCAATTTCTACCACTTGCTGATTTTGAGCAACTGAATCAAAATCCTTTACATCCACAGATTTTACGAATCCTGAAATTCTAGTTAGTACTGGCACAATTGTCGTTTCTATTTGTGCGTTATCGGTGGTTTCATGCGTTAATGAAAATATTAACTTCTTAACACCAAAAAATAGGGCAATTCCTAACAAAAGACCAATTACGATTTTTCTGATTGTTGCCGACTTGCTACTGCTTTGAGAATCTATCTGATTTTGCTCCATTTGAATAAAATATTATTAAAAAAAATATTTGAATTAGATGGCCGCAATTTACACAAAATAGAGCAGACGAAATTGAGTTAATGATAAAAGAACACTATAAAACTTGATTAAACTCCAATCGTTCGCCGTCAGGTCCTTCAATATTAAAATACCTGCAGCCATGCTTCCAAAAATCAAGAAAAACTGGTGCTGGTTCAAAAATATCATACCCATTTGACTTTAAGGTATTAAATGTGATATCAATATCGTCAACGTCAAAGGCAATATGATCAATATGTCCATTTTGTCTACCTCGTAATTCCGCTAATTCTGGTTCTGGCATTTGGTATAGTTCAATAATCATATCATTTAAGTGCATCATGGAAACATTCCCTTTTTCTCCATGTAGATCAAATTCGGATTGCATAATATTCTTAAATCCTAATCCTTCATAAAATGTTTCGGACTTTTTTAAATCTGTTACAGGAATACCAATATGTTGCAACCCATTTATTTTCAATTCCATCTTAAAAAATTTAACTAAATATCATTAACTTTCTCCAATAAACAAATACACATGCGTAAATTTTTACTGGGACTTTTACTCTTGCCATTTTTAAGCTGGGCACAACAAAAAGCAAATTATAATTTGGCTGCAAGATTTGCACCAAAAAAATTAGACAAAATGCTTTTTTCTTTGGCAGTAGATCCACACTGGTTAAAACAATCTAGCAAATTTTGGTATACTTATGAAACAAGTGAAGGAAAACAATGGTTTATTGTTGACCCAATTAAAATGGAGAAGAAAGTGATGTTGGACAGAGATCACCTTGCAGCAGAACTAACCAAAATTATAAAAGACCCTTTTGATGGTTTACATTTACCAATTGACTCTATAAAGTTTATTAAAGACGAGAATTGGATTCAATTTGAAGTTAAAAGTAGCATTGAAATAAATAAAGAAGATACTGTTGCAAAAAATGCCAAGGCTGAAAAAATTAAAAAGATATTTTATTTTGAATACAATATTGTTTCTAGTCAACTAAATGAACTAGTAGGATATAAGAAGCCAAAGAAAAAACCAAGTTGGGCCAATTTGTCACCAGATCAAAATATTATTTTATTTGGAAAAAACTTTAACCTGTTTTGGATGGATAAAGCTAATTATGAAAAAGCTTTAAAAAACGAGGAGGATTCAACAATTATAGAACACCAAATTACCAAAGACGGGATATTATATTTTAGTTGGCATAGTGAAAGTAGTTATGGCGGCGGGGGTGAGACAAATGTTGACATAGAGAAAAATAAAAATAAGAGAAAGCCCGTATATGCTTACTGGAGCGAGGATAACAAGCATTTTGCTTTAAACAAAGTGGACAATACTAAGGTGAAAGATTTATGGGTAATTAACAGCATTGCAGACCCAAGACCTACCCTAGAAACTTATAAATATTGGATGCCAGGCGAGAAAGAAGCACCAGTAGATCACTTATTTATTTTTGATACTAATGGATACACTAATAAAGAAATTAATGTTTCACTGTTTAAAGATCAAAATATTTCAATTTGGGATAAGACCAAAAATGTAAATTCTAGAGACGACGAGTTTAAACCAACTATTTGGTTAGGCACTAATGACCAATTTTATATCAGTAGAACTAGCAGAGATTTAAAAAAGATTGACCAATGCATTGTTGATATAGCAACAGGTAATGTTAAAACATTAATTGAAGAAAGTTTGAATAGTTCTATTGAAATTAGAAAACCTGTATTAGTTAATAAAGGAAAAGAATTAATAGAATGGAGTGAGCGTGATGGCTGGGCTCATTTATATTTATATGATGATAAAGGAAATCTTAAAAATCAAATTACTCAAGGCCCTTGGCATATAGAAGATATCATTTCAATTGATGAAGAAAAAAGAGTTGTTTATTTTTCAGCAAATGGAAAAGAACATGTAAATAATTATGCCATTGAGGATCCTTACTTTTTGCATTTATACAAAATAAATTTTGATGGAAGTGGACTACAGTTATTAAACGCAGGTAATTATGACCACAATTTTAGTTTGAATGATAAAAAAGCATTTTTTATTGATACTTATTCAAGAGTCAATACCGCACCAATTTCTGTTTTATATAATACAGAAGGAAAGAAAATATTAGATTTAGAAACTGCAGATTTAAGCTCATTATTTGCTGCAGGCTACAAATTCCCTGAAAGTTTCAAGGTAAAAGCCGATGATGGAATTACCGATATTTATGGTGTCATGTACAAGCCTTATGATTTTGATAGCACTAAAAAATACCCCATTATTGAATATGTATACCCAGGTCCACAAACAGAATCGGTAAATAAGAGCTTTAGTAAGGGTATGGACAGAATTGACCGCCTTGCACAATTAGGCTTTGTGGTGGTTACTATGGGAAATAGAGGAGGAAACCCAGCTAGAAGTAAATGGTATCACAATTATGGTTACGGAAATTTGAGAGATTACGGCTTAGCGGATAAAAAGGTTGCTATTGAGCAGCTAGCTGACAGGTTTCCTTTTATTGACAGTCAAAAAGTAGGTATTCATGGGCATAGTGGTGGTGGATTTATGAGTACTGCAGCCATGTTGGTGTATCCAGATTTATTTAAGGTTGCCGTGAGTAATGCCGGCAATCATGACAATAGTGTTTACAATAGATGGTGGAGTGAAAAACACAATGGGCTTAAAGAAAATATTTCAGAAAAAGGAGATACTACATTCACTTCCATGATTGACAAAAATCCTGATTTAGCTAAAAATTTAAAAGGTAAATTATTATTGATACATGGTGAAATTGACAACAATGTGCACCCATCTAATACCATCAGACTAGTGAATGCTTTAATAAAAGCCAATAAGCGCTTTGACATGCTAATCCTACCTTCTCAAAGACATGGATTTGGAGATATGAATGAATATTGGTTTTGGAGAACTGCAGATTATTTTAGCAAATACTTATTAGGCGATAATGCAGAAAGACCTGTAGATATGGAGGAGATGAATAGAGAAATTGAAAGGAAAAAATAATAGAAATTGATTACAATAGGAGCTATATAAAAATGGTTTTCATTTGAACTCTAAAAAATGCCCCAACTAGGGGCATTTTTTTATTGCTGCTGCTGAATTGACATTGCTGTTCTTTTGATATTATTGGACTTGTCCAGTTCTTGTTTATCTAATAACACTTGATTCGTTTCTTCAAAAGTATGACCATCTTCATAACCAACTGATACAAAAACAAATAAATCCTGTCTAGCAGCACCTTTATATGTACCCTTTACAACACTACTATCATAAAAATTTCTACCAACTGCTAACTTGACATGATGGTTATTAACCCATGTATTATTTGTTGGGTCAATACCACACCAACCAACACCAGGAATCCAAGCATCTACCCAAGCATGTGTAGCGCCTTCACCCCTCATGCCATTTTTATTAGGACATATATACCCACTTACATATCTGCAGGGTATATCCATTGTTCTTAAAATTTGTAAAAGTAAATGTGCAAAGTCTTGACAAACACCTTTCTTATGTGCTAAAATTTCATCAATAGTTGTTTCAATATTAGTAATGCCTTTAGTATAAGTAAAGTTTTCAAAAATATATTGACTGGCTTTTTCAATAACTACTTTGATACTTTGATCTTTAACAATAAAACTATTTAAAATTTTCTGGATTTGTTCTTGTGACTGAATAGTATCTGGCTTTGTTAATTCCATTAATTGAAAATTGTCCTCTACTTCTTTACTTAATATACCAAAGCCCGAAATAGATGCTTCTAAATTGCTTAAGTCTATAATGGTTCTTACCGTTAACTTACTTTCAATAATAAGTTCCTGATGTGGTTCTAATATATTAAAGAACCCAACTTTATTACCCCAATAGTCTTTAAAAACGTGCACATTTGGATGGCTCGTAATAATTAAATCATGTTGCAATACTTCCTGATCAACTGACTGATAAGGAAAAATTCGAATTTCATTTACACTCTCCACAATGGGTTGTTCGTAATGATATTTAGTGATATGGTGAATTTTAAAAACGGACATAGTAGTATATTAAGAATAAGAGAAAAAGGTCTGGCTTAAACTATTGGTAAATTGAATGAGATTATATTTAGAAGTTTGTAAGTAAATCGACATGCCAATTTTATTGATCCATTCCAGGTCTGTAAATTCAACATTACTATAAATTCTACCAAATTCTTTAATGATAGTTTGCTTGTTTTTTATTTTATTTTCATCCACTGCATTTTCAAGATATTTTTTAATTCTGGTCAATGAATAAAATAAACTATGTGGAAACTGTTCATTAAATATAATCTGATGTGCTACATTAAAACTTGAATCATTTGACCTGTAGTTTTTCAAATGAAACTCATATCCGGAAACAGAAAATAATAAATTACGCCAATGTAAAATATCCTTTTCTTTTTTCAAGTCAAAGTCAATACCTGCATAATGCTTTTCTAGTATATCTATTGTTAAGATACTTCGCTCTATATATTTTCCTAGGTTCATGAAGCACCAACTTAAGCTTCTTGGCATGGTACTATCTGCGATTCCCGTGTACAACAAGCAATTTTTCTGTAAGTGTTCAATGGTATGCAATTGCTTATTTTCTTCTAAATTTTGAACGATTGATTTACTATTTATTAAATGATATAAATAGTTCACCTGCTCCCAAACTTCTTTTGTAATATGGTCCTGCATACCTCTTGCATTTTCTCTAGCTTTAGTTAAATTGGCAATAAGAGAATTATTGTTTTCAGGATCTATTAATAAATGTTTAATTACTTCCTGATGATTTGCTGCAAGTTTTATTTGTTCAACATATGACTTGTTAGAAAAAATTTCTAACAAGGGTAACCAGCTATTCATTTCAGAAGGCCCTTTGTCCAAAGAAAGAACATAGTTCGTCCGCATTAATCTTAACATCCCCTCCGATCTTTCTTCATATCTATTCAACCAAAATAAGGACTCCGCTATTCTACTAAGCATAATTTTAATTTTTTAATCAATAATCCATGTGTCTTTACTCCCGCCGCCTTGTGAAGAATTAACAATTAAGGAACCTTCTTTTAAAGCCACTCTTGTTAGTCCTCCAGGCACCACATCAATCCCGCTTGGCCCGCATAATGCATAAGGTCTTAAGTCCACATGTCTAGCTTGAATTTTTCCATCAATAAAACAAGGTACAGTTGACAATTGAATAATAGGTTGTGCAATAAATGATCTTGGTGCTTCTAAAATTTTCTTTTTAAATATGTCTATATCTTCTTCGCTTGCCTGGTTTCCCATTAACATTCCATATCCACCTGACTGATTTGTACCCTTGATTACCATTTGATCCATATTTTCAAAAACATGATTTCTTTGTGCAGGATCTGTCATTGAATAAGTGGGAATATTCGCTAAAATAGGTTCTTCGTTTAGATAATATTTAATCATATCTGGTACATAAGCATAAACTGCTTTGTCGTCTGCAACTCCAGTACCTACTGCATTTACAATGGCTACATGTCCCTTCCTATAGGCGCTTAATAATCCTGGCACACCTAAAATACTATCTGCATGAAAAGTGATTGGATCTAAATATTCGTCGTCCACTCTTTTATAAATCACATCAACCTGTTGTAAACCTTGAGTAGTTTTCATAAATACTTTATGATTGTTCACTACTAAGTCTCGTCCCTCCACCAAAGGAATACCCATTTGTCTCGCTAAAAATGTGTGTTCGTAATATGCTGAATTAAAAACACCTGGGGTTAAAATTACCACATTAGGTGATTTTACATTCCTTGGCGAAAGTGATAATAAATTAGCATGTAATAATAATGGATAATTATTATTCATTTGAACTTTATTACTATTCACCAAATTTGGAAAAATTCTTTTTGTAACTTCTCTATTCTCTAACATATAAGACACGCCAGAAGGTGTTCTTAAGTTATCTTCTAGTACATAGTACTTGCCGTCTGCTCCTCTAATCAAATCAATACCTGCAATGTGAACATAAATATCATAAGGTACATTAATCCCAAATATCTCTCTAGTAAAATGCGGGCAGGAGGCAATGAGCCATGCTGGAACTACTTTTTCTTTAATGATATTCTGATCATGGTAGATGTCTTGTAAAAAAAGATTTAAAGCCTTTAGTCTTTGCTTTATGCCTAATTCAATTTCTAGCCACTCTTTAGCTGTAATAATTCTAGGTAAAATATCAAATGGAAAAATTCGCTCAATTCCTTCGTTGTCACTATATACAGTAAAAGTAATTCCCTGATGCATGAATAGTTCACTCGCTTGCAAATGCTTTTGTGCAATTTCTTCTACTGTCATTGATGCAATGGCATCAAAAAGCGGCTGATACGGCGCTCGCACTTTATGCTCCGACATCATTTCGTCCCATGCACGGTCGTGAACATATTGGCTCAACATTTGGTTAACAGTCATTAGCTTGGTATTAAAATAAAAAAGGTTGCCCTACCATCCGTAAACGAAAAGTATGCAACCATATTAGTATTTCAAATATAAGAAAATATTTTGGCAAAGCAAAAGCGATATGGCTTTCAATAAACCAATAATTATTTCTTATAAAACAATTGTATTGGCTTGAAAGGTCCAAACTTATGTTGGTATTCACTAAAGGAGTCAAGATAAGGTCCTGTTGGATAATCAAAAGGCTTGGAAGCAATAGCTGGCCAATCTTTTGACTTATCAATATGGGGTCTTGGCTGTGAATTAATATATGCTGCTATATCCCAAGCTTCTTGGTTCGTCAATGTTGGCTTATGGTAATTAACGCTATTGGGCATATTGTTTTTAATAAACCCCGCCAATTTTGAAATTTGATATAAACCTGCACCGTCATTATAACTGTGGCTCCCCCATAATGGAGGATATTCATACATGCTTGTTTGAGGATTCATTTTTCCTTGTCCGTCGGCTCCATGACAAGAAACACATTGTTGTTGAAAAGCTATAATTCCTTTTTTGGGATTTGCTGGTTCATCTATAAATGCAATGGACTCAATTCCGCTTCCTTTGACTTTTGTTCCTTTTGGAATGCTTTCTCCAAGCCATTTAATGTAAGCATAGATAGATTGCATTTCCTTGGAATTGGTATCCAATGCTTTTCCATTTAAACTTCTTTCAAAACAATCATTCACTCTCTTGTAAATAGATTCTATAGTTCCCGATCTCGCACGAAATTTTGGATAGGTAGAAAAAACTGCACCGTAATTTAATCCCCATGGCTTAGTGCCTGCTTCTAAATGACAGTTTTGACAATTCATACCATTGGTGCTCTGACTAACTATTCCTTTTGGTCCAAGATATTTTGAAGTATGTGCTATAAGCTCATAACCATACCAGATATACATTCCATCTGTTCTAGCATTTTTTGGAATTTGATAAAAAGAAGGGCCTACCCATGCTGTGCTGTCTTTGGGTAGCTTGGCCAAGTCGGCTTCTGCTTCTTTTAATAATTGATTAGATTTTGACATCCAATAAAATGTCACAAATGCAATTAATAAAAACAATAAAAAATATAGCTGCGCTTTTTTCAATTCAATTAGTTAACACTTGCTTTTAAATAACTCCAACCTAGTTCTTGTTTTAAAACTAATTCTGCTACACCGGAAGGAACCGTACCTGCAACCATTAATAAGTCTGCTTTAGTAACATTATGTTTTTTCATAGAATTCTCACAAGCAGAAAAAACAACTCCATCTTTAGATAAAGCTTCCACTTCTGCAGCTAAATGAGTTTTAGCTTTTACTAATAAATCTAATCCTTTGCCATGTGCTACCACTTCAACTTGAATAGCCCCAGGCCAAATTTTTTGTAAATTTTTAATATTACCAATAGTACTAGACCATGCAGCAGTGTCTGCTGTGTTTAGCTGAATAACTACTTTGTGCATCACAGATGTATTTTGTGCTTTTGAAGCAAATTGAACACTTAAGAAAAGTATGATAATAGCTAAACGTTGTAGTGATTTCTTCATGGTGAATATTTTTATGAATTTACATAAATATTGCCAACAAAAAAAGCCCCCATAAGGTCTTTAACTTCTGGGGGCAATAAAAATCCAAAATGGCTTTTATAAAATATATTTTAACTAAATAAACTGCAACATAGTTCCTATCATTATAATAGCTAATAATAGGGTTGTTGGACAAATGTATTCTGTGATTTCAAATTTTTCAGTTTCTTTAATTTCCTTAAAACCTCCTTTAATATCAATTAAGTGGTCAAAGCCTCTAGCTTTTAATATTGAAATGAAAATCATTGAACGGTATCCACCAGCACAATGCACATAGTATGTTTTATCTTTATCAATACTAGCCATGCTATCATTGATAAAATCTAAAGGGGCATTCTGTGCAGTCTTGATATGCTCGCTTCCAAACTCAGATGCTTTACGAACATCTAAAATAGCCGCATTTTTATCTGCCGCTCTTATGCTTGCCAATTCTGCTGCAGTTATAGATTGAATATGATCTATTTCCTTGCCCGACTTTTTCCATGATTCAAATCCACCTTCTAAATATCCAATTGTAAAATCATATCCAACACGTGCAAGTCTTGTTATCACTTCCACTTCCCTTCCCTCGTCTGTAATTAATAATATTTCTTGTTTGATATCTGGAATCATAGCGCCAACCCATGGAGCAAAATTTCCATCAATTCCAATATTAATTGAATTGGGTACAAAACCTTTTGCAAAAGTTTGAGCGTCTCTTGTATCAAGTATTAATGCGGAAGTTTCGTTGGCCGCTGCTTCAAAAGCATTCGGAGACAATGCATGCTGACCACGCTCTAAAACTTTATCAATGCTATCGTAACCTTGAATATTCATCATAACATTTAATGGGAAATAGCCCGGAGGCGCCACCAGCCCATCTAATACAGCTGCTATAAACTCTGGTTTAGTCATGTCTGCACGTAATGCGTAATTTGTTTTTTTCTGATTTCCAAGCGTGTCAGTTGTTTCCTTACTCATATTCTTACCACAAGCACTTCCTGCTCCATGTGCCGGGTAAATAATAATATCGTCTGCCAATGGCATTACTTTATTTCGCAATGAATCAAACAAATGAGCTGCTAAAATATCTTGCGTTAATTCAGCTTTTACTTTTTGTGCTAGATCTGGGCGACCAACGTCACCAATAAATAAAGTATCACCACTAAACAATGCTTTCGCTTTTCCGTTTTCGTCTATCAATAAATAACAAGTACTCTCCATGGTATGACCTGGAGTATGTAAAACTCTTATTTTAATATCGCCTAATGTTATTTCTTCGCCATCTTTTGCTGCATAAAATTCAAAGCTAGGAGCAGCAGTTGGACCAAATACAATTTGAGCACCTGTCTTTGCAGCTAAATCTAAATGTCCGGAAACAAAATCTGCATGAAAATGAGTTTCAAAAACATATTTAATTGTAGCTCCATTTAATGCAGCTTTTTGTATATAAGGAGTCACTTCACGTAAAGGATCCACAATAGCTGCTTCACCATTACTTTCAATATAATAAGCACCCTGCGCTAAACAACCAGTATATATCTGCTCTATTTTCATATTAATATTTTTGCTCTACAAATTTCTAGTATAAAATTAGAGATTAACGTGACAATTATCACTTTTGTTTGAAAATATTTAATAAGTGCCAAATATCACATAAGTTATACCTTAACTTTACGATTTTTGCCTAAACATTTACTGATGGAATTAATTGGATATTTGGTAGCAGTGCTTATAGGGGTTTCTTTAGGATTAATTGGCAGTGGCGGGTCTATATTAACCGTACCCGTACTTGTATACCTATTTAAAGTAGAACCTTTATTGGCTACCACCTATTCATTATGCATTGTAGGATTAAGCAGTATCGCAGGGGTTATCTCAAAATACAAACAAAAATTACTAGACTTTAAAATCATATTAGTTTTTGGGATTCCTTCTATGATTGGTGTGATGTTGTCTAGGAAGTTAATCCTCCCTTCTATACCTAATAGCTTTAGGTTATTGGGATTTATGGATGTGTCAAAGAGCAACTTTATCATGTTGTTTTTTGCTACTCTAATGTTGGCTTCTGCAACTTCAATGATTCTAGGAAAAAATAAAGCAGACGACTTATCTATAAAACCAAATTATGGCGTAACACTTATGCTTGTTGGTCTTATAGAAGGCATGGTTACCGGTATTGTTGGCGCAGGGGGCGGTTTTCTAATTATTCCTGCCTTGGTATTATTAGGAAAATTGCCAATGAAAAAAGCCATTGCTTCCTCTCTTTTCATAATTACTATTAAATCGATATTTGGATTTGCAGGCGATTTAATTCACACATCGGTAGATTTCAAGTTCTTATCTATTATTATTTTATTAGCTACTGGCGGAATCATACTTGGGAATTTTTTAAATAATAAAATGGATGGCACCAAATTGAAAAAGGGATTTGGATGGTTTGTATTAGCGATGTCAATTTTTATCTTTATTGAACAATTGTTTTTTTCAGCTTATTTGAAATAATTACATTAATCTACTATATTTGTAGACTAATTATTATCTTATTAAATAAGCTTTTCATGAGTTTTGTTGAAATCATTAAACAACCCTGGCCCTGGTACCTAGCTGGTGCCATTATTGGCTTGATAGTCCCATTATTGCTTATTATTGGCAATAAAACATTTGGCCTCTCGTCAAATTTACGACACATATGTGCAGCATGCTTCCCCGCAAATATTGAATTTTTCAAATACGACTGGAAGAAAGAAATCTGGAATTTATTTTTTGTAGGGGGAATCATAGCAGGCGCTTTTATAGCCACTAATTATTTGACTAATCCAAACAGTCTAATTATTAATGCCAACTTAAAATCGCAATTGCAAAATTTAAACGTGAACGATTTTCAGCACTTATTACCAAATGACCTTTTTAGTTTATCTGCATTATTCACCATTAGAGGGTTTGTACTCATGGTTATAGGTGGCTTCTTGGTTGGCTTTGGAACACGTTATGCCAATGGCTGTACGTCGGGACATGCTATTATGGGACTAAGTAATTTACAGTGGCCTTCCTTAGTAGCTACTATTTGTTTTATGATTGGTGGATTTGTGATGACCAATTTTATTTTACCAATTATTTTAAAATTTTAAAATGGAATCAGTTAAACAAAATATTTCAATAGATAATAAAGCAGTTGAATTGTTAGACGAGACTTCAGCGTGTATTAATCACTCAGAAAAAAGAGAAAGTAAATTTTCGCTTTTAAAATATACTGCCGTAGGTGCTTTATTTGGAATCGTATTTGTAAAGGCAGAAATCATATCTTGGTTTAGAATTCAAGAAATGTTCAAGCTGCAAAGCTTTCATATGTATGGCGTAATTGGAACGGCAGTGATAACGGGAGTATTGTCAGTGGCTATTATTAAAAAGTTCAACATCAAAACATTACAGGGAGAAAGTATTGTAATAATACCAAAACATTTTTCAAAAGGCCAGATCTATGGCGGATTGCTTTTTGGATTAGGCTGGGCAATGACAGGCGCTTGTCCTGGACCATTATTCGCTCAAATTGGGACTGGAACCCTAAGTGTTTTAGTGGTCATAGCAAGTGCTTTATTAGGCACTTGGACCTATGGTTATTTTAAAGAAAAGCTACCTCACTAATGCAATAAGTTTTTGTATTCCAAGTTTTGATGTCACAAATATCAAAACAAAAAATCCAACTAGTGTAGCTTGATTAATAATTTCAACCTGCAGTCCTTGTGATGCTTTAATACCCCATAGTGCCCATGCAATTACTAACGGATAAGCAATGGTTTTATATTTAGTTATAAAGAATAAACCAAAAGCAATTGCAATGACTATCATTATTACACTCCAATAAATTGGATCTAACCCAAATCCATTCCATTTTAAGTGAACCAGCAAAGCTGTAATATTTGCAATAGTAGCTACACTTACCCATCCAATATAAATCGAGAATGGTGTTTTAATTAAAAAGCGATGGACTGGTTTTATGTTTATGGCTAATTGCTGAGTTTGAATAAAAATCTGAATTAAGGAAAAAAGAAATAATAATATAATTAATACGCTTAACACCACTTGTAAATAATGCCAAGCAACTATCCAAGCTGCATTAAAAATACAGGTAGCCCAATAATAAGGTGTAATGGCATTTAGATATTTTTTGATTTCAGGAAAATCATTTTGCTTAATTGTAAAGTAAGTGACCGCAATTGAGTAGCTAAGAAAAAATAGATATATTATTCCCCAAATGGCAAATGTAAATCCAGCTGGCACAAAATAATTGGGATAAAATCCTGATATCTGGCCTGTGTTATATCCATTTATTGGTAATATATTTGCCAATGCATTCACGGAAATTACGATAATAAACAAAATCCAATTAATTACTATTCTCATTTTCAAAAATTTTTTAAACTAAATATTTTATGCATCAACACCCACTTGTCTCCTGGCTTTGCAGTTGGTAATGCTTGTTGATATTCCCACATCAATAATTCCCACTGTGTAACGATTTCATTCTGAGCATCCAATAACGCTTTGTTTTCAAAACTAAAATCTGCTCCTCCTTCTAAAATCATAAATAGTCTATTTGCAACTCTATAAATTTCTAATTGCAAAATATTTGCAGCTTTAATGGAGTCAATAATTTCCGGCCATACCGAACGATGATATTCTTCATAAGCAGCAATTAAATTATCATCGTCTTTTAAGTCTAGGGCTAAGCAATATCTAGTCATACAATAAATTTAATGTTTATATACCATGGATTTTAAAAATATTTATTGGTTAGGCTACAAATAATAATTATTATTTACAATCGGAAAATACCCTATACAAATACTAATTACCATATACAAATGCCTCCATCACTTCCATGGACATGATGGCATCGCTAGCGCTACACGGGTTTTCCCCTTTGCCTAAGAAATATTGCACCACTTTTTCTATATGATTTTGTTGATTGTGCATAGGTGCTACAAAAGGAATTTTTTGTACTATCCCGTTTTGTTCAAGCAATATTTCCAATCCAAAAACCGGAAAGCGAATGGTTCCAGTAGTGCCTATGATTTCAAACTCATCTTTTTCCAAACCCTTGTCGACACAAAAATTCCAAATTCCTTTGAACGGAATAGTCCCGTCTAAAAGAATTTCTCCTTCAACCATGTCCTCTGCTTTATATAGGCCGGCTTTATTAAAAGCTTTACCATTATAACTTAGTGCTTTCCCAAAAAAATAAAATAATAGATCAATTTGATGAGGGGCTAGGTCGTAAAAATAGCCTCCGCCTGCGATTGTAGGATTGACTCTCCAATTATTAGGATCCATTGTATTGTCACCCGCATACTTAAGCATGGTAATATTTACCGATCGCACTTGTCCAATACTATTTTGATTCAATAAGTTTTTTACCTCCCTAAACAATGGCAAATTTCTTCTATAATGTGCCACCGAGAGTTTAACGCCTAATTGTTCAGATGTATTTTTTAAACGTTGACAGGCAGCAACATTCAAGGCCATTGGTTTTTCCAAATAGACAGGCTTCCCCGCTTTCATAGCTTCTAGTGCATAGCTTTCACGGACATTGGGAGGTGTTGCAATATAAACTGCATCCACCTGATCGCAATGGATTAATTCCGAGCCATTTGTAAATGTCAATGGGACCTGGTGCCTTAATGCATAATCACGAAGTTTTATTTCGTCACGACGCATTATGGCAACCAGTTCAGAATTAGGCACTTTATTAAAAGCTGGCCCACTCTTCATTTCGGTTACGTTGCCGCAACCAATTATGCCCCATCTGATTTTTTGCATTGTTTTAGTTTTCGAATCCAATATAATTCCAATTTGCTTTCTTACAAGCATCATTGAAATTTTTGATTTCGTTTTCTAATAATCCATTCATTTGTTTTTCATAAGTCAACCACTCCGCGTGTAATTCTTCGTAGCGTTTAACTTGACCTTCTGTAATATAAGGAGAAGCACCTGCTCCGTCAATTTCACCTTTTACAAAAATGATGTTTGCACTTAATTTATTTACAAAATTAATAACGTCGTCATTAGACTGAGACTTAGATTGAATCAAAGCCTCTTCCCAAGTTTTTATATTTTTTAAAATGGCTTTAGCGTTTGCAGCTAATGAATCCAATGCTTTATTGCCTTCTGCACGTTTTACAAATTGATTTAATTGGTCTTGTACTTTACGCATTTGAACAACAGACACATGTATTGCCTCAACGTCTAGAGATGCTAATTTTGACCATTTGTCTTGTGCTTCATAATCAGCAGGGGTGTAAGTCAATCTAGGATCTGCTAATAATTTAAAACTAGTACTAACTGTTGAATCATTCACTTTTAAACGAATAGTGTAGTCGCCTGGTATAGCCTTGCGTCCACTATTGCTTCCTTCTATATATACGTTTTCAATGGTAGGTAAATTGGTGTAATGCAAGTCCCAAACAAATCTATTCAAGCCTGTTCTAACTTCGATTTTCGGATCAGCGTCGGCAGCATTATTGCTAGTGCTAATTTCAGACTTGTCTTTTGAGTAAGTACGTACGATATTTTTTGAAGCGTCTAGGATTTCAATGGTTAATTTTTTAACGGAATCTTTATTTTGAATATGGTAATAAATCACGGCACCAGTAGATGGATTAGCCATAGTAGTATTAATCTTCAAAATATCTTCGTCCTCTGTAAACTGTCTGTCTAAAGGACTCGCTCCTGTAATTCTATATTGATTAGACACTGGCAATAAAACGAAGTCTGTATTAAAGTTTGCTGCTGCTTTTCTTAATGGAGTTAAGTCATCCAAAATCCAAAATGCACGACCCTGTGTAGAAGCGATTAAATGGTCTTGATGTAATTTCAAATCTGTGATAGGAACTACAGGCAAGTTTAATTGTAATTGCTTCCAATTTTGTCCGCCATTATAAGAAATATAAAATCCGGTTTCTGTTCCTGCGTATAATAAATTTTTAACAGCATTATCTTCTCTCACTACACGTACATAAGCACCGTATGGAATTCCCTCTGTTAATTTAGTCCATGTTTTACCATAGTCTGTCGTCTTATATATCAATGGAGTAAAGTCATTGAATTTATATTTGTTCACTGCGATATAAGCAGTTGCTTTATCAAAAGGAGAAACTTCAATCGCGTTTACTAAAGTTCCTTTTACGCCCTCCGGTGTGATATTAGTCCAATTAGCACCTCCGTCTTTTGTGATATAAACTAAACCATCATCACTACCTGTATAAATTACGCCTTTCTCTAATGGAGATTCTTTCACATAAGTGATAGTACAATAGTTTTCACCTCCAGCTCCTTCATTGGTGTAAGGAGTTCCGCTCATTCCCATTCTACTTGTATCATGCGTGGTTAAGTCAGGAGAAACTGCTTTCCAAGATTTTCCTAAGTCTGTTGTCTTAAATAAAATATTACCTGCATGATAATAAGTATTCGGCTCGTGCTCAGAATGTATAATTGGTGCATTCCAGTTAAAACGATATTTCATATCCTTAGGTTGTAAAGACTGATATTGAATTGGGGCTACCATTACACTTACTTCTTCGTTTGTTTTAGTATCTAATACGCCAATGGTTCCTTGATAGCTTCCACCTAAAACATATCTTGGATTATTAGGATCAAATGCTAAAAAAGCAGATTCACCACCAGCACTATAAGACCAGTCACGGTCTGTAATACCAGCCCAACTAGTTGTTTGATTTGCAATTTTTACACTGGTATTGTCTTGTTGACCTCCGTATAAATTAAAAGGGAATAAATTATCTGCATTCACTCTATAAAATTGTGCAGTAGGTTGATTGTTTTGTGTACTCCAAGAATTACCACCATTAAATGATACAGCAGATCCACCGTCGTTAGAAACAATCATGTTTTTATTATTCATTGGATTGATCCATAATTGATGGTAGTCACCATGAGGCGCTCTAAATGATTTCCAAGTTTTACCGCCGTCTGTTGACTTAACTGCAGGAGAACTTAATACATAAACTGTATTTTCGTCTACTGGATCTGCAATACACTCAATATAATACCAAGCACGTTGTACTAATCTATGGTCTTTACTAACTCTGTTCCAAGATTTTCCTGCATCTTCAGAAACAAATAAACCGCCTTGCTCTTTTTCTGAATCACTCTCTACTAATGCATATACTTTTTCTGAATTTGCTTTGGAAACCGCAACACTCATTTTACCTAATTCCTTTGGTAATCCATTTTGAATTTTCTCCCAAGTTTCACCACCGTCTGTGCTCTTGTATAATCCACTTCCTTTTCCACCACTTCTAACTTCCCAAGGCAAACGACGATAGTCCCACATAGCAGCATATAAAATTCTTGGATTATTTAAATCCATACTCAAGTCAACACAACCAGTATTGTCGTCAACAAATAAAGTTTTATTCCATGTTTTACCACCGTCAATAGATTTGTAAACACCGCGTTCAGCACTTGCGCCATGTAAAGCACCTTGAGCAGCTACATAAACAATGTCTGGGTTGGTTGGGTGTATACGAATATTTGCAGTACTCCTTGTTAAGTCTAATCCTAAGTGCTTCCAAGTTTTTCCTGCGTCGGTAGATTTATAAATACCGTCCCCATAAGAAGTCATCACACCTCTTGGTGCATGTTCTCCCATTCCCACATATACAATATTAGGATCTGAAGCAGCAACCGCAACAGCACCTACAGAACCAGTTTTAAAGAACCCGTCTGAAATATTATTCCATGATTGACCCGCGTCTTCTGTTTTCCAAACGCCTCCTCCAGTAGTTCCCATATAATAAGTATAAGGCTGACCTGCCACACCTGTTGATGTTACAGAACGTCCGCCACGCATTGGACCTACATTACGCCATATTAAAGGGTTGTAATAAGCAGAATCACTTATGGTTTTATTTACTGCTGGCTTTACTGCATTTGATTTTTTCTGAGCCACTAAGGTTACAGGCAAAAGCAATAAAAGCAATTTAAAGAAGGATAATTTCATGGTTACTATTTTTTAGAAAAAATTGGAATTAGAACTCTGAAATTAACGAAAAAAAATGAGGGCGGTATAGAAATACCGCCCGAATTAAACGATTGCTTGCTTATGAACTCTTAAAAACCTAGCTGTCATGGATGGAGTTGAACCATCGTTAAGGGTTTTGCTGACCCCTGCCTATCCGTTCGGCCACATGACTGTATCTTAACTAATTACACCACAATTATTGTTTTGTGTAATTGAATATTTGCTTGAACTTGTTGAAATTGAAATGGTAGTGTTTGCATATTGTTTTATTTTGACTTCATTGTCCTCATCATTTTACCACCGCTGAGTTTTCATCTCTCTCGGTTGGCATTCATTTAAGAATTCTTGATGACAGCACAAATATAGGAAGTTATTTGATATTGTCTACTATTTTAGTAGACTTTTATTGAAATACGCATAAATAAATCACAATATATTGATCTTCAATTAAATACATATATAAAATTCGTGATAAATTTTAAAAAAAAGAGGGGCGAATTAGTGAATTGTATTGCCCGTGCTACTAATAAGCTGGTACTGACCTGGGGTAATGGACTCCATTTTTTTAAATAGTCTTGCAAAATAATTTACATCATGAAAACCACATTCAAAAGCCACTGACTTGATGGAATTTTTAGGATTCGATAAAAGAGCTTTGGCTAGCTTTATTTTTTCTGACAAAATATATTCTAATGGACTAATTCCATATTCTTTTTTGAAGGACCTATAAAAAGTGGCTTTACTCATGCAAGCTTTTTCACTTAGTACACCTAACTTAATATCTTCTGTAATATTCGCTTTTATGAAACCAGTAATATAAGCTAATGGGTTAGCGTTCAAATTAGAAACACCGTCTAATTGAGTTAAGTCCATTCTATTTTGAGATTGAATAATATTTACAATCAACTCTTGCAAATTTAAATCTGCTAGTATATCCTTTAAGGGCAAGGAGCTTGAGCAAATTGAAATAATTTTATTTAGCAAACTTGCAATCTCAATACTGTTTTGAAAATGATAATTGTTTTTACTAAAACTCCAATAATCATTCCCTAGTCTTGGATATTTTTCATTTAGAAAACTTAATGTATTATCAATTTTTTGATGGTCAATGGCCAATGCAATACACTGTGTTGGATTATTGGCAGAAGCGTCGGGAAAATCAATATTCATAGTAACACCAGCAGGAACCAAAACGGTTTCACCTGGCAAATATTCAAAGCCCACTTGGTCATAGAGATGCATTACTTTCTTTCCCCTTAACATACTGGTTACCACAAAGTCATTGAAAGTAAGTGGAACTAATGCGGTGGCTTGATATGTCTCAAATACGTTCAGCTCACACTTTTCTAATGTATAAGCTGTTCTATTTTCCACTAAAGTTTTTAAAGACTTTTCGTGTGTGGTATTCACCCTATCAAGTTTCCTTGCATTTGACATAAAAGCAATCGTTAACTTTTAGAAAAATTCAAATTGACAAATTTGTGCTATTGTCTGACTTAAAAATACTATAAAACAAACACAATTCAAATTAGAATTACATACTAAAACGAAAAATGCTATGTCAACAATTGTAAACCGTCCTACTTTTAAAGCTAAGTACGACAACTTCATTGGAGGAAAATTTGTCCCTCCTACTAAAGGCGAATATTTTGAAAACGTATCGCCTATTGACGGTAAAGTCTTCACCCAAGCAGCTAGGTCTTATAAAGAAGACGTTGACTTGGCTTTAGATGCCGCTCATAATGCTTTTACAAGCTGGAGTAAAGCTTCTCCAACAACAAGAAGTAATATGTTATTAAAAATTGCACAGGTTATTGAGGACAACCTAGAATACTTGGCAATAGTAGAAACTATAGATAATGGAAAAGCATTAAGAGAAACAAGAGCTGCCGACTTACCATTATGTGTGGACCATTTTAGATATTTTGCAGGTGTTATTAGAGCAGAAGAAGGTTCTATTAGCGAGCATGACGAACATACGGTTAGTATTGTAATGCACGAGCCAATTGGTGTAGTGGGACAAATTATCCCTTGGAACTTTCCTTTGTTAATGGCTACTTGGAAAATTGCACCAGCATTGGCAGCGGGTTGTTGCATAGTGGTTAAACCCGCAGAGCAAACGCCTACTTCTATTATGTGCTTAATGGAATTAATTGCAGATATTTTACCAGCAGGGGTATTGAACGTAGTAACTGGATTTGGGGTTGAAGCAGGTAAGCCATTGGCTTCCTCTCCGCGCATTTCTAAAGTTTCATTTACAGGAGAAACTACAACAGGTAGATTAATTATGCAATATGCTTCTGAAAATTTAATTCCTGTAACCATGGAATTAGGTGGAAAGTCTCCAAATATATTTTTCCCTTCAGTAGCAGATCATGACGATGCCTTTTTTGATAAAGCAATTGAAGGCGCTGTATTATTTGCATTAAACCAAGGTGAGGTTTGTACCTGTCCTTCAAGAATTTTAGTACATGAAAGTATTTATGAAAAATTCATGAAGCGTGTGGTGGAAAGAACTAAAGCAATAAAAGTTGGACATCCATTAGATGGAACGGTTATGATGGGTGCACAAGCTTCTAATGACCAGTATGAAAAAATCTTGTCCTATTTAAAAATTGGTAAAGAAGAAGGTGCAGAAGTTTTATGTGGAGGAGAGGCCAATAAATTAGATGGTGAATTAGGCGGTGGCTATTATATTCAACCTACTATTTTTAAAGGACATAATAAAATGAGAATTTTCCAAGAAGAAATTTTTGGACCAGTAGTGAGTGTGACCACTTTCAAGACAACAGAAGAAGCATTGGAAATTGCAAATGACACGTTATATGGCCTAGGCGCTGGTGTTTGGACAAGAGATGCACATGAATTATATCAAGTGCCAAGAGCTATTCAAGCTGGTCGTGTTTGGGTAAACTGTTATCATGCGTATCCTGCACATGCTCCATTTGGTGGGTATAAAAAATCAGGATTTGGAAGAGAAAACCATAAGATGATGTTAAGTTCTTACAGACAAACTAAGAATATGTTAGTCTCTTATGATAAGAATAAATTAGGTTTCTTTTAGTAGCACTAATGAATTTAAAAGGATCTTCGTGCAATAACGAAGGTCCTTTTTTTTATTTAATTTAGTATGACCCGACAAAACCAAGTATCCTATGACCAAAAGAGTTTTAGTAAGTCCAGAAGCAACTGCTTTAATTGAAACATTAAAGGAGAAATATGGTGCGTTAATGTTTCATCAAAGTGGCGGATGTTGTGATGGCTCACAACCTATGTGTTTTGAAAAAGGAGAGTTTAAATTAGGTAGTAGTGATATTCAAATTGGGAATATTGCAGGGTGTGATTTTTTCATGAGTAGGGACCAATATGAATATTGGCAGCACACACAATTAACCATCGACATAACCAAGGGTCGTGGGTCTAGCTTCTCGCTTGAGATACCGTTAGGTTTTCGATTCATAGTGCATTCAAAACTTTTTACAGAGTCGGAGTTGTTGGATTTAGAACCAGTCATTGACTGCTAGTACTTTATGTATTTTTCTGTATTTGTATTGAAATTATTTTTAACTTACTAATACAAAACAGAGACTATGGCAAATCGCAGAAATTTTTTACAACAAGTGGGTTTGATGGCAGGTGCTTTTTCGGCAACTAGCTTATTTAATCAGGCACATGCTGCTGAGTTTGAGCACCTAAACTTATCTAAAAAAGATATAAGTGCAAAAGCATTAGCAAGTGATGAAGATTATTGGTCTGTGATACAACAGGGCTATACCACAAGTCCTGCTATGATTAATTTGAATAATGGTGGTGTGAGTCCAAGTCCTAGAATTGTTCAGGAAGCGGTTGACAGGTATAATAAAATGACTAACGAAGGTCCTTCCTATTATATGTGGAGAATTTTAGATCAAGGAAGAGAACCATTAAGATATAAGCTGGCACAGCTTGCGGGAGCAGATCCTGACGAAATTGCCATTAACCGAAATGCCACAGAAGCTTTGAATACGTTGATTTTTGGATTGAATTTAAAAGCAGGGGACGAAGTGATTGGAACTAAGCAGGATTATCCAAACATGATAAACGCTTGGAAACAGAGAGCAACAAGAGAAGGTATTGTATACACACAGTTAAGTTTCCAATATCCTATTGAAAACGAGGAAGATATTGTAAATGCTTTTGAAAAGGCCATTACACCTAAGACGAAAATTTTTCATATCACTCATATGGTAAACTGGGTGGGGCAAATTATGCCAGTAAAAAAATTATGTGACTTAGCAAAAAAACATGGCATTGAAACCATTGTGGACGGGGCGCATAGTTTTGGATTAATGGATTTTAAAATTCCAGCATTAGGATGCGACTATTTTGGTACTTCTTTACATAAGTTTTTATCTGCCCCTATTGGAAGTGGAATGTTATGGATTAAAAAAGAGAAAATTGAAAAAATTTGGCCACTCATTTGTAATGACAAGCCAAATAGTAGTGATATCAGAAAATTTGAAACCATTGGTACACGTAGCTTCCCCATTGAACAAGGTATTGGTGAGGCATTAAATTTTCATAATGCAATAGGCCCTAAAAGAAAAGAAGAGCGTATACGTTATTTAAAAAACTACTGGGCGACCCGCGTTCAAAATATTCCTAAAGTAAAAATAAATACCTCCTTAAAAGACGAGTTTAGTTGTGCTATTTGTGGCGTGAGTATTGATGGCATGACTCCGGGCGAACTAGACAATGCTTTATTTAATGAATATAAAATTCATACAGTAGGTATAGTATGGGAGAATGTGAGTTGTGTTAGAATTACTCCACATGTATATACTAGGCTGCAAGATTTGGACAAATTAGTATTCGCAATAGAAAAAATTGCTGCGAAAAAGAAATAAAAAAAATCCCAGCGATTGCTGGGATTTTTTTTTGAATCACTCCGAAGGAGTCAATTTTTATTTTTTAGCTGGCAAAGTAGGGTAGGTAATTCCTAATTGCTCTAAATAAGTACCATACTTAGTTGGATCATAATAAAATTTCTCTAACAAAGGACGATAGGTATTTTGGATCTCTTTATTCAAATGAATTGCTGGAGGATCTTTTGCTGTAATAAATGGAATGTATTTAACATCCTTAGTTTGTACGTTCGTAAAATAAGCTTTTGCGTCAGTTACTAATTTAGGATTGGTAAATAAATCTAACAAAGTCATTGCAGTAGCTTCTGCGCCTGCTAAAGAACCTTTGTGTGCGATAGGAGTAGCCATAGCAATCGCATCTGCCCAATGGTGTCCCTTTGTTCCAGGAATATTAGCAGGGTATCTTAAAACGATAGTTGGAAGGTTCCATGAGATATCAGCAATGTCGTCCGAACCACCACCCCAAGAAAATGCCACAGAACCTTTTAATGTATCAATGTCTTTCTTCAAACCGTCAATAGGCACTCCTTGTTGGTCTTTCTTAGGCGCTTCTACTAATTCTTGTACCCCTTTTGCTAAAGCATTATCCTTATCATCCCATTTAGGCATACCCACTTTTTTAATATTCGCATACATTGCTTCTGCCAATGGCTTATTGAAATGCCCAGGCCAAGCAGTACCTAGCATTTGATGTGTTACTGTTGTACCCGTCATCATAGCAGCACCTTCTGCGATTTTAATACCAGCCTCATAATTTGCTTTGATATCTTCATAAGTACGCTCTCTAAAATAATACCAAACACTAGCTTTAGAAGGCACCACATTTGGCTGATCACCGCCGTCAACAATTACATAGTGTGAACGGTTAGTAGGCTTTAAATGCTCTCTTTTAAAATTCCAACCCACATCCATTAACTCAACGGCATCTAAGGCACTCTTTGCTCTCCAAGGAGCACCAGCAGCGTGTGCAGCGTCTCCTGTGAAATCAAAACGAACACTCACTAAACCATTGCCTCCGTTATCTCCATAACTAGACGTAAAATCACCACTAACATGGGTAAAAATACAAGCATCTACATTTTTGAAATAACCGTCTCTAATATACCAAGCTTTTGTACCCACTAATTCTTCAGCTACCCCTGGCCATATTACAATCGTACCCGGAATATGCTCTTTTTCCATCATTTCTTTCATTGCAATAGCTGCATAAATTATAACAGCTTGTCCAGAATTATGTCCTTCACCATGACCTGGTGCCCCTTCCACAATTGGGTCTTTATAAGCAACTCCTGGTTTCTGAGAAGCTTTTGGAATACAGTCAATATCACTACCTAATGCAATCACTGGAGAACCTGAACCCCATTTAGCCATCCAGGCAGTGGGAACATTCGAAATCCCCTTCTCAACTGTAAAACCATTTTTAGTCAAGGTATTGGTTAAATAAGTAAACGTTTCTTTTTCCTGAAAGCCTAATTCCGAATAACTAAAAATTTGGTCCACCATTACTTGAACGTCTTTGGCGTGGCCAGCTACTGCAGTCATTAACTGCTGTTTCATATTCGCAATATCCTTTTCGGTATATTTTTTTTGTGCCCTTGCATGCAAGCAAAAAGACAAAATAAAAACAGGAATTAAAAAGCCTTTTAGGGCATTCGAAACATATTTCATATTAAAAGTATTTAGGTCTTAAGTTACGAAAAAAAGAGTAACAAAATTTAGGATTTATTTAAAGTGTTTTTAATCCGTTCGACCGAATTCTAGAAAAATTATTACTTAGCGTACAAATACGTAAAAAAAGCATTTAGTTTTTCATGATTTTGTGAATATGCAATATTATATAGCCAACAAAAATCGAATAGTCAAGTCTTTATTGTTTGTTTTAATAATTGTCGCAAGTCATTATAAGCTTATGGCTCAAGGAATAGACCTCCAGTGTAATAATTTATTAGGAGGTAATTATAAAAATGAATCCATTATGATAGACTTTAGTGTTGGAGAGCAAATTTCAATTCCAACATTGTTCCATAATTCAAGCTTTATAATTAGTAGTGGTTTTTTGCAAAATAAGAATAGTGATATAAGCACTTATAAAACACTAGATAGCTTTTTATTGAAACTCACTATGGGCCCCAATCCCACTAATAACTATTTTACTATTTCAATACATCAGCTAGGAATTACCGTAGTTCAAATTTGCATATTAGATATGCAAGGAAATATACTGCATCAATTACAAGCGCCCTCTTCGGGATTAAATTTTAAGAAAAGAATTGACATGACAATGCAAAAAGAAGGAGTGTATTTAATTCAAATACAATTTTTAATTGATGGCATATTCCCTAAAACAAGGACCTATAAAATTTTTAAATCAACGTAGTGATTTTTAAAAAATATAAAACACAATATTAAAAATGAAAAAAATTAGTATCCTACTATGCTGTACTTTATCTGTTTTAGCTACTATAGCGCAAACTCAAAATAGTAATAAGAGTATTCACTTTCAAGGAGTTGCCAGAAATGCCAACGGGCTTATCATGGCAGATAAAAAAATAAATCTAAGACTGAGTATTATTAAGGATTCTAGCAAGGAGGATATCGCGTATCAAGAAATAAAATCAATAACCACCAATGTATTAGGATTATTTTTTGTAGAGATTGGATTACAAGAAGAAAATAAAGTAATTAATAGTGCAGCTTTTAGCAATATCAATTGGAGCGAACAACCTTATTATTTAAAAATAGAAATAGACATAAATAATGATTTAAATTTTATCCCTATGGGAATTCATAAATTATCAAGTGCGCCTTATGCTTTTTATGCAGACAATGTACTTGCTGGTCACATTAATGGGATCGTAAATATTACGCAGGGAGGGACTGGCGTTAACAATATTAAAGATTTTAAGACTTTATTATTGATTGATAAAATTAATAATACACCCGATAGCCTTAAGCCCATAACCAAATCTGTCTTATCACTTATTGGTGAGAAATTAAATAAAACAGATACCAGCTCGCTTAGTAATCGCATCAACACAAAATTGAATAAATCTGATACCCTTTCTCTTAGCAATCGAATCAGTCAAAAAAGGGGAATTGAAGATTTAAATAGTGAATCAATTACTAATGCACTTGGCTTTACTCCCTCCCGTTCAGAATTTGGTAGCTTTTATGACACTAGCAGGCAAACAGGACCCATCAATACAGCTATCCCCATAAATTGGAATTTCACTTTGGTTGCCAATAATTCGAATATCACCAATAATACAGGCCTATTGCCCACTAGGATTACAATAACCCATCAAGGAGTATATAAGTTGACTTATAATTTACAATTTATAAAGTCGGATGCAGGTAACGATGAAGTAAGCATTTGGGTAAGGCGTAATGGCGCTGCCTATTTATTCACGAATAGTAATTATGCAATTCAGGGTGGGGCCATAAAAAATCATATAAGCGCTTCCTACTATATCGAGTTGGGTGAAAAGGATTATGTTGAAATATTTTTCAACATAAAAAATTTAAACACTGCCTTGGTATACAGTGCTAGTCAATCCAACCCTTCAAGACCTGCTACACCCTGTGCCTTGGTTAGTATCGAAAGGGTGGATTAGTTTTTATAAAAACATAGCCACTTGTCAATTAGAGTTTTTTAAATAAGAGATGCATGTTAACTTTAAGGATAATAAATTATAAACTATGCGTCATTTAATTAGTGCTGTATGTTTTGTTATATTATGTTCGTTTCAAACCAACGCACAATATATAACAAGCCCTAAATCACATTTCGGTTTTAACATTGGAGACAATTATCATTTAGCCACCTTTACGCAAACCGAAGCGTATTTGAAAAAAATAGCTGCCGAGTCTGATAAAGTAAAGCTTGTTAGTATTGGGAAAACAGAAGAAGGTCGCAATCACTATATGATGATTGTATCTGACCCTAGCAATCTAAAAAGATTAGCACATTATAAAGAGATATCTCAAAAATTAGCAAGAGCAGAGGATTTAAATGAAGCAGACGCAGCACAATTAGCAAAAGACGGAAAAGCTATAGTGTGGATAGATGGCGGATTACACGCTACCGAAGTAGTAGGTATACATCAATGGATAGAGTCAATGTATCAGATCATTACACGCAATGACGAAGAGACAAAACGAATTTTAAAGTCTACCATTATTTTATTTGTACATGCTAATCCTGATGGGCAAGAATTAGTTTCTAATTGGTATATGCGTAATGCAGATACTTTAAAAAGAAGTACCAGTTTAGTTCCAAGATTATATCAAAAATATATTGGGCATGACAATAACCGGGATTTCTTTATGACAAATATGTCGGAGTCAAGGAATATGAGTCGTCAACAATATATTGAGTGGATGCCACAAGTTCTTTATAATCACCACCAAACTGGCCCTCCAGGTTCTGTAGTTGCAGGCCCTCCTTACAGAGACCCATTCAATTATGTTTATAGCCCATTATTGGTTACAGGTATTGATGCGCTTGGCGCTGCTATGAGCAGCCGATTGAATGCAGAAAACAAGCCGGGATATACCATGAAAGGCGGTTCAGTTTATTCAACTTGGTGGAATGGTGGTTTAAGAACAACCGCTTACTATCATAATATTATTGGATTATTGACTGAGATTATTGGAAATCCAACACCAATGACAATTCCTGTAACACCAGGAAGATTGATCCCCAATAGCGCAACGCCGTTTCCTATTGAGCCTCAGAAATGGTATTTCAAGAACTCAATTGACTATTCTATCTCTTTAAACTATGCAGTATTAAACTACGCTTCAAGATATAAGGATGAATTATTAATGAATATTTACAAAATGGGAAGGCAGTCCATTGATGCAGGTAATAAAGATACTTGGACCCTAAATCCAAAAAAATCAGACTTATTAACGGATTACATGAAGGCAGAGAAAAGAGATATCAAACAAGATTCAATTGCTTTGCCATTATATAATAAGGTATATAAAAATGCAGGATTGAGAGATCCAAGAGGATTTATTATCACAGCAAGCCAAACTAATACTGCCATTGACTTTATTAATATTTTAATTAACAGCGGTATCAAAGTACAACGTGCCACTGCAGATTTTAAAGTTGCAGATAAAAATTATCCTGCAGGATCTTATATAGTTAAAACAAATCAAGCATTTAGACCACATGTAATAGATATGTTTGAGCCACAAGACCATCCTAATGACTTTTTATATCCAGGCGGACCTCCTGTGAGACCATATGATGCAGCAGGCTGGACACCCGCATTTACAATGGGTATTCAGTTTGATAGAATCTTAGACGATTTTTCAGGACCATTTGAAACCATTGCTTATGGAACAATTCAAAAAGCAACAGGAAAATTAATTGCCGCAAATACAAAGCAGGCTTATACGATTAGTACAAAAGAGAATGATGCATTCACTGCAGTAAATAGTTTATTACATGCAGGTGTAGAAGTTTTAAAAAACAAAGATGTATTTGTAATACCTATTAATACAAATAGTACCGCGGTTGTTCAAAAAGCAATTAGTGAAGACGGTGTAATTGTAAGTGAAATTGCAAGTATTCCAGCGGATGCTCAAAAAATTACTGCTTTACGTATTGGCTTATGGGATAAATATGGTGGATCCATTTCTTCAGGATGGGTAAGATGGATTTTAGAAAAACATAATTTTAATTTCACGCCTATTTATGTAAAAGAAATTAACGAAGGGAATTTAAATGCAAAATATGATGCAATCGTATTTGTAGAGGGTGCTATCCCTTCATTACAAGCAGAAGCACCAAGCCCTTACGAAGAGAAAGAACCTAGTTTAGACGAGATCCCTGCAGCATTTCACAAAATGGTAGGTAAAATAACAGCAGAGCAAAGTATCCCTGCAATTAAAGCTTTCTTAGAAAATGGTGGATCTGTAATTACAATTGGCTCTAGTGCCAACCTTGCTTATCATTTAAAATTACCAGTTAAAAGTGCTTTAGTAGAAATGGTAGCAGGTAAAGAAAAAGCATTGCCAGGTGAGAAATTTTATATTCCAGGTAGCGTTATGCAAATGACAGTGGCTACAGAAGATGCAGCCAACTGGGGCATGCAAGCAAAGGCTGACGTATATTTTAGTGCAAGTCCTGTATTTAAATTACAAGCTGATGCCATTGCGAATAAACAAGTAACTCCTTTGGGCTGGTATGCTAGTGCAAGTACATTAAGAAGTGGCTGGGCATTTGGTCAAGCCTATTTACAAGACGGCGTAGCTGCTTACAAAGCAAAAGTGGGTAATGGAAATTTATTTGTGTTCGGCCCAGAAATTACTTTCAGAGGACAAACACATAGTACTTATAAAATGTTATTTAATCAGTTGTATAAATAATAATTTTGAAATAAGTATCGAGTACTTTTTAAAAGCTTAAATAAAATAGTAAGGAATAGTATTCGAGAAACTCCTTTCTGAAAATAAAAAGAGCCCGATAAATTATCGGGCTCTTTTTATTTTATATTGAGTAATCTTTATTTAGTCAGTGTCATGATAGAAGTAAATATTTGAATCCCTTCAAAAAAGTTTTTCAATTTTATATTTTCATTTTCTGCATGTTGATTATTGTCGTGATTTGCAATAGGAACAGTGATAGGAGCGGTATTTAGTTCTTGCTCAAATACAAATAATGGTAAACTGCCGCCTACAGTAGGAAGTAGTACTGGATTGGATCCTAGGCCTAACTGCATGACTTTTGCGATACGTTTTGCAAATGGATTGTCCATGGAGGTTTTTTGTGCATTGTAGCTATTGTCGTCTACTACCACCATACAAATTTTGTTATTTTGTTTTCTTTGTTCGTCAGTGGGTTCTTTGTTTGTCACAAAAAATCCCTGTGCTTTAATATGATTAATGACTTTTTCTTGTTGACGCCTCCAGTCATTTCCTTTCACTAATCTTAGGTCAATAGAAGCAATGGCTTTTGTTGGGATAACATTAGCAGAATATTTTCCAACACCCGCGCTTTGTATTCCATTCACATTTAAGGAAGGAAATTGTAACGCATCATTTAATGGAATATTTCTTTCCGTTGCTAAAACCCCTAATTCGTTTTTTAATTGCGCATCTACACTTGGAATATTCGCCAATGCTTCTTTTTCTGAAATAGTCAAAGGAGTGACGTCGTCATAAAAGCCAGCAACGGTTACTTCTCCTTTTTCATTTTTCATACTCGCTAATAATCTAGCTAGTTCCATGGCAGGATTCAACACCCAATTCCCATAATGACCAGAATGCAAAGGACGCTTAGGACCAAATACGGTAATCTCCATATGCGTATCCCCACGAACCCCATATACTATCTGTTTTTTACCAGACTGATGTACGGGTCCGTCACATATCACCCAGATATCACTTGCTAACAATGATTTATGATTTTTTAAAAGTGCAGATAAATGAGGCGAGCCTGCTTCTTCTTCTCCTTCAAAGAAAAACTTGATATTTATAGTTGGCTTGATATGCAGTTGCACTAAAGTGGCATAGGCATTAATAATGGCCATCACTCCAGCTTTATCGTCTGAAGCTCCTCGACCATAGATACGAGATTGTAAATCAAATCCTAATTCTTTGGTTGGCCAGCTTAAAGGCAATCCGCCGTCACTTATTAAATTGGAATATAAGCTTGGCTTAAATGGATGCAAGCCTTTAGCCCACTTTGAACTGTCTACTGGTTGACCATCATAGTGTGCATAAAAAATCACTGTCTCAGTAACACCAGGAGTAATTACTTCACCATACACCACTGGTGGCGTTTGTGTGTTGTCGTCCCTAAGTAATTGTACTTTTTGGATGCCCTTGGACTGCATATAATTAGCGATCCAATTAGCGTTATGCTCAATACCAACAGGATCTGCAGCAATATTTGGTATTGCTAATAACTCCTTAAATGATTCCATTATTTGAAATTCATTCTGTTGGATATTATTTTTTATTTGAATTGACTGACTGGTTTGTGCATTGGAAATAGTACCCGTCATCAAGAAAAATAAGACCCCGATATTTTTATACTTCATAATTATTAACCAAATGGTTGTTCAATTGATGGACTTAATTTAGAGAAAAAGTGAGGACCGTCTTCGCCTATGTACAAGCAGTCTTCTAGTCTAATACCAAATTCACCTGGTATTGAAATAGTAGGTTCATCACTAAAGCACATACCCACAGCAATTGGCGTTTTGTTGCCTTTTACAAAATTGGTCCATTCATGACCTTCCATACCTATTCCGTGTCCTGTTCTATGTGGCAAGCCTGGTAATTTATATCCTTTATTAAAACCATGATTTTCAATAACCGCTCTTGCAGCTGCATCAACTACTTCACATACTGCACCAATTTTGATCGCATCAAAAGCCGCGTTTTGTGCTTGTTGCTCCAAATTCCAAACATCGATTTGTCTTTGTGTTGGTTTACCAACTACAATAGTTCTTGTAATGTCAGAAGCGTAGCCTTCACAACTTGTTCCACCATCCACCATCACCACATCACCTTCTAAAATGGTTTGAGGCACTATGCTTCCATGAGGTAAAGCAGAATACTTACCTACTTGTACAGATGCACCACCATTAAATCCTAGTTTTCTAAAGGCAGCAGAAATATTATTACTTAATTCAGTTTGAGACATTCCAGGACGGATAGTAGTAAAAGCAGCTTTATACGCTTCAATAGTGACGTCATTTGCCTTTTGCATTAACGCAATCTCTGCTTTTGTTTTAAACATTCTACATCCTGCAGTAATTGGAGTTGCGTCCACCACTTCAAATCCAGTTGCTAATTTTTTTACGCCATCTGCAATGAAAAAGCGAACTCTTTCTTCCATTCCAATTCTCTTATACTTTACACCCTTGTCTTTTATTGTACCAAATATAACTGCATATGGACTCTCATGCTCTTCCCAACAACGCACTTCATTTCCAAACACAGGATTAATTAATTCCATCGCTCTGTCTTCTTCAAACTTAGGACAGATATAGGTAATAGACCCCTTTGCAGGAATCACTATTCCAAAAGTTCTCTCACTTTGACCCCAATGCATTCCTGTAAAATAAGTACAAGAAACAGTGCCTTCTAAAAAGATAGCATCAATTTTATGTTGGTCCATTAACTGCTGTGCTTTAACAATACGCTGCTTGCGTTCTTCCACCGTGATAGGTAGTACACCGTCAGTCATTGGTTGTAAACGAGCAATGGAACTAGGTAAGTCCATATCTAAATGGTTACTATTTACATTGTTGCCGAAAATTTGATTACTAAATGTCATTGCTCCTGCAGATAGTGCAGCCATGCTTAAAAAAGACCTTCTGTTTTGTGCCATTAGATTTTTCGTTGGTGTATTATAAAGGTATAAATAATTTAATTAGGTTGAAAAACTTTAAATTTAAACTTCGATATCCATTTTGCTATTGCTTACCACGAAAAACTACTAAGTTGAAATTTAAAAAATTCACGCTTGCATTTTGCTTTATGTCCTTGACTATTGTTGGAATTGCACAAAAAATTAATGCTGGTTTTAAATACCATATTCATAAAACAAGCGAAGCCATTAAGGTTGACGGCATTATGCACGAAAATGTTTGGAATATGGCGGAAGTGGCAGAAAGCTTTATGATGGTTCAACCCATGGATACCAGTAAAGCAAAAGTTCCTACACAGGTTAGAATGACCTATGATGACAATAATTTGTACATCATTGCCACTTGCTATAAAGTTGGAGCTGGAATGGATATGGTTGAGTCATTAAAGCGTGATTGGAATTTTACAAAGAATGATAATTTCATTTTATTCATGGACACTTATGGTGACTTAACTAATGGCTTTGCCTTTGGTGCTAATTCAGCTGGTGCTCAATGGGATGGAACCATGTTTGAAGGAGGTAGTGTAGATTTGAACTGGGACAATAAGTGGACTTCAGAAATTACCAATGACAATACTAAGTACATATGGGAAGCTGCTATTCCGTTTAAATCCATTCGTTACAAAGCTGGAATTATGGAATGGGGTATTAACTTTAGTAGGAATGACTTAATTTCTACTGAAAAATCAAGCTGGGCTCCTGTTCCAAGATATTTTCCGACTGCCTCTTTAGCCTACACGGGTACATTAGTATGGGATGCTCCTTTGCCAGAACATCAAAATAATTTCTCCCTAATCCCTTATGTAAAGTCAGGCGTCTCTAAAGAGTTTGCAAATAATGCCGGCGTTAAAACAAATCTTCCAACTAATTATAATACTGAATTTGGAATGGACGCAAAAATAAGTTTGAATTCCTCTTTAAATTTAGACTTAACAATTCATCCAGATTTTTCACAAGTAGAGGTTGATCGACAAGTTACCAACCTGAGTAGATTTGAATTATTCTTTCCTGAAAAAAGACAATTCTTTTTAGAAAATGCAGACTTGTTTTCCAATTTAGGTTTTGAAAACGTAAGACCTTTTTTCTCAAGAAGAATTGGATTAGCAACTCCTATTGACTTTGGTGCAAGAATGAGCGGAAGACTAGATAAGTATTGGCGCATTGGTTTGATGGATATGAAAACAAGTGCCGACAATGCTAGTTCCACAATGGCTCAGAACTTTGCAGTACTAGCTATTCAAAGAAAATTATTTAAAAAGTCGAGTGTTGAATTTTTCTATATTGATAAGACTGCATTAGATTATGCTCCAACCAAAGTTGGGAACGCCTTTAATAGAAATTTTGGTTTTGAATTTAATTTAGCACCCAAAAATAATACCTGGTCGGGTAAAACAATTTTTATTAAATCTATCACACCCGACAAGCATGGTAATGATATGATGAACGCAGCTAACCTACAATACAGTACTAAAAAATGGATAATTTCATGGCAACATGAATTAGTTGGGAATAACTATAATGCCGAGGTTGGCTACGTTCCAAGAAATAATTATATAAAAATTAGTCCTAGTATTACCAGATTATTTTTCCCAAATAGTGGTTCTGTATTAAGTCATGGACCACAATTCAATTCCACTTTTTATTTTAATACTTCATTCGGTCAAACAGACAATACTAAATTATTTACCTATCTAGTCACTTTCAGAAATAAAACTACCATTGCTGCCATTGCACAAAATGATTACGTAGAATTATTGTCACCTTTCGATCCAACTAGGATTGGGAAAACGCCACTAGCTGCGCATACCATTCACCAATGGAGTTCAACTGGATTTGATTTGATATCGGCACCACAACATAAATTTACTTATGCTTTATCAAGTAGAATTGGCGGTTACTATGCAGACGGCTCCTTGTTTAGTGTAACTGCAAATATGGGATATCGTGTACAACCATTTGTAAATATTGATTTGTCAAGTACTTTCAATCATATTGGATTACCCCAACCCTGGGGAAATAATAATTTTTTATTAGTGGGACCTAAAGTAGACGTCACTATGACCAATAAATTATTCTTCACTACTTTTTTTCAATATAACGAACAAACAAAAAATATCAATTTTAATACTCGATTTCAGTGGAGATATAAACCTGCATCAGATTTATTCATAGTGTATACTGACAACTATTATATTGGACCCGTATTTGTGAAAAACAGAGCCGTGGTATTAAAATTCACTTATTGGTGGAATAAATAAAATTACAAATTCAAAATTTTAAAAATTATATATGCTTAAAAAAAATCCTTCAATTATTAAGACAACCATTTTATTGATGGTAATATTGACAATAACAGTCAATGCTTTTAGTGCTATTCGATTACCCAATATCATTGGTTCTCATATGGTATTACAACAAAATTCAAAAATTAAAATTTGGGGATGGGGGGCACCAGCAGAAAAGGTTACTATTAAAGCAAGTTGGGACACAACGCAATATATTACAGAAACTAATAATGGTGCTAAATGGAGTACTGAAATTGTAACACCTAAAGCAGGAGGTCCGTTTACCATAAACATTGCAGGCGAAAACACAATTGTATTAGAAGATGTAATGGTAGGAGAGGTTTGGGTATGTAGTGGACAAAGTAATATGGAATGGTCCGGTGACCAAGGTTTACAACAAACTATAGACGAAGCTCCAAATGCAACTAATAAAAAAATTAGATTTTTTTACGTACCTAAATCAACCTCAGAATTCCCGCAAGAAAACATGGATGCAAAATGGGTGGTATGTAACCCAGAAGACATGAAACATTTTAGTGCGATTGGTTATTTTTTCGGCAAGAACCTACAGACAAATTTAAATAGTCCCATTGGTTTAATTAATTCAAACTGGGGTGGCACACCAGCAGAAACCTGGACACCCGAATATGTAATAAATGCAAATCCAATAATTAAAAAGGGTGCAGCCGAATTACAAGATTTTGCATGGTGGTCAAGTAAAACAGCCATTACCTATAATGCTATGATTGCACCACTTACTAATTATTCCATTGCTGGCGTAATATGGTATCAAGGAGAAAGTAATACAGCTACGCACTATGCTTATGAGCAATTATTTACAGGCATGATTGACGCTTGGAGAGCAGCGTGGAAAAAAGATTTTCCGTTTTACTTTATGCAGATTGCCCCTTTTGCTTATGAACATCAAAATATTGGCGCCTTACTAAGAGAAACTCAAACCAAATCTGCTTTACATACTAATACTGGAATGGTTGTGCTAAATGATTTAGTTCCAGACACAACTAATATTCACCCTACTCGAAAAATAGAAGTTGCCGAAAGACTTTCCAATCTTGCTTTACATAACACTTATGGATTCTCTCAAATCATCGCTAATGGTCCTATGTATAAATCATTTAGTGTAGATAAAGACAAAGTGACAATTCAGTTTGACAATATCGGAGCTGGTTTAATGTGTAAGGATAAAGAAATTAGTCAATTTCAAATGGCAGGTGCAGATCAACTATTTTTACCAGCACAAGCAAAAATTATTGGGAATACTATAGTAGTGACAAGTAAGAACATTAAAAATCCAATAGCAGTGCGTTATAGTTTTAGCAACACCGCTATTGGAAATGTATTTAATAAAGAAGGCTTGCCATTAAATTTATTTAGAACCGACAACTGGGAAGTAAATACCAGCGTCATTAAGAAATAAAATTATAACTGTAAAGTCATCGATTCTTTTTCAATTTTTTCTAAAGCTATTTTCAAAGAAAGAAATACTTTTTGTTGTTGAGTGGTGGGTGCAAAATCGGCACCCATCGCTTGACTTTCTTTAGTAATCGTTAATAATCTTTCTAATATTCTAGCCGGGTTTCTAAAAATATCCATTCTTGCACCTGTTAAATGAATATCAAATATTTTACTTTCTACTGTAAGTATTTTTTGCGCTTCCTCTGATGCCTCTATGGTTTTTTTAGCAAGTAATTTCACTCTTTTATTTTCCATCTGCTCAATCAAAGTTAAACATTTTTTTACCGACGCATTCAGCTGTAATCCAAATTGATATTGTGCTTGGATATCCGTTTCCAAAGAATGCATATTAGGGTCTTTCAATAGCTTCAAGGACTGTGTTTGTTTGATATCACCCGCTTTTAACACAATGGTATAAACACCAGGTGGAACTCTTATAGGATTTAATCCAGGACCAATATCTAAATCATAAATAAATATAGCTCTGTTACCCAATGAGTCTAGTTGAACAAAAGACTTATTATCGGGTATTGTTTTTAATGAAGGCAATTGAATTGCGTCATGTGAAAGATCCCACCAAATTCTGTTAATACCCTTGGTATTGGTTCCTTGTATTTTTTGAATAGTATCTCCTTTTTGATTTAACACAAATAATAATGGTGTAGTAGCTAAAATATCACTTAAATAATAATTGATACTTGCCCCCTCTGGAGGATTATATCCACTTACTAAGGAAGACTCGGTATGAATACCAGATCTAAAACTAAATCGATACGCATTTCTTGGCGCAATTAATTCCACTTTATTTTTTCCAAAACCTTTGCTCCAAGCACGTATTGGCGTAATGTCATCTAAAATATAAAAACCTCTTCCATAAGTTGCAATTACTAAGTCCTTAAAATTTTTCTGAACTGCCATATAATACACTGGTGCTGGAGGTAGGTTATTTTTTAGTTGAACCCATGTGTCACCGTCGTTCGGACTTATGTATAAGCCATTGTCTGTTCCTGCAAATAACAATCCTTTTTGTCCAGGGTCTTCTTTAATATGATGTACAAAAGAACTATTTGAAACTGGAATACTTGATCCAATATTTTTCCAGGTTTTACCAAAATCAGTTGTCTTAAATATATACGGTTTAAAATCACCCAACTGTTGATAGCTAATACTTATATAAGCAGTAGCTGCATCAAAGTTTGAAGGGTCGATACTTCTGATAGTTCCCCAAGGCGCAATTCCTTTAATATTAGCAGTAACATTAGTCCAAGTTTTACCCTCATTCTTGGTTACTTGAATTTGTCCGTCATTACTTCCTGTCCATAAAACTCCTTTTTGCTTTGGGGATTCCGCTATAACATATAAAGTACAACCGTCAAAAGTCATCAGGTTGTCGGAATTCATTCCTCCAGAATTTTGTTGATGTGCTTTGTCATTAGTAGTTAAATCTGGACTAATAATATTCCAAGACATACCCTTATTATTCGTTTTATGAACATATTGACTACCCACATAGACTACACCCTTTTGATGTTTGGACACTGCCATTGGATAATTCCAATGCCATCGATACTTCATATCTTTTGGCGCCCATCCATAGCCTGCTTCTGGCCAAGCACGTACATCATGTGAATAGCCAGTTCGCAAATCGGTAATGTCCAATCCGCCATCATAACAACCGGACCATATAATATTATTATCAAAAGGATCAGGTTGTGCAAATCCACTCTCACACCCACCAACAGATTCCCACAAACCCAATGGAATATAGCCTTGCATACTAATCGCAGCTGTTCGGTAAGAATATCCGTCCTGTCTATTGCCCATTACATGATAAGGTATCATATCGTCTACCGCAACATGATACATTTGAGCAATAGGTAAATTTATATTGTTCCAGGTTTTACCTCCATTAAAACTCATGTTCATACAACCATCATGTGCTACCATAATTCTATCCGCATTCTTTGGATCAAACCAAATATCATGATTATCCCCTCCTGGTTCATAAGAACCATTTCCATTAAAACTTTTTCCGCCGTCCTTGGACTCCATAATGGTCACGCAAATAGTATATAATTTATTTTCATCCTGAGAAGACACTCTTACTCTTGTATAATAGGGAGCACGTTGCGCCATGGAATGACTTTCATACATGAGTTTCCAATGCTCCCCACCGTCAATTGATTTATACAAACCAGGTACTTTATCTTCTACCAATGCATAGATAGTAGCAGGATTACTTTGCGCAAAATCGATAGACGTTTTCCCAATTGGATGATTCACTCCACCAGGCAAACCATTATTCATAAGACTCCAATGAGCTCCACCGTCAACTGTTTTATAAAATCCACTACCAGGGCCACCACTATTTAAATTCCATGTTTTAAGGTCCACCTGCCACATGGCAGCAACTAAGTTTTTAGGATTTGATTGATTCAAGGATAAATCAATACAGCCCGTATTTGCATCAACAAATAATATACGTTCCCAATGTTCACCCCCGTCGGTAGTTTTATAAACACCTCGCTCTTGTTGTGCACCATGCATATGTCCCATTGCAGCAACATACACTGTATTAGTATCAGTAGGGTCAACAATCACTTTACTAATTAAGACTGTTTCTTTTAATCCCATATTTTTCCAAGTCTTACCAGCATCGGTTGACTTATATACCCCATTCCCATTGGCATGTGCGGGTCTAATTACAAAAGTTTCTCCAGTACCTGCCCATACATGATTTGGATTGCTAGCCGAGATAGCTAAAGCGCCAATAGAAGAATTATCCATTTGATCAAAAATGGGATTCCAATGAACACCGCCGTCGGTAGTTTTAAATATTCCACCACTAGCTGCTCCAACATAGGATACCATTGCATTTCCAGGCTCGCCCACTACTGCAATTGCACGATTTCCGTCTGGTCCGATAAAGCGAAATGGCAATGCACTTAAGGGGTGACTTTTTTCCTGTGCATTTACAAAACCAGCCATTATTAATAATGCAAAAAGTAATTGTTTTTTCATTGTGTATGATTTTAATATCAATGATATTGAATATGAATTTACTGATAATTAATAAGAACGTTTACAAATTATATCCTTTGAATATTTAGTATATTTATTGTCTATAAATTAATGTTATGAAAAATTTACGTTGGACTTTATTATTTTGTTTTATTGGTATGGCAGCGCAACAATTAATTGCACAAACGGTAGATCAAAAATTATTAAACGGATTAAGATACAGAATGATAGGGCCCCACCGAGCTGGACGAACTGTTGGTGTTGCGGGTGTTGCTTCTCAACCTAATGTTTTTTACATTGGCGTTAATAATGGAGGTGTATGGAAAACTAATGACTACGGGCATACTTGGAATCCTATTTTTGACAGCGAGAATACCGGTTCTGTAGGAGATGTTGCTGTAGCTCCATCAAATCCTGATATTATATATGTAGGAAGTGGGGAAGGAATTCAAAGGCCCGATTTATCTATCGGAAATGGATTGTATAAATCAAATGATGCCGGTAAAACCTGGACGAACTTGGGATTGCATGATGCACAACAAATAGGAGGGATTAGTGTTGATAAAAAAAATGCAAACAGAATTTTTATAGCAGCATTAGGACATCCTTATGGACCCAATAAAGAAAGAGGTATTTACAGAAGTGTAGACGGTGGTAAAACACTAGAACAGGTTTTATATATAGACGAAAACACAGGAGCAGTGCAAGTAGAAATAGATCCTAATAATTCCCAAATTGTTTTTGCTACTATTTGGGCAGCAAGACAAGGACCATGGGAGAATGGATCATGGAATGGCAAAGCAAGTGGATTATACAAGTCAATTGATGGTGGAACTAACTGGAAACAAATTACGGCAGGCTTACCAACTACCACCGAAGACGGATTAGGAAGAATTGGATTTACTATAGCCCCTTCTAATTCTAACAGAATGTATGCTACAGTTGACTCAGATAAAAAAGGGGGACTTTATAGGAGTGATGATGCAGGTGAAAACTGGTATCTATTAACAAGTGATTCAAGATTATGGAGTAGAGGAAGTGATTTTGCAGAAGTAAAATGCGATCCCACCAATGAAGACATTGTATACTCGGCGAATGTAGTAGTTTGGAAAACAATCGACGGCGGAAAAAATTGGACAGGTATTAAAGGCGCACCAGGTGGAGATGATTACCATAGAATTTGGATCAATCCAAATAATCCAAAAATTATGGCGATTGGTTTAGACCAAGGAGGAACTATTACTGTTAACGGCGGAGAAACCTTTTCAAGCTGGTACAACCAAGCTACCGCACAGTTTTATCATGTAAGCACAGACAATGCTTATCCTTATAATGTATATGGAGGTCAACAAGAAAGTGGTTCAGTTGGAATTGCTTCGAGATCCAATGACGGTAATATAAGTTTTAGAGAATGGCATCCAGTTGGGGTGGAAGAATACGGATATATTGCTGCAGACCCATTAGATCCTAATATTATTTATGGGGGGAAAATTACCAAATACGATAAGCGTACAGGTCAGGTTCAAAATATTTCACCAGAACCAGTAAGATCTGGAGATGTTAGATTTATAAGAACCGCTCCGGTTTTATTTTCACCCGTAGATAATAAGACTTTATATTTTGCAGGAAATGTAATTTTCAAAACTCAAAACGGAGGAGATAGTTGGGAAAAAATAAGTCCGGACTTGTCTAGAGAAGCCTGGGATATTCCTGCAAGCGTAGGCATATACAATACAGCAGAATTACAGAAAATGAAAAGAAGAGGCGTGGTATATGCATTAGCTCCTTCTTATCAAGACATTAATACTATTTGGGCTGGCACGGACGATGGTTTAATTCATATTACAAAGGACGGCGGTAAAACCTGGAAAAATATTACACCATCTGCTATTAGTTCATGGAGTAAAATTTCCATGATTGAAGCTAGTAGATTTGATGTGAACACAGCATATGTTGCCGTAAACAGAATTCGACTAGACGACATGACAGCGCATATTTATAAAACGACAGACGGCGGTGCTACTTGGAAAGAAATAATAAAAGGTATTCCAGCAGAGCCAATTAATTCTGTTAAAGAAGATGCAGTAAGAAAAGGATTGTTATTTGCAGGTTCAGAAAATCAAGTTTATTTTTCTTTAGATGCAGGAGAAAATTGGCAATCTTTAAAATTAAACATGCCAGCAACTTCAATAAGAGATTTAGTAATCAAAGACGATGATTTAGTGTTAGGAACTCATGGAAGAAGTTTTTGGATTTTAGATAATATCAATCCACTAAGACAAATACAAACAAAAGAAACTGTTGCTACTAAATTATTCAAACCTCAAACGGCTACACGTGTACGCTGGAATATGAATACCGATACACCATTGCCGCCAGAAGAACCGGCAGGAGAAAATCCTCCAGATGGTGCTATGATTGACTATGCTATTGGAGAAAATAGTACAGCACCAATTGAGCTAAACATAATTGATAGCAAAGGGAATATCGTTAGAAGGTTTAGCAGTAATGATAGTTTGTATAAAATTCCAGAAGTAAATATTCCACTTTATTGGATAAGACCACAACAGATATTATCAAAAGCTATTGGTGCACATCGTTTTTTATGGGATATGAAATACAATCCAATAAATGAACCAGCAGCATATCCAATGGGTGCAATTAAAAATAATACCGCACCAGACGCAACTGCACCTTGGGTAATGCCAGGAATGTATCGTGTACAATTAACGGTAAATGGAAAATTGCAAGAACAAACGATTGAGGTAAAAATGGATCCAAGAGTAAAAACTTCCTTAAAGGACTTACAAAGACAACACGATTTGTCTATGATATGTTATAAAGGAAAACAATTGGCACATGATAAATTTCCAGCAATAGAAAGAAAATTCAATCAGCTATTTCAGATATTAGAAAACACAGAGATGCCACCCACTACAACTATTGAGAAAGCGGTAATTGCAACACAAATAGAATTTGAAAAATTGATAAAAAAATAGTTCATAATCAAGCACTCATTTGAGGACTTAATCATGAACTATAAATTATATTATAATTAAAGCCCCCAGAAGTTAGACACTTGTGGGGGCTTTTCTTTTAGGACTATATTTTCATTGCGTACTTAATTTATTGTGTATTTTATTTCTTAGCGTAATCAAATACTAAATTACAAAATGCTTTCACGCCATTAGAAAAACCAGATTCATCTAAATAGAAATCTGGAGTATGGTGACCACCTACTTCAGTTGCTTTTTTACCCTTCTCCATACCACCTAAACTAAAAAAGAAGGTTGGCGCTTTTTCTCCATAAAAAGAAAAGTCTTCCGCAGCTGTTGTCCAATGTGATTCATACACATTATCAGCACCTGCAACTTTATTTAAAGACAGAACTGCTTTTTTAGCCAAAGCGGGTTCATTATAGTTTACCAAGGTTTGTGTTTTAATATCCACATCCACCGTCGCGCCAGAAGCAGCAGCGATAGACTTCGCTGTTAAACGAATCTTTTCATGGGTCTCTTTACGCATTTCAGCATCTAAAGATCGAATAGTGCCATCCATTTGAGCTGTCTCAGGAATAATATTCGCTCTAACACCACTATGTAAAGAACCAACAGAAATCACCAATGGCGCTTTAGTTAAATCAGACTGTCTACTTACAATATGTTGCAAGCCTTCAATAATTTGAGCAGACACTACAATAGGGTCAATACTTCCCCAAGGCATAGCACCATGACTTCCTTTGCCATGCACAACAATTTTAAATAAGTCAGAAGAAGCCTGAGCCGCCCCAGACTTATATCCTAGCATACCTGCAGGTAACTGAGCCGCCATATGTAAACCAAATACCACATCCAATTTTGGAGCATCCATGGCACCTTCCTTAATCATTAAAGGCGCACCACCTTCTTCATTATTAGGAGCACCTTCCTCGGCAGGTTGAAATAAAAACACAACAGTACCCGCAAGGTCTTTCTGCATATCTTTTAAGGTTTTAGCAGTCGCCATTAAAATAGCAGTATGTGCGTCATGTCCGCAAGCATGCATAACACTTACCTGTTGTCCATTGTATTCTGCTTTTACTTTAGAGGCAAACGGAATAGGCGCTCTTTCTGCAACTGGAAGTGCATCAATGTCGGCTCTCAAACCCATAACTGGGCCAGGTTTGCCACCCTTTAATATTGCCACCACACCAGTTTTAGCAACAGGATACTTTACTTCTAATCCAATAGACGTTAAATAGTCTGCAATATATTTACCCGTGTTAAATTCTCTATTGGAAAGTTCAGGGAATTCATGAAAATGATGACGCCAGCTAATTAACTGAGGTTCTACTTTTTGAACTAAGTCGTTAAAATTTTTAGGTAGCTCTTGTGCGTTTGCAGCGAAGCCAATAAAAACAGCCGTGGCCAATAATATTTTTTTCATGAATTTGATTTTATGAAAATTACAAATTAAAAGGGAAATTTTAAAGAATTAGATGCCCTAAACGATAAGAGGCCCTGCTTGGGCCTCTTATCGTATATATAAATTATAACTTTCCTTTATTTTTTCTTAGTAACCACTAATGTGATATCATCTGGATTATTTTGCCCTTCCATCCAAACATCAACTGATTTTATTAAAGTATCAATAATCCCTTGAGCCGATAAATGGCAAGATGCTTGTATTAGATTTTTCAATTGGTCATAGTCATACATTTCGCCTTTTGAGTTGGGAGCTTCAGGTAAACCATCAGATAGTTGAACTAATACATCACCCGAATCAAAAGTTCTCGATAATTGCTCAAAGCCTTCGTGTTTCAATCCCCCTAAAGGCAAGCCATTATTCATAATTTCTTCCACCATGCTTGACTTTGACTTATACAAATAAATAGGTGGCATAGCTGCAGAACTCATTGTTATCTCTTTGTCTTTGATTTCAACAATATTCAAACTCATTCTTAAAGTGCCTAGGTCTACTTTTTTAACAACATTATTTAATTTCTGGAGGGTCAAAGCAGGAGACTCCGCATCTATGCCATTTAAGCCAGCCTTAGTAATAGATACCATCATACCCGAAGTAACTCCATGTCCTGTCGCATCTCCGCAAACCGAATATAAAACCCCATTGTCCTGAGGAAAGAAGTCATAATAATCACCTCCAACTTCGGTGGAAGAACGGATAAATGTAGCAATATCTAAATCTGCTCTTGTAGGTAAGGACTTTGGTAGCATACTAACTTGTAAATCACGAGCCGCTTTTAATTCATTGTTTTTTCGGTCATCTTCAATTTGCCTTACTCTATTTTTTTGTTTTTGTCTATTATATATACTCAAACTTACAAAGCCAATAACGAAGAATAAACTAAATCCAATGATTAATTTTTTTCGATTAGCCTCTTCTTCTTGTATTTGTTTTTCTCGTAGTTCTTCGTTAAGATTAATATTTTCAATTTCATTTACTTTCGACTTGTCTGTTAGAACGTCCTTTATTTCATTACTTAATAATAAATATTTATAAGCACTATCCACCTTGTTCATTTTTTTATAAATACTAGAAAGCAATTCGCTTGAGTTTAATAACGCTTCTGTATAGTTAACTTTTTGACCTAATTTGTAAGACAAGTTTGCATAACGTACTGCTGTATCTAAATGATTTAAATTATAATTTGCTCTGGCAATAATTTCATATGTCTGAGTAATATCTTTATCATAATTATTGGAGATGATAATTTGTCTTCCTTCTTCAATAATATCAATTGCTTTTTGATATTGCTTGGTTTTAATATAACAATCCCCTATTACATAATAAGGATAGCCCCACTTTTTTGATAAAGGCAGGTTTTTATTTAGATCAACGGCTTTATATAAATATTTTAAAGCTGAATCATATTCTTTAATTTGACTATAATATACTCCCAACATGCCAACTGGTGTCCATAATTCAGTTCCTGTAATTCCCTCTTCAAATATTTTTAATGTTTGTGGTGTAAGCATTTTTTTAACCTTTGAGTAACTTCCCAAACCGCTATAACAACCTAGTAGCTGCATATAAAGATTAGACTGAAAGATCGGATCCGTCAAATGAACTGCCTCTGCCTCTTTTTTTGACAAATTCACATAATACAGCCCTAACGAATAATTACTCTTCATCATCATATAACTCATTGCCGTAGACAAATGATTCAATGCCAATAGTATTTTTAAATCTAATAGTTTTGCAATTTTTTCGCTTTTGTTTAAATAAACTATTGCACTATCAGCATTGGAATAGAAATAAAAAGTAGCAATTTTGTCTTGAAGAATTGCCTTTGTCTTACTGTCAGGCATAGCGTTAATTAGTCCTATGCTATCTTTAAATTCTTCTGTAGGTGTTGGATAAATATAATCGGAGAATTTTTCTTGAGCGAATAAGTTATTTGAAAATATTCCAAAAGCAATTATAATAATTAATTTTTTCATGTTTATTTCTTTTTAGTAATAACCAATGTAATATCATCCGGATTGTTTTGACCTTCTAACCATACGTCAACAGATTTTATTAAAGTATCAATAATTTCCTGTGCAGATAAATGGCAAGAAGCTTGTATTAAGTTTTTCAATTGGTCATAATCATACATTTCGCCTATTGAGTTGGGCGCTTCTGGTAAGCCGTCTGATAATTGAACTAATACATCGCCTGATTCAAAAGCTCTAGTCTCTAGTACAAACTCTTCGTCTCTTAAACCTCCTAGTGGAAGCCCATTATTCATAAACTCTTCTACCTGTTTGGTTGCGGCCTTGTATAAATAAATTGGAGGCATAGCCGCTGAACTTATAAATATCTCGTCATTGCTAATTTCTGCAATATTCATACTCATTCTTAATGTACCTAAGTCAATTCGCTTTACAACCCCGTTTAGTTTTTGTAATATTTTATTAGGCTTAATGGGGCCAATACCGTTTAAGCCTGCTTTAGCAACTGACACCATCATACCAGAAGTTACACCATGTCCGGTAGCATCTCCACATACGCTGTACAAATTACCTTCTGGTTGTGGGAAGAAATCATAATAGTCGCCACCCACTTCGGTAGAAGAGCGTATAAATGTAGCAATGTCTAAATCAGCTCTTTTTGGCAATTCCTTAGGCAACATACTTAATTGTAAATCGCGTGCTGCTTTTAATTCTCCGTTTTTGCGATCCTCTTCAATTTTTCTTAATCTATCTTTTTGTTTTCTTTTGCCGTTTAAATATATACCTATGGCAAAAAATATTAATGCTAAAGCAGTTAACATTAATATTTTTTGTTGCTTAGCTTTTTGCTCGGCTAATTCGGCTTGTTTAACCTCTTCATTAATAGCCATGTTCTGAGCATCGTTAGCCTTAATATTGTTAAATATTTGATCTCTTAATACTTCTGTAGCTTCAAGATATTTGAATGCACTGTCTTGAATATGATTCAATTTATATGCCTTATATAACAACTGATTAGCTTTTAATAAGCCTTCATTAAATGTAAAATTTGAAGACATTATAACTACATTAGATGCATATTTTATAGAAGAGTCAATTTGATTTAAATTGAAATAATTTAAAGCAACTCCATAATTTGCCTCTAGTATATCTTTATAATATAAATCTTTAATTGCATACGGTATACTTATTTTATAAGCATTTATAGCCTCATTATATTTACCTTGTTTTGTTAATATTTCGCCATATACAATATAAGGAGCACTCCATTTTTTTTCTGCAATTGTTGTATCAATAGAATAGCGAATAACTTCATTGTATTTTAGTGCTGTGTCATATTCGCCTATCGCAATATAAAATTGTGAACTTAAATGATTCTGATTTAATCTTTGGTTTTTTTCAAATCCAACTTTGATATACTCATTGTTAAAAGCCGTTACCCCATTTTTTGAAGCAGTTTTATTGATATACTCAAGTGCTTTGTTATGATTACCTAATTGGGCGTAACTCATGGCAATAGAATAATTGGAATAGTCTTGCCAAGCTTTTCTCCACCAACCTTCTTCTATTAAGTTATTATCAATATTTATTTTAACATACTTCGCGCATTGGAAAGAGTAATATAAGGCAAGTGGATAATTACCTAATACATTCAAATAGACAGATGCTCCATCTCCATAAATTCTATTTAAAAAATTATAATACTTGTTGTCTAAAGAAAGCTTTTCAGCGATTTTATAATAATATATGGCAGAGTCCCCTTTGTAATAATTATAATAACTTCCAATATTCACATATGTGGCAATTTTAACTTTATAATCGTTGGTAGATTCAATTTTTTTAAGGGAATCTTGTACATTTATTATTTCATTATTTAGCGCAAAGGAAGAAATTGAAATAGCAATAGCCAATAAGGTGATGCATGTTTTTTTCATGAAAAATTTTTATATGTTTTATATCTTTTTAGTAATTACAATAGTGATATCATCGGGATTATGCTGTCCCTCCATCCACTGGTCAACTGATTTTATTAATGTGTCAGTTATTTCTTGTGCTGTTAAATGACAGCTAACTAGAATTAAATTTCTTAATTGATCATAATCATATGGATCGCCTAGTGGGTTTGGCGCTTCTGGCAAACCGTCTGACAACTGAATTAATACATCTCCAGTTTCAAATGGCATCGTTTCTAAAACAAACTCCTCATCTCTTAAACCTCCTAGTGGCAAGCCATTGTTCATATATTCTTCTACAGTTTTAGTGGCAGATTTATATAAGTATATTGGTGGCATTGCTGAAGAACTTATATGAATTTCATGAGTATCTATTTCGGCAATATTCATACTCATTCTTAAAGTGCCTAAGTCAACACGTTTTACTACACCATTTAATTTTTGTAAAATTTTATTGGGTTTTATTGGACCAATACCATTTAAGCCTGCCTTTGCAACAGATACCATCATTCCAGAAGTAACACCGTGGCCGGTTGCGTCACCGCATACACTAAATAACGTGCCATCTGGTTGCTGAAAAAAATCATAATAGTCTCCTCCCACTTCCGTTGAAGATCGTATATAAGTAGCTATGTCTAAATCGGCTCTTTTAGGGTTTTGCTTTGGCAACATGCTTAATTGTAAATCACGCGCTGCTTGTAATTCGGCACTTTTTCTTTCATCTTCTATTTTACGAATTTTATTTTTTTGTTTTTGCTTTACAACAAAAAAACACCCTATCGCAAATAATACTAAAAAAAGGACAATCAAAAAATATATTTTCTGCTGTTTAGCACTTTGCTCAACCAACGCTCTCTGATTAAGTTCCTCGTTCATTGCCATGTTTTGAGCATCATTGCTCTTGGAATCATTAAAGATTTGATCTCTTATATCATTGTATTTTTCTAAATACTTAAGGCAACTGTCCTGAGCTTTATTAAATTTATAAATATCATACTTTATATGATAGGTCTTTTGCAAACCCTCGTTAAACGTAATAACTTTTGCATTTTCAATTATTTTATTACAATAAACTAAAGAAGAGTCAAACTTCTTTAAATCATAAAATGACTGTGCAATACCCAAATATGCTTGAGACTCGTCTTTTAAAACATTTCTAATAATACTATGTGGTACCGATTTTTTATAATAAATGATAGCCTCCTCCTGTTTATTTTCTTTTTGTAAAAGGATTGCTTTTGAAATATAAGGAATGCCCCATCTGTCTTTAAAACTATAACTTTCATTAATTGCTAATGCCAAATTATTATATTTTTTCGCATCCTCTATTTCATTGTTTCTGATATATGTTTCAGTAAATACACCGTAAATGGTCATTTTATCTCCATTACTATATTTTGGTTCAATCTTTTTATATTCTTCTAATGCTTTAGTCATATACTCGTTCGACTTCACCTTATTTAATAAAAAAGCATACGTGTTTGCAACTGCATAGTTTGCATACAATGTTAAATCTTGCAATTCTTTATCAACTTTATTAATATTTCCTAGCGATTTTAAGGATTCAAATGCATAAGTTAATGCAGCCGGATAATTACTTAGTGTATTAGAATTACAACTAGCCATATAAAAATATATTAATGGTAGTTTAGTACTAAGATTGTTTTCAATAGATAAAGCTTCTGCTTTTTTCAAAAAGATCATAGCAGAATCGCCTTTGAAATAAGCATAATTTATAGATATATGCATTAAGACTTCAACTTTTTCTTTTGCAGTATTTAATTGCTCTAGTTTAATTAATGAATCTTTTATATTAATGTGCCTGTATTCTACCTGCGCTTTTGCATTAATAAAACAGATCAGATAAATAACAGATAATAGTAGTTTCTTCATAGCAAGCGTTAATTCTAGAAGGATTCGACGTTTTTTAGTGAGTAGCTTCTGGTTGTTTTTCATTAACCATTGCAGATTTACTTAGCCCACTCATTCCATATTTTAAAACGAAGGGGATTAGTAATGGAACAAGTCTTCCTATAGTTGGATTTATAAAAACTAAACCTAATGAAATAAGAAAAATAACTGGGACCACTAATGTGAAATAAAAACCCAATAGCACTCTTTCTTTAGAAATTTTATGTGTAAAAATGTCCAAGTTGTGATTGGTTAAATAAAACCATAAAATAGCATTCATAGTTGCTGTTAAACAAATATTAATAACATACACTGCATATGGCAAGTGCAACTCACTGTCGGCCGCATATTCGCCCAAAAGTCCAGAAGTGAAGGGTAGTAACACCACAGAAAAAAGAAATAATAAATTTAACCATATTAAACGTGTCGTATATTTTTCTACATACCCAAAAATTCTGTGATGAACAGACCAGTAATAACCAACAATACAAAAGCTAATTATAAAACCTAATAATTTCCAAGCCATTTCTTTTAAAGATTCCCACAAAACATGATCTGTGGCATGTTCAATAACGGGCACTTTAAATTCAATTACTAATAATGTAATTGCAATAGCAAAAACACCATCCGTAAAAAATGAAATGCGATCTAATTGAAAATGTAATTTATTCGCGCTATGTCCTGCTTCTGCCATAATTCTAGGATTTTAATTTATTTTTAATAGTAGCTAATGCGGTAGCTTTTAATTTGTTCCTTGTTGTATTCGATGTTTTGGTGAAATAGGAATGTTTTGTTAAGAATTGATCCTGAATTTTTATCCAGTCATTTTCAGTAACGTTTTTCTTTAGCCTAAGCTCATGTAATAATAGCAGGCTATTTTCCTCATAACCTTCTCTTCCTAAATAATCTAAGTCGGCATCGCAAATAATTTGTTCTAAAATATTTTTAGGACTTTGGGGAATCTTAGTAGCCATAATCATCCCTGTGATTTTATTAATTTTTTTCACGGGGAAATCCATTGCATTCAATACAGTAGTTGCATATTCTGCGCCTCTGCCTTCATGTCTCCCTGGCTCCCATATATAACCTACATCGTGTAACCAAGCTGCTAATTTTAAATCAGCTATGTCTTCTTTATTAATTTTTTCTTTCTTTGCAATTCGTTCAGACTGAACTACTACATCACGTATATGATGAATAGTGTGGTAGGTATAGTCCTTAGGTAGGTTATGAATCAAAAAAGATTCTATCATACCAAATGCTACTTCATAATCAAATGGAGGACGTTCATAAAGTACATCTTTGATTTCAATGGGCTTTACCTTACCCTTAACCTTAACAGGATTTAATTTTTTACTCTTGAGCAATTTGTTATGCTTCACATGTTTCCAAACTGTATCTGATACAATAATTTCATCTGCCTTTGCAACAGAGCATAAGCGTGACGCTAGGTTTACAGAATCACCTATTACAGTAAAATTCATTTGTTGTCTTGACCCAATATTTCCACTAATCACTTTACCTCTATTAATACCTATGCCAATAGTGATTGGGAGTTTAGAATGTATTATTCTTTGTTGATTAAACTCAATTAAGCGCTCTTGCATCTCAATGGCAGTAAGGACTGCATTTTCCGTATCCTTATCGGTGGAATTAGGAGCTCCATAAATAACCATAAGGGCATCCCCTATAATTTTATCCAATGTGCCATTGTACTTGAAAATTATTTCAATCATTAAATTGAAATAATCGTTCAAGGTTTCTACTACCTCGTTCGGCGCCATGGTTTCAGACATAGAAGTAAAACCTCTGATATCAGAAAACAAGATAGTAGCTTCTTGTTCTTGACCGCCTAAATTAAGCATGTCGTCGTTTTCTAAAAGCTGATCTACAATTTGCTTAGACACATACTTTTTAAAAGTGGATTTCAATTTATCCAAATTCGATAAATCCTCCATTGCCACAACCGAACCAATAGGTTCATTAATATCGTTCAACAAAGGCGAAACTGAAATATTCACAGCAGTAATTTTGCCATTGCAGTCTAATTGGACCTCGGTTTCAGACACCGTGTCTAATTCTAATTCACATTTTGAAATAAGCTCATTAATAATTTCATTAGACTCAAAAACATATTCATAGTGATTGCCAATAACCACTTCCCTATCTAAATTAATGATTGCAGCAGCCGCTCTATTAACATGATTAATCTCTCCCATTAAATTAGTCGTGAACACACCTGTAACAATAGACTGCATGACGTTATCATTAAAGGTTTTAGCCTCTTTGATACTTTCAATGAGTTTAATATTATTGTATGCTACTCCCGCTTGTGTTGCAATAGCAGAGAGCATATTGGTATCCGACTCTTCAAATGCCGAAATTCCTGCTCTTGATTCCTTATCGAACAAAATTATCACCCCTACTAGATCTTTTTTGTCCAGTAAGGGTGCTATTAAACCATGCGTACAATTAGTTCTGGTTAAAAAAGGGTCATTTGAAATTTCTACATTAATCGCTTTGCGATTTTGATTCACTTCATTAAAAAAACCTCTTTTCTTATTAAATATAATTCCCTTCAAGGCTTCAACGTCAATATTAAATTCTGCCTCAATTTGAAATAAGTCAGAATTATTATTCTGCATTAATATCATTCCAGAGGATGCATTTAATACTGCGCAAGATTTTATTAATATCTCTTCTAACAATACAGAAACATTTTCAAAGGAGCTTAGCTCATTAGTAATGTCCAATAAAGTCTCTAATTCAAGATACTTTAATTGTAACTCATTTATATTAAACTGCTTACTCATTATAGTCCACTAACTGCTTCATCTTCTGTAGCAAAAACTGTTGAATATTTAGTAAGCCCCATGATATTAAAAGTTTTAGATACAATTGGTGCTAAATTAAAGTAGCCAATTTTACCATCTACTTCTTGTAATTTTTCGATGATCTCAATTAAGATAGAAACACCAATACTGTTTACCACTTTAGTTGCCGCCATATTAATTAAAAATTTATTTTGGCCCGATTTCATTTTGTCATAACAAATTGCAGAGATAGCTTCACCACCTTCATTATTTAAATAACCATCTGTTTCAATGATTACAATTTGATTAGATTCTTTAGTGCTTTTTATAAAGTCGCTCATAATATGTATTTAATTAGTTGAATATTTTTTGTTCTTATTTCGTTATGTTTTTTTTCATTGTCACTGTGGTTCCTTCACTGTTAGATTCAAACTCTACAGAGTCCATTAATTCTTGAATTAGTTGTAAGCCCCAGCCGCGCTTACGCTCGTCCTTGCCAATTTTATTTTCGATCTTAGGTATCTCAACTTTTGTTTTATCAAATCCAATACCCTGATCAATTACTTTAACTACTAATGAGTCTTCTTCAATTAGAAAATGAATAAATACATTATTTTCTGCTTTAGAGTGTTCAAAAGCATTGATACAAGCTTCAATTAGTGCCATGCTAATTTCTCCTGCTTGATCCTCTGTAAGATGCATATGCCTTGCTATAACTTCGGCAGTTTGTGTTGCAATTAATTCCATATTAGGAATGATTGGCAACTTGAGTTCCACACTTGGTTGTTTCATGTTGTTTATTTTATTCTTATAAATTTTTTCGTTACTTATATTAAAAAAAATGAATTATTTTATTACTTATGTTTAATCATTACAATGGTGATATCGTCTGGGTTATGGTTACCTGATAACCAATCATCGGCCTGTTTTATTAATTCTTCAATTAATGATTTTGCACTCATTTGGTTGTTTTCATTAATGATATCTTGAATACGAGCATAATCAAACAAGTCCCCGTTTAAATTTGGTGCTTCTGCAAGTCCGTCAGAAATAATTGCTAATATATCTCCAGATTTAAATGTTGTAGTGATTTGATCGAAATTCACTTCTTTAAAACTTCCAAGTGGAATACCAGAAATCATAATCTCTTCCGTTTTATGCTCGGCTGCTCTATAGATAAAATAGGGAGGCATGCCTGCTGAACTTAAAACAAGCTCAGTCCCTTTTAAATAGGCGATATTCAAACTCATTCTTAAAATTCCAAGATCCACTTTCTTAACAACTGAGTTTAGCGCAGATAACATTTTGTGAGGCTCCATTTGAGGAAGGCCAATTAAACCCGCTTTCGTAATAGAAACCAACATTCCAGAAGGTGTTCCATGACCAGTGGCGTCTCCACAAATTGCATATAGTGAGCCGTCTGCTTGTTGGAAGAAGTCATAATAATCTCCTCCCACTTCTGTTGATGTTCTTAAATAAGTAGCAATATCAAGATGTTCAATTTTTGGATTATGCTTGGGAAGCAATCTTTCCTGTAATGCTTTTGCTTCCGCTAGTTCTCCATTTTTTCTTTCATCTTCTAATTTTTTTATTTGCTGTTTTTCTCTATATTTTGAGAAAGCATAAATAAATCCAATGGTAAAAATTAAATATAACAAGTAAGCCCACCAGGTTCTCCAAAAAGGAGGATAAATAATAATTGTCATTTTTGCGCCTTCCTCATTCCATACACCATCACTATTGGCTGCTTTAACTCTAAATATATATTTCCCTTCTCTTAAATTAGTATAAGAAGCAAATCGGCGTGTTCCGGAATTAATCCAGTCTTCATCATAGCCTTCCATTTTGTATGCATACTGATTTTTCAATGCATCTCTAAAATTAAATGCTAAAAATTCAAATGACAGGTTGTTGCTCTTGTAAGATAATTTAACAGGTGTTTCGACATTAGAAGACTCAAAATATATTGTAGTGTCTCTGGATGAAAATTTTTGAATAACTACGGCTGGTGGTTTCGTATTTACTTTTATAGAATCTGGATAAAAATAATTAAGTCCTAATAATCCATTATAAAATATTTCTCCACTTGCTGATTTAAAGGAACTGTTAGAATTGAACTCATAATCCTGAACACCTTCGGAAGGACCAAAGGACCTGAATTTATTATTATAAGGATTATATCTTATTAATCCATAATTAGATGAGATCCATAATACATTATCCTTACCTGCATGAATATCATATAAGTATAAATTAGGAATACCGTCCTTTAGGGTTAAAAATATTTTTGTTTGTTTTTCTAAGTCAATCTTTATTAAGCCGTTACCATAAGTTGCAATAAATGCATATTTCCCATCTACTATATGTAAAGTTGGGCTAGAGTAATAATCCTCATTTACTTTAAATGAAATGTTTTTTGTTAACGGTTTTGCAATATTTGTTTTTTCATTTAACAAGAAAATGCCGTCTTCGTTTAATATATATAATTCAAATTCGGATTTTCGTTCTACTGCATATATTCCTTTTTCAAGGCCCTTAGGTAAATTCAAATATTTGAAAATAAATTTTCCATTGGAATCCGCCAATACAACCGGCTTAAACCCTGCTAATATGGTTTCTTTATTGTAGTTTAAAAAATGTAGTCCATTGACAGCACTTGATACATTTGACAATAGCTCATTTGTAAATCCTTTTTTATCAAATGCCTCCATATTAAAAGGCTTTTTATATAGTACGAGACCTCCGACAGCATTAGCAGCACCCGTGAATGCATATATATTACCCTTATAGTCTTCTATTAGCTTCCATGTCCTAAGCGCTGTCCCGTTTTCATTTCTTAAAAATGATTTTTTCGATTTATGCACACGATCAATAGCAAGTATACCACCGCCAGTTACATATTCTCCCATCCAAAGCACTCCTTTTTTGTCTTCAATAATTCCCCAAGTAGCACTAATACCCATATTAAAATCACTAGGAAAATTTTTATTCATTAATCCAAATACTCGTTTGCCCGGATCATATTTTAACAATCCGGATATGCTTGAACCAATCCAAATATTATGGTCTTTGTCTTCAAAAATATCGAAATAGTTAGATTCAGTAATTCCATTATCCTTCCCATTGTGAATATTTAAATGGATGTTTTTTTCATTGGATAAATTAATTATATCAATCCCTTCTCCTCCAATTGACAACCATAAATAATTACTAGACTTACTATAATGTATTCCATTAATATTATTACTTGCTAAAGCATTACTGTTTCCGTTTTCATGTTTAAAAATACGTAATGCTTGAGTTTTAATATTATAGATAAACGCCCCCAATCTAGTCGCGACATAAATTGTATTTCCAATTATTTTTAAATCATTTGGTAGTACATTGAATAAGGAGTCCGGCGAATTAATGATTTTTGAAAACTGTTTTGTTTTGGTATTAAAAAATTGCAGCCCAATATCTGTGGCTACTACTAATTTTTCTGCTTCAATACCCCTAACATAATTTATTCTTTCTCTAGCCCAATCACCCATTTTTGATTCTACATGAACATTGAAATGTTCATATTTCTTAGTTTTTGGATCATATGAAACGAGTCCAGTACCAACTGTGCCTAGCCATACTTTAGCCGATACTGAATCAACAAAGAGGCTCCTAGCTGCCCCAATATAATAGGGAAGATTATTATTGTTTTTAAATAGCGAATCTCTTATGGGAGTTGTAAAGTTTGTCCATTTGTCGGTTGTTCTATCTAAAATTGAAAAATGTCCAAAATTGTCTACCGTCCAAATATTGCCATTTTTGTCTTCTGTGATATCTAATACCCAGCCACCTGATCTTGAGAAAACGTTTTTATTGTCATGGGTATACTGCTTAAAAGTATATCCATCAAATCTATCTACACCCGACTGATTCCCTACCCATAAATAACCCACTTTATCTTGATAAATACACATTGGAGAGCTCTGAGAAATCCCGTCCTTAATTTGATAATTATCAAATAAAAAGTCCGATAGGGACTGCGCCTTGACATTTAGGTTAGTAAAAATCATAAAAAACCCTATAAGACAAGCGCTTATATATTTCATATATATTTAATTTATTATATTAATGTTTGTTATAGGGTGAGATATAGAGGGTATTCGATGGGTAACTAATCTAACCCTTTGATTTATAATAGCTTTATCGTATGTCAAAATACAATTTTGAGTATAGAAGCATAGTAAAAACGAGGCCCAAATTTGTTCCAAATCGGTAAAATGGAACATTTTGGACCATTAATCATTTATTTAAAATTTGGCCTCCATTTTTGAGATTTTTCATATCTTGACTTACATTCATATAACAATCAGAGGTTTATGGCTATTTTATTCCCATTATTTGGGATTTTCACTTCTTTTATTCTTCTTTACTATTTAAGTTCCTTAAATAGGTCCATTATATTCTTAGCCTTATTCTTTTTGTGTTGCAACTTGGTGGTGATGGTATATTTTGGTTTGCATTTTTCAAAAGACCTTTTTTGGGAAGGGGTATGCTTTGTAAATTGGCTTCCCTTGTCCTATTTATTGGGACCTCTTTTGTTTTATTATGTTAAAACAACATTGACAGATAATAACAAATTAGGGAAATGGGACTGGATACATTTAATACCCGCCTTGCTTACTATTATCAATTGCCTCCCTTTTACCACCCTGCCTTTTAATGAAAAAGCTAGAATTGCGCATGAAATTGTAAATGTTACCGAGAACTATACTTTAAACTTCTACTTTGCTTCCTTTGAGTTTATCCTATTCTCGAGGTCGATTCACTTGTTGATATACTCCCTTTTGTCCATTGGCTACTTTTTTAGTTTTAGTAGAAAGACTTTTAAAAGCTTTGGTAAGCTTCCTTCTAATCATGCTATGATTAGAAGATGGATTTATCTTTTAAGTTTTATCCAGATAGTGATTGCGGTAAATAGTATTGGCCATATGACAACCTTATATGGTTATCATTTCACTATATTGGGTATTCCGTCTACTCAAATTTTTTCGATGAAATACTATTTTGAAATTTGTGGAGGAGGCTTTTTTATGCAAAACATTTTTCTGTTCTTATTTCCTAAAATTCTTTACGGAAATATTTCCTACCAAGTGGAGGAAGGGAAAGATAGTATTATTGAAGAGATCAAGTCTATCATTCCGAAGAAAATGAAAGAGGCTTCCGTGAATCCTGATTTTGAGAATATATTAAACGGTTATTTGACAGAAGCTCCATTTATTCAAAAGGATTTCTCTCTTTCTCAAATGTCATTTGACATTAAAGTTCCAGAACGTATCATTTCCAATTACTTCAACAAAAACTTAAATATTAGTTTTAGTGAATGGAGAAAAAATATTAGAATTGAATTCGTCTGTAAACTGATTGAGGAGGGCCGAGCAAGTGACCTTACTATCGAAGCTATTTCAAGCAATGCAGGCTTTGCTTCTAGGTCAAAATTTATTGACGCTTTTAAAGAGCGAAAGGGAATAACCCCTTCCGCTTTTATAAAATCAATTGTTACTAATAATTAACGAGGCATTAATCCTAGCTGCTGCATGAATTCAAGATTATCAAAAAAGTCTTGTTCTTCTGTAATTTTTCCATCAACTATTGTAGCAATTGTACATCCAATTACGTCAATATCTTTATTGGTAGCCGGTATACCAAAGAAGTTGCCAGTATGCTTCCCTTTAAATTCCCAATACTTAGTCAATTTGTTTCCTTGAGCAAAAATGTCTTTTACAATAAATTGTCTATTAGAAAATCCTGTTACATAGTTTGCGTAATAGGATTTACAGTTTTCTTTTCCTTTAATTTCAGGCTTAGTATGTAAAACAGCATCTGCAGCATAAGCAGTATCTAAAATGCTCAATCTACCCTCATTAATCGCTACTTCCCAAACGTTACTGTAAAACTTAATATTGTCATTGGCGATTTTTTCTTTCTTTGCTGCTTCATTATTACAAGCAAAAAGCAAAGTGCTTACAAAAGCTGTGAAGAGAATTTTTTTCATTTGTGTTATTTAATTAAAAGTATTCAACTTGATTACCATTTTTGCCAACAAACAATAATAATGTGTTCCCATTAGGTAATATGGAACATAGTTTAAATGAATTCATAATTTCAGAAGGTAAATGACAAGTTCACTATGATTATTTTTATTTAGTAACTTGCTAATATGAAAAAACGATACCAAGTATTATTGGCCTTATCGCTGTTATCCATGATTACTTTTTTGGACAGAGTGGCTTTGTCAAGTGCTAGTGCTAATATCATGGATGAATTACATATTAGTACTGTACAATGGGGATGGATATTAGGAATGTTTACAATTGCCTATGCAGCGTTTGAAGTTCCCACTGGATGGCTAGGCGATCAATTTGGAGGCAAGAAAATTTTAATACGAGTGGTAATATGGTGGTCCTTGTTTACCATCTTAACTGGATTCGCAAATGGTTTTATGATGTTAATTGTTGTGCGATTTTTATTTGGTATGGGTGAAGCGGGTGCCTATCCAAATACCTCCATCGTTTTATCAAAATGGTTCCCAAGTTTTGAAAGAGGGCGCGCTCAAGCAGTAATTTGGGGTGCTTCCCGACTAGGAGCTGCTTTGACCCCTTTTATAGTTTTACCTATTCAAGCCTACTTTAGCTGGAGAATGTCATTTTATGTGTTAGGTGTAATTGGTATTATTTGGACCATTTTTTGGGTTTTCTGGCATAAAGAAGATCCTACACAATCTAAAAACATTAAACCAAACGAGTTAAAATTCATATTAGACAATCGTGACCTTCCCGTTAAAGCCCAAGCAGAGAAAACATCTTTAGCCAGTGGATTCAAAAGCAGTAATCTTTGGTTTTTACTAGGTATGTATGTTTGTTATGCTATTGGAGCTTATTTTTTTCAAAGCTGGTTTCATACCTATTTACAAAAAGGGAGAAATATCCCTAAGGAAACTTTAATTTGGGCTTCTTCTGTTCCTTATTTATTAGCTGCAATTGGTTGTTTTACTGGAGGCTGGCTAAGTGATAAAGCTTGTTTGAAGTGGGGGAAGAAATGGGGAAGGCGTATAGTACCAATGATTGGTTTATTTGTTTCGGGAATATGTATCATAAGCGCTGCTCTGGTTACTGATAATTTAACAGCAATTATTGCATTAGGGTTAGGTATGGCATTTATGGATGTTACTGCTCCAGTTGCCTGGGCGGTTGCCATGGATATGGGTGGCGATAAAAGTGGAACCATTTCGGGTTCTATGAATAGTGCAGGATTAACAGGAGCTTATTTTAGTACCGTATTCTTTGGTTATATGGCAACCAAATATGGATATTACCTTCCAGTTTTGTGGATAGGAATTATTGTGCTGTTAGGTGCATTTGTTTGGCTTAAAATTGACGCCACCAAAAAGATTGTATTCAAAGTGTCAGGCCAATAAACTCAAGATTTGTCTTAACTTTAGATATGATTTTAAAACATTCATTTTTACTAAAATTTGTTTTAGTAAGTAGCACCTTTATTTTGCTTTTTTCATGTGGCAAAAAAAATGCAGGAATATATCCAATTCAAGAAAGCATTACACATTCGGTTTATGCATCAGGCACTATTAAAAGCAGAAACCAATATGATGTTTTTACTAAAGTGAATGGTATAGTAGAAGAGATTTTTGTAACAGAAGGGCAGCTAGTGAAAAAAGGGCAGCCCATTTTAAAATTGAATAATGCAAATGCTGCATTAAACTATGATAATGCAAAAATTACTGCAAATTACAATTCAATACAATCTAATCTAGAGAAATTACAACAAGCAAAAACAGAACTAGACGTTGCTAAATTAAAAATGGATAACGAGGCCTCATTATTAGAAAGGCAAAAAAAAATGTGGGCGCAGGAAATAGGTACTAAAAACGAATTAGATCAAAGAGAGTTGTCCTATAAAAATGCAAGTAGTTTATTTAATGCTAGCAAATTAAGATTAGATGATTTGAAAAAGCAATTAGACTTTCAAACCAACCAGTCATCAAAAAATGTAGCAATTAGTGCTGTTAATATGAATGACTTTATTATTAAAAGTCAAATAAGCGGCAGGGTTTATAATATTAATAAGGAAATGGGGGAAATGGCAACAACACAGTCTGCAATAGCGGTTGTTGGTGATGCAACTAATTTTTACGTTGAATTACAAATAGACGAATTTGATATTGCTAAAGTAAAACCAGGACTTAAGGTGTATGTAAGTATGGATAGTTATAAAGGACAAACTTTTGAAGCTACACTTGATAAGATTTATCCTATCATGAACGAGCGTTCAAAATCATTTAAAGCAGATGCTAGTTTTATTAAAACACCAGAAAATATTTATCCAAACTTATCTGCTGAATCGAATATAATTATTGAGATCAAGCCTAATGTCATTACCATCCCTAGATCTTACTTGGTAGAAGATAAATATGTTATCTTATCTAATAAAGAAAAAAGAAAAGTAGTTACAGGATTAATGGATTATGAAAAAGTAGAAATTATTAGTGGCGTCAAGGTTAATGACGAGATCATAAAGCCATAATGAAAAAAGGCATACTTATTAATATTGCAAAAGCCCTCTTATTAGCAAGATGGAGACAAACGCTGGTAGCTGCTACTGGGGTTACTTTTAGCATTGCTATGTTCATTACTTTATTAAGTTTTATGTCAGGGCTAAATGATTTACTTGACGGATTAATTTTGAATCGAACTCCTCATGTCAAGCTTTACAATGACATTAAGCCAAATGTAAATCAGCCAGTTAATAATATAGCCGCATTTAAGGATAAACATAATTTTATCAGTTCCGTAAAATCTGACGCTGCTAGAATTGCACTTTATAATAGTGGGGCAATTATGAAAAATTTAGCTATTGACAACAGAGTACTTGGATTTACACCAAGGTTAACGGCTCAAATATTTTTTAATAATGGGAGCACTGAAATTACAGGAGCATTAAACGGGATTGATCCTATTAAAGAAGCAAAGTTGTTTCATTTTAACGAGTATGTTACTTCAGGGGATGCCATAAATTTAAATAACGAATCCAATACCATAATTCTAGGGAAGGGATTAGCAGAAAAATTAACCGCCTCCATTGGAACCATAGTTCAAATATCCACTTCAACAGGAGAAAGATTCCAATTAAAAGTGATTGGCATTTTTCAGTCTGGCCTAAAAGATTTTGATGATGTTCAAAGCTATACTTCTATCAAAACAGTGCAGAAGGTTTTAATAAAGCCGAATGATTATATTACTGCTATTGATGTTAAGTTAAAAGATATTACACTCGCTCCAGCATTAGCTAAAGAATATGCAAAAGTATATGAATTGGATGCTGAAGACATTCAAACTGCAAATTCACAATTTGAAACAGGAAGCTTTATTAGAACCTTAATCTCCTATGCTGTTGGTATTACCTTATTGGTAGTTGCGGGTTTTGGAATTTACAATATTTTAAATATGATGATATTTGAAAAAATGGACTCTATTGCCATATTAAAAGCCACAGGATTTTCAGGAACCGACGTTAAAAGTATATTTATTTATATCGCAGTAAGTATCGGAATTTTCGGAGGACTAGTGGGGCTCTTATTTGGTTTAATCATCTCCTCTATTATTGACCAGATCCCCTTTGTGACGGCGGCACTTCCGACTATCAAAACTTATCCTATTAATTACAATCCCAATTTTTATATTATTGGCATTATATTTTCTTTGATCACTACTTATTTTGCCGGTTGGTTCCCTGCCCGCAAAGCAAGTAAGATAGATCCTGTAATCATAATTAGAGGTAAATAGAAATGAATCAAACTATACTAGAAGCCAAACATATCAATAAGTACTTTGAGGACCCAGTCCGAATCAAAGTGCTTTCAGATATCAATTTCTCTATCAACAAGGGGGATTTTGTGTCGCTTACTGGGAAGTCTGGTTGTGGCAAGTCTACTTTGTTATATGTTTTGTCCACCATGGATACCGCCTATGAAGGGGAAGTTTTTATAGACCAAGCATTAATGCCCAAAAGCAATGAGTCCTTTTTAGCTAAAATTAGAAATGAGAAAATTGGATTCGTATTTCAGTTTCACTACTTATTGAATGAATTTAATGTACTTGAGAATGTAATGTTGCCTGGACAAAAATTAGCAAAATACTCCAAGGAAGAAATTGAACACAGGGCCTACGAGAAATTGAAAATATTAGATATTGAAAAACTAGCATTCAAGAAAGCTAATCAAATTTCAGGGGGAGAGAAACAAAGAGTAGCCATTGCAAGGGCTTTAATAAATGATCCGCATATTATAATGGGGGACGAACCAACAGGGAATTTAGATAAAAAAAATAGTGATAAAGTTTTTGACATTTTCACAAAATTAGTAAGTGAACTAAATCAAACTTTACTAATTGTAACACATGACGAAAGCTTTGCAGAACGTACTAATAGAATTATTAAAATGGAAGATGGAAAAATTATTAGCTAAATTTAATCCATTCCCTTTCTTTTCTTAAATGCAGAGGGATTTTCTCCAGTAATTTTTTTAAATGTTTTATTAAAATAAGAAAGGCTCTCAAATCCAGCATCATAGCATGTTTCAGTGACATTTTTATCCTGTAATAATAATTTTTTTGAAAAATTAATACGGTATTGATTTACAAATTCAGTGTATGTAATTTTAGTTGATTTTTTAAAGTATCTACAAAATGCAGCATTTGTTAAATTAACAAGCTTTGCAATTGCCGAAATTTTTATAGGTTCATTAAAATGCAGTTCAACGTATTGGTAAATTTTATGCATGCGCTCTTGGTCTTTTAAAACTGCATGTTTCGCAATAGGTCTTGTATTTAATAAGGTATACTCTTCACTTTTTGCAAGCAAGTTAAAAACCTGAATCAATAATATGGTTTGTTCAAATGGAGGAAGGCTTGATAAATTTTTTAACTGTGCTCCTGCTTGCTTTTTGGTCGCTCCATAAAACGCAATGCCTGTTTTTGCTTTTTCAAACAGATTATAAATTGACTGCATTTCAGGTTGTCTATAAAATGAATCTTCATAAAAATGTTCTCTAAATTGAACCACTACCGTTTCTACCACATCCTTTACCCCATAATCAAAATTCAAATGGGGTATATAAGAACCTATCAATGCTAAGTCACTTTCTTGATAAGTACTTATATGATCCCCAATATGTCTAACCCCCTTATCCGCTTCTACATACACTAATTCAATTTCTGGATGAAAATGCCAGTAGAATATTTCATTCAATTTAGGGGTAAGCAGGATTTTAAAAGAGCTTCCCGCGTCTGGTTTAATATTTTCTAAGCTTAGCTTCATTATGACTAAAATAACTGACTTAGACTCAATTTAGCTATATTTTATCAATATAGAGCAAATTTTAGCCATTTTAGGCAAAATTTGGAGGCCCTTTTGCGTTGTACTTTTACTTTATCAAAACAATTACTTGCTATGGAAAATAAATCAATGGCTCCTTCAATGATCCCAACAATGGCACCTAACACCAATGCCCACAAGGACATACCAGGAAATCCTTCAACTGCAAAAAGCAGTGCAACAAGTTTAAACGAACGCACGAATGGCAAACCTTTAAGGGTATTAACAGAGGAGGATTGGAAGTTTTGGAAACATAATGGATATGTAGTTATTAAAAATGCGGTGCCGCGCGAACAAGCATTGGCAACTGCCCAATTTATATGGGAGTTTGAGGATAAGGACCCAAAAAATAAAGCAACTTGGTACACCGCTCCAAGAGCAGAAATGCAAATGAAGGAATTGGCCTATACCGGAATGGTAGAGTGTTATAACAATCAACATTTTTGGAATAATAGACAAATGCAAAAAGTATATGATGCTTTTGTTGATATATGGGGAACAGAAAAACTTTGGGTAACTATTGATAGAGCTAATTTGAATTTTCCTATCAAACCAGGATTTGAATACAAGGGATTCATTCATTGGGATTATGACCCTGAGACAAAACCAGTAAATGTACAAGGCGTATTAGCTTTAGCAGATCAAACAGACGAAAACATGGGAGGCTTTCAATGTATCCCAGAACTATTCAGAACCTACGATACATGGAAACTAACGCAACCAGCAGACCGTCATCGTTTTTTACCAGACACTACCGGGTTTGAGCCAGAAAAAGTAAAATTAGAAGCGGGTGATTTATTAATTTTTAATAGCTTGGAGCCACATGGCATTAGAGCGAATAGAAGTGAGGATAAAGTGCGCATAGCACAATACATTTCTATGATGCCAGCAGAGGAAGACAATGACGCTTTAAAAGAGTGGAGAGTAACTTCTTGGAAAAACAGAGTTGCACCAGAAGGATATGCTTTCCCTGGTGATCCAAGAAACTGGGAACAAACAAAATATGAAACTGCAGTATTGTCAGATTTAGGAAAAAAATTATTGGGTCTTGAAAAATGGTAATTAAATTACATGAATGCAAAACGATAATACAGTAATTTCAAATAATACTGAGAATGCAAATAACACTAAGCTCAACAATGGTATTTTAATGCCGTTGTTGGGCTTAGGTGTTTATGATATGTATCAAAACGAAGCCGCGCAAGCAGTGGAGACTGCCTTGGATATTGGCTATCGCTTAATTGACACTGCTTCCATGTATGAGAATGAAAAAGAAATTGGAATTGCCATAAAAAATAGTCATGTAAAAAGAGCAGATATTTTTTTAACAACCAAGTTAAATAATACTGACCATGGTTTTGAGCAAACCTTAAAAGCCTTTGACGATAGTTTAAAAAAGCTAAACCAAGACTATGTAGATTTATATTTAATACATTGGCCTATTAAAGCAGGTAGAAAAGAATCTTGGAAAGCACTTGAAAAACTATATCAAGAAAAAAGGGTGCGCGCTATTGGGGTTGCCAATTATACAATTCCTTTTTTAGAAGAACTAAAATCCTACGCTACCATAATGCCAGCAGTAAATCAAATTGAATTCTCGCCATGGTTATTTCTTAAAGACGAATTAGCATATTGTAAAACAGCGGGCATTCAGTTGCAATCGTATTCTCCTATTACTAGGGGTCAAAAGTTTGATGACCCAAGGTTAATTGCACTTTGTGATAAGTACCAAAAGACGCCCGCACAAATTGTTTTAAGATGGCATATGGAACATGGGGTTTCCACTATTCCTAAGTCTTCTAAAAAAGAAAGGCTTCTTGAAAACTTTGGAGCCCTCGGTTTTAAATTAGATGCACAGGATCTAATATTAATGAATACATTTAATGAAGATTTCAGAATCTGCGATAACCCAATTCAATTTTTATAAACCAATCAATAATTATCAATCAAAAAAATCAAATGAAAAAAATATTACTACTGCTTGTCATTGCTTTATCAACTTCAAGCATATTTGCACAACATACAAAAGCTCCTGCAACTCAATTAAGACATGTGGTTTTGTTTTCTTTTAAAGCAAGTTCCACTAAAGAAGAAGTAGCAGCTGTAACAAAAGCTTTTAATAATTTATATGGTACCGTGCCGCAAGTAAAAAATATGGAATGGGGAATGAATATGAGCCCAGAACATTTGGATCAAGGTTTTACCCATTGCTTTGTGTTGACTTTTAGTTCAGAGAAAGACTTAATGAGTTATCAACAAGAGGCAGCGCACAAAGCATTCCAAGCCGTTTTAAAACCGCATATGGATAAGGTTTTTGTAGTGGACTATTTTGTGACACCTAAATAAAATTAAATAGTAAATTTTTATTTATTTAGAAATGCTAGCATTAAAAAGGGAGACTCCAAAGAGTCTCCCTTTTTTTATAACAAACTTCAATTAATATTAGCTTAACTAAGTGCTAATTTTCTTCAACCTATTTCAGCAAAATTTACCAACCAATTCCATAATCTTCGCCATGGTTAGAGCTTCCTCCCCAAATGCTACCATGTTTCCAATCAAACAGTATCGCATTTATAGGACCACTTGTTCTTTCTTCAAAACTCAAGCTATAGCCCATTCCACGTAAGTCTTTACGAACCCAATCAGGCACATTATTATTCAATAATAAATTACCAGGTTTAGGTTTTCTATCTTCTAATTTAGAACCCCCTAAAGAAAGCCATAATTGATTGGTGTTAATATTAGCCGCTTCTGTAGCTTCTTGTACTGTCATTCCAAATTCCACTACATTCAAGAAAAATTGTAATAAGTTTTGGTCCTGTGTGTCGCCACCCTGTACACCAAATGCCATCATTGGTTTGCCGTCTTTCATTGCCAAACTAGGCGTCAAAGTAACTCTTGGTCTTTTACCAGGAGCCACTACGTTAAATGGATTAATATTTGAATCCAATACAAAACTTTGCATACGTTGACTCATACCTACTCCAGTATTTCCTGCAATTACTGCAGGTAACCAGCCACCACTAGGTGTAATAGAAACTACCCAACCTTCTTTGTCAGCAGCTTCAACTGTAGTGGTGCCGCGCCACAAGCGATCCATATATTCAGCGTCTGGCTTACTCACCATTGCAACTGCGTCATGAGCAGGAACAAAACTTCTTGACTTACTTGAATCAGTTGTAGGAGTATACCCTCTTGACTTCAATAAGTTTAAATAAGGATTTTGTTTCCCTTCAAAAGGATAAGGATCCCCTGGGCCTGCATTTGGATTATTCGCAACAAAATTAATTTCAGAAGCTCTTTGTTTCGCATAGGCTTTGCTTAATAAACCTTGCATTGGTTGATTTACAGCAAAGCGAGGATCCCCATAATAAAAATCACGATCAGCAAAACTTAAATTCATTGCTTGATAAATAGTATGGATATATCTTGAAGAATTATATCCCATACTTTTTAAATCAAAGTTTTCTAAAATATTTAACGCTTGTAATAAAGCAGGGCCTTGGGTCCATTGTTGTAATTTGTATACCTCAATACCTTTATAATTGATATGTGTTGGGTCTTCCTCCACAGGCTTCCAATTTGCTAAGTCTTGTTTAGTGATTAATCCGCCTTGTTCTTGTGCACCTCTTACAAATTCGTCAGCGATATCGCCTTTATAAAAACGATCATAAGCAGCAGCAATAGCTTCTTTACGAGATTTACCTTTTTTCAACGCTTCTTGTTCTGCATCAACCATTTTCTGTAAAGTATTCAATAAGTCTTTTTGAACAAAAATTTCACCTGCTTCTGGTGCTTCTCTTTTTTGACCCAAATGTGTCAAGAAAACTTTTTTACTATAAGGCCATTCCTTAATTTTTGCTTTACCCTTTTCCATACTATTCGCCGTTTGAGCTTCAATAGGGTACCCTGCTGCTAATTCCATAGCAGGGGCCAATACTTCTTTCAAACTCATCGTTCCATAATTAGAAAGCATATAACAAATACCACCTGGTGTACCTGGCGTGGTAGCAGCTAATGCACCATATTCAGGAGGAAAATTATAGCCTTTGCTTTTAAAGAATTCCGGAGTGGCACCTGTAGGGGCTACCCCCATTGCATTAATAGCAATGACTTTTTTAGTATTTGGATTATAAATCAAAGCTTGTGTTTCACCACCCCAGCTTAATACATCCCACATAGTACAGGTGGAAGCCAACATAGCACAAGCAGCGTCCACCGCATTCCCGCCTTTTTGAAAAATCATGGAACCTGCAGTAGCAGCCAATGGCTTGCCTGTAATGGCCATCCAGTTTTTACCATGCAATGGTGGTTTCTGTGTTTGTTGTGCAATTAATGTTGATGTAGTTATTACACTAAGCAATAAGATCCCAAAGGCGTTTTTCATATTTAAAAATTGATAGGTCTAAATTACATAATTTAAATAACCTATTTAGTAATTTGAGAGAGAAATAGAACTATAAAACTTAATATTCTAAAATTTACCATAAAACCTATGAAGCAATTAATAAAACATATCAGTTACATTTTTTTGATATTATTTATAATAGTTAGTGGGCTTGTTTTTGCTATTGCTCAAAAAGATATCCCGAGAGAAAAATTAAAAGCCAAATATACAAATAGTGCTTCTCAGTTTATGCCATTAATGGATATGCAAGTGCATTTCAGAGACGAAGGAAGTCATACAGATAGTTTACCCATTCTTTTGATACATGGCACTTCTTCTTCATTAAACACTTGGGATAGTTTGGTCTCTTTACTACCCAAAAATAAAAGGATCATTCGTTTAGATATGCCTGCATTTGGACTTACAGGACCCAATAAAGAAAATAAATATAGTTACCCTTTTTATAGTCAATTCTTAAATGCATTTTTAAATAAACTACAAGTTAAACATTGTATTATAGCAGGAAATTCACTGGGAGGAGGCATTGCATGGCATTTTGCCTTAGATTATCCAAATAAAGTACATCAACTTATACTCATAGATGCAAGTGGCTATCCTAAAAAAAATGAACAGGGATCATTGGGTTTTAAAATTGCAAAAATTCCAATTTTAAATAATTTATTACTATTTATAACACCTAGAATTTTAGTGAAAAAAAGTTTGGAAACCGTTTTTTTTGATCAAAGTTTAGTGACAGAAAATCGGATTACTACCTATCATGAATTATTGTTAGTGGAGGGAAACAGAAAAGCCGCATTGAGTATTTTTAAATACGGATTTCAACAAGAAACTTCAAGAATAAAGGAGATACAACAACCTACTTTAATAATTTTTGGAGAAAAAGATCAATTAATAAGTAGCGAAAACGCATATTTATTTGAAAAAGACATTAAAGGGAGTAAAGCTGTTTTGATAAAAAATGTTGGACACATACCAATGGAAGAAGCCCCGCTTGCAACAGCAAAGATTATAAATGACTTTATCAAATAAAGTAGGTGGTTTACAATTAGTATTTAGTAAATTGAGTTACAATTTACTCCATGAAAAAAATTCAATTAAGTGTTGTAGTGTTACTACTTTCTATTATAAGCTATGCACAACAAGCAGATATTATCATAAGAAACGGAAAACTGATTGACGGCACTGGTAATAACTGGCAGTATAAAGATATTGCGATTGTTAAAAATAAAATTATAGCTATTGGGCAGCTTAAAGACTGGAAGGCGACAAAGGAAATAAATGCAAAAGGCTTAATCATAGCACCCGGTTTTATAGATGTGCATGCACATATTGAAGGTGGTGAATTAAGAAACCCAGAAGCATCGAATTTTATTTATGACGGTGTAACTACCGTAGTTACAGGAAACTGTGGAGGGTCAGCCGACAATTTAAATACTTATTTTAAATCTATTGACTCTATTGGAACTTCCATTAATGTAGCTTCTTTAATTGGACATAATACCATTCGTAAACAAGCCATGGGAACTGCTAATAGAAACGCAACGGAAGAAGAATTAGTGAAAATGGAATACTTAGCACAACAAGCAATGAATGACGGTGCGGTGGGTATGTCAACTGGACTGATATACATACCAGGTACCTATGCTCCAACTGAGGAAGTGGTAAGATTAGCAAAAGTAATTGCAGGAAATGGTGGCGTGTACGCTTCTCATATTAGATATGAAGAAGATAAAGTGGTAGACGCAGTAAATGAAGCCATTCAAATAGGACGAGCTGCAAATATTCCTGTTGAGATTTCGCATTATAAAGTAAGTGGACAAAATAACTGGGGTCGTAGTAAAGAAACTATTCCATTAATTGAGAATGCAAGAAAAGAAGGAATAGACGTTACCATTGACCAATACCCTTACACAGCAAGCAGTACCAACCTTGGCGTACTCTTGCCGGACTGGGTTTTAGCAGACGGGCAAGATTCTATTTTAGCAAGATTTAAAAATCAAGATATTAGAGAAAGAGTAAGAGCGCATAGCATTGGCATTATTAAAAAAAGAGGACTAAAACATTTTGGATATGCCGTAGTAGCTAATTATAAAGCAGATAGTACTTACAATGGAAAAAGCATTGAAGAAATTAATTTACTACGCGGTAATAAGCACAATCAAAAAGCAGAAGCAGAAACTATCATTCAAATGATGGAGCAAGGTGGTGCACAAATGGTATATCATGGCATGAGCGAAGAGGACGTAAAAAACATTATGAAGTACCCATACAATATGATAGCAAGTGATGCAGGGATTGCGGTATTAGGTTCGGGTAAACCACACCCAAGAGCGTACGGAACTAATTCACGTGTACTAGGAAAATACGTAAGGGAAGAAAAAGTAATCAGCTTAGAAGAAGCTATTAGAAGAATGACCTCTTTACCTGCAGATAAATTTAATTTAAAAGAAAGGGGATTATTAAAAGAAGGATTTATTGCTGATATAGTTGTGTTTGACGAAAACGAAGTGGCGGATATGTCTACATTTGAAAACCCGCATCAGTACGCAAAGGGTTTTAAATATATTTTAGTAAATGGCGCAGTAACCATTGACAATGGAACTCATAATGGCACACGTAAAGGAATAGCTATTAGAAATAAAAATTAATTTTTCGAACATAATTATTTGCAATGAAAAAATCAGAACAAAACAGTCGACGTCGGTTTCTAAAAAACACAGCAGCTATTGTTGCTGGATTTTCTATTGTACCAAGACATGTATTAGGAAGGGGATTTTTAGCGCCAAGTGATACCCTAACAAAGGGGATTATTGGTGTTGGAGGCATGGGCAGAGGTCATATTCCTTATGCTGGTACTAGAGTAGTAGCAATTTGTGATGTAGATAAGAACCATTTAACAGAAGTCGCTAATAGTATTGGCGGGGGTGTTAAAACTTTTCATGATCACAGAGAATTAATTGCTTTACCAGAAGTGGACATTGTGCATATAGCAACGCCGCCTCACTGGCATGGAATAATGGCAGTAGAAGCTGCAAAAGCAGGAAAAGACATTTGGTGTGAAAAACCTATGACAAGAACTATTGGAGAAGGGAAGCGTGTAATGGAAGCCGTAAAACAATACGGCAATATGTTCAGACTAAATACCTGGTTCCGATTTGAAGATAATTTTTACGGCATGAATACTACCGTAAAACCAATTAAGAAATTAGTAGAGTCTGGTTTATTAGGATGGCCATTAACCGTAACAGTGAGTAAGACCACCGGATTTGATTGGAAATTTTATTGGGTAGGAAAAACCAATTTGGAAGCACAAGCAGTTCCACCCGAATTAGATTATGATAGATGGCTAGGACCAGCTCCTTACAAACCTTATAATGCACATAGAGTACATCAAACATTTAGAGGCTATTGGGATTATGATGGAGGTGGATTAGGAGACATGGGACAACACTATATTGACCCCATTCAATATTTTTTGGGCAAGGATCATACTAGTCCTGTTTTGGTAGAAGTAGATGCGGAACAACAACATCCAGATGCTTGCGGTACATGGAGAAAGATTACTTACACTTATGAAGACGGTTGTAAAATAATTTTAGATGGGGAAGCAAAAGATCCTAACGCTGCCTATATAGAAGGACCTAATGGAAAGTTGTTCAATGGTTTCAAATCTACCATTCCTAATTTAAAAGAGAAATTAGCCATGATGCCTGACCCAGAACCACAGGTTACTAATTTCTTAGATTCCGTTAAATATAGAACTCCATTTGCTTTAAACGAGTCCAATGGATTTAGGTCATGTACTATAATTAATATGGGCAAGATTGCATTGCAATTGGGAAGAACTTTAAAGTTTGATCCAGTAAATCAATTATTTATTGACGATACAGAAGCGAATGCTTTAATTAACCCACCAATGCGTGGACCATGGACTATTTAATTTTATAATGTCTCCACTAAAATATACTATGAAAAAAATATTTTCTATACTACTTGTTCTAATAATTACTTGCAGTAACTTAATTGCACAGCAAACAGATAATTCCGTTAATACTACCATAAGCGTATTCCCTTACCAGCAGCATAACCAAATTGACGGAGCGCTTACTACAATGAGTGGTTGGGGTAAAATCGAATGGAAAAAATTATGCTCTTACTTAGACCAGGCTCAGCAATCCCAAGATTCCTTAAAATTAAAAGCTACCTATGCATTGAATGCTTTTGTTAATAAAGCTTCTTTAAATACAATTCAAAAAGCTTCAGTAATAAAATTATTAGGTAAGCAATTAAAAAAAGCAAAAACGGAATATGCAAAAATATTCATTACAACACAATTAGCTTTATTAACAGATGTTGCTATTGTAGATGCAAGAAATAATTCATTGCCCGCAGTTCCAATTTATATAGCAGCTAAAGCTAGCAACTTAAATGGGGTACAACAATTATTGCAATTACAGGATGAAATGGAATTGGCAAAAAATCCAATTCAGCAAAAAAGAATATTAGCAAAAGTTGCTCATATCCCAGGTTATAGCAGTTTTGCATTTGTAAGTAAATATTTAACTAACGAGGCTATAAATAATGACGCGGCTTCAATTATTACTAGACTTGCACTAGAAGATGCTTCTATAAAAGGTGCTAACGTTAGAGCTGCGTTAGAAATAGCATTGCCATTAATTAAAGGCGTTGATAGTGCCATATTAGTAAACAAATTAAAAGCGCACTTAAAAAAACTTCCTTATGATAATGGTTTTGTTAGTTTGTTTAATGGAAAGGATTTGACGGGCTGGAAGGGTTTAGTTGGCAACCCTGTTTATCGATCAAGGCAATCTGATTCTGCAATGCAAGCTTTACAAGTAAAGGCAGATGAAAAAATTAAAAATGACTGGGTGGTAAAAGACGGTATATTAGTTTTCACAGGGCATGGTGATAATTTATGTACTCAAAAAAAATATGGAGATTTTGAAATGTATGTAGACTGGAAAATTACAGAACAAGGCGATGCAGGTATTTATTTAAGAGGTTCTCCACAAGTACAAATTTGGGATACAAGTAGGCACGAGGTAGGGGCGCAAGTTGGTAGTGGCGGATTATATAATAATCAAAAAAATAAAAGTACCCCATTAGTTGTAGCAGATAATAAAATAGGTGAATGGAATAATTTTCATATTATAATGAAGGGTAACAAAGTAACTGTTTACTTAAATGGCATTTTAGTTACCGACAATATAATATTAGAAAACTATTGGGACAGAGCATTGCCTATTTTTGAAAAAGAACAAATTGAATTACAAGCCCATGGTACTTATGTAGCTTATAGAAATATTTATATCAAAGAAATTCCAAGTAACCAACCGGTACAAATTTCCGAAATAGAAAAGAAAGAAGGATTTGTGTCTTTATTTGATGGACTTAATCTCGATCAATGGCGCGGTAATAAAACAGGCTATATCGTAGCGGATGGAACAGTAGTGGTAAATCCAGAAGACGGTAATGGTGGAAATTTATATACCAACAATGAGTATGCAAATTTTGTATATCGATTTGAATTTCAACTAACACCAGGTGCTAATAATGGAATTGGTATTCACGCTCCACCAGCAGGGGATGCTGCTTATGTAGGAATGGAAATACAGGTTTTAGACAATGAAGCGCCTATTTATAAGGACTTGCATGTTTATCAATATCATGGATCTGTTTATGGTGTAATTCCTGCAAAAAGAGGATACTTATTGCCAACAGGTGAATGGAATCAGGAAGAGATTATGATCAATGGCAGCAAAATAAAAGTGACCCTAAATGGAACAGTTATTACAGAAGGGGATATTAAAGAAGCATCAAAGAATGGCACTTTAGACCATAAAGAACATCCAGGTTTAACTAGAACAACCGGCCATATTGGATTTTTAGGACACGGCGATGTGGTGAGATTTAAAAATATGCGTGTAAAAGTTTTATAAATAGAAAAGGGCGGTCTTTGTTTATAATATTCAAAATGTCTTTTTTAAAAATAGCCTCGTAATACGAGGCTATTTTTTTGCAAAAAAAAATTTTCTTTTATTAATGTAATTCTTTCTCCCTTAAAAGTTCAAATATTTTAAAGGAAAGTGATTGATCGTTGATGGGTGGTAATATATAGTCGTCTATTTGACACACCGGAGTAATTCTTTTTGTAGAGCTTGATATAAAAGCTTCCGTTGCCATTTTTATTTCTTCAATGGTTATTGCGCGCTCTTCTATTTTAATTTTATTAGCCAAAGCAATGCTTATGATGTTTTTGCGGGTAATTCCTTTAAGCATATGAGTGGCAGGTGTGATAAGCGTTCCGTCTTTAATCATGAAAAAATTAGACCTTGGACATTCTCTTACTATGCCCGCTTGATGATAAAGTATATCATCCGCATTTTGTGATTTCATCCAAGGTTGCAACCATATAGCCATTAAATAATCAGTAGTTTTAACCTCCCATAATTGTCGCTGAAAATCATAGCTAGCAAGCCTAATACCCTTTAATGGCATCTTATCTGCTGGCGCAATTAATGGCTGTTGTAAAACCAATAATCTTGGTGCAGTGATTTGATAACCGTCTGCCGAGTCTCCTCCTCCGATAATCAATCTTATACCACTATAAGGCAAATTATTCTGTTCGATTAATTGGTGTACAATTTTAATAACTTCTGCTCTAGTTTCTGTAATGTCTAGACGCATTATAGCAGCTGAATTGTAAAAACGATCTAAGTGGTCTTCCAAAAACAGCGGTTTATTATTTGCAACTCTTAAATAATCAAAAATACCATACCCTCTTTGTACCAAAAGATCTGTAGCAGGCACTCCGGCACTTGCTAATGGTAAATATTGTTTGTCTATATAAGTAGTTAGTGCGTTCAAATTAAAGCTGTTTAGTATCGTAAAATTAAAGCATCTAGTTCAACTAGGTTTAATAATTGTAATCATATTTTAAGTAACTTAGGATACTTAAAATGATAAGCTATGCTAGACAGAAGAAAATTTTTAGCGCAAGGGGCCAAAGCATCCATTGCTGGATTATTTTTAACAAAGGGTTTTGCTGCACCAGGTTCCTTACTTTCTGACGCCAGTCCTTTATTAACTAATATTGGAATCAACTTGTTTTCTTTGCCTAAATTATTAGAAGCCGATGTAGCTAGTTCATTTAAAATGTTATCTAGCATGGGTTATAAGGAAATAGAATTGTATGGACCTTATTCTTTTAGTACAGAAAAAGCAAAGGCAAGCTGGGCTGCTGTTAGCGATTTAGTTGGTTTTAAAGGAAGTGGTTTTTTTGGACAAAACATACAAGAAATAAAGGGCTTATTAAATGACAATGGTTTAATAACGCCTTCTATACATACCGACCTAGATACCCTTTCTACTAATATGGGTGCTTTAGGAGAAGCGGCTCAAACATTAGCAAATACCTATGTGGTATTACCTTCTATTCCAGAAGATAAAAGAAAAACCTTAGACGATTATAAAAGAATGGCAGAACAGTTTAATAAAATTGGAGCCGAGGCAAAAGCAAATGGCATCAAGTTTGCCTATCACAATCACGGTTATGGATTAAGTAAAATGGAAGGACAGATTCCATTAGATATTATATTTAAAAACACAGATCCTGGTTTAGTATTTTTTGAAATGGATTTATACTGGACCACTGCAGGTGGCGCAGACCCAATACAATTATTAAAGACACATAAGGACCGCTATAGATTAATGCATGTTAAAGACATGAAGCAAAAAGTTCATTTTTCTGGCGACGGCGGAAGTCCAAAACAATGGACAGAACTATGGGATTTTATGACCACTGCTGGTGACGGCGTGTTGGATTTAAAAAATATAATTTCTACCGCTAAAGCCAATGGTGTAAAGCATTTCGTAGTAGAGCAAGACATTGTTAAGTCTCCCGAAATTGCACTTAAAAGAAGTCATGATTATTTAGCTGCCTTAACTAAGTAAAATCATTTGATTATAAATAGGGGCGATCGTGTTAAGAAAATAAATTTAAAATGTTAATTCAAAGTAGTTGGTTATTGGGCGGCATCTTTTTGGCATGTGCTACTTTGATTTGGATTTTTGGCATTCGACTTACTAAAGCTATAGACACCATTGTGCATCATTATGGATGGGGAGAAGCTATTGGAGGAATTGTTTTTTTAGCTATCATTACTAATTTGCCAGAAATTGCTATTACTGCTGTTGCTGCCTACCAACACGAATATGTTATTGCAATTAGTAATATCTTAGGGGGTATTGCAATTCAAACTGTAGTACTTGTTTTAATAGACGCTTTTGGCGTTGGAAAAAGAGCACCCCTAACTCATAAAGGACATTCTAGTATTTTACAAGTTGAGGGCTGGACGGTGGTAATTATATTAACAATTGTTTTAGTCGCTAATAAACTACCCATTGAATACAAATTATTACGTGCAACTCCTTACGAGTGGTTTATGACCGCTCTTTGGATTGGATCTATTTTCTGGACCAAGCATTTATATAATATACACGCATTAAAAAAGCAAAGGAAAATTTCGACGGTAGATTTTAACACCAATACAATTCTAGATAAATTATCTCACTCAGATCCAACTGGAGTTAAACATATAAAAAAAGTACAAACCATTTCTTCTGCAATATTAATTGTTGTGATTGGTGCTATCATAACTTTATTTGCAGGATATGGAATAGAAGTGTCTGGTGAAATATTAAGTAAAAGATGGGGAATTAGTGGGGTACTCTTTGGCTCTACCATTTTAGCCTTTTGTACTGCTTTGCCTGAAATATCTACGGGTATTGCATCCGCAAAAATTAGAGACTACGAAATGGCGGTGAGTGACATTTTTGGTGGCAATGCCTTTCTACCCTCCCTTTTTTTAATGGCAGCATTAATTAGTGGCGACAGTATACTTCCTCATTTACAGTTCTCAGACATTTATTTAACCTATGTCGGTATTGGATTGACGCTTATTTATATAGCGGGCATGAAATGGCATTCTAAGAGACAATACTTTAACCTAGGTATTGACTCAATAGTGGTTTTAGTCCTATATATTTTAAGTATAGTTGGATTAATATATATTTAAAACTTTGCGTCATTTATTTCTAACCAATATCCATCTGGATCTTGTAGCCAAATTTGGTGAACACCGTCAATTCTAGTAGTGATTGCATTTTTATTACCAGCAACGTCCTCAAAAGGCATATTTGCTTTGCGTAATTTTGTAATAAAGGAATCATATTCTGAAACAGAAAAACAAGTATGTTGATTTTTATAATACTCTTTGAATTTTTCGGCACCCAAAATAATATGCATGGTACTAATAGGAGAAGTTCTTAACCATATATGCGCATTGTCATGAAATGGCTCTGGCACTGTGTCTAATCCAATAATATTTTCATAAAAATCCCCCGATTTTTTTAAGTCAACTACGTATATAGCAGTGTGATTAATAATGGCTCTAGCCTTTGGTTTTATTTCTTCACCAGGGTGGTATTGTGATTCTTGATGTTTTAAAACATCTGTTTTGTAAAAATACACTGTCTTGTAATCGTGATTAATATATCCATTTGCCTGATCGGTAAAATGTGTTGAATTGATATCACTACTACTACCACCTGTTAAAATTGACTTAGCTTCTATTTTATTTCCAAAAGAAACAGCTGTAACAAAAGTATTCCCAGACACTCCATATCTTATTTTAGTATCCTTTACTTTCTTACTTACAAAAGCGTTTGTTGAACCCATAAATCCAGGTGTTGCTGTAACTGCCCAGCTTGATTTTGCATCAGAGGGCTCCACCTTATAGCCATTTCTTTGATAGCGATTTATTTTACCCCAACTTATTTCCCAGCTATTCCAGTCTTTTTTCAAGTCGTTCAAAACGAGTCCCAATAATGCTAATAGCTTATCATCAGACACACCATTTAAGCTAATATTAGATCCGTTGATCACACCATATTGCTCTTCTGCAGTAAGTGGTTTTTTTAATTTTTCTAAACTGGTGTACATTAATTTCTCCACCCACAATACAGCCAAGGTAGTTGCTATACTATTCGTGTCTGCACGATAGTTCCATTTAGCTAATTCAGCAATTGGTTTTTCTAATGCTTTTTTTACAGAATCGACTTTGCAGTTTTCATAGGCTTTCAATAATGCAGGTATGAATCTTTCACCAGACATTAAATAACTATCATTCGCCATATTAATTATGGTGTCAATAGTGGCAGCGTGTATATTGTTTAATAAACGAACCGCATTCATTGCTCTAGGCGTATGACCGTCTGGATGCATATATTCTGGTTTGCTTGCAATTACACTGTCAAATTTACCCGCCCCATAAATAGGGGTCGAATTACAGTTTTGTACAAAACCATTTACAGGATTAATAAAATGTGGTATATCGTTTAAACTATGCACACCTTTCCAATCTGTTTTGGAAGTATTACCTGGAACAATTCTTTTCCAATCATAACTAGTGTCTCTGATTGGAACAAAGTTGCCATGCCAATAAGCAATATTACCAGTCTTGTCGGCATAAACAGTGTTCGTTCCTGTCATCACCCTTTTATTTAAATAAGAAACAAACTCTTTATTCGTTTTGCTTTTAGTGATATTCCATTGAACAGACAATAATTCAACATTGTCTATTTTGGTACTTGCGCTAATCCACTGATTGTCTTTTTTAGCAACCACGGGGCCGTGTTTTGTTTTATACACTGTAAATTCTACAGACTTAACTAGATTACTGTCTTTATATAATATAGTCACAAAGGAAGAATCTACTGGCAACCATTTAGCATCGTACTCATATAATAATTGATTGTTTTTATTTTGAACAGTCTCCGCATATAAATCTTTTGCATCTGACAGTGTCACAGTATGCATCCATCCACAAAAATCATTAAACCCTTGCCATATATGCATATCCCCTAAAAAAGGAGCACCATAAACATTTAAACCTTCTTCACTTACCAACTGAACTTCTATTCTATTATAAAATTCAGAATGTGGATTAATTAATAAGATAGGTGCTTTTGATGCTGTGTTTTTTCCAGCAATTGCCCAGCCATTAGATCCAGTTTGTGTATCCTCGGATGGCTTTGTATTTTGATATACCAAGTCCTTCGTGATTTTTATTGGATACATGGAACGTACATCTGCTTCTAATATATTTAAAGTCTCCATACTTGAAATGGAATTCAATAAAATATACCAAGGTTGCACCTGTGATATTAATTGTGGCTTAGTTTCTGGATGCATTAAAATATAATAATTAATACCTGCCGCATACGCATCACAAAGTTGCTTCATGTAGGGAGCACATTGATTATAATACTGTTTTGCTTTAACACTATCAACGAATATTCGAGTAAGTAAATCTTTGTAAATGGACTTCTTCCCATTCAGCTCTGCATCACGTCCTAATTTACTTATTAAGGATTGCTCAATACTTGGGAAGTAAGATTCACATTGTACATACATCATTCCAAACACAGCATCAGCATCGGTTTTGCCATATACATGTGGAACACCCCAATTGTCTCTAATAATATTTACACGGGTTGCTTGTGCTTTTAATTGTTGAATTTGATTCGACGAAAAAGACTGCGCAAACAAAACATTACATGAAACAACAGCAATTGCTACAATAAAAAAAGACTTAACTGTCATATTTAAATATTTAATAAAACCTAAGCAGGTTAAATGTAAATACAATATACAATTAAGTCTTTATAAAATTTCTTCAAATTGACTACTGGTAATCGCTTTCGTTAAAATCATCGTCTTCAAATCCCATACTACCCATATTCATGATACTGCCCATTAAATCTTTAAATTCAATTTTTCCATCAATCATTTTTTTAGAAATCAATGAGTAACTAGAAAGACCATGCAAAACAAATTCCATTAATAAAGCAGCTTCCATTTCATTTGCTTGAGGAAAGTGTTTTTTTACAATACCATACAAGCCGTCTACTTTATATAAGTTAGCAATTTTATCTGCATCCTTCATGTCTAAGAATAAATCCAAATGATTACCTCCATCAAACCAAGCAGTAATTGCTTTATATGGATTTTCTGGTGCTTTTTGGTCTGCTGATTTTTTGCCAGTATTACGTTTTGTTTTCGCTAATTCAGGATTAGGGAAATATTGTATGAACTGGGTACGAATTGACTTATTCAATAAATTCAATGCCACTTCATAAGGACCTTCTTGTTCTCCCTCATAAACTAATTCAATCTTACCTGTTATAGAAGGAATGATGCCAGACAAATCACTTATCCAAACATGCGTCTTTTTTTCATTGTGCATGATAGCCCTGCGTTCCGCACTACTAACCGCATTTTCATAAGCCGCAATAGTTAAACGCGCACTCACGCCGCTTTTCTTATCTACGTATTCATTATTTCTAGCTTCAAATGAAACCTGCTCTACCAAACGCTTCACTAAATCACTCACTGCTACTCTTTCTTTCTGAACATCACTAATATGTGCTTCTTGTTCTGTAATTAACAAAGCCGTTTCTAGGCTCTTAGGATAGTGTGTCAAAATCTGACTTTGTATACGATCCTTTAATGGCGTAACAATACTTCCTCTATTGGTATAGTCCTCAGGATTAGCAGTAAATACAAATAAAATGTCTAAAGGCATACGTAATTTAAAACCACGAATTTGAATATCCCCTTCCTGTAAAATATTAAATAAGGAAACCTGGATCCTAGCTTGCAAATCGGGTAATTCATTAATTACAAATATGCCTCTATTGCTTCTAGGTATAATACCATAATGAATTACTTTTTCATCAGAAAAGCTCAATTTTAAGTTGGCTGCCTTAATAGGGTCAATATCGCCAATCAAATCAGCCACACTTACATCTGGCGTTGCTAGTTTTTCACCATAACGTTCAGATCTGTGCAACCACTTAATAGGTGTGTCGTCTCCATGTTCTGCAATTAAATCAAGTGCAAACTTACTTAATGGCTTTAACGGATCGTCGTTCACTTCACTACCTGCTACAATTGGAATGTACTCGTCTAGTAAGTCTACCATTTGACGCGCCATTCTTGTTTTAGCCTGACCGCGTAGTCCTAAAAACAAAATATTATGTCTACTCAAGATGGCTCTTTCTGTATCTGGTATTACTGTATCCTCATAACCCATAATACCTGTAAAGGCATTTTCTTTATTTTGAATACTGTTAATTAAATTATCTCTAACCTCGTCTTTGATAGACTTGGATATGTATTTACTTTTTTTAAGTTGTCCTAAGGTATTAATCTTTTCAATCTTCATCATATGCTTTATTAAATCTATTTATTAGTATACTGTTTTTCTTTTCCCACTTTCAAAGTCATTAAATAAAAATGCACCCAATTTGTCTAAGGAGGCGAAGAATGCTTTTCCATTATTCATTTCGGTAAACTCTTGTACAAAATTTTGTAAATAAGGATCGGATGCAATCATAAATGTGGTAATGGGTATTTTCAATTTTTTGCATTGTGCAGCCAAATTAATACAACGATTTACCACTTTTCGATCTAGTCCAAAACTATTTTTATAATACTTTTTACCAATTTTTAAACAGGTAGGCTTGCCGTCCGTAATCATGAAAATTTGTTTATTAGGATTTTTACGACGGCGCAATAAGTCCATCGCTAATTCAAGCCCAGCAACTGTATTAGTATGATAAGGTCCTACTTGCAAATAAGGAAGATCTTTAATTTCAATACTCCATGCATCATTTCCAAAGACTACAATATCCAATGTGTCTTTAGGATATTTAGTAGTGATTAATTCAGAAAGTGCCATGGCTACTTTTTTTGCAGGCGTAATTCTGTCTTCACCATATAAAATCATTGAGTGAGAAATGTCGATCATTAATACGGTAGAAGTTTGTGTTTTAAAATCGCTCTCCCGAATCATCAAATCCTCTTCCTTCATGGTGAAATTTTCCACTCCATTATTAATTTGAGCATTACGTATACTCTCAGTAAAATCTATTTGTTCTAACATATCACCAAATTGGAAGGCCCGTGTATCCGGATTTAATTCTGTACTTGGACCAGCTTTGGTTGTTTGATGATTTCCCTGTTTTGACTTTTTTAGTTTGCCGAAAATCTCTTCTAAACTTTTTTGTCGAATGGTCTGTTCGGACTTGGAAGTAATTTTAAAACTTCCATCTTGTTCATTTTCTTTTAAATAACCATGCTCTTTTAAGTCTTCAATAAAATCACCCATTCCATATTCGTCATTTGTTAACTTATGTTCACGGTCTAATTGATTCAGCCAGTCCAAGGCTTCGCCAGCCTCTCCATTGGTATAGGTCAATATCTGAGTAAACAAATCCAGTAATTGTTCGAATTTCGATTTACTGTTTTCGTTCGGATTAAAATTTAAAAATCGATGTCCTATCATAATATAAAGGGTGCTCTACTATAACAAAATCAACGGGATATAGTTCTCTGCATTGATAATAACTGCAATTTAAATTTTATATGACTGCGGCTCGTTTTTATATGATGGAATAGTTATTTAAATCGTTGATTATTTACCAATTCTTGTAACAATTGAATCAAAAATGCGTCTTAAAGGCTAATTGGTTAAAATACCGTTCCTCTGTAAATTTTTACCGTTAAGCATAATACATGGTACCTTGTATAACCTGCTTCCGTAATTTTATTTCAAATTAAGACAAATGAAATCAACTAAATATATACTAGCTTTTATTATTACAAGCTTTTTAAGCACACAAATAATTAATGCTCAATCAGTTAATGAAAAAACTAACAAAGTTATCAAAGACAGTGCCTGGGTCAAAAAGAGTTTAATGAGTACCGATAGTGTACACAAGCTTAAAGAAGTGATCGTGTCCACCAAGAAGCCAATGATTGAAATAAAGATAGACAGAACCGTAATTAATGTGGACGCCTCCCCAAGTAATGTGGGATCAAATGTAATTGAGGTGTTAGAAAAAGCCCCCGGTGTAAGTGTAGACAAGGACGGCAATATTTCATTAAAAGGAAAGCAGTCAGTTTTAGTCATGATAGACGGGAGACCTAGCTATTTAAGTCCCAATGATTTGTATAATTATTTAAAAAGTTTGCCATCAACTGCAATTGACCAAATTGAATTAATGACCAATCCACCCGCAAAATATGATGCAGCTGGAAATGCGGGGGTAATTAATATTAAAACAAAGAAGAATAAAACAGTCGGTTTTAATGGAACTTATAATGGAAGTGTTGGACAAGGAAAATATAACAGAAATAGTAATAGTTTAAATTTGAATTATAGAAAAAATAAGTTGAATATTTTTTCCAACATGAGTTATTCTAATTGGGAGGGTTTTAATGATTTGAAAATTGTAAGAAGATACAAGGACGTCAATAATAATGTAAAAGCCATTTTTGATCAACGCTCTTATTCAAAAAACGATAATAAAGATAATTTAAATGCTAAAATAGGTTTTGATTATACCATCAATAACAAAACAAATATTGGTGCAGTAATAACCGGATTTATAAATCCAGATAGAAGTAATAATAACAATATTAGTTATTTGAAAAATGCCAACAATGTTACCGACTCTATTGTTAAGTCTGTCAATGATATCACTAATAAGTGGAAAAATGTATCTGCTAATTTGTATTTGCAACATAAATTTGATAGTGTAGGTAGAGAAATGAGCGTGGATTTAGATGCGAGTAAATTTAATTCAAACAGTGATAGCTATTTGAATAATCAAATGTTTAATGCTAACAATAGCTTTAGATCCAAGCAAGAACTATTGGGACAGTTCCCTATAGATATTCAAATATTTTCTGCAAAATCAGATTATAGTCAGCCTTTAAAAAATAAAGCCAAAATAGAATTGGGTGCAAAGTCAAGTTATGTGCAAACTACAAATGGTGCAAACTTTTTTAATATTATTCCAGGAGGACAAACCGTTGATTATAATAAAACAAACTCGTTCGACTATAAAGAAAACATAAACGCTGGTTATATCAACCTTAGTAAGGAAGTAAAAAAATGGGGTTTCCAATTGGGATTAAGAGCAGAAAACACCAACGCCACTGGATATCAAAAAGGGAATGCGTTAAAAACAGATTCTAGCTTTACAAGATCCTATACCAATCTGTTTCCAACTACCTATATCACTTATAAAGCGAGTGATAAAAACCAGTACAGTATTAATTTTGGAAGGCGTATAGACCGACCAAGTTATCAGGACCTAAACCCCTTTATATTTTACCTAGACAACTATACTTATAATAAGGGTAACCCTTTTTTACAACCTCAAATCACCAATAATTTTGAATTAGGATATACCTATAATCAATTTATTACCACCACCCTTAATTATAGTGTAACAAATAAAATATTTCAGGAATCAATGATTCAGGACGGCTATGCAACCATTGTGCAAACCACGAATATTGGAACTAAAACTAATTATGGTATTACAAGTAATATCCAATTAGAAGCAAAAAAAATATTTTCAACGAATATTTATCTAGCATATACACATGATAATTATAAAGGCGACGTGGCAGGTGATAAATTAGATATTAGTGCAGACATGTATTTAATAAGTTTAAACAATCAATTTAAATTTGACAAGGGATGGAGTGCTGAATTAAGTGGCTGGTACAGAACAAAAGGAGTAGAGGGTCAATTATTAATAAATCCATTAAGCCAACTTAACCTAGCGGTACAAAAACAAGTCCTTAAAACGAAGGGCACTATTAAGTTAGGTGTAAGAGATATTTTACTTACCAATTTCCCTTCAGGTGTTATTCGATTCAGCAAAACAGAAGCTGATTTTAGTAATAAAAGAGACTCAAGAATTCTTAGTTTAAGTTTTACTTATCGCTTTGGCAAAAGCTTTAAAGCGATTAATAAGAAAAGCTCTGGCGCAGACGATGAAAAAGGTAGAGTTAAAGTAAGTGGTAATTAAAATAACTTGAAATAATTTTATAATTATGATTCTTGTACTCAATTTAATTCTGGTCTAAATAGCTTTGAGGTCTTTGGTTTAAGTCTACTGTCATTGTAGTAATTAATGATGTCCATTATTAACCAACCAATCGCTTCGTCGCCTTGCTGAGTAATAATACCAAACTCATTAAGATAAATTAGTTCCGTATTACTTGCTTTACTTGAAAGCTCGAACAAACCTGTTGGAGTTAATAAATATGGAGACAATACTTTTAAATTTACATGTGAATTAGTCAAGCTAATTGCACATGTAAATTTTTTATGTAGGTATTCAAAATGGATCGATCCGTCTATGATTCCATCTTGATTTGTATTTACGGTTAAATTATAAATACGATTGCTTGATTTTGTAAAAAGCAAAGCATTCTCATTAAGCAGCACATTTAGTTTTTCAACTTTATTAGCTGATTTGTTTTTTGAATCTGACATGGTATGATATTTTTATGGTTAAAAATTCACGCCAAGAAAAATGAAAAAGGAAATTACGTTTGTTTTTGACAGGTAAGTCCTCATCGATTTTACCACCGTAAAGTTGCGTCTCTCTCGGTTGGCAGCCACTAAAGGCTTCTTGATGATGGAGTAAAGGTATTACATTTTTTAGAACCGCTCCTTATTTTTTTGCATTTTTAAGTGATAGAATTTCATCTAAATGCTTGATTTCCAAGTCTAATTCTGCCTTTAACTCCCCAAATACCTTATAAGAACCGTCTGTAGGCTTATAATCGCCAGACTCTACAACACGCATTAAAGAAGCTAATTTATTATTGAGCTTAATTGGAAAATTCAATGGGTCCTGAGAACTTTGGTTTCTAACCTGATATAGGTTTTCTTCAATTGCAGAAATTTGAGCAATGAATAATGCATTCACTTTTGAAACGCTTGTTTTAGCAGCTGTTGCTTCTGCATTTATTTTTTCTTTAATTGCTCTAATTTTTATCACTGCCTCATTAGCGATACTTACTTGATCTCTAATTTGCATTGCTAATTTGAATTTCTCCTGCATGTCCGCTATTGTTACATCATGTACCCTTGGATCCATTTTAAGTTCAAATGCCTCTGTTACAGATTTTCCACCAGCACTAATACGTACTTGATAATTTCCAGGAACTGCAGTAGGACCGGTATATACAGGAGCACTCCATAAAATCATTCCTTTAAAATTTGTAGCCGCAGGATATTTTAAATCCCATTCAAATTTATTTAAACCGGTTTTAATGGTAGGAGGCTGAGGCTTGCGATCGTCTTCGTCTTCGTCAGTAGCAGCACTGTCTTTTTTAACCTTTGGCAAAGCACCCACAAAACTATTAACTAGTTTACCATTAGCATCTAAAATTTCGATTTTTAAATCTTTAATAGTAGAGTCTAAATAATATTGAAAGACTGCTTTTTGAACAGTTCTTACTGCATAATAAGGCTTGAATAAATGAAGCCCCGCTTTAATTCCGGCGTCTTTAGTTCTTACAGGAGAAACATCATCTAATACATACATACTACGACCATGTGTTCCAATCACAATGTCTTTTTCTGTTACTTGTACATCAGCAACTTGAACGTCTGGCAGGTTTAAACTTAATGATTCCCAATTTTCTCCCGCATTATAAGAAACCCATACACCATGTTCTGTTCCTGCATATAATAAACCTGGGCGTGTAATGTCTTCTCTTACTGAGTGTACATAATCGTCTGCACGAATTCCTGTGATTATTTTTTTCCAAGTTTTTCCAAAATCTGATGTTTTCCAAATATAAGGTGTACGGTCATCCATTTGATAACGCTTCGCTGCTATATAAGCGGTACCTGCGTTAAAGCGAGAAGCTTCAATAATACTTACTCTCGTGTTTTTCGGCATATCTGTTGGCGTAATATTGATCCAATGCTTACCACCGTCGCGTGTGATATGAATTAAACCGTCGTCAGAACCAGCCCAAATAATATTTACATCTTGGTAAGAAGGCGCTAATGCAAATACCGTTCCATAAATTTCAGGACCATTCATATCGCGTGTAATTACACCACCACTCACCCCTAAAGTTGTTGAATCATTATAACTTAGGTCGGGACTGATTTGCTCCCAACTCTGACCTTCGTTTGTTGTTTTCCAAACATGTTGAGAACAAGTAAATAAAACATTAGGGTCTACTGGAGAGAATACAATAGGATAAGTCCACTGCCATCTTTCTGATAATGTTTTTGCTTCTTCTCCAGAAAAGAATCTTGGATATACTTGCACGTCACGCACTTGACCCGTCATTCTATTGATACGCGTTAATAATGCACCCTGACTACCAGCATAAAAAATGTCAGGATTTTTTGGATCCTGTGCAATGTATCCGCTTTCACCACCTCCCACTTCATAAGCAAAGCCCATTCCAGGTTTTGTTGAATTACTGCGCACGGCTCTATGTCTGTAATCCTCACTAGGCAAGGCCACGGTGGTATTGTCTTGTTGTGCGCCAGCTACTTGATAAGGGAAATCATTAGTTACTGTAATATGATATAATTGCGCTGTTGGAAAATCTTCGTCAGTCCAACTTAAACCACCATTAATAGAAACAGTACCACCACCATCATTTGCAGTCGCTAATCTTGAAGGGTCAGTTGGGTCAATCCATAAATCATGATTGTCACCATGTGGTACTTTTATTTCTGTTTTAAAACTCACACCGCCGTCGGTTGATTTATAAAAATTTACATTCAAACCATATACCGTGTTTTTGTCTTTAGGATCTGCAACAATTCGAGAATAATAAAAAGCACGTTGACGCAATTTGCGTTCGTTGTTAACTATTTTCCAATTAGCACCACCGTCGTCAGAACGGTACAAACCTCCATCGTTAGATTCTACAATGGCCCAAACTCTATTACCATCCGCTGGAGATACTGCTACGCCTATCTTTCCCACTACCTTAGGCATACCAGGATTTTTTGAAATTACATTCCATGAAGCACCTCCATCTGTAGACTTATATAATGCAGAAGTTCCTACGTCGGCCCACATTTTATAAGGAGTACGATATACTTCCCAAATTGATGCATAAATATTTTCTGGATTTTGTTGATCAATTACTAAATCCTCTGCACCTGCTTTATCATTAATGTATAATACTTTTTTCCAAGTCACACCACCGTCTGTTGTTTTGAAAACTCCTCGATCTTCATTTTTTCCAAACGCATGACCTAAGGCAGACACATACACGATATCCGGATTGGTTGGGTGAATTCTTACTCTAGCTATTGATTGTGTATTTTTTAAACCTATATTTTTCCAAGTCTTACCCCCATCAATTGACTTGTAAACGCCATCCCCTTGCATAATATTTCCACGAAACTCTGTCTCACCCGTACCTATATATATAATGTCAGGATTAGTTTCTGAAACTGCCACCGCGCCAACCGAAGAACTAGTCAATTGGCCGTCTGTTACTGGCTTCCAATTCAAGCCGCCGTCGCTTGTCTTCCATAGTCCACCACCCACAGCACCAAAGAAATACTCCTGTTTGTGTTTACTACTACCTGCAATGCCTAAAGAACGGCCCCCTCTATTAGGACCAATATTTCTCCAAGACATTCCTTTTAAAGTGGAATCCTTTGCTTGGGCATTTAATTCAACGGTATTTAATAATGCGATAGTCGCAAACGAGGCAATTACAATACGAGATAAAACTTTCATATAAAATAATTAGGTGTATGATGTAATTTAATTATTTTATTGATTGGTTTTTCAATTATTATTTGAAATGAATTTTGGGAAAGATTTAATAAGTCTGAATTAATACTTCTGTAGGGATATTCATTTTTTCATGAAGATTTCTAATCATGTCTAAACTCAACTTTCTTTTTCTATTTAATATTTCACTAGCTCTACTTTTTAATCCAATTGCATTTGCTAAATCAGTTTGGGTATAGCCCATTTGCTCCATTCTAAATTTAATTGCTTCTATAGGATCGGGTAAATCGATGGGGTAACGTTTGTCTTCATACTGTTCTATTAGTAGAGAAAGCAACTCTAATTCATCCAATTCAGCAGTTCCCTTTTTAGCATCAAAAATTTTATCTAATCTTTCAAGGGCTGCTTGATACTCTTTATTTGTTTTTATTAATTTATATTTCATACAATATTATATATTATTTGCATCAATTTTATCATATTGAGAATGTGTACCAATAAATCTTATCCATACAATTTTTGAAAAATAGTTTATCCTTACAATCATTCTATAATTATTTCCTTTTAAGTTAAAAACTACTCTATTGTTATTTAAGATACTTGCTGAAGGATATTTTAGTTTGATATCAGATGGTGAACTCCAGTTTGCTGATTTTGCTTCTTTATGCCATGTTAGCAAAGGCTGTTCTGTATCTGGATAACGTGCTATAAAATCAAGTATGGTCTTTTTTGATATCAATCTCATGCTATTAGATTTCAAAGTTATAAAAAAATTCCCGTTTTGGGAACTTTTGAGGCTTTAATTACATTTTTGTATTATAATACTGTTTTACCTGTCTAGCTTATGTATTTATACTTTTATTTACTTAGAATATTTACTAATTTCAATCAGTAAATAAAATTTATGAGAAAAAGACTGTCTTTAATAATCATCATTGCGAGTTTGATTAACAATATTGTAATGGCACAACCCATTAGCGCAAAACAAATTGACTCCCTTACTGAATTAGTTTTAAAAACATTTAATGTCCCCGGTATTGCGGTAGGCGTTGTGAAAGACGGAAAGTTGATTCATGCTAGAGGGTATGGAATTGCAAATTTAAAAACAGGAAAAAAAGTAGACGAGCATACTTTGTTTGGAGTAGCATCTAATAGCAAAGCTATGACAGTTGCGGCGCTTGGCATATTAGTAGATGAAGGAAAAATTAAATGGGATGACAAGGTAACTGATTATATTCCTGAATTTAAAATGTACGACCCCTATGTAACGGAAGCTTTTACCATTCGTGATTTATTAACACATCGTAGTGGATTAGGATTAGGTGCGGGGGATTTAATGATGTTCCCAGATGGTTCCGATTTTAGCAGACAAGACATTATTCATAATTTAAGATTTCTAAAACCAGTTTCCGCATTTAGAACCAAATATGATTACGATAATAATTTATATATAGTTGCAGGAGAGATTGTGGTGAAAGCGAGTGGAAAAACTTGGGAAGATTTTGTAGAGCAAAAAATCATGCAGCCTTTGGGCATGAAAGAAACAGCAGCTTCTATATACAGATTAAAAGATAAAAGCAATAGCATTCGTCCACATGCCCCTGTAGACGGGAACTTACAAGTATTGGATATTGACTGGAGTGAGAGCGCCAATGCGGCTGGTGGCATTTGGAGTAATATTACTGATTGGAGTAAATGGGTGATTGCGCAAATGAATCATGGCAGGTATGGAGATAGTTTACAAAACAAAATATTTAGTGACGCCGTACATGAAGAAACATGGAGTGCACAAACTATTATCAAAGCGGGAACTGCTGCACCTTATAACACCCATTTTTCAGCTTATGGTTTAGGTTGGTTTTTGAGCGATGTGAAAGGATACAAACAAGTTACACATACTGGAGGTCTTGCTGGGATTGTAACGCAGGTAGTTATGTTTCCAGAACTAAAATTGGGCATCTTAGTATTTACCAATCAACAAGTGGGTGCCGCTTTTAACGCTATAAGTAATACTATAAAAGATAGTTATTTAGGTGTTAGTGGTTATGATTGGGTAAAAATTATGCATGACCGTGTAGAGAAAGGAGAAGCAGAAGCCAAGAAAATTAACGACGAAGTCGTCAAAAATATTTTAGCACAAGAAAAGAAAAATGCTGGAAAATTTAATGTTGAACCCTATGTTGGGATTTATAAAGACCAATGGTTTGGGGATATAGAAATAAGTAATAATAATGGAAAGGCATGGATAGCAAGTAAAAGATCGCCAAAGTTAAATGGAGAATTATTCCCTTATAAAGGAAATACATTGATTGTCCGCTGGACGGACCGTAGTATGGATGCGGACGCTTTTGTAATTTTTAGTACAGATATGGACGGCAAGCCTTCTGGTATGAAAATGAATGCGATTTCACCCCTAACCGATTTTAGTTTTGATTTTCAGGATTTGGATTTGAAGAAGGTTAAATAAACTATCTTAGCAATCTAAAAAAATTAACATGCAAGAACAGAATTATAAAAACCACGCCCAAATGGTTCCTGGTTTTCACTATGTAGGATTGTTGTCAATATTAGCCTTATTAGGTGGATCTATTAATTATGCATTCCGTGCTACACCTGAAAATAAATACCTAGCTACCTTATTAGTATTAGCTAGTTTCCTATTTGCAGTATTGTGGATTTACATTCGTACGTTCCCATTAAAAGCGCAGGATAGAGCCATTAAAGCGGAGGAGAATTTACGTTACTACACTTTAACAGGAAAATTATTACCTGCAGAACTATCGGTTTTGCAAGTGGTAGCCTTACGTTTTGCACCAGATGCAGAATTTGTTGCATTAGTAGACCGTGCAGTAAAAGAAAAATTAACAAGTAAAGAAATTAAATTGGCGATCAAAAATTGGAAAGCAGATTTTTATAGAGTTTAAATACATGCGTTTTAAGTAAACAACTTGAAAATATATTTTAAAGCCCTTCAGCAAACTGAGGGGCTTTTACATTTTAACAATCGCTTTCACATACATTTTGTCTACGTTTTGTAAGCGTAAATAATATACCCCTGTAGGTAAATTGGTGCCGTATAAATTATAGCTATTCATGCCAGCAAAGCTATACGTGGCTTCTACCAAAACTCTTATGACAGTACCCGAGCCGTCAAGTAATTGTAATAATGTGTGACCCCCATTTGTTTTAAATTCCACTTTAGTTTGGGAAGAAAAAGGATTTGGGTAATTATATATTAACGCGTCTTTTGCAAAGATGGAATTGTCATTGTGAATGCCGCATACACTTGCATTTATTAAGGGTATGGTTGGATATTCTTTTAACATAATTTCCAATTGATCTGTAGATTTAACACAGAACCAATTTTGTAAAATGGTATTATAAATGGTTCTAAAATCATGTTGATATGGAATATTATCATTCACGGTTGCTGCTATTGGCAGGTCTGGGTTATTCCCAAATACTCCACCACGCACATTTTTACCAAATAAAAATAAAGGAGCTGCAGCACCATGATCGGTTCCTCCGCTTGCATTGGATTTAATTCTTCTTCCAAATTCAGAATAGGTCATTCCAATCACCCTGTCTTCAATTTCCAGACCGCTTATATCAGTTTGAAATGCCGTTATTGAATCAGACACTGTTTTTAATAAGTTGGCATGCGTCCCAATGGTGGTGTCTGTAGCAGTTGTTTGACCTGAATGCGTATCAAATCCACCATAATTAACCATATACACTTTAGTCTGTAAACCACCTTTAATTAAACGTGCCACTATTTTTAATTGAGTTGCTAGGCTATTATTAGGGTAGGTGGTTTGCTGTGTAACACTATCAGATGCTAATTTAATCCGGGCTGCATACTGATTCGTTTGCTTGGCAATTCTTCGTAAAAAAGAAAGTTCGTATCCAGCATTGGTATTAGGAACAGTAGCGTCGGTACCGTCAATTAAATTATAAAAAGAACTAGGGTCAGAAATACTTAAAGCCATATTCACTGCAGGACCTTGACAAGTCAGAGTAGACAATGAGCCAATTTGTATAGCAAGTGGATCGGGCTTGTTGGAATTGGGATAGTTGTCTGGATAGCCAGGGTTGTCGTAGTTTAAATATCTACCTGCCCAGCCGGTGTTTAAATATTGATCACTGTCCGAACCAGACATCCAAATATCAGTTGCTCTAAAATGAGAGAAGCTGGGTTGCGGATAACCCACTGCCTGAACCACATTTAATTTACCCTCTGCAAATAAACCTTGTAATGAATTCATAGCGGGATGCAAACCGGTAGCGTCATTACCCATTAATTTCAACACTTTATTTTCTGGTATTGCAATATTAGTTCTTGCATTATAATACTTACTATACTCACCAATTGGAATCACGGTATTTAGTCCATCGTTACCTCCACTTAATTGTATAATTACCAATACCCTATCATTATCTGCGGTAGCCAATAAAGAAGCATCTAATAAAGGATGGTCTTGTAAAATATGAATCGGGTTCCCACTTATCATAGTGGGGGTTAGTAAGGCCAAACTATTTCTTATAAAATTTCTTCTTTCCATTTTATTGTAGTTGATAGTCTGGCAGGTTCATAATATATTTCAACAAAGCCTTTAATCGTGTATTCACAATATTGAAGTTGATTGTAGTTGGATTTGCAATATATAAGTTCCAAGCATCAGACCAATAATAATCACTAGCTTGTCCACTTAATAATATTTGTGTTTTAAGATTTGATTTTGTGATGCTTGCAATTTCGGTAGACACTAAAAATGCAAATAGACTGTCCACTAAAATATTTGGATCAGCGGGATTAGAACAAACTGATTTAGCAAATGCAATTGTATTAATAATAATTTTTTTACCGTTCTTACTATATCCCGTTTCCAACATTAGATCAGTAAATTTATTTCTTTTAGGGAGGGTGTCGGCATTAATCCAAAGCTCATTAAATTCAGGAGCCTGATAATAAGCAGGCCAGCCGGCAACATTAGGCGGGTCTACTAGGCTTTGGCCCATTAAATTTAATTGGGCCACCATAATATTGTATAAAAAATAAGCGTCCCCATAATCGGATATCGCATTTGGGAAGTTGATTTCGAATTGTCTTAAAAATCCTACAACATGGTCTGCTGGGCTTTTTATTTGACATCCAATATAAATAGTATCATAAAAATGTTCACTCTCTAATAAAAGTTTTAAAACTGGCTTAATCTCAAAATTATTATTAACAAAGGCAGTAGCTAGTGGAGTAATAATATTAGCTTCCACATTTGCGTCTACATAATAAAAAACAAAAAAGCGATAAATTTTTCGACAAATAAATTTAGCCAATTCTGTTTTTTGAAAAATCATATCCAATAATTCGTCTGTCTCAAGTGCGCCATTAACACCAGTTTTTCCTGTGATCACTTTATTATTATAAAAAGCAGAAAATGTTTTGTTAGTCGTATCATGACGAGTTGCGTCAAAATAACTATTATTATTGGCATCAATTCTCCAACCTGTTAAAATCCTCGCGGCTGTTTTTACGTCTTCTTCACTATACTTGGCTCCCCCTTCTTTACCAATAGTGAAAAGCTCTTGTAATTCACGCCCAAAATTTTCGTCGGGTGCTGTTTTAGTATTTAAATATCCATTTAAATATCTAAGCATACCTGGGTCGGTAGTGACCGCACGAACCATTTGCTTAAAATTACCCACACAGTTAGTTCTTAAAATTTGATGATGGTTATAAATCATGGTCGCATAAGAAATAGTATCTGCTTCCGTACCAAAATGGTTACTCCAAAACAGGGTAATTTTTTCTCGAATATTTTTCTCCTGCCCTGTCATAATACTTAGCAACCATTTTTTATAGGTAATTCTTCTATTACTATTAATGGTGCCGTCTGTGCTTATATTATTAATCCAAGTGGCGCCTGGAGCCACAACCGGGTCAATAATGGTAGTTGTATTATAATCGTTAAGTGGTGGGGCAGGTAGAATTGTTGAAACTGCAAGTAATGCTTCAACTGAAAGCGATAAACCCATGCTATTAAAATGCACAATATCTGACGCATTGCAACCAAAAAGTGTTCGATTTAATAAATGCTTTGTCAAAGCCTTTGTCCAAGTTCCTTGAAATTTATTTAAACCTAAATTGCTACTTTGGGGGGTTGTAGACATACTATTAGAATGTACTCTCAAATTAGTAATATAATCCTAGAATTTATTGAATATTAGATCAATAAATTAATAACTTACCTTTACACTGTAAAAGTTAAAACTATGAGTAACAATATTATTATTTCAATTTGGATTTTGTCTTCTATCTACTGCGTATATAAGTTATACAAAAGATCAAAATCTACGTCTTTTGATGGCGTTATTGGATACACTCCTGGATTAGAGGTTATTATGGTAATTGCATTAGGACCATTATTAACTGTAATAGACATTTCCCTTACTTGGATCAGAATATATAAAGAAGCAGAGGAGGCAAGAAGAAGAGCGAAAAACTAAATTTAGCTAAATTTCAAAAATTGCGTCTCGTTTAAAGCCGCCATGTTCATGGTATTGCACATATCCAAGTTGATTGGTAATGATTTGAGTATTTCCAATGGAGAAACCAGGTGTATTGTAATGATGATGGCCGTAAATCCAACAAGTTGCATTCGCGGCTTCAATTAAATCATATAGTTCTGTTGCAAATCCCTCTTGAATAGGGTCGTTCTTATATTTATTAGGATAGTTTAATAAAGTGGGAAGATGATGCGTCACCACCACTTTTTTCATACTATTGATATTTACACCACTCTTGCTATTTTCCTCTTTATTATTTGAATTTAAAAAATCTTTCAATAAAATTTGCTTCAAAAATGCAACGGCTTCATCGTGTAATAAATTATATTCTATTGGAGTGATAGGCGCACCGTCAAAATTAATTTGATAAAAATCGTTCATACGTTTTTGAATAATAAATTGATTAACGAAACCAATATGTGACCATAGTGTAGAAAACACAAACTGGGTGTTATCAATAATTACTGAGTCGTTGTTAATTAAAGTAATATTCGATTTAATATTTTCAGTAAAACTTCCCTGTTTAGTAGCAGCGTCAAAGCCATAGTATTCGTGGTTTCCAGGCAACCAATAGGTTTGTTTAAAATTATCTGAAATATAATTCCAAAAATCATTATGCTCGTCTATTGTATTAAATGGCATAACGTCACCCGCTAAAATTAAAATTTCTGCAGCCACTTCAAGCGGCTTTCGAATTAATAATTTTTTGTTTTTTGGAAATTCAAGATGTAAGTCAGACGCGTATTGAAAAAGCATTATTAAAATTACGCTAACTATTAGAATCTACTGTGATAACTTTTTGTTTCAGTAAACTAGTGAAGTAATTGACCTTAGTCTAAACTTGAGGTTGCAAATTGTGACCTCAAGATTCAATTATTGGAGAGGCATTAGAAAATAGCCTAGACTCAACTTCAGCACAAAAAATGGGATAAAATAACAAGGATAGGTTTTAATAAATAAAAGTTAGAACTTAGTCCTTCAAATGCTTGCCAATGAACTTACAACCCACACATTTAAAGAACGAACTGGTCATGCTTGTGCCATTAGTTGCTGAAGAGTTCGATGCCTTATACGCGGTAGCTAGCGATCCTTTAATATGGGAACAGCATCCCAATCCAGATAGGTACAAAATAGAAGTGTTTGAGAACTTTTTTAAGGGTGCGGTGGAGTCGGGCGGTGCTTTTATAATAAGGGATACACAAACAAACTCTGTTTTAGGTGCTTCAAGACTATATGATTTTGATGCCGCTAATAGTGAAATAAAAATTGGCTATACTTTCTTTGCACGTTCCTGTTGGGGAAGGGGTATCAACAAAGAAGTGAAAAAGCTAATGATAGATTATGCCTTAGGCTTTGTAGAAAAAATTATTTTTCATGTGGGGGCCAGTAATTTTAGATCACAAAAGGCTATGGAGAAGTTGGGAGCTGAAAAAATAGGAGAAGAGGTAGTTGCCTATTTTGGAGAAGCCAATAGGAATAATTTTGTATATGAGATAAAAAAAGCCCCCAACTTTCGTTGAGGGCTTGTGGCACCACCCGGGCTCGAACCGGGGACACAAGGATTTTCAGTCCTTTGCTCTACCAACTGAGCTACAGCGCCATCGGATATTCATCCATCCAATTATATTGCTATAACCGGGTTGCAAATATAGGTTAGCCCGCCTTAAATAGCAAAAAATTAGGCTTGTTTATTGAAAATGAGTGAAAATGAGGGGTGGGTATCAGTTCAATTAACACTTTTGTTTTTCAGTGTATTATACTAGCGAGACAGTAAACGAGACAGATACAAACTATTAATCATGTTTACCGAACCAACCATTTACAACCCCAATGACATCCAAAAGCGAGCGTTTGTCCAATCCTACATTAATGGGAAAAGATTCAGATTCTACACTGGAAAGAGTTTAAAAATCGCATGCTTCCCCAATGAACAAGCCGTTTATAAAGACCGGTCTAGGGAGATTAGGAGGCTTTCCCGTCATCTTAATAATCTACTTGAAAAGGGATGGTTACCCACAGATGAAGCAGAAAGAACAACCCCAGAATTGCCTATAAACGAAGCATTTGATATAGTGTTAGATGTAGTTGGATCGGGGGCATATAGCAGGCTTTATCAAAGAGATATTATAAAGACAATACAACAGCTAAAAGAGTTTCTAATATCTAGAAATCAGCTAAGATATATTGGCGCATTAAAAAGCAAAGACTTGGAGGTATTTCTGTCTCAATTTAAAAGCTCTGGCACTTATTACATGAATAAGAGACGAACCCTTTCTTCTATTTTTAGCATTTTGAATAAGCAAGGATACATTGAAAATAATCCTGTTAAACAAACCACTAAGTTAAAAACTAAGGCTTTACTTCATGCTCCATATGAACCAGAATTCCTTGCCAAAATATTTTCTCACCTGAAAAACAATCAGCCTAAATTATACATCTGTGGTTTACTCATGTATGGATGTTTCTTAAGGCCTCATCAAGAAGTAAGAATTTTAAAGAGAGGTGATTTTTCCGAAAACCTTGAAACAATATCTCTTGGTGGCACTTCCAATAAAACGGGTAATATTAGAATCGTAAGAGTGCCCTCCTTTATTATTAAAGAACTTTATATCTTAGGGATTCACTCCTTGGATCACAACGTAAACATATTTAGTAATGCCCCCGAGCCGCTAAACGAATCATATTTTAATCTTTTATGGTCAAGGTCCAAAGTAAAAATGAAAAAGTTAGACTTGATAAAAAACAATCAAACTCTTTATAGTTTTAGGCACACTGGCGCTATCGAAATATTTAAACATAATCGTGATATTAAGCTATTACAGGGACTCATGGGGCACTCGAACCTTAACACTACAATCATATATTTAAGGGGCTTAAAGGTGGATTTAAATCAATTTAATGGCGATGTGTTGTTTCATCAAATTGAAAAGGGCTTATCGGGATTAAAGGAATTCTAAAACATGAAAAACACTGCCACCCGGTTCGTGAAACAAAATTCCCTTTCATGTATTTAGGCATGGCATCAATACAGTAAGCACGATAATTATTGTACATATAAAATTCGTGGATTACTCTGTGGATAGCTATTTGGCAAGCAATAATGTGAGTGTTAATTTTGCTTTATAGTTATACCAACTATACCAACAAGGGGGCGAGGATAAAACTTCACCCCTTGTTTTACTATTTATGCCAATAGTAGTTCCACCATACTGATTTGTTTACTAATATTTTTAATATTCAATTTTTTTGAGGGGGTTAGAAAATAATTATCTAAGGGCTTTGGCATGCCCCACCTATAATATATCACCCCCTGTTTTTCCCTTGTTTGCGTCTGATGCCGTCGACCTTGCGTGAATGAAAAACCAAAAACCAAAAACATGGAAAACAAAACCAGTAGTTTTCCTTCCAAAAAAACTTGATTTGATACAACTTGTCTCTGAAAATATTCCATTTAAGGAGTTTAAAATGGAAAAAGCAGAATACATAATTTCTTTGATATTTGAAATTCCAGCCAACAATAAAAACATAGATGATAAAAATGGCTTCGTTACAATTAATGCAAAAACGCTAGAAACTATTATATGGGATTATAAAAAGTACTTAGATTATTTTATTCAAATGGGTGTGCTTGAAACTGATGGATACTATATTAATGGAGAGAAGTCAAAATCCTTTAGAATAAATGAAGCATATAACTCAGAAGTGATTCCCCAAATTAGAAAAACAAAGAAAGTCGGCTTAAATTATATCGAATTTAAAGGTGGAAAAAAGAAGTACGGACACCTATTTAAATGGTTTGATGAAAGGCTTACTATTGAAGTAGATGAGGCGGTTAATTATTTACAAGAAGAATTTGCAAATAACATGAAGGGCAATGACAAAAATTCAAATGAGGCGATTGCTAGGCTTAATCGATCAATTGTAAACGTTTATAAAATACACTATGGGGCATATAATGTAACCATTGATAATAATATAGCTAGGCTGCATTCGCCATTAACAAACCTTAGGAGTGATCTAAGACCATTTTTAAGATATGATGGTAAGAAACTCGCCAGTATTGATATCAAGAACTCACAACCTTATCTAAGCGCCAGAATTCTAGATATTGATTTTTGGAGCAGCGCCACACATAAAAATGGGGTGACCGATGTGGTTAATAAGGTTAGTATTGATCAATTAGGATTAAATAAGGAAAGTATTCGAGTTAAAGATATAGAAGTATATATTATGATCTGGAAAAAGAATGAAAGTCAATACAGTATTGAGTTACAGACATATTTAAACTTAATACTAACTGGCGGGCTATATGAGTTCTTCCAACCTTATTTAATACAAGAACTGGGCGAGGAATACCATAACAGAAAACTTGTAAAGCAACAGATACTGATGTGCTTATACTCAGACAACGTTTATTTCAAACAACCCAAGGCGGCTACAAAGAGAATTTTCGAGCGTCTATTCCCTAATGTATATCGACTATTCAGCATGATAAAAGAACGTGATAAAAGGCATTTATCTTGGATTCTACAGAGGATTGAGAGCTATGCAATGCTTGAGATCGTAACCAAAAAGATGGCTAAGGATTGTCCAGAAACGCCAATATTTACCATTCACGATAGCATATTAACCACAATTGGAAATGAGGATTATGTTGATGAATTCTTGACCCTTGAGCTTACAAAACTTATTGGCCATATGCCAACATTAAAAGTTGAAAGAGAAGAGAATTGTAATGAAATTAACATGATAGCGTCTTGTCAAAAAGGCGATAACCCACCCATAAGTTTGACCCCCCCTTTTTACCCTGTTTCTTATGAAGTAGAAGGATCTTTGTATCTTAATAAAATACATTTATGAAAGATAAAATCTTAGTTAAAATTGACGGGAGTTGTCATCAGAATCCACATGGAGAAATGGGACTTGCTTATATTATTGAGTTCCAGAATGGAGAAACCGTAACGCACAGTGAGGTAGTTGAAGCTAAATATGGTAATACGTTGATAAGTGCTGAATATAGGACACTGAACCTAGCCCTAGAAAAATTGATAGGGCTTAATTTGACGGGTTCATATATTGAAATTAATACAACTTCAAGTATAATTTTAATGCACTTTCTAGGACACGTGAATCCCAACAAAGGCTACTATGTAGGTGATGCACTAAAGGCGATTAAGAACTTAAAAAGATTTAAAAATATAGTTATTATCAAAGTACAGAGAAAAGATAATATCGAAGTTGTTAATCTATCGAAAAAAATTACAAGCTAAAATCTTTTTGGGTTGGGTTTGAATTATTGGCTTTTAAATTTATACTCCTAATTGCACAAACAATATATTAAATAAATTATTAATTTAGAATATAATCTAATGTTATATGGATAAGTATCTAATAATTACAGAGAATGATGAGTCTCAGTGGGATGATGAAACTGGCGTAAAATACCACTATCCACCAAAGTACAAGAACAAGATACAAACTGGCGGACTTGTGATATATTACAAAGGACGTTTAAAAAATCCTATTTATAGTTCAAAACGTTTGTCAAATGAACCCCACTATTTTGGCACAGGTGAAATTGGGAACATTAAAAAAGAATTAAACACAAAAAATTATTTTGCTTCAATATATAATTTTAAGCTTTTTAATGAGGCTGTGGCCTTTAAAAACCAATTTGGTTATTTAGAAAATAAGGCTAATTCATTTAGCGGTAATTATTTTAGAGGAAATGGAGTTAGGGAAATTACCAAGGAAGAGTATGATAGAATACTTAAGAATGCAACAATTTTGGATCAAACACTAAGTGACCCAAGTGCAGACTACAATATAACTCATACAAGTAATATTAGCGAGGGTAAAAAGATTACCATCTATTCTACTAAATATGAACGTAGTAAACAAAATAGAGACTTGGCGCTTAAAATTCACGGTTATAGCTGCTGTATCTGTTCTATAAATTTTAAAGAAAAATATGGTGATATTGGCGAGGGCTTTATTCATATACATCATGTAAAACCACTTTATTCGTTAGAAGTAGAGGCAGTTATTGACCCAATGAACTTCCTTGTTCCAGTTTGTCCCAATTGCCATGCAATGATTCATAGAAAGAAGGGGCAGATCGTAAGTATTGAAGAGATGAAGAAAATTATAATAAAGTAATTTCTTAGGTAAATTGTCAAGTTTATACTACTTCTCTTTATATTTAAGTTTTAAGTGTCTTTATACTCCAAATAACAGCGATAATTAAATATCTCAGTAAGTATGCAAAAACTAACAAAATCCAAAATATATTGATTGCAATTTTAATTTGATTCTTTTCACTTAACATTTTTGATATTAACACATCAATTCTTCTTTGTATATCTATTCTATAATTGTAATTAGAGATGGATGCTTCGTAATCTTTTTGCTCATCTTCATTAATAGTATATTTATTCAAAAAGGTTTTCAAATCTTCAAATGAATATATTTTATCAATATCATCTAACCAATAATTTAGTTGCTTCCAAAAAGAATATTTACTGTTATAATCATCATAAAACATTTTGTAATCCTGTGTTAATATTACATTCCAAAATTGAAAACGAGTCTCATATTTTTTCCCATATCCAACATTATTATAAAAAGTACTACCTCTGTTAAATACAATATATTGAACATCAATTTTCTTATCATATTTTTTTCTAAGATTTTCTATATTAGAAGTCCACAATGTAGGTGTATTACTTATACTATCTTCTAATGTCTTTTTTTTCGAACTTAAAATAATATTATAACTATAAGTAAATACAAAAGAAAGAAGTGAAAGAATAATTATTGATAATAAAATTAGAAACTCTTTAGCAATTAATTTTTTCATGCGTATAATTTAAATATTTATATAAAAATCAACCAATTCACCATTTAGTTGAATAACTTTTTCATCTAAATCAAATGTTAAGTCTGAATCATTATCGTCTATCTTTTCAGCTTTAATGCTAGGAAATAATGAATTTAATGAATTAACCTTAACTATAAAACAACCTTCAACTTCTTCACGTTTTAATTTACTTTGCAAATTTTTAAATAATAATTTATCTGTTTTAATAACAGATTTTAATAAAAATGGGCTAGAATTAAAATGGTATGAAGAAACTATTAAACTGTATCCATTTTCAAAATTTACTATATCTATAATTGTTCCATAAATTAAAACATAACCTTTAGCTGAATCTATTCGATTGTTTAATTCATATGTATAAGTCGAAGAGTCTGTTTCTAAATCATATGCATTATAGATTAGCCTTAGCTTTTCAGAATTTATTTTATTTACTGAATCTTTTTTTTGAAACTTTGTTTTATCAGTTTCTGAATTTTCAATATTATTATTCTTATCTTGACCACAAAATGTGAATAAAAATATTAGTAAAACAAGAGATGTTTTTTTCATATGATAGTTTGACTTATTAAAAATTTATTGATTAAACTCCTTTTCAGAAATTTTAGAAGTTATCAATCGATCTTTATTAGACATCAAGCTTCTCTTCATGTCTAAATTTAATTCAAGATCATAAAAAGAAAATTGATAATGAGTGATTTCTTGGTTTCCCTCTATCGTTTTTCCGGTAAATTCCTTCGTGAATCTTAGTAATTGATCCCCTTTTTTATATATTGGATTTCGTAAAAACCTAACCTTACATTGCTCATTCTCTATTGACTGCCTGTAGTCCTTTCCATATGCTGTTTTTAAATAATATGTGCCAAGTGGAATGTTTTTCATAGAATATGATTCACCAGCTTTTATGTATGAAATTCTAATGCAAATATCATTGGAATTGATAAGTTTAACTATTACGTCAGACTCAAAGCCACACCTTATGTTTAAACTATTGTCAATTTGTGTATCAAATTCTGGTTGTATGTTTTCACAATTATAATCATCGCCAGTTTTTGCATTTACTTTGCTCCAATTTTTATACTTTTCATGTTCATCTAATGGTTTTAATAAGCTTGTATTTATATACCCTTCATCACCATAATAAGTAACTAAAACCCAATCGGTGTTGTTTTCTAATCTAGTGCCCCCTACAACTTCTCCTAGACTAAGTGTTCCTAGAATTTTAGATTTTGTGTTTGGCTGTGACCTCAAATTTGCACTCTGCCCTATTATTACATAAGAAGTTTCCTGTGAATATCCTTTTATGCAAAAGATAAATAACAAAATGGTTATTAGTTGTTTCATGATTTAGAATTTTATGTCTCCTGTTTTATTGTTTCTAATTTCTTCCTCGGTTTCGTTTTTAGGACTTTGATTGAGGGGTCTTATAATTGAGTCAGATTTGTGAAAATTTATATCACCAGTATTTAAGCTACTGTCAATATTATCATTAACCTCTGTTTTGTTATATTTATCAATATGTTTAGAATCAGAATTTAAAAAAAGACTTCCGACAAAATAAATTAGACATATGATTAAATACGAAGCAAATAATCTAAAGGATTTTGAACTTTTGGCCTTTACTAAAATAGTGGTGGCTTTTTTATTATACTTATGTTCACTATTTTGGGTAGTCTTCTTATACGAAGTTTGCCTAAAAGAATGAGTCTCGTTTTTTACTAAAGTAGTATCATAAATAATTCTTTTTTGAGGATCTGATAAAATCAGGTATATTAAATTTATTTGTTTGAACTTATTCTCAAAACCTATATCTCCTTGATTTTTATCTGGATGATACTTATTAGCTAACTTTCTATAAGCCTTTTTTATTTCATCTTGAGTTGAACCTTCATTTATTTCAAAAATTTGATAATAATTCATTTTTTAGATTTATCTAGAACATACCCCACATTTCCCACCTTCTTTTGCACAATGTTTACAATACTTGCAATTCTTACATGCTCGACAATTTTTTGAACCTGTACAGGTTGCGAATGCAACTTTAGTTACTCCACTATATGATAGGGCTAGCGTAGAAACAAATACAAGCATAATTATTTTTATCATCTCGCTTATTTTTTAATTACTTGAATTTATGAAATTAGAAGGATTTGTCATATGATTTTGGCGATTTTTAATAATTTGACTCCTCAAATACCACTTTAGTCCTATCTAATTTAATTACCTTTTCTTCGTTTCTCTCCCCTGATATGTAATAATACTGCGCCCATTCCTCATCTATCTGTTTTAAAAAAGCCTCTTTGATTCTTGAACACTTTTCGCTCATAGAATTTGAATATGGATTGGCAAGCTCTTCTATACTCGACCTAAGTGACTCAAAATCAGTCCTTGAGGATACTCTTGAATATATATCTAAAAGCTCTTTTTTGTACTCAGGGAGGTCTTTAAAATAGATCCCCTTAGGCTTACTTAAAAAGAAGAGATAGACGGTTTTTTGAAGCGGGGTTAATTTAACCTCAATATTATAGTCTTTAAGATAAATTCCCCCAACTGGCGAGATTATCAATTCACTAATTTTAGGCTGGATATTAGTATGTAGGTCCTTTAATAACGATAACATTTTCCCCTCTAAGCCCAGTCGCTCGGGGGATACCTTTTCAATAAGTGTAAGCATTGTTTTTAAGGTATGGGCTTTACCATTATTTTTTAAGAGCCTCTCAAGTTCTTTTTTAAATCCACTACTAACCTCAACTGGCGCTTCTAGCTTTTCTGGATTAGATTCTTCGTCATCGGAACTAAGCCTAAATTGTTTGCTAAATTGAATTCCATGATATCTTTTATCATAAGGTGCTGATACAATCCATAAATAATAATTAATCGCCTCCTCTATGTCTTTTAAACTGTCTTCTGGCAAATAATATACACTATAGGTGTACTCATTTTCATTCCATTTTTTTAGCTTAATAAAACAAGGCCTGTCTAAAACATCGTTTTTAAAAAGTTTGCCAATTATATTATCGATTAACAATGTTTCTTTTATTTCCGACAACCTGCAGTTGGTTAAATTCCTAGGGTTTAACTGTGGAAAATAATAAGAAATTATATCTTCTGCATCTTCTAGGCTAATCGTATCTAAATCCCCTACGTATAAAAAATCAAGACGTTTTTTAATCAATGCTGCTTCGATCTCGACTTTGTGTTGTTTTATATACTCATTGATCAATGGAGAGAACTGGGGTTCATAATACACCACTATATTGTGGTCAGGCAATAGCTCCCTTTCGCTAATAATAGAATCGGGTTGTTCTTTAATCTCTTGCCCCCTTGGGTCAATTAGGGAAACTATACTTTTCTTTTTTACTTCCTTTCTTTTTGAATATTTGAGTATAAGAGTGGATAGTTCACTATTAACCTTCTTGATTATATCAAGCAGCTTACTGGCGTTTCTATTATTAAAATGATGCTCAAGTATAGTTAAAATGATCAAGGGAATGACTGTTACAATTATAAATGCAGCAAGAATAAAGCCAAGTATGATTGCTATTATCTTGTTTATCATTCGCATAGGTATTGCTTTTTATTTTGTTTATGAAATAACTGCAAGCTTGCAAAAAGCTTATTTATTTATAATGAATTGTGACATTTGATATAAATATAATCAATATGAGATTTAAAAAAATCATTACACTTGTTATTTTTATTGTTATTAGTAAAACTATTATTGCACAGTCTGAAAAAGACTCCTTCATTGATACAAGGATCAAAAAACTCTTAGATTCAAAAAACGTAAACTATTCGATTACAAAAAATGGCGACTTTAAAATAAATTTAATTACCCAAGAAGCTCCTAAAGAGCGAACTCAAAGAATTTATATTTATTCAAAAAAAGAATCTTATCGTGACTTTGAAATTTTAAATATTGAAAGTGTTGGTTTTAAAATTCCTAAAAACAGCATAAAGACTCCAGTACTTATTGATTTACTTAAAAAAAATGGTACAATTAAAATCGGAGCTTGGTCTATGTATGAATATAATAGCGATCCTGATAACTATTCATTTAGTTTCGAAATTAAGGTTGCTAATAACATAAGTGCTGAGGAGTTGGTTACGCTATTCAATTTCGTTGGTTTTCAGGCCGATGAAAAAGAAAAGCTTTGGGGAAACGGTTTGGATGAAAATTAATTTTTTCTTTATTATTTAAAAACAAGCATATGTTACTTATTATTATTTACTTATTGTTTATTTTGCTTCTAGAAAAATGTCCATGAGCTTTGGCTGGGGTATGTTTTTTTGCTTAATTTATTCACTCATCCCGGGATTGATTATTATTCAATCAAGTGGAAAGAAGGGTTATTCAAATAAATACAAAAACAAGGGTACTGGATGGCAAGATACCAAAACGGTTTTGTGCATGCTTATCGGTTCATTTTTTATTCTTTATGGTATTGTAAATTATAACTCATATCAATTTGAATATAACAAGTCAGGTCTTTACATGGTTATAAGCATTGGTATTGGCCTAATTGGAAATTGCATTTACCTTCTTTCAGACGAAGATGAGGAGTATATAATTAGATTCCGAGGACATTCAAGAAAATATTAATGAATAATTAAATACATATTATGACAGAAGCAGAAAAAAGACAAGAACAAATAGATAGAATAAACAAGAGACTAAATACAAAACCAGAGTTTGTTAAATTGGTTAACGATTATTTTAATAAACCGGTAGTTGCAGTTACTATAAATACAACGAAAAAAACTAATAATGAAAACGGGAGATAAGTTAATTTGTATAAACGTTGACGGCTTATCAAAAAAAATCCATATGTCAAGCATTCCAGTTTTAGGAGGAATTTACACTGTTAGAGGAATTCCTCCTCGGTTAAAATATTGGTGCGATAAGCCCGGTGTTTTATTAGAAGAAATTACGGGTGATATGAGTGTTGTTAATTGCTTTAACGGAAAATATACACTCATTGAGTGCCATTTTTATCAAGATAGATTTATGAAACTACTATATTGAATTTTATTATTTCAAAAGAACTACTCACATATTACATACTTTCCTTTTTTAAAGAATATAGAATTATAAAAGATATACCAGAACCTAAACATGAGAAACTTATTATATCTGATATCAATCAAAAAGAAATATTCTTTTCAATCAACTATAACAATAAAAGAAGAAAATATAAAATAACTTGGCAATTATATTTAGCCGAAAGTGCTGTCTTAAACATAATGAACTAATAAAATGAAACATTTAGCTATTCCATTCCAAGATTCGATTGAATTAACATTTGATAACCGTACCCGTAAAAAAAGTCTAGTTTGTGAATTAGCATCCACCGAGATAGAAATCTTTCAATCGCTTTGTTATAGAAATGCAAAGGATTTTAAAACACCTCTTGTTCTTTTATTTAAGAACCCGCTTATTCAGTCCCTTTCAATGATTGGCTACAAATTTGATGTGGAACAGATATTTGTAAACATCGAGACCGGAGTTGTAAATAAGATCTACACTATTTACAAAAGCAAGCAGTCGGGTCTATTTATTCAGGGGTATTCTGAGTTTTCGATGGTTATATTAGCGCCAGTTGGTTTTTGTAATAAGTATTCGATTGAGATATTAAAAACCAAAATCAATGCACATAGTAAATAGTCTAATTTTTATGTAAATTACTATATGAAAAAAACAACCATCATTCAGCTATTGTTAATTGCAATTACAACCGTTTTCTTAATTATTTTTTATCAATTTTCACTTAATGGTAGATATTTACCTTGTGGAGAAAAAGCTGAAATACTAGATACCAGAACAGGAACAATGTATATTATTGATGATGATGATAAAGAAGTATATAAATATAGAGTATTGGGTAAGGTCCAATAATATTCCCCGCCTTTTTGCTAGCTTTTATATCTAAATCACCCCCTATAACACAGAATTGTTTTTGGTTACTAGTGGTTACTGCATTAACACACGCACACAAATATTTCATGCGAGACAGTAAACGAGACAGCAGAAATAAAATAAATCGTAATTTTAAATCGAAACCAGTTCTTTAACCGTCTGAACTTTATACTTGATTATTAGTATAAAATATTGAAAAACAACAAGTTGAGAAGAAAAAAGTGGGAGAATTCAAGTGAGTATTTATTGCGACACAAGGATTTTCAGTCCTTTGCTCTACCAACTGAGCTACAGCGCCATCGGATATTCATCCATCCAATTATATTGCTATAACCGGGTTGCAAATATATGGCTCTAGTGCTTTATAAACAAGAACTTGGTCCATTTTATTGTTAAAACCCTATTTCAGTTCTATTTCGTTGGAGTTGTCACTTAAGATAAGTGCCTTTAGTTTAATATAAGCAGATTAGTTCAGTTTTAAATAGGTACCTTCAATTATAATCACATAGCCGTTCACCGATTCTACTATCGAGTAACCACTTTGTTTTTGGTCTCATTCATCCAATCACTTTCGTCTGAAATTATAATTCTTTTTTCTCCCTTCGTTTGAAGAATATCGTATTCGTGTTTTTTGTGATTCCCCTCAGAATTTACCAATACTTGAATTTTTTTTAATTTGATTCATTTTGAATGAATTAAAAAATATCAGATTTTCCTATCCCCAAAACTTATAAATACACCCCCATCAAAATGCTAGAAATTAAATTTAAGGAGAAAAGTCCCTATGTTAAACATACATATTTTACTTTTTTTACAACTTGAAAAAGGTAAAAATCTATTATAGAAACGAGGAATTTTTAATCATCATAGGAAGGAACGTAAGAAAGCTGAGAACCACGGCAGGACTTACTCAAACAGAACTTGCCTTTCTATGTAATGACTCAGACTACTCTCAAATCAATAGAATTGAGCTGGGTAAAATTAACTTTTCCGTTTCATACTTAACATTACTTTCAACAGCGTTGAAAGTTAACATTGATGAAATTATTTCCAACTAAGCCGCAGTCGCTACTATAAAGAAGGATGCTATTATTAATGCTAGTCCCAACCATTGTTTTGGACTTAGGCGTTCTTTAAAAAACACGAATCCAATTAATACAGACAGAATCTGACTGCTAATAATTAAAATATTTATAACTACTACTGGCAAGTATTGGTAAGAAACATTTATGGCCAAACCTCCTGCAACTAGTAATACGCCTAGTATGAGGTACTCTACTAAATGCTTGGCTTGTAAATATTTAAACAAGTCTTTTAGCATACCGTCTTTTACTACCATCGCTAAGCCAAACAACATGGCGGTAGTTTCAATAACCAAACTAAAGCCTAGTGGCCCCCACCACGAAATAGGATAAGTATATAATGCATAAGAACTGCCCCAGAAAAAACTAGATGCTAGTCCATAAATAATTCCTGTTTTTAATTGCGAACCCTTTGCTAACTCTTTACCTTGTAAATACAATAATAATAATCCTGCTGTTGACAATATAAACGCATACAAATAAGGCGTCTTCCAAACTTCTCCAACAACAAATACCGCTGTTAAAATAGTAAATAGTTTTAACGAAGACACAGGCACCACAACACTTACAGGCGCTTTCTGTAAACCTTGTAAAAAGAAGACGAGTCCGAAAATATTAAAAACAGAAAGTGCAATAGATAATAATAGTTGTTTGTCGAATGCAATATCTCTTACTATCCAATATTTAAAAAAAGGTGCATGCCTAAATCCAAAATATAAAATTGCAAATATTGCAGTTGCAAATACCCCTCTATAAAACATTCCTATTTGGAAGGGAATATGTGTAGTTACTTTTTTCCAATAAGCATTACTAATAGCAAAACAAAAAGCCCCAATCAAAACAAAAATAATTCCCATAAAAATAATTATATCCGATTAGTTATAAAAAAAGAGCGCAATGCGCTCTTTTAAATTTTTTAATATTCACAGTTCTTTGGTGTTCTTGCAAAGGCAATTACATCTCTAATATTCGTCATACCTGTCACAAATTGTACCATACGCTCAAAGCCTAGGCCAAAACCTGCGTGTGGAACGCTTCCAAAGCGTCTTGTATCTAAATAATAGCTCATTTCGGCTAATGGGATATGCATTTCGTTCATTCTAGCTTCTAATTTATCTAAACGCTCTTCTCTTTGTGATCCACCAACAATTTCTCCAATGCCAGGCGCTAAAATATCCATTGCAGCAACGGTTTCTTTTCCCACTTCACAACCATCGTTCATGCGCATATAAAAAGCTTTTATAGCAGCAGGATAACCTGTAACAATTACTGGCTTTTTAAAATGTTGTTCTACTAAATATCTTTCATGCTCACTTTGTAAATCTATCCCCCACTTAACATCATAAGTGAATTTCTTTTTCTTGTAGTGACTGCTATTTAATAAAATGTCAATGGCTTCGGTATATGTAATTCTTTCAAATCCATTTTCTAATACGAATTTTAATTTTTCTACTAATCCAAGTCCACTTCTTTTTTCTGTTGGTAATTGTTTTTCCTCTTCGGCAAGTCGACTGTCTAAAAAGGCTAAGTCGTCTTGATTATGTTTCATAACATAATCTATTAAGTGCTTAATAAAATCTTCCGCCAAATTCATATTATCTTCTAAATCATTAAAAGCAACTTCGGGTTCTATCATCCAAAATTCTGCTAAATGTCTTGTGGTGTTTGAGTTCTCTGCTCGGAAGGTTGGACCAAATGTGTAGATGTCCGAGAAGGCCATTGCGCCTAACTCTCCTTCTAATTGACCACTCACTGTAAGGTTCGTACTCTTACCAAAAAAATCTTCTGTGAAATCAATTTCTCCAGCTTCGTTTTTTGCTGCACCTTCTAATGGAAGGGTTGTTACACGGAACATTTCACCCGCACCTTCTGCATCACTACTTGTAATGATAGGGGTGTGTAAATATAAAAATCCACGGTCATTAAAAAACTGATGCACGGCAAATGCCAATGAATGACGAATACGAAACACCGATCCAAAAGTGTTGGTTCTAAAACGCAAATGGGCTTTCTCTCTTAAAAATTCAAGAGAATGTTTTTTAGGTTGTAGTGGATATTTTTCAGCATCACTATCTCCTAATATTTCAATTTTAGTTGCTTTAACTTCTACTGTTTGTCCTTTTCCTAAACTCTCTACAACAACACCCGTTGCTTTTAAAGAAGCACCCGTTGTAATACGTTTTAATATGGCTTCATCAAACTCGCCCAAGCTTGCTACAATTTGTACGTTGTTATTGGTACTTCCGTCGTTTAATGCGATGAACTGATTATTTCTAAAAGTACGCACCCATCCCATTACTACAACTTCGGACCCTACAGCACTCTTAACGTCGGTGCCACTTAGCAATTGCTTTATTTTGACTCTTTGATTGAACATATTTAGTTATTTCGAGTAGCAAAGATAATCCGTTTTAGCGCCTAATTGCCCGTAATCAAGCACAAAAACGGGTAAAAATTGTTTTTTTATAGAAAAAGGTTTTAAATTGCAGTAGTCCTTCCAAAATACAGGTCAATATCCCGACCACAATTTTTCAAAACTATAGATTTTAACGTGCAAGAAAAAGACGACAAACCAAAAAAGGGTCGTAAACCCTTAGAAAAAGCGGCGCCTGCTGCAAAAGCAACAAAAGTGGAAAAGACACGTCCCGTGTCCGTTGAAGAAGCACCTGCTGCAAAAAGAAAACCAATTTCTAAAAAACCTGAAGCTGCTCCTGTTAAAGAAAGCAGTGAAGACGATAAGGCTTCAAAAATTGCTGCTGCACTTTTTGGAGATGAAAGCGAAGCTAGTAAACCTGTTGCACCAGCTTCAGCACCAACTGGCGAGCCAGCTGCACCTGCACCGCAGGCAGATCAGTCTGGACAAAGCGATCAACCTAATAACAATCCCAACCCTCAAAGTGGTGAACAAAGAGGCCCAAGAGGTCCAGGACAGGGACAACATCCAGGTCACAGATATCCACCAAAAAAAGAGCCTGTATTTAATGTAGAATTTGATGGCGCCATTGCATCGGAAGGTGTTTTGGAAATGATGCCTGACGGATATGGATTCTTACGTTCTTCTGATTATAATTATTTGTCTTCCCCAGATGACGTTTATGTTTCCCCTTCTCAGATCAAATTATTTGGTTTGAAAACGGGTGATACCGTGCAAGGCACCGTGCGTCCTCCAAAAGAAGGTGAGAAATATTTTGCTTTAACCAAAGTGGATTATGTAAACGGAAAGCGTCCAGATGAGATTCGTGATCGTATTCCTTTTGATTATTTAACTCCTTTATTTCCTTTTGAGAAATTAAATTTATATACCACTGCTAATAACTATAGCACACGTATCATGGATTTATTTACGCCTATAGGAAAAGGTCAACGTGGACTTTTAGTTGCCCAGCCTAAAGTGGGTAAGACGATGTTATTGAAAGAAATTGCAAACGCGATTGCTGCAAACCATCCTGAATGTTATTTAATGGTGGTGTTGGTAGATGAGCGTCCGGAGGAAGTTACCGACGTTGAACGTTCTGTAAAAGCAGAAGTGATTGCATCTACTTTTGACGAGCCTGCAGAAAAGCACGTTAAGGTTTCTACGATGGCTTTGCAAAAAGCAAAACGTTTAGTAGAGTGCGGACATGATGTGGTGATTTTATTAGATTCTATTACACGTCTAGCACGTGCACATAATACAGTTGCTCCAAGTTCTGGTAAAGTTTTATCAGGTGGTGTGGAAGCAAATGCAATGCAAAAACCAAAACAATTTTTTGGTGCGGCACGTAAAATTGAAAACGGCGGATCCCTTACTATCATTGCAACAGCTTTGGTAGACACTGGTTCTAAAATGGACGAAGTTATCTTTGAGGAATTCAAAGGAACCGGTAATATGGAATTAGTATTAGATCGTCGTTTAGCTAATAAACGTATTTTCCCTGCTATTGATTTAACAGGATCAAGCACACGTCGTGATGATTTATTATTAGACAAAGATGTTTTACAAAGAATGAATATTTTACGTTTATTCCTGAATGATATGAACACCGACGAAGCAATGAACGAATTATTAAAACGTATGCGCGGAACCAAAGACAATGAAGAATTTTTGGCGAGTATGAATAGATAATATATTCGCCCCTCGCGAGAAGATTTCAAATAAAAAAGCCCTTAATTAATGTTAAGGGCTTTTTTATTTTAGTCGGACTTAAGAAATGGCCACCTTTAGGTTTATTAGCTCTTCTCCAATTTCATGAATTGCCTTTTGTAATTTTTCTAGTTTTTCCTTAGTGGGAAACTTATTTCCACTTCTATATTGTCTTAACATTAATCTACTTATTCCTGCCCGGTCAGCTACTACGGAAGCATTAAGATACTTTTTATCATCAAACAATCCCGATATATCATATTGAATTTCGAATGCATATTTAGTACTTGACAACTGGTGAAAGTCATATAAAAGTTTTGTCATTTTCTTTTTTAAACTCTCTATTGTTTTACCATAGTCTACCATTAAATTATCTTCAAAAAACACGCGTCCCCAAAATCCTTTATCGTCTACTGACTCTAGTATTATTGGTATTTTCTTTTTCATAATTATTTAATATTTAAACCTGCTTGTTTTAAAATAGATTTTAATGTATTTAATTTTATATCTTTTTTCCCATGTATTGAAATTGTTACTTTCCCTTTTTTTGTTGGGTGCACAAACTGTTGATGACTTCCCTTTTGTGTTTTAAGTAACCACCCGTCTTTTAGTATAATCCGCTCAAGCTGTTTCGCATTCATAGTAAACTACATTATAAAGGTAACAAAATTGTTACCTTCTAAAATAAGTTTTAAATAAATATTTTTTAAACGTATTTATACTTCTAGTATCTTAGAAAATAAACTCAATAAAAAAAGCCCTTAATAAACGTTAAGGGCTTTTAAATATTTTTCCATCGTGCTTTTAATCCTTCTTTACATCAAAAACTTTCGCGTTTTCTTCCTTAAAATAATTATTATCTTCAATTTCTTGACGCACTTTTTCTGGTACTAAATAGCGAATAGTGATTCCTGCTTTGCGGTTATTACGTATCAGTGTAGCAGATAGTTCTAGCATGGGTGCTTCTAAATAAATAAGGTCTGCACCATAAGTATCTGTGATTTCATAACCGGGACGACGGTAAACAATAAAACGATAATTTTTTTTAAGTGTTTCAAAATTTTTCCATTTTGGCAAATTCTGAAAACTATCTCCACCCATTATTACATAAAACTCATGCTGAGGATATTGCTCTTGTAAATAAGTAAGTGTATCAATAGTGTAAGAGGGTTTCGGCAATTTAAATTCAATATCTGAAATCCTTAATTGTGGATCATCTTCAATTGCTAATTGTGCCAAATGGAGTCTATCATATTCATTTAATAAACTGCTCTGTGGTTTGTGTGGATTCTGTGGAGACACCACCAACCATACTTGTTTTAAATCGGAATGATTCGCAATATAACTAGCCACCATCAAATGTCCGTGATGAATAGGATTAAAAGAACCGAAAAACAAACCAATTTTCATAATTAACTTATTGAATATCAATGATTTATTATAATTTTGGGCCTACTATAATACTTTCTGCTTCGTCGTTTCTAAGGCTTAACTGATATCCTGCAACTGATATTGAAATAGGATCACCCAACGGAGCTATTTGCTCCACGGTGATTAATTCACCCGGTATGCAGCCCATCTCCATTAGTTTTAAAAAGATATCATCGTTTTCAAAAGAATGTATCACACCAGACTCCCCAATTTTAAGATCAGATAGTTTCTTCATAATTATATTGCAAAGATAGTTTCCTTTATTATCATACGCTTACGAAATTTGGAGCAATAATAGGGGCATTAAATTCGTATATATTTAGGAGACAATCTTTTATATACTTGAGCATATACCCTTTATAATAATGAGCATATCTTTTAACAAGGCAGATAAGTCTGCAACACTGGCCAATAGAGCCGCTTTAAAATCTTTTCTAGAAAAGCAGATAAAGAAGGAGGGGTTATTAATTGAAAACCTGCAGTACGTTTTCTGCTCTGATAAGTACTTGCTAGACATTAATAAACAGTTTTTAGCACATGATTACTATACAGATATCATCAGCTTTGATCTATCTGAACAAAAAGGACAATTAATAGGAGAGATATATATAAGTGTGGATAGGGTAAAAGAGAATGCTAAATCCGTTAAGACCACACAGGGAAATGAATTATTACGTGTAATCTTCCACGGTGCTTTACATTTTTGTGGTTATAAAGACAAGAAGCCAGCGGATGTAAAACTAATGAGGAACATGGAAGATAGATGGCTGAAAGCTTATTTGAAAATTAGGGGATAGAACGTTCCACGAGAAGGTGCATAGCACCTGATGCTAGAAAATTTTAATAGAATGTTCCACGTGGAACGTTCTATTATCATAGTAATGAAATGAGGAATTTATTTAAAAGTGTTCCATGTGGAACACTTTTAAATACAAATCAAACTTATCTTTGCAATCTTATGTTTCCAAAATACAATGTCATAGTAGTAGGTGCTGGCCACGCAGGTTGTGAGGCAGCAGCAGCAGCGGCGAATATGGGTAGTAAAGTACTCTTAGTAACCATGAATATGCAAACCATTGCCCAAATGAGTTGTAACCCAGCTATGGGTGGAATTGCTAAAGGTCAAATTGTTCGCGAGATTGATGCACTGGGTGGATATAGTGGAATTGTATCAGACTTAAGTACCATTCAATTTAGAATGTTAAATAAGAGTAAGGGACCAGCAATGTGGAGTCCGAGAACACAAAATGATAGACACTTGTTTGCTAGCAAGTGGAGAGAGATGCTAGAACAAACACCTAATGTTGATTTTTATCAAGATTCGGTACAAGAACTAATCATAAGAAACGGAAAAGCTTGTGGAGTTAAAACAAGCTTAGGACATTTAATAGAATCGGATGCTGTCATTATAACTAGCGGAACCTTCCTTAATGGAATTATGCATATTGGAGAGAAGCAAATTGGAGGTGGTCGTGTAGCTGAAAAAGCAGCTACAGGAATTACTGAACAATTAGTTTCATTTGGTTTAGAGTCTGATAGATTAAAAACAGGCACACCACCAAGGGTTGACGGTCGTAGTTTGGACTATTCTAAAATGGAAGAACAGAAAGGAGACGAAGAAGTAGTAGGCTTTTCTTATTTAAATATTCCTAAAGTTAAACCGGAAAACCAACGTTCTTGTTGGATTACTTATACCGATACCATTGTTCATGATATATTAAAGACAGGATTTGATCGCAGCCCAATGTATGCTGGTCGTATTGAAGGTGTTGGACCAAGATACTGTCCTAGTATTGAAGATAAAATAAATAGATTCGCAGATAGAGAAAGACATCAATTATTCGTTGAGCCAGAGGGTTGGAATACGGTGGAAGTGTATGTAAACGGATTTAGTACTAGCTTACCAGAAGAGGTACAATACGAAGCACTTCGTAGAGTTCCTGGTTTTGAAAATGCTAGAATGTTCCGACCTGGTTACGCGATAGAATACGACTTCTTTCAACCAACTCAATTGAGATATACCTTAGAAACAAAAGCCATCGACAGCTTATATTTCGCTGGTCAGATAAACGGAACAACAGGATATGAAGAAGCAGCATGCCAAGGAATTATGGCAGGAATGAACGCTCATTTAAAAGTGAATCACGTAGATCCTTTTATATTACAAAGAAGTGATGCCTATATTGGAGTCTTGATAGATGACTTAATAGGAAAGGGTACAAATGAACCTTATCGAATGTTTACCTCCCGTGCAGAGTTCAGAACTTTATTAAGACAGGATAATGCGGATCTACGATTAACAGAACTTTCCTATAAATTAGGGTTGGCTTCTGAAGAACGTATGTATAGAGTGACAGAGAAAACAAATCATGTTTCTGAAATAATAGGTATTCTGAATACGCACTCAATAACACCAGAAGAAATCAATGAATTCCTTGGTACCATTGACTCTGCAGCTACAACCGAAAAACAAAAAGCATCCAAATTAGTGTTGAGACCAAATATTAGTTTGCAACAAATTTTAGATAATAGCGTAACATTAACAGAAAAATTACAAGGGAAAGAAACAGAATATTTAGAACAAGCCGAGATTCAAGTCAAATACGAACGATATATTGAAAAAGAAAAAGAGATTGTAGAACGTATGGCTGCTCTAGAAAATAAAATTATACCCGATACATTTGATTACGATAAGGTATCCGCTTTGTCAATCGAAGCAATGCAAAAATTCAAAAAAATTAGACCTGTTACTTTAGGACAAGCTAGTAGAATTAGTGGTGTAAATCCAAGTGATATTCAAATATTAATGGTTTTCATGGGAAGGTAGTATTTACCAAATGTCATAATATCAATACTCCCACTTATCAAAAAAAATATAAACACTTTAATTTAAAACGCTTAATTCAGTAGCTTTAGTACTATTCTTATAAAGTATAAATAAACAACAAAATTATCAGCGTATGAGGAGGATTATTTTCTCTCTCTTCCTATTAGTAGTTGGGATAACTGTGTTCGCACAAGAATCTTTTCCTATCAATGGCATTAGAGATGTTAGAGCAGGAATGTATGCGTTTACAAATGCTACAATCATTCAAAACGAAAGTGTGAAATTTGAAAAAGCCACTTTAGTAATTAAACAAGGGAAAATTATCGCCATAGGCGTTAACGTAAATATTCCTAAAGAAGCAATCGTAGTAGATTGTGCAGGTAAATTTATATACCCTTCTTTCATTGATCCTTTTACAGATTATGGTGCAGGTACTCCTAAAAGAAATGCGGGTGGTTTTAACTATGGTGCACCGGCACAGTTTAGTTCAAACAAGATTGGTGCCTATAACTGGAACCAAGCTATTAAACCAGAAGTAAATGCTGCAGAAAGTTTTAACGTGGACGAAACAACAGCAGGCGGATATAGAGCAAATGGTTTTGGAACCGTATTCACACACGTGAAAGATGGTATAGCTCGTGGAACAGGTGCGGTGGTAACATTAGCCAGTGGAAGTGCAAATGCTGCAATGATAAAAACAAAAGCTGCTGCAGTTTATTCATTCGATAAAGGAACTTCAACACAATCATACCCTGCAAGCTTAATGGGAAGTATCGCATTATTGCGCCAAACTTATATGGATGCAAAATGGTATCAAACTAAACCTATTAATGAAGGGGTAAACCTTTCATTGGAAGCAATAAATAATAATACTGCATTACCTCAAATATTTAGTGCGGACGATAAATGGTCTACCTTAAGAGCGGATAGAGTTGGAGACGAAGCAGGGATACAATATATTATTAAAGGAGGAGAGAATGGATATCAAAGAATTGATGAGTTAGTAAAAACAAAAGCTTCTTTTATAGTTGGAATTGACTTTCCTATGGCACTAGATGTAGAAGATGCAAACGATGCACGTTTTGTTTCTTTAGCAGATATGAAACATTGGGAATTAGCACCAACAAATCCTGCCGCATTTGAAAAAGCAAATATTAACTTTAGTATTAGTTCAGCCGACATGAAGGATAGTAAAAACTTCTTACCAAATATTAGAAAAGCAATTCAATATGGGTTGTCTGAAACAAAAGCATTAGAAGCTTTAACAAAAACACCTGCAACACAATTAGGCGTATATGATCAAGTGGGTTCTTTAGAAAACGGTAAATTAGCAAACTTCATTATAACAACAGAACCGATATTTTCTAGTAATGCAAAAATTATAGAGAACTGGATACAAGGAAACAAATATGAAGTAAATGCAGCTGAATGGGTAAACTTAGCCGGTAAATATAAATTGACAATAAATAATGCTGGTAACAAAACAGATTATGCCGTAGAGTTGAAAAAAGACTTATCTGCTTCTATTATTGGTGCGGATACCTTAACAGCTAAAATTAGTTTAAACGAATCTTTAATAAAAATTAGCTTCCCCGAGAAAAAAGGGAAAGCAGCAGAAAACATTCGTTTAAGTGGTGCTATTGTAGGTGCTGATATGACAGGATTTGGAACAGACGCTAAGGGTGCAAAAATAACTTGGACTGCAAGTTTGGTAGGACCTTTAGTAGTAGTGGTAGAAACAAAGAAAGCAGCTGATTCTATAAAATTAATTTCTAAAGTAACCTTCCCTTTTGTGGGACTAGGTAACGAAGTGATTCCTCAACAAGAAACCATCTTAATAAAAAATGCAACGGTTTGGACCAACGAGAAAGAAGGGATTTTACAAAATACAGATGTATTATTAAAAGCAGGTAAAATTACAAAGATTGGTAAAAGTATAACAGACGCTGCGTCTCGCACTATTGATGGTACTGGTAAATATTTAAGTGCTGGTATTATTGACGAGCATTCTCATATTGGCGCATTGTCAATAAACGAAGGTGCACAGTCTGTTACCTCTGAAGTTCGTATTGGTGATAATATGAATCCAGAAGACATCAATATTTACCGTCAATTAAGTGGCGGTGTTACAACTTCTCATATTTTACATGGAAGTGCTAACACTATTGGTGGTCAAACACAACTAATTAAATTACGTTGGGGTGCATCAGACGAGGGTATCAAATTTGGAGGTAATGATCCATTCATAAAATTTGCTTTAGGGGAAAACGTTAAGCGTACAACCTCTTCTAATAATAATAGATATCCAGATACAAGAATGGGTGTTGAAGAAGTATTAACCGATGCTTTTGATAGAGCGGTAGATTATCAAAAAGCAATCAAAGCAAATCCTAATACAAGAAAAGATTTAGAATTAGATGCTATTTCAGAAATTATGAATAAGAAGCGTTTCATTACTTGTCACTCTTATGTACAAACTGAAATTACTTATGCAATGCGTGCAGTAGAAAAATTTAAAGCACAGGGTTATGATTTTAATATTAACACATTTACACATATTTTAGATGGTTATAAAGTAGCCGACAAAATGAAATTGCATGGTGCTAATGTTGCTACCTTCTCTGATTGGTTTAATTATAAAACAGAGGTACAAGACGCGACATCTTATAATGCAGCAATTATGCAGAAGGTAGGATTAAATACTTCGATTAATTCAGATGATGCAGAAATGGCACGTCGTTTAAATCAAGAAGCTGGAAAGATTGTAAAATATGGTGGTGTTTCTGAAGAAGAAGCATTCAAAATGGTTACATTAAATCCAGCAAAGGCTTTACATATTGATAACAAAGTAGGAAGTATTAAAGTTGGTAAAGATGCTGACGTTGTATTGTGGTCAGAAAATCCATTAAGCATTTATGCAAAATCTTTATATACCATTGTAGACGGTACCGTTTATTTTGATAGAGAAAAAGATGCTGCACAAAGAATTAAAATTGCAAGCGAAAGAACCAAGTTGATACAAAAAATGTTAGGTGATAAGAAAGCAGGCGCTCCTACAAAACCAGCTACACCAAGCTATCAAACAGTTTTACAATGTGGAGATCATGAACACGAAGATCATTTAGCAACTATTTACGAATCTCAAAATAACTAAACCATGCAAAAGAAATATTCAAAACTCTTTATCGCCTCTCTTGCATTGTTATCGGTAACAGCAAAGGCACAAGAAACAATTTATCCAACAGCTGCTCAAAAAGGTACAACTGTAATCACACATGCAACTATACATGTGGGTAATGGTACGGTATTAAATGATGCATCAATATCGTTTGAAAATGGAAAAATTATTGCAGTAGGTAATAATGTAACCATACCAACAGGCGCTACGGTAGTAGATGCAACAGGAAAAAAAGTATATCCTGGTTTTATATTACCAAGCTCTGACTTAGGATTAAGAGAAATAAGCTCTGGCGTAAGAGGTAGTAATGACTACCAAGAAATTGGAGAAAATAATGCAAATATTAGAGCAATTGTTGCCTATAATACAGATTCTAAAAACATTGCAGTATTGCGTGAAAACGGAATCTTATTAGCTGGAGTAGCGCCTCAAGGCGACCTAATTGAAGGTGCTGCGTCGGTGGTACAATTAGACGCTTGGAACTATGAAGATGCGGCTTATAAGACCGATAATGGTATCTATATTAATATGCCAAGCTTTATGCCTAGAAGAGGCCGTGCAGCATTTATGGCGCGCCCAACTGGAGTGGATCCAGTAAAAGCCGGTTTAGATAAAATAGAAACCATTAAAAAATTCTTTACAGACGCTAAAGCTTATTATCAAGAAAAAACACATATTGGAAACAATCTAAGATTTGAAGCTGTACGCGGATTATATGATGGTAAACAAAAACTATTTGTACGTGCAAACGAAGTAAAACAAATACTATTAGCAATTGACTTAGGTAAAACGCTTGGCTTTAAAGTAGTAATTGTTGGCGGATCAGAAGCATTTCAAATTGCTAGTATTTTAGCAGATAATAATGTGCCTGTAATTTTAGATCAAGAACACGCATTACCAACAATGGAAGATGACGATATCGATCAACCTTATAAAACACCTGCTATGTTATTAAAAGCTGGTGTCTTATTTGCTTTAAACGATACACATGACCAAAGTCGTTTCCGTAACCTAGCTTTTAACGCTGGAACAGCTGCAACCTATGGCTTAGATAAAGAACAAGCATTAACAGCAATCACTTTAAATGCGGCTAAAATATTAGGAATTGATAATATTACAGGAAGTATTGAAGTAGGAAAAGATGCAAATATATTAGTTGCTAATGGGGATGCTTTAGATATGCGTGGAAATGTATTCATTAAAACTTATATCCAAGGTCGTGATGTTTCATTAGACAATAAACAAAAGCAATTATTTGAGCGTTATAAGTTTAAATATGGTATAAAATAAACTTTAATTAATTTATTATAAGTTTACAATTGGCTCCCTGTCACAAATGTGATGGGGAGCTTTTTTTTGCTAACTTAGCAGCATGCCTAAAAAACTATATTTACTAGATGCGCTTGCGCTTATTTATAGAGCTTACTATGCTTTAATTCGTACTCCTAGAATTACTTCAACAGGAATTAATACCAATGCACAATTTGGATTTACCAATACCTTATTAGAGATTATAAAGAAGGAAAACCCAACGCATATTGCAGTATGTTTTGATACACATGCTCCAACAGAACGTCATATTGATTTTACCGATTATAAGGCCAATAGAGAGGCCGCACCAGAAGACCTGCTTAGCTCCTTACCTCATATAAAAGCAATCATTGAAGGCTTTAATATTCCAGTTGTGGAGTGTGATGGATATGAGGCAGACGATGTAATAGGCACATTAGCTTGGCAGGCTGCAGAATTAGGATATGAAGTTTATATGGTAACACCCGACAAAGACTATGGACAATTATTGGTGAAAGACAATGTTTATATGTGGAAACCACCAGCATTTGGCAATGAACGTGAAATATTAGATGCTGAAAAAATTAAGAGTAAGTGGGATATCTCAAGGGTAGATCAAGTAGTTGACATGTTAGGACTTATGGGAGATGCAGCAGATAATATTCCAGGTATTCCTGGTGTTGGAGAAAAGACAGCGGCGAAGCTTTTAAAGGAATATGATACACTAGAGGGCGTGTTAGCAAATGCAGATAAGATAAAGGGGGCGATGGGTGAAAAAGTGAGAGCAGGAAAAGATTCTGCAATTATGAGCAAAAAATTGGCCACCATAATAACGAATGTTCCCGTTCAATTTCATGAAGAAGATTATAAATTATCTGAAAAAAATGTAGACGCATTAACGGAAATATTTAATTTATTAGAATTCAAAACACTTGGTAAGCGCATACTTGGTAGCAGTTTCGAAATTGTCACACCTCAAGATCAAGAAGTTCAAACCGACTTATTTGGCAACGAAGTGAAATCTAAAAAAACTATCATTAAAACAAAGACTATTGTTTTAGACTCAGATAAGGGAACCCAAAGTGTATTAGAACCAACCGATGAAGAAAATATCGAAAGTGAAGATGATGACTCACCACAGTTAATAGTAAATAAAAATATTAATAATACAGAACACAATTATAAAACAATAATAGGTGAAGCTGCTATTGACAGTTTAATTTCATTATTATTACAATCAACAGAAATATGTGTTGATACAGAAACCACGGGAATCGATGCAAACAATGTTCAATTAGTTGGATTAAGTTTTTCTATCAAGGTACACGAAGGCTATTATGTCCCAGTTGCGAATGATGGAGAAGGAATAGATGGTGCAAAACATATACTATCTAAATTTAAAAAATTATTTGATAATAGAGATATCACCTGGATAGGACAGAATCTTAAATATGATTTTCTTGTTTTAAAATGGTATAATGTTGAACTAAAAGGTAAAACCTTTGATACCATGTTAGCGCATTATGTTATAGAACCAGAAGGTAGGCGTAACATGGATTTACTAAGTGCACAGTTCTTAGGATACGAGCCTGTAAGTATAGAAACCTTAATAGGGAAAAAAGGTAAGAATCAGGGAACAATGCGTGATGTTCCTGTAGAACAGGTTACAGAATATGCAGCAGAAGATGCTGATATAACATTACAATTAAAAAATTGTTTTGAACCACTAATAGTTAAGAAAGAAGTTGTCCGCGTATTTGAAGAAGTAGAAAATCCGCTGATGCAAGTATTGGTTGATATGGAATTTGAGGGGGTAAAAATAGACGAAGGGTTTTTAAATGATTATAGTAAAGTATTAGAACAAGCTATTAAGATTAGTGAAGAGCGTGTATTTGAACAAGCTGGCGTTAGGTTTAACCTAGCTTCTCCAAAACAATTGGGAGATGTATTATTTGATATATTAAAGATTGATCCAAAAGCTAAGAAAACTAAAACAGGACAATACGCAACAGGAGAAGAGGTCTTAGCAAAATTAGCTGCCAAGCATAAAATTGTCGACGACATCTTAAACTTTAGAGAATTAAGTAAATTAAAATCAACTTATGTAGATGCGTTACCACAAATGATCAATCAAAAAACAGGAAGAGTGCACACTAGTTATGCGCAAGCTGTTGCAGTTACTGGAAGACTTAGTAGTACCAATCCTAATTTGCAAAATATTCCAATAAGATCTGATCGAGGTAAAGAGGTTAGAAAAGCATTTATACCAAGAGATGCATCTAGGTTCTTAGTAAGTGCCGATTATTCTCAAATTGAATTAAGAATTGTAGCAGCCATTAGTGGCGACCCAAATATGTGTGAAGCCTTTAAACAAGGGAAAGATATTCACACTGCCACTGCAGCAAAAGTATATGGTATTGAAGAGGCGGATGTAACTAAGGAAATGAGATATAAAGCAAAGAGTGTAAATTTTGGAATTATATATGGTCAAGGCGCATTTGGTTTAGCTGAAAACTTAAACATATCAAGAACGGAAGCAAAAGAAATTATTGATAATTATAAAAAGGAGTTTCCAAATATCCAGTTATATATGGATCAGCAAATCAACAAAGCAAAAGAGAATGGTTTTGTGGAAACCCTGATGGGACGTAAACGCTGGTTAAGAGATATCAATAGTAGTAATTTCACCGTAAGAGGATTTGCAGAAAGAAATGCCATTAACTCACCTATACAAGGATCTGCTGCTGACATGATAAAATTAGCCATGATTAGAGTACACCATGAAATGAAAAAGAAACATTGGGAATCTAAAATGATTTTACAAGTTCATGATGAATTGGTTTTTGATGCAGTAGAATCAGAATTACCCGCATTAAAAGAATTAATCTTAGACTGTATGACCAATGCTATGGAACTACCAAATGGTGTTCCAGTAGAGGCAGAAATAGGCGTAGGAAAAAATTGGCTAGAAGCACATTAATAATCAAAATCTAGTATTTAATCTACTATTTCATTGATTACATAAAGTGATTATATATTACGGTTTACGTTTGTAAACAGGCACAGTACTACAGGGCTCACCGAACATGATGCTTTTCACAGCAGGTCTAAGCTTTTGTGTAATAGCAATATAAGCAGATTCTCTAATTGGGATTTCTCCACAACCCTTAACCACAATACGCTGTTCTCTATAGTCTTCGGGGTTTAAATTTGCAATGGCAGTTAATAATAATTGTTCGCGCACTTTGTTTTCATTTCCAAAAAATATAGCATTTGCAAAAGGTTCTAATGCTGCAGCAATAAGCATATTGGCCCACATTGGAATAATAGCGTCGACTGAACAAAAAATACCTACAATCTTATCTTGATATTTTGAAACGTCTAAGGCAGTTAAAGCAGCTCTGAAGTCTTTCTCCTTAAGAATTAATTCCATGAATAAATATTCCTTAATATCAAATAATACTATTTCGTTTTCTGGTAAAAAACCAGCAAGGTCTAGAGTGACCAAGCCACTATCTGCCACCTTATTTATAAATGGTTCTGACATATCACAAAATTAAGTAGAAATAAGGACACTAGTATTAATGCAATTGTCGAGATTAGAATAAAATTTAGGAATAAAAAAAGACCTCCTTTTAGGAGGTCTTGATACTATAGTTAACTAAATACTAATAAATTTTAGCGCGATTGTCTTCAATTTTAGCAGCTTTCTTTAAACCTAAATTAGATCTAAAAAACACAGATCTTGTTCTTTGTAATAATTCGTCTTTAAATAAAATAGGATCTAAACTAGATTGTTTTGCACCAACACTATTCACACTGATTGCAAATACACCAGTATTGCCCGCGATTGGATCGCTAACTTTATTCACTAAATTCTTATTAAACGCAGCACCCACAATCTTAGGTTCATTGCCTAATCCCGGTACCATTGAATAATTAAAATTTAAACTATCAGAAACCATAACAGTAGACTTTGCGGCTATTGCATAAGCTTCTAAGCTAGTTCCTTTGAATGTAGTCTTAATTAAATCAGCTTTTTTCTTGTCTTTAACAATACCTTCTACTTGAGAACGTGCAGCTTCAACACTCATTAAACCAGCTTTTTCTTCAGCGGTTATTACTGCTACTAAATAATTATCCCCTAATTCAATTGGTTCTGATACATCATTCACTCCTTTTTCATAAACCCAACGAACCAACACCCTTGCGTCTCCAATACCTGGAACTTCTGTATCATTTGCTTTAATATTTGTAGCAGGGAATACTTCTTTCTTAAATTTAACTACACTTGCTGTAAAAGACTTTTGATCCTTTGCGCTAGCAGCAAACTGAGCAGCTGCTGTAGCTGCGATATTTACTGTTTCATTACTTGGTAAAACGCTCTTAGATAAATAAGCAATTTTATACGCTGGTGTACGAGGAGTTTGTTTTAAAATCTCAATATAATGGTAACCAAAATCTGTCTTTACAACACCCTTTGTTCCTACTGTATTATCGAACGAGAAATCATTAAAACTAGGAACCATTTTCGCTTGTGGGAACATTTCGTAAACACCACCAATTGCTTTACTTCCACCGTCGTCAGAATATTTTTGAACCATATCATTAAAATTAGCACCACCCGCTATTGCCGTTTTAATACTATCAATTAAATTCTTAGCTGAACTATCATCTCTAATTTGTTGACCAGATTGAGGATTTGACGTTGCAATTAAGATATGTCTAACACTTGCACTATCGGGCCATGATTTAGTTGCAATTATTTTAGCGATCGTAAAATTTCGACCATCAATATAAGGACCATAGGTATTACCAACACCAACTGCTAAAACAGAATCTTTGTTAGGTATTTGTAAAGTCTTTTTACTCACATAACTATTATAGAATGGGATATCAGTACCTACCTTGTTTAAATAAGCACCCGCATCGTTTGTTGATTTAAATTCTTCTTTTAAAGCAACTAATTGGTTTAAAATAGTAAGAGAATCTTGACTACTTGGAGATGCATTAAAACCAACATAACTAATAGATCTTGAAGCTTCTTCATTTTGATAAGCTGCTGCATTGTCTTTTAAGTAAGTAGCTATCTCATCCGTACTTACTTTAACAGCACTATCAGCAATAGTTGTATACGGAACCGCAACATAAGAGATAGAAGCTACAGAATTTGTTTCTGCTAAAGTTTTATCGGATAACCATTTAGGAAGCTGAACACCTTTAACTACTAATGATTGATATTTACTTCTAATTCTATTATCAATTGCCGGTTCAATATAGAATTTTTCAATTTGCTTTATTTGCTCAACGTTTTTGCTTTTCTTAATTTGTGCAATTGAACTCTTGGCATCATTCACCTTAAACTCACCAGTTGTTTTATCTGTGAACTCTTGTTTAAAAGGAGATTCATTACCAAACAAAACATCTGATAATTCTTTATTACCAACCGATAATCCTAATTTCTCAACTTCTGCTTTTATTAAAAGAGCATCCACTTCTTGATTAAATTGATAACCTACAATTTGTTCTCTCTTAACTCCTTGAGCAGCATAGTTTTGAACTTGTAGATCCACTTTTTCATCAAAGTCTACTTTATTAATAGCAACACCATTTACCTTACCAATGGAAGTAAGATCTGATCCTCTATTTTTACGACCAATACCATCTTGAAGAATAAAAGCTATTAAAGCTAAAGCGATAATACCAAAAATAATCCAAGTTCCTTTTTCTCTAATGTTCTGAATAATTGACATATATACTATAATTATAGGCAGCAAAAATAATGTTTTATACTTACCAAAGTCAGGACTTGCCTTTTTTTTAAATACACAATACTTAAGTTAATAAATAAAAAAACAGTGGATAACCCTAGTTTTAGCCTGAATAAGTGGGAATAACATTGTAATAACAAAGTTTGGAAGCAATAGAAAAGTATAAAAATTCTAAATTAACTCATTATTATACCCGTGAATTAACAGTTAATAACCTGTTTATTAAAAATATAGTCAAAATAAAAACTATATATAATAATTAAAATTAGTAGCATAAAAGTCAATAGCAATATACTTATAGTTATTATTCTATAAACTGTAATGGTTAATTATGATAATAATTAATTACTGTTAATAACTAAAATATTAAGATATTAACACCCGTAATAGTATTAGCTCTTTTATATAAATGTATTATAAGATAATACTACAAGAGAAATACACATTCGATTATTAGATCAAAAAATTTTGATCTAACAATTTAAACTACTTTTATTCCAAGCAGATAAATCACCAGCAATATCTCTGAATTAATACTTGAAAAACATATTTACAATACGTATATCTTTAAAAATCAAACAAAATAAGCATAATAACTGTTATACAATAGTTCAATTTTCTAATTTTGATAAAATTACTAAAAAAATACTAAATTCATAAACAATTGAAAATCAATAATATATTATATAAAATATAGGTAATAATAAAAATAACTAACCATATTAGTAATTAAATACTAAATATTTTAGTTTATTAACATTTTATCCCTATCTTCACATAAATATTAAAGAAAACATAAAACGACTAACCATGAGTAACGTAGACAACGCAGATAAACTTAAAGCCTTAAAGTTAACAATCGATAAAATCGATAAAGATTACGGTAAAGGAAGTGTGATGATGATGAATGAAAGAAATCAAGATCCTCAGGAAGTAATTTCAACTGGGTCAATTGGTTTAGACACAGCTTTAGGTATTGGTGGTTTACCAAAAGGTAGAATCGTAGAAATATATGGTCCAGAATCTTCAGGTAAAACAACTGTTGCAATTCATGTGATAGCAGAAGCACAAAAAAAAGGTGGAATTTGTGCAATTATCGACGCTGAACATGCTTTTGATAGTGCTTATGCTAAGCGTTTAGGGGTAGATGTAGATAGTTTGTTGGTTTCACAACCTGATTATGGTGAGCAAGCTTTAGAAATAGCTGATCGTTTAATTTTATCTGGTGCTGTTGATGTAGTAGTAATTGATTCCGTTGCAGCATTAGTTCCTAAAAGTGAATTAGAAGGAGAAATGGGTGATTCTAAAATGGGTTTACACGCTCGTTTAATGTCTCAAGCATTAAGAAAATTAACCGCTACGATTAACAAAACAGGAACTATCTGTATTTTCATCAATCAGCTTCGTGAAAAAATAGGTGTGATGTTTGGTAATCCTGAAACAACAACAGGAGGTAATGCCTTGAAATTCTATGCTTCAGTTCGTTTAGATATTAGAAGAATGGCACAAATTAAAGACGGAGATGAAGCAATTGGTAATAGAGTTAAAGTAAAAGTGGTAAAAAATAAAGTAGCTCCTCCATTTAGAGCAGCAGAATTTGAAATTATATTTGGGGAAGGAATTAGTAAGATTGGTGAAATTATTGATATGGGAGTGGAGTTAGAAGTAATTAATAAAAGCGGAAGCTGGTTTAGTTATGAAGGAAATAAATTAGGTCAAGGTCGTGATACAGTAAAATCAATATTACATGACAACCCAGAAATGGCAAATGAAATAGAAGCAAAAATTAGAGCAAAAATCGCATTAAAAGTAGAGGAAGCTGCTTCTAAATAAAAGATAAATGTGTTTATTGTGGTTAGTAAATACGAAACCGCATCATTAATATGGTGCGGTTTTTTTATATTTATGAAAAAATAGAATTGATTTTTGTTTTAAAATATTTAATAAGAGTTGCCTTGTATTTTTTTTGTACTAAAGTACATGTAAAAAATAAACATCTTTTACAATCAAAAGGGCCATTATTAATTATTGCCAATCACCCTAATTCCTTTTTAGATGCAATTATATTGGGTGCATATTATAATAGACGCGTATATTTTTTAGCAAGAGGAGATGTTTTTAAAAAATCACTATATCGTATCATTTTAGGATCTTTAAATATGATACCGGTTTATCGTTTAAGAGAAGGAAAAGAAAATTTACATCTTAATGAATTTGCATTTCAAAAATCTATTGAATTAATAAAAAAAGGGGAAGCAGTATTAATTTTTATAGAGGGTACTTGTATTAATAATCATGAATTACAACCCTTTAAAAAAGGATGTACAAGGATTTTAGAAGGACTTCATAAAATAAATATTATACCAACAATTCATATTGCAGGAATTGCCTACAATGGTTTAAGGGGAATTGGTAAAAAAATAAACATCGTCATTACAGAATTTATTTTTTCTCAAAAAATTGAAAGCGCTTCCGATAAGGTTTTATTTAACAAAATTGTTTTTAGACAATTACAACACAATATTATCATTCCTAGTCAAGTAACTAATTTACATAAAGGACTTGGTTATTATATTCATTGGCCCTATTATACAATTATTAAATATTTTGTTGCAAAAAAAACAAAAGGCACGGTGTTTTTCGATTCCGTTTTATTTAGCCTCTTATTAGTAACCTATCCAATTTTACTCTTGCTGATTTTTATCATGCTATATGTATTAGGTATATCCCTACCAATAATTTTAATTACCTTGTTATTGGTTCCAATAATAAGTAAAAATAGTTTTTCATAAAAAGAAAATACAAAATGACAGAAGATAAGAAGCATATAAGAACACTAGAAAAAAGAAAAAAAATTGCCTTAATTGCACACGACAATAAAAAAAAGGATCTAATCGAATGGGCTATACATAATAAACTTGCACTATCTAAGCACTCCTTAGTAGCAACAGGAACAACTGGTAGGCTTGTTGAAGAAGCGTTAGACCAGCCGGTAGTTAAATTATTAAGCGGTCCATTAGGCGGAGACCAACAGATCGGTGCCATGATTGCAACTGGAGATATCGATGTTGTTTTTTTCTTTTTTGATCCTATGGAAGCGCAACCACATGATAGTGATGTAAAAGCACTATTAAGACTTGCGGTTGCTTGGAATCTTCCTATGGCTTGCGATAGAACCACTGCAGATTTTTTAATGACCTCTCGTTTTATGAGTGACGTTTATGAATACGAGCTCCCTAACTATACACATTATCTAAACAGAAATATTTAATCATAAAAAAGCAAGCATGAGAAAAACAATAGTACTATCAATACTAGGATCTAGCCTGATATTGAATGTTCAGGCGCAAAGTCTTTTAGGCTTTAAATCAAACGACAAACAATTAAAAATTGAAAAATTTTTTGATGCACAATTAAGTGCAAAGCGCGTTGGAGAGAATATTAAATTATTATCTTCAGTGCCGCACCATATGAGTTCAAAAGGTGGAAAATTTGTTGCAGAACAAATAGCTAAAACTTTTAAAGAGGCAGGCTGGGATACTAAAATTGAAACCTATCAAATTTTATTTCCAACCCCTATCGTTAGAGAATTAGAAATTAAAGGTGCAACTAATTATAAAGCACAGTTAAAAGAATATGCGGTGAAAGAAGACGCAACTTCTGGACAAGCAGATCAATTACCTACTTATAACGCATGGAGTGCAGATGGTGATGTAACTGCAGAATTGGTTTTTGTGAACTATGGCTTACCCGAGGATTATGAAACATTGGCTAAATTCGGAATTGATGTAAAAGGTAAAATTGTTATTGCAAAATATGGTCGTAGCTGGAGAGGGATTAAACCAAAAGTAGCACAAGAACATGGTGCTATTGGCTGTTTAATATACTCTGACCCAATCGACGACGGTTATACAGCGGGAGATGCCTATCCGCTCGGAGCATTTAAAAACGACCAAACCGTTCAACGTGGTTCCATTATGGACATGGTGGTTTACCCCGGTGACCCAACAACACCAAATGTAGGTTCTGTAGAGGGAGTTAAAAGAGTTGACCACACAGAAGCGGCGAATCTTTTAAAAATCCCTGTTTTACCAATAAGCTATGGCGACGCCACTCCATTATTAAAGGATATGGCTGGTCCTGTTGCGCCAAAGGGTTGGGCAGGTTCTTTGCCTTTTACGTATCATATTGGGCCAAGTAGATCAATGGTTCACTTAAAAGCAACATTTGACTGGAAAATACGTCCAGCTTTAGACGTCATTGCTACTATTAAAGGAAGTGAATTTCCAGACCAGTGGGTTATTAGAGGAAATCACCACGATGGATGGGTAAATGGCGCAGCAGACCCTATTAGTGGCATGGCTGCTGAATTAGAAGAAGCTATTGCAATTGGTGGTTTATTAAAACAAGGATGGAAGCCAAAAAGAACATTAGTGTATTGTGCTTGGGACGGGGAAGAGCCGGGATTATTAGGATCTACAGAGTGGGTTGAAAACCACGCTGCAGAATTACAAGCTAAAGCGGTTGCTTATATTAATTCAGACGGAAATGGCCGTGGGTTTTTAGGAGTAGAAGGTTCTCATGCTTTTAACCCATTAATTACAGAAATTAGTAAAACAGTGATTGACCCACAAACAGGTGTTACGGTTTTTGAAAGATCAAAAGCAGCACGCGCGGCTGGTGCAACTTCAACAAAAGCAAAAAAAGAAGCCTTTGATGCCACAACATATCCACTTGGTGCAATGGGTTCGGGTTCGGATTACTCTTCATTTATACAACATCTAGGTATTCCTTCTTTAAATATTGGATACGGCGGCGAGGATGAGGGTGGAGAATACCACTCTATTTATGATTCTTATGACATGTATAAACGATTTAAAGATCCAGAATTTCAATATGGTGTTGCTTTAGCTCAAACATCAGGGCGTGTAGCTTTACGTTTAGCAGAAGCGGATGCATTACCATTTGATTATCGCGTGTTACACACAACCGTAAAAGGATATATCAATGAATTAATTTCGAATGTGGATCAAATGCGTGAAAAAGTAAAAGTGGAAAATGAATTAGTTGCAAAGAAAGTATATGAGTATGCTGCCGATCCAACAGAAAAATTAAAAACACCAACAGTTCAGGGGGAAGTGCCTTTTGTAGATTTTTCACCCATCTTAAATGCATTAACAAATTTAGAAAAAGCAGCGACGCATGTTGAAGAAGTAAAAGCAAATGGTGATGCTACAAAATTAGCAACCATTAACGCTAAAATATATTCAGCAGAACAAAGCCTATTAACTAATGCGGGTTTACCTCGCAGACCATGGTTCAAACACAGTTTATATGCTCCCGGTTTTTACACAGGATATGGTGTTAAAACTATTCCAGGTGTAAGAGAAGCAATAGAACAAAAAAATTGGTCGGAAGCAACAGCACAAATTAGCGAAGTGGCAAAAGCAATAAATAAGCTTTCTGTTTATTTAGAAAGCTTATAAAACAAAGTTCTTTTTAGATAAAGCATATCTTTGAATATGCCTTTTAAAATCCATTCAAACTATACTCCGTCGGGCGACCAACCTAGTGCCATTGCGCAGCTCACCGACGGAGTAGAGAATGGAGATCGTTATCAAACCCTATTGGGTGTTACTGGATCAGGTAAAACATTTACCATTGCAAATTTGATCCAAAATGTACAACGCCCCACACTAGTCCTTACACATAATAAAACTTTAGTTGCCCAATTGTATGGAGAGTTTAAAAGCTTTTTTCCAGAGAATGCTGTTGGTTATTTTGTTTCTTATTACGACTATTATCAACCAGAAGCGTATTTACCAACCTCGGGTGTTTATATTGAAAAAGATTTAAGTATCAATGAAGAGTTAGATAAATTAAGATTACAAGCAACTGCACAATTATTAAGTGGGCGACGTGATATTATAATTGTTGCCAGTGTAAGTTGTATTTATGGTATGGGAAATCCTACTGAATACGAAAACGGAATTATCCGTATTCACCAAGGAATGATCATTGCGCGACAAGCATTTTTACACGCATTGGTGAATAGTACTTATCATAGAACAGTAACAGAATTTGATAGAGGATCATTCAGAGTCAATGGCGACACGGTAGACATAAGACTTCCCTATGTAGACTATGGATATAGAATTACTTTTTTTGGAGACGAAATTGAAAGCATCGAAAGTATTGAAATAGAAACAGGCAAGCGAATAGAGGCCATGGAGAATGCGGCTATTTTTCCTGCAAACTTATATTTAGCTCCCAAGGATATGGTGCAAGAAATTATTCACGAAGTCCAAGACGAAATGTTAGCACAGGTTGAATATTTTAAATCTACCGGAAAACATATTGAAGCTGCCAGGATAAAAGAGCGCGTAGAATATGATATCGAAATGATACGAGAGCTAGGTTATTGTACAGGTATTGAAAACTATTCAAGATTTTTTGATAGAAGAAAGCCTGGCACAAGACCCTTTTGTTTATTGGATTATTTTCCAAAAGATTTTCTATGCGTGATAGATGAGAGCCATGTAACGATTCCGCAAATTAGTGGCATGTATGGTGGTGATAGAAGTAGAAAAATGAATTTAGTGGAATATGGTTTTAGATTACCAAGTGCAATAGACAACCGCCCTTTAAATTTTAATGAATTCGAAACCATTATTGGACAGTCTATTTTTGTGAGCGCCACGCCTGGTGATTACGAATTAGAAAAAACAGATGGACTAATTGTAGAGCAGGTAGTAAGACCCACAGGTTTATTAGATCCTCCGATTGAAGTACGTCCTACCAAAAATCAAATTGATGATTTATTAGATGAGATAGCAATACAGGTTGAAAAAGGAGATCGTGTTTTAGTAACTACGCTTACTAAAAAAATGGCAGAGGAGATGGATCGTTATTTAAATAACCTGCAAATCAAATCAAAATATGTGCATAGTGATATTGATGCACTAGAGCGTGTGGAAATATTAAGAGAATTAAGACTGGGAATCATTGATGTGTTGGTTGGGGTAAACCTATTAAGAGAGGGATTGGATTTGCCCGAAGTTTCTTTGGTGGCGGTATTAGACGCGGATAAAGAAGGGTTTTTAAGAAACGAAAAATCCTTGACACAAACAGCAGGTCGTGCGGCAAGAAACGTAAATGGCCGAGTAATTTTTTATGGTGATTCCATTACAAAAAGCATGCAACGCACAATTGACGAAACAAATAGACGCCGAGCAAAACAAAAAAAATACAATGAGGAGCATCATATTACCCCAACCACCATTGTAAAAAGCATCGAACAAGTAATGGCGCAGGGCTCGGTCCTAGACATTAAAGGATTTGATTTAAATAATATAAATATTCGCACCACCGACGGAATTGACATGGTATCTGATTCAGATAGTGATTACAAAACAATTCCGCAAACCGAAAAAGCGATTCAACAAACTAAGAAGCAAATGGATAAATTTGCTAAAGCACTTGATTTTATAGAAGCCGCTAGACTAAGAGATGAAATGTTCCGACTAGAAGCACAACTACAAAAAATGAAAGCCTCAAAATAAATATTAAAAATATTTTTAAATAAAAAGGATCTATAAAAAAGAATAAATAAATAAAATGAACGAAACAATTACTTCAATATATAATGGTTTAATACAAACCACTTGGATTGAAGCTATTGCTGTGTTTGCAGGCATTGCATCTGTTTGGTATAGCAGAAAAGAAAATATTTTAGTATACCCGGTTGGAATTATAAATACCACATTCTATATTTATTTAAGTTTTAAAGGACATTTATTGGGTGAGGCTAGTGTTAATTTATATTATACCATAATGAGTATTTATGGATGGTATTTATGGACGCGAAAAAAAGAAGACCACCACACGCCGGTTTTACAAATTACTAACAGCAATCAAAAAGAATGGCTACAGCATTTAGGTTTTTTTGCTGCTTTTTATGTAGTTATTTTTGTGGCATTGTCTTATGCTAAAACAGCATTTGCACCAGAAGCCATTCCTTGGGCAGACGCATTAGCAAGCGCTTCAGCGTATACTGGAATGTGGTTAATGGCTAAGAAAAAAGTGGAAAGTTGGATTTGGTGGATAATTACCAATGTGGCATCTATTCCATTGTATTTTATAAAAGGCTATGCATTTACGAGTGTGCAATTTATTATTTTATTAATTTTAGCTATTGCGGGTTGGAAAACATGGCACAAAAAAGCAAGAACAAAAGGAGTATTATTCTAATTAAAAGGAAAACACTAAAAAAGGAAAATTGGAAAATAGGAACATAAAAAAAATAGTGGTACTAGGACCAGAATCCACAGGAAAGTCAACACTTTGCGCAGCACTAGCCAAACACTATGACACTATTTGGTGTCCAGAATATGCACGTCAATACCTACACGAAAACGGAACTAAGTATGTTTATGAAGATTTATTAACCATTGCAAAAGGTCAATTAGATGGTGAAGACGAAGCAATAGCTGCAGCTATACTAGCAAAGCGTAATGGCAAAGCGATAGATAAAATAATTATAGACACCGATATGTATGTGATGAAGGTTTGGTGTGAATATGTGTTTAATAACTGCCACACCAATATTTTAGAACAAATTAATGCTCGTAGGTATGATGCTTATATATTATGTGATATAGACCTACCCTGGACCCCAGACGAAATGCGTGAATACCCAGACGAGGCACCACGCAAAGAGTTATTTACTATTTACAAAGAAATTTTAATGAACCAAAATACACCATGGGGAATTGTAAGCGGTATTGGTGAACAAAGAACAAAAAACGCAGTTCGTTTAATTGAAAAATTAATACAGGCATAAATTACTATTTTAACCCGAGTTTAATATTTTAACTAGTTAATTTTTTCTAATTAATAATAATTATTTACTTCTCAATAATGTGCTAATATCATCATCCCCTTCCAAATTATTCATCTCATGTAAAATTTGAGGATAACGCCAAGATACCCTCCTAGACATGGGGACTGCAGTGAATTTTTTTGGATTTGGAAATCCAGCAACAATCATAGCAGCTTCGGCCCTTGATAAATTTTTAGCGGACTTATGAAAATAATGTTGTGCTGCAGCTTCCACTCCAAAACAACCTGGTCCTGTTTCAATTACATTTAAGTATACTTCTAAAATTCGTTTTTTACCCCAAACCATTTCAATTAAAAAGGTAAAATAAAATTCAGGAATTTTTCGAAGATACCTGTCAAATCCACTACCCTGCCACAAAAAAACATTTTTAGCCACCTGCTGTGTAATAGTACTAGCACCGCCACCTAATGGAATTTTAGATTTCTTTTTTTTCTTTTTAGGCCTCAAGCTTTTTTCTATCGCGTCCCAATCAAAACCACTATGGTCTGTGAAAGCCTGGTCCTCGCTTGCTATTACAGCTAACTTAATATTGTAAGAAATGTCTTCCCAGCCAACATAATCTCTTTTCAATCCCAATCCGAATGCGTTGGTTATTTGAGTTATTGTAATAGGAGGCTCAATAAATTTAGTAATTAGCACATATGCCAGAGAGCTTAAGAATAGATATAATAAAATTCGACGAATTTTTCTAAGCACAGCAATTATTTATAAAATTTCTACACTAAAACGTTTTCCAATGGGACGATAATCGGGATTTGATTTTTGTTGAATCTTTCCTAATATCCATGCGGCAACTCCACCCAATAATTTAGGGACATTTCCACTTTCAAAAACAGGGTCCTTTCGAATAAGAGAATTCGTAATATTTAAAATGATATAACCAGCACCTGCGGTTTTTAATAATGCGCCATTCGTAAAGACGCTATTAAAATGACCTCTATCTTTTGCAAATGCACGAATTTCATTAATATGTAAACTCAAAGTACCAAGTCTTAATGTGTCTTCTGCAGTTGTTCCATAACCTGTCATAATTTGTTGTAATGCAAATTGTTTAATGTCTACCGTATCGTGTTCTATACGAGAAATATAACCGGTGATCCATTGCTGATTACTAAACTCAAAGCGAATATAATTACCAACAGTAAAAGTTTTAATACCAACGCCCCTGTCTTTTAGAACAAGCACTTTTCCGCCTTGAGCGAAACCGTTAAACACTACTAATAGTAGCACCCAACACAATATGATTGATTTCTTTTTCACGATACAAATTACTTAATAATAACGAATAGCACTATAAAATAAAGCCGCACTAAAAATTAAAATTATGATTGCTGATATTCTATTTATCCAAATTAGGTTCTTCTCGGTTAGCTTTGGCCTTAGCGCTCCAGCAAGCATTACCTTGGCTAAATCAGAAACCAATACAAATCCCAAACAGGTCCCAAAAACAATTAATTTATAAGAAACGGGGTTATTGGTATCACTAGCTGTCGCGTCAATGGCGGCAGTCCAGGCGAACCAAAACAAAAAAACGCTAGGGTTTAGGGTGTTCATTAAAAAACCAGACATATAACTTTTAATATAATCTCGCTTTCTCATAACCATCTCCTTTTCATCAAAGCCGGTTTCTAAGGTAATTTTTTTAAAGAGTAGCGTGTACAGGCCCATTAACAATAAAAACCCAGCACCACACATTGCGATTATTGCCTTATGGCTTAATACTAATGCAAAAAAACTAGTAAACACATTACAAATAAACAAAAGGGTAATGTCGCTAGAAGAAACCCCTGCAACAAAAGCATATCCCGCATTTTTGCCATTCGTTAAACTTTGTTTTAAAATTGCAAATATTACAGGACCAATAGAGATACTTAAAATCAAGCCCAGCAATAAACCTTTTAAAATGGGCGCTATCATATTAGTTATTTAAAATAAAGACTTTCCAGTCTGTTAACATATCCCCTTTTATAACTCTAGGAAACTTATGCTGACCTCCAATCTTTCCTTTACTATGCATAAAAGCCATGAAAATATTTTCTTTTAATACAGTAACCTTAACGTCTTTTAGCGCACTTTTTCTTTCCACGGCATAGTCGTCGTTTAGTACTATTAATTTTTCATCAATATTTTTAGCCAATAAATTTGCGTCAATATTTTGATCACAAGCAATATACCAATGGTGTCCAAAAAAATTATTAATAGGCTCTCCGGTAACACAATATTCAGGAATAGAAATATTCATTTCCTCGCTTACGAGTTGTATTGCTTTGTTCATATTGTCTACACTCAAATGCTCTCCCACTAAACTCAAAAAATGTTTAGTGCGCCCAGTAATAATTATTTCAGCATTTGCTTTATCAATAAAACGAACCGTGTCTCCAATTAAATATCTCCATGCACCAGCGGGTGTACTAATTAGAATAGCATAATCCTTGCCCTCTTCAACTTCATGTATCATAAGGGTTTCGGGCGATTCTATTAATTCCCCATTGGCATCAAAATTAATATCATCAAAAGGCACAAATTCAAAAAAGATATGCTGATTATAGGACAATCGCATTCCAGTTGCACCCTGCTTATCCTGCCAAGCTAAAAAGCCTTCACTTGCTAAATAGGTTTCAACATAAGTAATTGGCTTGCCTAATAATTTTTCAAAACCATGTTTATAAGGTTCAAAGCTTACCCCGCCATGTACAAAAAAAGTTAGGTTCGGCCAGATCTCGTGAATATTATTTAACTTATATCGCTCAATCACCATTTCTAAACACATTTGTATCCACGCGGGAACACCAATTATAAAACTGATATCCCAGTCGGGTGCTTTTTCAACAATCTCGTTTAATTTTTTATTCCAATCTTTTTCTTTTGCTATTTTTTTTCCTGGTTTATAAAAAGGCTGAAACCAGAAGGGTGCTTTTTTTGCAGTAATGCCGCTTAAGTCCCCAGAATAATAACCGGGCCCTTTTTGCAAGTCGGTGCTACCACCCAAGGTTAACCAACCTCGTCCAAGTGCCGATAAAGGAATGTTTTCATAATTAAATAAACTAATCAACTGTTTAATCATGATAGCCTTATTACCCCTTAATAAGTCGTTGGTAACAGGAATATATTTACTAGCAGCTTCACTGGTTCCGCTGCTTAATGCGAAAAATTTAATTTTTCCAGGCCAACAAATATCAGGCTGACCCTCTAGTGTTTTATGCCACCATTCTGTATATATCTTATTATAATTATATACGGGGACGTTTTCTTGAAAAGACTTTCCAGCGTGTTTGCTGCGTAATATATTTTCAAAACCAAAACGTTGCCCAAATTCTGTATAACGGGCGCGACGTAGTAGCTTTTTAAGAACACGCAATTGTGATCTTCTGGGGCTTCTTGGTGGAATTCCCAAAGCTTTCGTAACGCTTTTTGGTAAGTTAAACTCGAATATGGCCATGTACTACAAAAATAGGAATGTTATTTCACCAAACGAACCTACTTTTGTCATATGATTAAAAATACCTTAATAACAGCCGTAGAAGCTGGTGCGGTTGAATTAAAACGCTTTTTTAATGGGACATTTACCGTTACAAGTAAGGGTAGTTTAAACGACCTGGTTACAGAGGCAGATCATGCATCAGAAAAAGCCATAATAGACATTATTCAAAAGAACCATCCAGATCATTTTATACTAAGCGAGGAAACGGGGGAGATCAAGCAAAATTCTCCTTATAAATGGATCATTGATCCCATTGACGGTACTATTAATTTCGCCAATGGCATTCCTATTTGTTGTGTAAGTATTGGTGTGGAGTTGAATGGAGAAATCATTTTAGGAGCGGTGTATAATCCTTTTATGAATGAAATGTTTTTTGCAGAAAAAGGAAAGGGAGCAACGCTCAATGATATAAAAATTGGAGTGAGTGCAGAGGATAATTTATTAAAAAGCTGTTTGGTAACGGGCTTCCCTTATCAATATTTAGATACTGCAAATGGGCCGTTACAAATTTTTGAAAAATTAGTGCGTAAGGCAATTCCGGTAAGAAGACTTGGTAGTGCAGCGTTGGATTTATGTTGGACAGCGGCAGGAAGATTTGATGGATTTTATGAACATAAATTACAAGCATGGGATAGTGCAGCAGGATTTTTAATAGTAGAAGAAGCAGGAGGAACGGTAACCGATTTAAAAGGAGACGTCTATAACCCATACCAGCCAGGCATTATAGCGACTAATGGAAAAATTCATGCGCAATTGCAGGCCCTAGTAAACGGTGGAGATATTTAATTCGTTTGTTAAGAACCACACCTTTAATAAAAAAATAATAAGTAAGAATATATGTCATCAGAAAGAACTGAAATTGAAAAACTAGGAGAGTTTGGATTAATAGAGCATTTAACACAAAACTTTGAAATACAAAACGCGTCTACCATTTTAGCCATTGGTGACGATGCTGCGGTAATAGATCATTTTGGAAAACAAACTGTGATAAGCACCGACATGTTAATTGAAGGAGTGCATTTTGATTTAATGTATACACCTTTAAAGCATTTGGGATATAAGTCGGTGGTGGTAAACCTGAGCGATATTTATGCAATGAATGCACAACCAACGCATATCACTATAAGCATTGGTTTTAGCAATAGGTTTAGTTTAGAAGCATTAGATGAATTTTATGAAGGAGTGAATATTGCTTGTGAAAAATATGGGGTAGATTTAATTGGCGGTGATACTTCAAGCTCACAAAAAGGGTTAATTATTTCTGTGACGGCATTAGGAGAAGTAACACCAGACACTTATGTAAAAAGAAGTACAGCAGAAAGTGGAGACTTAATTTGTGTATCAGGAGATCTAGGAGCTGCGTTTTTAGGATTGACTTTAATGGAGCGTGAAAAAAATATTTTTATAGAAAATCCACAAGTACAACCCAACTTAGAAAACGAAGATTATATCGTGGGGCGCTTGTTAAAACCTGAAGCCAGAAAAGACATCATTGATTTATTAGAAGAAATGAAAGTAGTACCAACGGCCATGATGGATATAAGCGATGGTTTGAGTAGTGAGCTATTACACTTATGTAAGCAAAGTGATTTAGGTTGTAGAATTTATGAAGAAAAAATTCCGTTAAACGATGCTACAAAAGCTGCTGCCTTTAAGTTTGGCCTAGATCCAACTGTTTGTGCTTTGAATGGTGGAGAGGATTATGAATTAATTTTCACCATGAAGCAAGTGGATTATGACAAGATTACTATGCAAGAAGAAATTAGTGTAATTGGCTATATGTGTGATAGAGGAGAAGGTGCAAAATTAATTACAAAAGGAAATAATCTTTTTGATATCACTGCACAAGGTTGGAATGCTTTTGCAAAATAATTTTTTCTGAAATTTAAATTAATAATTTAGTAAAAAAAGTTTTAAAAGAACTAGCTAACTAAAATATCAATTAACTGCCGATCTGCTGTTAAACACAATAGGTCGGCATTTTCGTTTACTGCTATTTTTCCCGTAAGACCTGATTTGCTCATAACAATTGCTGGATATAAAGAACACATACGCAAGGCTTCTCCCAAATCAAGTCCCACTTCTATTACTAAATTATTGACAGACTTTAATTGTGTTAAAGCAGATCCACTAAGGGTTCCATCGCTTTCGTATTTATTTCCAATAAGTGCATGTTGATACAAACCAGTTGAAGTTTTGGTTACTGCGTCGGTAATACAAAACAATCTATCGCCCATAATTTTTTTTGCTATTTGTATAGCAGCAAAGTCTACATGAAAACCATCCGCTACTAAACTACACATGGCACGCTTGTGATTAAACAAAGCACCAACAACGCCAGGTGCTCTATGTTGTAGGCCTGTCATAGCATTATATAAATGCGTAGCAACTTTAATTCCATCATTAAAATAATTAGTTGCCACTTCATAATTTGCATTGGTATGTCCAGCAGAAACCACGATTCCGTTTAATTGAATCAATCGAATAATCTCACGATCACAAACCTCTGGAGCTAAGGTAATCATGCTTATATAATCTTTTCCGTAGTCTAGTAATGCTTGTATTTCAAGTAAGCTAGGTGCGTGAATTACCGACTCGTCATGTGCTCCCTTTTTGGCTTTATTAATCCAAGGTCCTTCAATATGCAAGCCAATACAACCTTTACCGCCACTAGCCTTATAAGCTTTAACCGCGTCTATCGACTTATAAATAATATCCTTAGTTTGTGTTGCAATAGTGGGCTGAAAGTAGGCAGCTCCGCCAGCTAAACAGTATTTATAAATTTTTTCAATTGTAGCTGCTTCTGGAAATTCAGAAAGCAATTTATCATAAGCGCCATAAATTTGTAAATCTATTAAAGCAGGAACCATTAAAGGAACGGCGCTTTTATGTTCATAGCCCTCTTTTTGTATGGCTGTAATTTTACCTGCAGTTATTTCCACAACTACTTCAGAAATCCAGTTAGTGCCATTAAATAATTCTTGTACAGAAACGCGTGTTTGCATATGATTAATTTGGTTCAATACTTATTGAATATGAAAAAAATCGGCGTCCTTCCAAAAAGGAAATTTAGAACGTGTATTATCAATTTCTTCTTTTTGTAAACTGATATGAAAAACTGCTTCTTCATAAGCGCAATGATATAATACTTCCCCTAGTGGACCTACTATCATTGAGTTTCCGCTATGTGCTATATTATTACCATCTAGCCCCACCCTATTAACACCAATAGTAAAACATTGATTTTCTATAGCCCTTGCGGTTAATAATGTTTTCCATGCATGACTTCTTTTCTCAGGCCAATTAGCTACATAAAGCAAAACATCGTATTCTGTTACCAATGTACTTGAAACAGCATTTTCATTAAATGTATCAACCTTTTTTCTTTTATCGCTTACTTGCGCAAGCTCTTGTCTTGCCCAAACCGGAAAGCGAAGATCATAGCAAATTTGTAAATTTATTTTCCAGCCTTTAACACTGGCAATTAATCTTTTATTTCCAGGAGTATAATGTTGGTCTTCACCAGCGAAGGCAAACAAGTGCCTTTTGTCATAAACGCCGCATTGACCATTGGGCAACATCCAAATAAGTCGGTTATAATATTTTCCATTTTCGCTTATCATTAGTGACCCAGTAATAATTGATTTTGTAGCTGCAGACATTCTACGCATCCAATCCACAGAAGGCCCGTCCATTGTTTCTGCAAATTTTTCTGGTTGCATACTAAAACCGGTATTAAACATTTCTGGAAGTACTATGATTTCGGTAGGTTCGTTAATGCCCATAATTTTCTGGCCCAATAAGTCCAAATTGGCGCCCTTGTCCTCCCAAAAAAGAGAAGTTTGTATAATTGAAAATCGAAGTGTTGACAATGTCTAACTTTTTACTTTATTAGTATTGACTACCTGCTTATTAAAGATACAATAAACTATCATTTCAACCTTTGTAAAGTAGCTGAACAATTGGCTGGTATAAGGCTGGTTCAAACCCTCTTTGTTGCAAAAAAGCATAGGTTTTAGCCATTCTACTAAGGCTGCGCTCGCCTTTTAAGCTATTCCATTTTTTTGTAGCCAAGGAAATCAGGGTTTTTTCATAGTCTTTTGGATCAATTGCCTTGAGGGCCATTTTGATATTAAACGTACTCACCCTTTTTTGCTGTAAAGCGTGGTTTATTTTTATTTTTCCCCAGCCCTTTATTCTAAAATGGCCACCTGCAAACTGAAGGGCAAATCGTTCTTCATTTAAAAAATTTTCTGAAATCAAATCCGACAAAATTTCTTCCACTTCACTCTTTGTCATGCCTAATTCATATAGCTTATCGCGAACTTCTTGCTGTGCTCTTTCTTGATAGGCACAGAAGTGACGTATTCTTTGTATAGCCTGCTCTTTGCCGATTCTGATTTTTTTCATCGATGTCAATAAGTAGTGCTAAAATAGCTTTTTAATCTTAACATTTTGCATTAGGTTTGCCCTGATTTATTTGCAGTAATAATTGCAAAATAAATACAAAAAATAAAAATCGCTATACATGAAGTTTATTGTCTCTTCTTCCTCTCTTTTAAAACACCTTCAACAAATTTCTGGTGTTATAAATACAAATACTGTGTTGCCTATTTTGGAAGATTTTTTATTCGAAATAGAAGATAAAAAATTAAATATTGTTGCTACCGATTTAGAAACGGTAATGCGTGTACAAATGGAAGTAGAAAGTAAAGCGAATGGTCGCGTTTGTATTCCTGCTAAAATATTGATTGATTCTTTAAAAAATATTGCGGACCAGCCTTTAACTTTTAATATTGAAAAAAATTATGCAGTAGAAATTACTAGCGATAATGGAAAGTATAAAGTGATGGGAGAAAATCCAGATAATTTTCCTAAAGAGCCTACAGCTGATGATACGACAGGTTTTAACATGACTAGCGGTGGTTTATTAACTGCAATAAATAAAACATTATTTGCTGTAAGTGGTGACGATTTGCGTCCAGCAATGACGGGAGTATTTTTTGAATTATCAAAAGATAGCGTTCAGTTTGTAGCAACCGACGCACACCGTTTAGTTAAATATAAAAGAACAGATGTAAAGGCAACACAAAACGCAAGTTTCATTGTACCTAAAAAACCATTGAACTTATTAAAGAACGCTTTGCCAGATAATGATGATCCTATAACTATTAGCTTCAACAACAATCATTTATTTGTGGACCATGGTTCAACGCAATTAATTTGTCGTTTGATTGATGCAAGATTCCCTGATTATAAAGTAGTTATCCCAACTGATAACCCATTCCGCTTAACGGTGAACAAACATGATTTCCAAAATGCATTACGTCGCGTAAATGTATTTAGTAATAAAAGCACAAACCAAGTTGCTTTAAATATTACAGGAAATGAATTACAAATGGCAGCTCAGGACATTGACTTCAGTTTTGAAGGAAATGAGCGCATGAGTTGTGAATATCAAGGCGAAGACATTCAAATTGCATTTAATGCAAAATTCTTAATTGAAATGTTGAACGCAGCAGATACCGATGATGTTTTTATAGAATTGTCAACACCTAGTAAAGCGGGCTTAATTAAGCCTTCCGAGCAAGCGCCAGGTGAAGATCTATTAATGTTGGTAATGCCTTTGATGTTGAATAGTTAATTAATTATAGTAATCCGTACCATAAAACAACCAAAGCCCGATGATATCTGCATAAGAACATCGGGTTTTTTATTTACATTTATACTATAATATCTATACGCATGCTTGAAACAATAAAGTCTTACTTTGAAACTATTCCAAGTTTACATAGGGCATTAATATTAGCAGGAGGCATTAGCTTCTTTTGGTTGATAGAAACTGCTATTCCCTTGTTTAAATTTCAATATCAAAAAGGCAGACACGCTGCTTTAAATATATTTTTTACATTCACGACTATCGTGATCAATTTTGCATTTGCCTTGTTGATGGTTAAGGCAAGTGATACCATGGTGCAAAGTGGTTGGGGTTTATTACAATGGGTTAAATTACCATTAGTGTATGAGCTTATAATTGGATTATTGTTAATGGATTTTATTGGAGCCTATTTGGTACATATGATAGAGCATAAAGTAAAATTTTTATGGAAATTTCATATGGTCCACCATGCGGATGTTTATGTAGATACCACTACCGCAAATCGTCATCATCCAGGAGAGTCGGTAATAAGAGCCGTTTTTGCCATACTAGCGGTGGTTGTGCTAGGCGCACCAATGTGGTTGGTTTTATTATATCAAAGTGCTAGTGTCGTTTTATCTCAGTTCAACCACGCGAATATTTTTATTCCCAAATGGTTTGATAAAACGGTTGGCTTAATAATAGTTTCACCCAATATGCATAGGGTACACCATCATGTTACAAGACCACAGACGGATAGTAACTATGGAAATATATTTTCATTCTGGGATCGTTTATTAGGAACCTATAATGATACACCAATGGATCAAATTAAATATGGTTTAGACGTATTGGATAATTCAAAACACGGTTCTGTGGGATATCAATTAAAAGTGCCATTCAATAAAAATATTAAATCAGATTATTAACATTCACTTTTAAAAGTGGTTTAAGCAAAACAGATAGATGACAAAAATTGGAGCTTTTATTCCCGCAAGGTATGCGGCAACTCGTTTCCCTGCAAAGCTGATGCAGCCGCTAGGAGACAAAACAGTAATTAGACATACCTATGACAACACAATAGCTACTGGCTTATTTGACGAAGTATATGTAGTAACAGACAGTGAAATTATTTTTAATGAAATAACAGATCATGGTGGGAAAGCCATTATGAGCAAACGTCCACACGAAAGCGGAAGCGATCGTATAGCAGAAGCGGTGCTTGATTTAGATATTGATATAGTTGTGAACGTGCAAGGCGACGAGCCCTTTGTAAAAAGAGAACCTTTAGAAAAAGTGATTGATTGTTTTAAAGACAGCGCGGTTCAAGTAGCCTCTTTAATGCAAGTGCTCACGCATCACCCAAGTATTGAAGACCCTAATTATGTTAAAGTAGCGGTAGACAAGAACTGGAATGCTTTATTCTTTTCAAGAAGCGTGATACCGTATCCAAGAAGTTCGGAAACCCCAATTATTTATTATGAGCATGTAGGAGTTTATGCTTTTAAGAAACAAGCACTCCTTGATTTTACCAATTGGCCAATGTCTCCTTTGGAAGCTGCAGAGAAAATAGAATGCTTAAGATATTTAGAAAACGGCATTAGTATCAGAATGGTGGTGACTAATTATATGGGAGTGGAAATTGATACGCCCGAAGATTTAATCAAAGCGGCTAAACTTTTATAAAAAAATAAAAAATGAACAAAGGAAAATTATTTCAATCCACAGTAGTAGCCGCATTGGCTGGTTTTATTTTTGGATTTGACATGGTCGTGATATCGGGTGCTGACAAGCCTATTCAAGAGCTTTGGCATACGACCCCATTATTTCATGGATTCTTTATTATGTCTATGGCTTTATGGGGTACCGTAATTGGATCGGTGTTTGCAGGTGCACCAACCGAAAAGTATGGTCGTAAAAAAGTATTAATATGGTTGGGTGTAATGTTTATTGCATCTGCAATTGGCTCTGCATTAGCACAGGATCCGTATACTTTTTCTTTCTTTAGATTAATTGGAGGTATTGCGATTGGAGTTTCTTCTGTTGCGGCGCCTACTTATATTTCTGAGATCTCTAATAAAAACAATCGTGGCAAGTTAGTTGGCATGTATCAGTTCAATATTGTGTTTGGAATTTTGATTGCTTATTTGTCTAATTATTTCTTAGCGGGATTTGGTGGAGCGAATGACTGGCGTTGGATGTTAGCCGTATTATTGGTTCCTTCTACAATCTATACTTTAATGACATTGGGTTTGCCAGAAAGTCCAAGATGGTTGTTGTCAACTAAAAATGATGAAGCGGGTGCACGTAAAACATTGGCAGTAGTTGGGGTTGAAAATATTGACGAGACCATCCAAGAGATTAAGGTTTCTAATGAGCAGGAGAAAGCCTTTGGTGTTGCTAAATTGTTTACGAAACACCACACTAAAATTATTTCCTTAGCATTTTTTGTAGCATTCTTTAATCAAGCATCTGGTATTAATTTTCTTTTATATTATGCGCCAAGAATTTTAGAAGAAGCGGGATTTGCAAAAGATAATTCTTTATTAAGTTCTATTTCTTTAGGTCTAATGAATTTGATTTTCACTTTTGTGGGACTATGGTTAATTGATCGTATTGGTAGAAAGACATTATTGATAATTGGTTGTTTTGGATATTTAATTAGTTTGTCCATGGTGGCCTATGGCTTTATTAACCATAGTGCGCCGGAGTTTATGTTGACTTTCTTATTATTATTTATTGCAGCACATGCAATTGGACAAGGTGCGGTTATTTGGGTTTTAATTTCTGAAGTATTTCCAAATAATATTCGTGCAAAAGGTCAATCCTTTGGGGCAAGTATACACTGGGTTTTTGCAGCGCTTATTACTTTAGTTACTCCCGTATTTTTAGATAGCGAGCACGGAATTTTCAAAGATAACCCTTGGCCTATATTTGCTTTCTTTTGTGTAATGATGGCATTACAATTAGTATGGATTTTGTTAAAAGTGCCAGAAACAAAAGGCGTATCTTTGGAGGAATTACAAAAAAAATTAGTTCAATAAAATTTTTATCATGCAATTTAAGAATTTAAAACTTGTCGACTATGTGGTATATGGTCGTGGTGCATTTAATCAGTTAGATGAAATATTGGCTCCTAGAAGAAAGGATAGTTTTCCAATGATATTCTTTCTAGATCATTTTTTTATTGGAAAGCCCTTGGCCTCTAGAATTCCATTAAGAGGAAAAGATAAAATTATATACGTAGACGTTACCTTCGAGCCCAAAACCAAGCAGGTAGATGCATTAGCTGCAGAGTTAAAGGCGGAGTTCGGCGAAGTGAGTGGTATTATAGGTATTGGAGGAGGTTCCACTATGGATTTAGCAAAAGCAGTCTCTTTAATGATGACCAATCCAGGTTCTTCTGCGGATTATCAGGGTTGGGATTTGGTAAAACTGCCTGGCGTTTTTAAAGTAGGTATTCCAACACTTAGTGGAACGGGTGCAGAAGTTAGCCGCACAACGGTATTAACGGGTCCAGTTCGTAAATTAGGTATGAACTCGGACTTTACTCCATTTAATCAAATTGTATTAGATCCAGAATTAACCAAGAACGCTCCAACGAATCAACGTTTCTATACGGGTATGGATTGTTATATCCATTGTGTTGAAAGTTTAGACGGCACATTTATAAACGAGTTTAGCAGAAGCTATGGCGAGAAGGCAATGGACTTATGTCGTAAGGTATTTGTAGAAAAAGATAAATGGGATGAAGAAAGCGATGAACAATTAATGATGGCATCTTATGCAGGCGGAATGAGTATTGCCTATAGTCAAGTAGGTGTTGCGCACGCAGTGAGTTATGGATTAAGTTTTTTATTGGGTACAAAACATTGTATTGGAAACTGTATTGTTATGAATCACTTAGAAGAATTTTATCCAGCCGGTGTGAAAGAATTTAAATTCATGGTAGAGAAAAACAATATTGAAATTCCTACGGGGATTTGTGCAAATTTAACAGAAGACCAATTTGACACCATGATGGACGTAACATTGGGCATGAAACCTTTATGGGAGAACGCGTTGGGCAAGGACTGGGAAACTATCATGACCCGCGAGAAACTACGAGCACTCTATGGAAAGTTGTAAGCTTTTCGAACTTCTTTCTTTTCGAAATAGATATTCAAAATAAAAAAGCCTCGTAAAATTTACGAGGCTTTTTTTGTATTTCTAACCCATCCTTAAACTATTCTGCTTCCGCTACTACTTCTTTTACTTCAGGAATCATACGCTTCATCATTCCTTCAATACCTGCTTTCAATGTAACCATGGAAGAAGGACATCCGCTACAAGAACCCTGTAACATTAGATTTACGATTCCGTCATTATAACTTTTAAATTGTATTGCACCACCATCCATTTCAACTGCGGGCTTTACATAATTTTCTAATAGTTCTTTTACACGCTTTACTACATCATCATCGTCTGCGTGCACGGTGTTAGTAGCTTCTTGTTTGATCTTGGCAACTTCTTCTTCGTTTACAACCATACCACCATTTTCTAAAAACTCTTTTAAGAAAGTTTTGATAGTAGGAATTACATCCTGCCAGTCTTCAGTTTCTGTGCTCTTAGTTAAAGTGATAAAATTGCTCGCAATGAAAACACTTTTAATAAAAGGAAAACTGAACAATTCTTTAGCCAAAGGAGAAGGTGTTGCCAAACTTTCGTCAGCAATGTCGATGCTTTTCCCTGGATACAATAATTTGTTGGCAACAAATTTCATTGTTTCTGGATTAGGGGTCATCTCAGTATAGATGCTCACAATTGTATTTCCTGTAGTAATCATAAAATGTCTTTTAGTAGCTTATTGAGTACAAAATTAAACAAAATAGAAAGGCGCTAAGCTCCTTTTCGAGTTAGCGCCTGTTATTTTTCCGATATCGAAATATAGGAAGAAGGCTTTGGGCCATTTATTATGGGATAATGCTCAGTTTCGCATAATTCAACATGATCTTTTTTTCTCCATTTAGGTCAAAAAGGATCTGCGCTATGGGATTATGTGCGGAACCTTCAATTTCTTTAATAATACCAAAACCAAACTTTTGGTGCTCTACTTTCATACCTGCTTCTAGTGCAGAAGGGTCAGCGGCTACAAAATTAGGCGATGGAATATGGTTTTTATTGACTGAAGTAGGTGGACTTACTGGCAAATAGCTCGGTTTACTAGGCGTTGAGGATTTAGCTGCGGCCTGTGCAATTCCAGATTTAGGCTTTTGTTCTGCCCAACCCTTATTGTTTCCACCATGCATTCTGTCATAGGTATTACCCCAGCCAGAACTTTGATTGCGTGCTCCGCCACCAGCGCTAGACTTGTCAATTCTGTCTTCAGGCATCTCTTCCAGAAAGCGGCTAGGGTCATTTTGAACCAATTGACCAAATCGATATCTTGAATTAGCATGACTTAACCATAAATGCTTTTTTGCTCTGGTTACCGCCACGTAAAATAATCTTCTTTCTTCTTCTAGCTCCTCGCGAGTGTTGATACTCATTCCACTTGGGAAAAGAGATTCTTCTAAACCCACCACAAACACACAGGCAAACTCTAATCCTTTCGCTGCGTGCACTGTCATTAATTTTACAGAATCAAATTCATTCTTGTCGTTATCTGCGTCCGTAATTAATGTTATTTGTTGTAAATAAGAACCTAAACTTTTATCACCTACTTCTCCGTCGTCGTTACTTGGGCTTTCGGTCCACTCTTTAATAGAGTTTAATAATTCTTGAACGTTCTCATAACGAGCGAGTCCTTCGGTAGACTTATCATTAAATAATTCTTTAACAATATTAGTATGTTTTCCAACTTGTGTAGCTACTTCGTATGCATTGTGTTTTGTAAGTTGATTTTGAAAATACTTAATCATGGTTACAAACTCTTCTATCGAAGTTAAAGTTCCTGCTTTAAATCCAAATCCTTTTGCTTTTTCAAGTACTTCAAAAAAAGTAATATTTTGTTCACTTGCAATTACTAAACATTTTTCAACAGTAGTTTTACCAATGCCTCTAACGGGATAATTAATAATTCTTTTTAATCCTTCTTCGTCTTTTGTATTTGCAATGATTCTTAAATAAGCGATATAATCTTTTACTTCCTTTCTTTGATAGAAGCTAAGCCCACCATATATCTTGTAAGGTATACCTGTTCTGCGTAAGCTTTCCTCAAAGGATCTACTTTGGGCGTTGGTTCTATATAAAATAGCGAAATCATTATTATAAAAATGGTTTCTTAATTTATATTCTTGAATAGCGTCAGCAACAAATTTACCCTCATCGTTGTCTGTCATGGTACGAACCTGTTTGATTTTTTCTCCCTCCTCATTGTCGGTCCATAAATCTTTTGCTATTTGTCCCTTATTATTTTTAATCACATGATTAGCCACTTCAATAATGGAAGAGCTGCTTCGATAGTTTTGTTCCAGCTTTACCAGTTTAACGTCATCATAATCTTTTTCAAACTGTAAAATATTTTCAATGGTTGCTCCACGGAAACTATAAATACTTTGTGCATCGTCTCCTACCACACAAATATTTTCATGAACGGCTGCTAATAGTTTTGCAATTTGATACTGAACTGGGTTCGTATCCTGATACTCGTCAATTAATAAATATTTAAACTTGTGTTGATACTTGTGTAATACTTCTGGAAAGTCACGCAATAGTTCGTGCATTTTGAATAATAAGTCATCAAAATCCATTGCGCCGTTTTTAAAACAACGTGCAGCATAGCTTGCATAAATATTTCCAATAGCAGGTCGATTCGCTCTTGCGTCTTCTTGCTGAATGGTAGCGTTAATGGAATATTCTGCAGGACCCACTAATGCATTTTTAGCGGAAGAGATCCTATTGTGCACCACATTGGGTTTATAATGTTTGTCGTCTAAGCCCATTTCATTAATTACCGCCTTTAGAACAGACCTTGAGTCGTCTGTATCATAAATGGTAAAGCTTTGTGGATAGCCTAGTTTGTCCGCTTCGCTTCTTAAAATACGAGCAAATACACTATGGAAAGTACCAATATATAAATTACGCGCTTCTGTATTGCCAAGTGCTCTTTCAACACGCTCTTTCATTTCTTTTGCCGCCTTATTTGTAAAAGTAAGTGCCAATATATTAAAAGAATCTACCCCACTATGAATCAAGTGGGCAATACGACTTGTCAATACTTTAGTTTTTCCACTGCCCGCACCGGCAATAATCATTAAAGGCCCCTTAATGTGTAATACGGCTTCTTTCTGCCTTTCATTTAATCCATCCAAATAAGATTGTTGCATTCAGCAAAGATACGACCTGTTAAAGTATTTTGGTGGGATGGTGGAAAACAAAAAGCCCGATCAATTTGATCGGGCTTTTTTAAAAAGAAGAGAGAAACTATTTCTTCTCTAATAATTTAAAGAATTGATCTAATTGAGGTAAGATCACTATTCTTGTTCTACGATTTTTTGCTCTGTTTGTTGCATTGTTATTGTCGGCAACAGGTGAATATTCACCTCTTCCAGCTGCAGTCATACGCTTAGGATCTAAACCATATTTTTCTTGTAAAATTCTTACAATTGTTGTTGCACGCTTAACACTCAAATCCCAGTTGTCTTCCATAACAGTATCGTTGCCTAATAATTGTTTAGAGTCTGTATGACCTTCTACCATGAATTCAATATTTGGTTGAGCAGCTAAAACTTTAGCAACTTTACCTAACACCGTGTTCGCCTTGTCAGTGATATTAAAGCTTCCGCTTTTAAATAATAATTTGTCTGAGATATCAACAAACACCACTCCTTTTTCTACTTTGATATTAATGTCATCGTCGTTTAAGTCTCCAATAGCACCTTTCAAATTCATTACCAACGCCATGTTGATAGAATCTTTACGAGCCATAGAACCTTGTAAGTCTTGAATATAAATATCTTTAGCACCAATGTTCTCTAAAGATTTTTTAATACTTTCAGCTTGAGCACCTGTAACAACTGACAAGTCTTTTAATTGACCTAATACGGTTGTATTGTTAGTTCTTAAAAACTCAATTTGTTTATTTAAGTCGTCAATAGTTGATTGTAATGACTTGCTTTTGTCACTATATTTTTCAACATCTGATTTGTTTTTTGTTAATGCATCTTGCGCGTCACGTAATTTACTTTGAAGGTCTGCATAAGCACCGTTTAGTTGACTATACTTTGCTTCTGCTTCTTGTAATTTTTTAGGACTTACACAAGAATAGGCACCTATACTTACTATTGCAAGCGCTAAAAAAATTTTACTTTTCATACTGTTTCTTTTTTATTTAAATGAATAAATGTAGCCCAAGGCTGTAACAAAAATAAGCATATAGTTTGTACCTTAAAACTTTTTTCTACAGTTTTGTAAGGTTTAACATTCTATGTCTTTTGAAATTCCAAATTCAGGAATACGTCCCTTATAGGCACTAAAAAACTCAATAATCTTAAACATATCGGCAGTTTGATTGCCTGACGGCTCAAAAGGATCAGAGAAAACCACTTTTCGATTTGCAAAGTCAAGCCCAATCATGACAATAGGAACCTTGGCGTTTTTTGCAATATGATAAAAACCGGTCTTTAATTTGGTTACTTTTTTTCTAGTTCCTTCTGGTGACAACGCAATATGAAAGGAATCTTTTTCATTAAATAGAGCCACGACCTGATCCACTAGGTTATTATTTTTAGAACGGTCTACCGGGCGTCCGCCCAGGGCTTTAAGTATCCAACTAAAGGGGGGCACAAACAATTCTTTCTTACCCAAAAACTGAATAAACTCCAAATGCAGTTTTTTTCTAAAAGCCAACCCTAAAAAAAAGTCAATATAATGAGTATGAGGCGCTACTATAACAACAGATTTTTTCAGATGATAGGGGAAAGCATTTTCTATTTTCCAGCCTCTAATATTAAAAAACCACCAAACAAGTAGCTGTATCATAATATAAATTTTATTGTTTCATAAGTAAAACCGCATTTAAAAGCGGATCTACTTTTTCTGAGTTGAATGGAATAATCGTCCTTTCCTTTTCATACCATTTGTCATAGTACTTTAATAAAATACTAAAAGCCTGACTAATTTCTTTTTCTAAAATATGATTAATAGCATTTTTTGTTTCTAATCCACCTAGTCTTTTTTGAATTCGATAAGTAGCGGCCATTAAATGTTCAGTATTAAATTTTCCATAACATTCTACAATAAAGGACAATCTTGATTCAAACGGAATTTTAATAAAATAACATTTACTAGCACGTAATAATTTAAAAAAGGGAGTTGGCAACATAACCAATCCTATCCTTTGACTTTCGTCTTCAATCCAAATACCAGTGTGTAATAAAGAGACATTATATAATTCGTTTGCTAAAATATTTTCAAACATTTCTTGAGAAGGTTGCTCCTCTTGACCAAGCGCTCCAAATGCAGACCCTTTGTGATGTGCCAACCCTTCTAAATCTATTACAGGTTGTTTTTGTTTTTTAAGTTCCTGCAAAATTTCTGTTTTACCAGAACCAGTGTATCCACCTAATACTTTTAATTCATATGATTTTACAAACTGCGCTAGAACCCAGTTCCGATAAGCCTTATAGCCTCCTATTAATTGACAAACCTCAAATCCATATAAATCTAATAACCATGCAACCGCGGCACTTCGCATTCCTCCTCTCCAACAGTGAACATAAATAATTGGTTTATTTTTATCATGTTTTTTTTGAAATTCTTTGACCCAAACTTCTACTGTTTCAATCATGTTAAGCATCTTGTTTCCAAAAATTGGAAATCCTGCTTTAATGGCTTCCTCTCTACTTTTTTGTTTATAGGTTGTACCAATTAAAACACGCTCTTCATTATTAAAAAGGGGAAGAGAAAAAGCATTTTTTATATGTGCATGTTCAAATTCTGCGGGGCTTCTTACATCAATTACAATACCCATAGGTGCTGCAGTAATAAAGTCATTAATCTCAATTTTTTGGATTGCCATTATTACAAAGTTAACTGCTTTAATTGTCTTGCAAGCGATTCGCTATTAATTTCAGAAAAAGGAGGCACAATAAAATTAAATTGCTTTGCCTTTAACAATGCATTTTCTAAATCAAATTCGTTTTGTGGAATAAAAATGGCCCAGTTTTTTTCCTGCCAATATGCACCTAAATATTCTTGTTCTGTTTGGCCGGGAGTTGGAATAATTATTAATTTTTTCTCAAAAGGAATTAGCTCCATCAAACTAGTATAACCTCCTCGACATATAATATATTCAGCATTCGTAATCTGTTTTGCTAATACTGGTCCAGACAAATGATTATATAGCGTTCCAACCTGTGTTGCTTTATGATAATGCTCATTTTTAGGCAAGCCTGCTACCACCACAAAGGGTTTGTCTTGTGTATTTCCCGCTTCCCATAAAAGCGCCTCTAAAATGGTTCTTTGAGGTTCGGGACCCGACACGATTCCTAAAAAATGCAAGGGGACTGCATTGATATCAACTGTTTTGTTTGCAATATACGAATGTAGCCTTGACAAACATCCCATATACCAAACAGGAATAGTAGGTTGTATAGTTGGACTACCCAATTTACCAGAAAGGTTATTGGGCCCCTCCATATCTGGCACCCAGCAAGCACTGAAGCGTTTGATCCAGGCATATTGTAATTTTTGAAGCAAATTGCTTGCCCATCCAAAAGGCATAATCATATATAATTGATGTGTTATAAAAACACTTGGTACTTTTTTATGATAAAAGCCAATACGATTGTCTGAAATGATTAAGTCAAAATGATAGTGTGCATGCATTTTTTTAAGCCACCAATATTCATTTATAATACTCCACAAAACTTTAGGGGCCTGTAAAAAAATATTTGCAAAAAATAAGCTTCGTTTTTTAGTATAGCGAACATGGTATCCACGTAATGGTAAAAACTGAGCTGTTGGGAAAGCTTCTTTTAAAATGATTTCATGATGACCTTCGGTGGCTATATAAATTTTATGTCCCAGCGCTTGCAAAGCGTGTATGATGGGAATGCATCTTGTAGCATGGCCCAATCCCCAATCCAAGGGTGAAATACAAATTGAAAGCTGTTTCATGAAACCTAAATTTAGTCAATTATTGCCTGTATAAAACACTAAATTTGTTTCAAACAAATAAACATGAACTTATTGTCAAAAGATAAATCTATAGCACTTTACGCCGCGTTGGTTTCTTTTGGAACATACGTGTTTATTTTTGGGTTTAGAAAATCATTTACAGTATGTACTTTTGATGGTTTAACATTTGGTCCTATTGCTTATAAAACAGCATTGGTGATTAGTCAGATGTTAGGATATTTATTAGCAAAATTTTATGGCATTCGGTTTATTTCTGGAATGCAAAAAACCAATAGATATAAAACTATATTTTTATTAACGGGCATAGCCTGGGCTGCTTGGTTATTATTTGCATTAGTTCCTGCGCCATATAATGTGGTGTTTTTATTTTTAAATGGATTTCCATTGGGTATGTTGTGGGGTGTGGTATTCTCTTATGTAGAAGGCAGGCGTAGCACAGATTTCATTGGTGCTGCATTGGCGGTGAGTTTCATATTTTCTGCAGGTTGGGTGAAGTCTGTTGGAGGATGGTTATTACTTAATTTTCATATGACAGAATTTTGGGTACCATTTTGTACAGGCTTGGTTTTTGCAATTCCACTTATGATATGTGTATATGGATTAGAACAAGTACCACCGCCCTCTTTGGAGGACGAATTATTGAGAACCACCCGTGTTCCAATGACAGCTTCAGATAGAAAAAATTTATTAAAACAATATTTACCTGGCGTAATTGCATTTGTTACGATCTATTTATTTGCCACTATTTTTAGAGATATTAGAGATAATTTTTCTGCAGACATGTGGAAGGAAATGGGCTTTGCTTCAAGGCCTTCTATTTTTACAGAAACAGAAACGCCTATTACCATTTTTATATTAATATTAATGGGTGCAGTGGTGGCTATTAAGAATAGTTTTAAAGCACTAATGGTAGCACATGTATTTATTTTATTTGGATTTATTATTGCAGGACTGTCTACCTATTTTTTTACGCATGGTAAATTAGATCCGTTTTGGTGGATGCTATTTGTTGGACTTGGTTTATACCTTGTCTACATCCCTTTCAACTCTATCTTTTTTGACAGACTGATTGCTGCATTTTCAATGAAAGGAAATGTTGGGTTCTTTATTTATGTAGCAGACTCGGTAGGATATGTGGGAAGTGTAAGTGTGATGCTAGTAAAAGAGGGTATGACATTGAAAATAAAATGGACACAGTTTTTCTCACAAAGTGTAATGATACTTTCCTTTGTTGGTGTTTTCATAACACTATATTCTATTTATTACTTCTTATCAAAATCAAGAACGACGCCATTAATACAATAACGCAATCCAGTTGGAGGAGGACCGTCTTCAAAAATATGTCCTAAATGGGCTTTGCATTTTCCACATTGCACTTCGGTTCTATTCATTCCATGTGTATTGTCTGGAGTATAAATTACAGCAGCTTTAGAGATAGGCTCATAAAAGCTAGGCCATCCACAACCACTATCAAATTTAGTATCACTTTTAAAAAGGGCGTTGCCACAAGCAGCACAATGGTAGGTTCCAATTTCCTTGGAGGTTTCATAGATACTTGTAAAAGGACGTTCTGTTCCTTTTTCTCTTGCAACTGCATATACTTCTGGTGATAATATTTGCTTCCAAATACTATCAGGCACTACCACTTTATCTTGTTGACTCTTAGAATAATAAGGGTTGTTCTTGTTTGGCATAGAATGATTTTTATCAGGCTTAGGGCCTTGTGCACAGGCGAATTGGCTAACGCTAATAAGTAGAAACAGTATTTTATACATAATGTTGGGTCTCTTGTAAAAATACTAACAAGTATTCTAATATTTTGTTCAGATTTTTAAAAATCCATTGTCTATAATTTAGGGTAGATGCTTATCTTTGATAGCACTCCAAATCAACCCTATGTTCAATTTAATTTTATTTGGTCCTCCAGGTAGCGGAAAAGGTACTCAAAGTGAAAACATTATTGCCGCTTATGGCCTTCAGCATTTGTCCACTGGTAATCTTTTAAGAGAAGAGATTGGGAACGCTACACCATTAGGATTAGAGGCAAAACGTTTAATGGATCAAGGACAATTAGTTCCAGACGAGGTTGTAATTGGTATGGTGCGCAATTTTATAGAAGCGCGCTCCGCGGCAAAAGGATTTTTATTTGATGGGTTTCCTAGAACTACTGCACAATGTGTTGCCTTGGATGCCCTTTTAAAAGAGAACGGTAACGAAATCAATATTGTACTTGCACTAGAAGTAAGTGAAGAAGAATTAGTAAAAAGATTATTAGGTCGTGGTTTAACGTCTGGACGTAGTGATGATACCAACGAAACTATTATTCGTGCAAGAATTAAAGAATATCACGACAAAACCACTGCTGTTGCAACTTATTATGCACAATTTAATAAAGTGGTTCATGTAAAAGGGGAAGGTACTGTTGACTCTATTTATGCTGATTTAAAGCAGGAGATAGACCATAAAATTTAAATACATATTAAATATCCTATATAGATTATAATCTATATATTCTCTAAAAGTTATATATTTACTGCCTTTAACAGTAAATGCTTGTGCCATTTTGATTAAACTAATATACTTTAGTATTGTCTAATGAGTAACTTGTAATTATTTAGAATATATTTCCTTGTAGTCTGTGTATGAATAGAGCCATAATAAATAGTATTACTTTTTCTAGGCTATTGCTTTTGCCACTACTATATATTATTCCCAACCCACTTTTCTTATTTATAGGAGCAGCCTGGTGCGGGGTATCCGATTTCTTAGATGGTTATTTAGCAAAACGATTAAAATGTAGTAGTCCCTTTGGTGTACAACTTGACCAAATTGCAGATAAACTTGTGGCATTGTATTTTTTTATTGATTTATTTTTAAGAGGACAAATTTCGATTTGGTTTATTTTATTATTTTTTCTTCGAGAAGGGCTTATTTTAGTGGGGAGGAGAACTGGTTTTAATTTAGTAGGTTCTAATATTTGGGGTAAAATAAAAACAGTATTAGTTTATGTTTTTATTGCAATATTATATTGCAATAACTATTTACAAATTATTTCTTTAGAAAAGGGAATAATTTTGAGTATTATATTTCAGGCAGTCATTTTAATAATTAGTTATTTTTCATATTATATTTCAATAGTATCCGAAATTCAAACAAAGCTGAATCTGGAAATTTCAAAAACAATTGGCTCTAGTTTTTATACAGCATATATATTTAAGAAGATGCCGGGAACTTCCAGTTCCTTATTTGTATTTCCCTTATTCTATTATTTTCAAGACATTGATTTTGAAATTAAAATAGTGATATTGGGCTTATTAATAATTTTACATTATTTAATTTATCCACTATTTAGTAGTGAATTAAAAAAGGAGGATCCAGGTGAATATACATTAGACGAAACTATTGCAATAGCGTTTTGTTGGTTTATACCATTTGAGTCTATTCAAATATGGATTCTATGTTTTATTCTATTTCGTTTTTTTGATATTATAAAACCCTTTGGTATCAAAGGTTTTGAGAAATCACCTACATTTGGAAAAGCTACTCGAGTATTAGGGGACGACCTTATTGCTATATTATATACCTTAATAACTATACATGCTGTTGAATTTTTTGTCGAAATATAAAATCGATATTTTATTAATTATTCCAATAATAGCTATTAATTCTTTTGGGTTATTGGGAGTGTATTTTTTTTTGCCAAGATCAATTTTTTATTATGAATATCTATTAGTATTATTAAGTATAGCTTTTTTCAAAAATTATCGCATTTCTTTTTTACTTTTTATTTTAATATTTATATTCGATTTATTTAACATAATCTCAAAATTATTTTTATTTAAAATAGACGATTTCATCCAAAGCATTTCATTTGTTAAACTTTATAATTTTTCATTAAATCAAATTTTCATCTTTATATTTTTTGTAACGTATTTAATAATTATTAAACTTATTGTTAAAAAAACAAAGTCTACCATAGATCAAAATAAAAAAAAATACATAATATTTATCTTTATATTATATTTTCTAATCTTTTTATTAGACGCCTTGAACGGATCTGGTCGTCTATTCACTCAAAGAGAACATGATATAAATGAAACACACATTAAAAAAAACATAATAAGCCCACTATATAAAGAGTATAAAGTAGCTTATCAAGATATGGCTAACGATACAATAAGCACTCTTAAAGATACATCGGTTAGCTTTAAAAGTTTCTTAAAGGATTCAAGTGGAAATCAATTGGTGATTCTTGTAGAATCTTGGGGAATTATTAAAGACACTTTACTTCAAGGAGAGTTAGTAAAAATCATTTCAAATTCATTTTATAAAAAAGGGTTTAATGTAAGTAGCGGTAATTCTAAATATTATGGATCTACCACTGCTGCTGGTCTGAGAGAGCTATTAAATGCAAGTGGTTCATATTCTTATTTCATTAACAAATCGTCTAATAAAACAAAGTATATTTCAATTTTAGATGTTAAAACTAATCAAGGCTATGATACATATATGTTCCATCCGTATACAGGAGAAATGTTTTCCCGTTCTAAATGGTGGAAAAACTTAGGCGCAAAAAACTTATTTTTTCGAGAAAATTACTTGATTGATAATAATTTTAAAGCCGAGGAAGTGGATGAGGATGCAAGATTTCCTTCTATTAAAGATGATACTTTTTTTGATTATCTATTACAGAAAACCCAAAAAAGCAAGAAAAAATTTGTGTATTATTTGACAGTAAATTCACATTTACCGTATACTAAAATCGTTAGCGAACACAATCCTTCATCAGGTTTTAATATTGAAAAAATGCCTATTACTAATGAAGCTAAATTTCATCTCATACATATCAAAAACTTAATTGAGTATTTTTCACAAAAAATCGAAGCCAATGAATGGAATAAAATATTAATAATTGGAGACCATACTCCACCATTTTCAACCTTAACTGATCGTAATTTTTATGTTGACGGTAAAGTTCCTTATTTGCTTATTACTAAAAAGTAAATTAGATATTCAATCCACCACAAGTGCTAATAACCTGACCTGTAATATAACTGCTTAAGTCACTTGCCAAGAATAAAGTAGTATTTGCAATTTCCTCTGCCTTACCAAAACGACCTAAAGGAATTTTGTCTAAAAATGCTTTTCCTGCTTCTCCTTCATTTAAATAATGAGTCATATCAGTTTCAACGAATCCTGGTGCAATGGCATTGCATCTAATATTTCTACTTCCAATTTCTAAAGCGATAGATTTTGTAAAACCAATAATACCCGCCTTACTTGCAGCATAGCTACTTTGTCCAGCATTTCCACGAATACCAATAATAGAACTCATATTAATAATACTTCCGCTTCTTGCTTTCATCATTGGTCTTATCACCTGCTTAGTCATATTGAATACACTTTTTAAATTAGTGTCCATAACTACATCCCATTGCTCTGGCGTCATTCGCAACAATAAATTATCTTTTGAAATACCTGCGTTATTCACACAAATATCAATAGCTCCAAATTCTTCTATAACACTATTTACAAAAATTTCACAGGCAGTATAGTCTGCTGCATTCGCCTTATATGCTTTTGCTTTTACTCCTAATTTTTCAATTTCAGCAACTAAGCTTTCTGCTTTTTCAGCACTACTATCACTTATATAAGTAAAGGCAATATGACTTCCTTGTTCTGCTAATTTTAATGCAATGGCTGCACCTATTCCTCTTGCAGCTCCAGTTACTATTGCAACTTTTCCTTCTAATAATTTCATGACTTTTTATTTTTTTGATTTATTTAAAGTGCCTCGTTTATTAATTTAATCTGTTCCACATATTCTCTCCCATTAGAAAGTCTTGGAATTTTATGTTGACCTCCTAACTTCCCTTTTCTTTTAAGCCATTCATGAAAACAGCCTTTTTTTACTGCTATCACTTTTGGCAAACTTAATGCAATATTTTTATGTCGCTTCGCTTCATAATCACTATTTAATGCTTGTAAGTTTTTATCTAATTCAACTATAAATGCATCCAAATTGGTTGGATTCTTTTCAAATTCAATCAACCACTCATGCGCTCCCGAATGGTGTTCAGACATATAAATTGGAGCAGCCGTATATTCCTTTAGGACTAGGCCAAAAGTAGCACAAGCCTGGCTTATAGCATTATCACTATTGTCGGCAATAACTTCTTCGCCAAATGCATTCATAAATTGTTTAAGTCGACCACTTACTTTTATTTTAAACGGATTTTTCTTTACAAATTGAATTGTGTCTCCTACAAGATATCTCCACAAACCACTATTGGTACTAATTACAATTGCATAATTTTTACCAATTTCAACCTTGTCTAGTCCAATGGTGCGGGGAGACTCTTTTCCATATTCTTCTATTGGCATGAATTCATAAAAAATGCCATGTTGTAATAATAATAACATTCCCTCTTCTTCTAAATTATTTTGTGCTGCAAAAAATCCTTCACTCGCATTATATATTTCAAGGTATTTACAACCAGGACCAATTATTTTTTCGAATTGTTCTTTATAAGGGGTGAAGGAAACGCCCCCATGAATATATAATTCAAAATTGGGCCATACTTCCTTTATATTATTCTTACCAGTAATTTCTAAAATTCGTTTTAACAAAACCATGCTCCATGTTGGAACGCCAGCAATGGAGCTTACCTCCTCTTGAATGGTACTTTCTGCTAGGCTTTCAATCTTTTCCTCCCATTCATCCATTAATGCTATGGAAAGTTCAGGTGTGCGAATAAGGCTTGACCAGAATGGAGAATTTTGAAGTAAGACAGCGCTCAAATCTCCAAATTGGATACCGTCTTTTATAGGATGAACTTGATGACTTCCACCAATTACTAAACCCTTGCCGGTTAATAAATCACTATCCGGATATTCATGATAAAAAATGGTAAGTACATCTTTAGATGCTTGAAAATGATTGTCTTCAATATTTTCTTTAGTAATAGGAATAAACTTACTCTTGTCACTTGTTGTTCCACTGCTTTTTGCAAACCATTCTACTGGAGTGTTCCACAATACGGACTCTGCCCCATTCATAATTTGGTCAATATAGGGTTTAAGATCCTCGTACTCATGAATAGGAACGGTGGCCTTAAACTTGCGTAGATTGAAAATTTCTGAAAATTGATATTTAACGCCAAACTGTGTGTATTGGCCATGCGAAATTAAATCCATAAGCACTTCGCGTTGCGCAGCAATTGGGTTTTCTTCCCAATGCTCAATTCGCGAATAGCGTAGTTGAGCCAATCTTGATAATGCTGGGCTAAATAACTTCATATAGTGCTCACAATATAAGCATTAGATGTAAATTATTTTGCTTTCTGACCCATTTCAATAATCCAGTCTTTACGCTTTAATTCGAAATTAGTACCTAGGTATAAACGTCTAACATGTTCATCCTCAGCTAGTTCTTCGGCAGTGCCGTGTTTGAAAATTTTTCCCTCAATTAATAAGTAAGCTCTATCACAAATTGAAAGCGTTTCGTTCACATTATGATCGGTAATAAGAATACCAATATCTTTTAATTTTAATCTTGCAACCACCGACTGAATATCCTCCACTGCAATAGGATCCACACCAGCAAATGGCTCATCTAATAATATAAATTTAGGATCTACAGCTAAAGCGCGTGCAATTTCGGTTCTTCTTCGCTCACCACCGCTTAAACTATCTCCATTATTATTACGTACTGTATGTAGATTAAACTCGTCAATCAATGTTTCTAGTTTATAATCACGCTCTCCCTTGGTCAACTTAGTCATTTCTAGAACAGCCATGATATTATCTGCTACGGACAACTTTCTAAAAACGCTTGCCTCCTGAGGTAAATAACCTAAACCCATTTGTGCCCTTTTATACATAGGTAGTTTAGTAATGTCTTCTTCATTTAAAAAAACACGACCCTCGTCGGGTGCAATTAAGCCCACAACCATATAGAATGTGGTAGTTTTTCCTGCTCCATTTGGTCCTAAAAGTCCCACAATTTCACCTTGCTTTACAGAAATACTTACATCATTCACTACTTTTCGGCCTTTATATTGCTTAATGAGTCTGTCGGTATGTATAGTAAGTATCACAGTAATTATTTGTACAAAAATAAGGGGAAATGGAGGATTTGACTCATTAGAAACTAATATTAACTAATTTCGCATTCTATGCACGTAACAGAACATATAGCTAAGGCAAAAGACACATTGGTATCATTCGAAGTATTACCGCCTTTAAAAGGAAGAACCATTTCCTATATATACGAACATTTAGACCCCCTGATGGAATTTAAGCCGTCTTGGATTAACGTGACTTACCATCGCAGTGAAACTATTATAAGAACGAATGCAGCAGGAATAGAGGAAAAAGTAGACGTGCGTAAGCGTCCAGGCACCGTAGGTATTTGTGCAGCTATTATGAATCATTACAATATTGACGCTGTTCCCCATATTATTTGCGGTGGATTCTCCAAAAGAGAAACCGAGGACGCTTTAATTGATTTACAGTTTTTAGGAATTGACAATGTATTGATTTTAAGAGGGGATGCAGAGAAGGGACAAAAAACATTTGTTCCAGAACATAATGGAAATAGCCAAGCACTCGATTTATTGCAACAGGTAGTGGGATTGAATAATGGAGAATACCTAGATAAAGAAATATTGAACGGCAGCAAGACCGATTTTTGTATGGGTGTTGCAGGCTATCCTGAAAAACATTTTGAAGCACCTAGCATGGAATTTGATTTGCAAAGAGCCAAGGAAAAAGTAGATGCCGGTGCACAATATATTATGACACAAATGTTTTTTGAAAACAAAAAATATTTTGAATACGTTGATGCTTGCCGAAGTATTGGTATTAATGTGCCTATTATTCCAGGACTAAAACCCATCACGAATAAAAAGCAACTAACTATTTTACCGAATATTTTTTATGTAGACATCCCTGCAGATTTACGCAACGCAATGCAATCAGCTACTACCGACGAAGCATGTGAGCAAGTGGGAACAGAGTGGTTGATACAACAAAGTAAGGAGCTGAAAGCCGCTGGTGTGCCTGTTATACACTACTATACATTGGGTAAGCCAAGGGTAATTAAGGAAGTAGTGTCGGCAATATTTTAAATTATCATTTTTCTTAATTACTCTTTTTTACTTGAGATTGTAAAAAGTCATTGAATTGTTCAATGCTTAGATTTTTTGCAATTATCTTTTTATTTTTATCTAACAAATAAAAAGTAGGAGTTTTAAAAACATCATACAGCTGTCTTATAGTTGTAGGCTTACCTGTACTAATTTCTTTATTTAAATCAGCTTCTGTTTGATAAACGTGCAACCAGCTATTTAAATTCTTTTCTTTTATAAATGCTTTCCAAGAATTTAATTCTTTAAAATTAATATTCACTCCTATAAGTTTTACATTTAATTTTTTCCATTGTGCATTATACATAGAGTCCAACTGTGGAATTTCTATTTTACAATGACTGCAAGTAGGGTCCCAAAATGCTATAAAAGTGTAAGGAGCATCTGTCTTATATAATGAAAAAGACTGTTCGTCAATCGTGTTGATATTCAATACAGGCGCGGCTAATCCAATTTGGTTAGCCATAATACTATAGGCTCTTTCTGTGATAGATTTTTTAGAATTGGCATCTAATAAAATAGTATCACCCTTTGCAAAAAAGTTTTGATAAATATGTAAAAACACTTTGTCTTGTCCCATAAATTCGGGACTAATATATTTATTTGTAAATTTAAAAAGCAAGAAAGGATAAATTTCTTTTCCGGTTTTTGCAATAGTGAGCATGTATTGAACTTCTTCAATAATAGAATCAGGTTCACGAGATACATAATTTTTAAAATACTCGTCTAGCTTGTCTTCAAAGAAGGGGGTTCGAACTAATCGATTATCATTAAAAACAACATTATCCCAAAAATGATATTTCACAAAATAAAATGGATATGTACTATCCATTTTTCCGTTAATAACCTTTATTGCAGGCGCTTCTGGGCGTTGCATAACATTTAATAAATAGCTTGTCATTGACTTTGGATAGGTAGTTGTAAAGTAGTTTCTTTTATCTTTTATCTCCTTATCCTTTGTAATATATTGAGTTCTAATAGCTGCAGTATCTGCTGCCGTTTTTGCAATTTTAAAACTAGATTCAATTGTGTTTAATTCACCCCCTAATGTATTAATTGATTTTATATATTCTTTAAAAATATCATTATCCTTGGATCCAACAATTTTAAATTCGGTTAATGCTAATGTGTCTGCAATAATTTTAAAATGTTGTGCATCATCCATTAAAAAATCAAAAAGGATAGTATACTTTGGAGAGACTACAAAATAGACACCTGGTGTTAATTTTTGTTTTGACATAAAAACGCCTTCACTTTTGTCATTCAAAATACAAGAGTCTGCCAGCACTCTATTTTTACCATAATTAGTTCCAATATAAACCTTGGTATTTTGGTATGGCTTTAAGGTTATTTGAATCGCATGACCCACAGTTGAATTGACAGCGGAACTAATTGGTTTTTTAGATTGAGCCCAACCATTCAATGCAGCCAATAAGGAAATTATAATAACGAATCTAGCATTTTTCATAAGTATTAAATTTAAACCTAAATCCAGGGGATGCAAAAATATAATCTTTAGAGGACTTCTTAATTTATAGCCGCTTTTTTAGTTTAAATATAATCGGGGTTGAGTACCTTTGCTTGAGTGAGAAAAATCAAACAAGCCCCTATTTTAGAGAAAGTCCTGATTGAAGACTACGCTGCCGAAGGAAAGTCCTTAGCGCGAGTTGATGGAAAAGTAATATTTGTTGAAGGTGCCGTTCCTGGCGATGTCGTTGACATTCAACTTCAAAAAAACAAAGCTGACTGGGCTGAGGGGTTTGCTAAAACCTTTCATAGCTATTCAGAAATTAGAGTTGAGCCTTTTTGTACTCATTTTGGTGTTTGCGGAGGTTGTCAATGGCAAATGCTTCCTTATGCGCAGCAGTTAATATATAAGCATAAGCAGGTAGTAGACAATTTGACTAGAATTGCTAAAATTGCTCTTCCAGAAATTCCACCAATTCTTGGAGCTGAACAAACAGAGACCTATCGTAATAAAGTAGAATATACATTTGCAACAGAACGCTTTATTCCTTTTGAAGCGTTTAAGGCAATGAAGGCAGCAGGGGAAGAGCCTAAAAAATCACCAGGTGCGGGTGGCTTTCATGCACGTGGTTTTTTTGAAAAAGTAGTAGAAATAGACAAGTGTTATTTACAAGCAGAGCCTACAAATGAAATGCGCAAGACAGTTGTCAATTTTGCAATTGAAAATAATATGCCTTTTTATAATATCAAACAACACCAAGGTTGGTTGCGAAATATGTTTGTAAGAAATACGACACAGGGTGAATGGATGGTTAATTTGATATTAGGTTATGAAGATCAAGAAAAAAGAGAAGCATTATTTACGATACTTTTAGATCGTTTTCCACAAATCACAACTTTGTTATATACTATCAATGCCAAACGTAATGATAGTATGCAGGACTTGGTACCACAGGTTTATGCTGGAAATGGATACATTACGGAAAAGCTGGAAGATTTTGAATTTAAGATAAGTCCAAAATCATTTTTTCAAACCAATTCAATGCAAGCGGAGCGTTTATATCAAATTACAAGAGACTTTGCAGAATTAACAGGGAAGGAAACTGTTTATGATTTGTATTGTGGAACAGGAAGTATTGGAATTTTTTGTAGTCATCAAGCAAAAAAAATTATTGGAGTAGAAGTAATAGCAGAAGCTATTGAAGACGCTAAAATAAATGCACAAATTAATAAGCTAGAGGATACTGCATTTTTTGCGGGAGATGTAATTGACATTTGTAATGACGAATTTTTTGAAACACATGGTAAGCCAGATGTTATCATAACGGACCCTCCACGTGCGGGAATGCATGAAAAGTTGATACGAAAATTATTAGAAATGGAAGCGCCAACAATTGTTTACGTTAGCTGTAACCCTGCAACACAAGCAAGAGACCTAGGTTTATTGGCTGAAAAATATACGGTTACTAAAATACAACCAGTAGACATGTTTCCTCACACATTGCATATTGAGAATGTAGTTCAATTAAAAAGAACGACATTAATAAAATAAAATATTTTTTAAATGACACAGTTTAGGCCCACAAGATTTGAAGTTCTACCCACTATTGTAAAAAATTTATTAATTATTAATGGATTAATATTTTTAGCACAAAATACATTTGCTGGTCCTACAAGTGCATTTTCTTTTGAAGACTATTTTGCATTGCATGCATGGCAAAGTGATTTATATAAACCATGGCAGTTAGTAACACACATGTTTTTACATGGAGATCTTGGACATATTTTTGGTAATATGTTGGCCTTGTGGATGTTTGGATCTATTCTTGAAAACTTATGGGGTCCTAAGCGATTCTTATTATTTTACATGTTATGTGGTGTGGGTGCTGCTGTAATTCATTTGGCTATTTTGTCTTATGAATTAATTCCAGTGGTAAGAACCTATCATGAAATTATGACTTCAAATATCCCTCATAATCAAGATTTCTTAGATTATGTAGTAAGATATAATAGAAAAATAAACGTTGCAACGTTGGGTGCAAGTGGTGCTATATTTGGTGTCCTTATTGCATTTGTATATTTATTTCCTAATACCTATATCTATATTTATTTCTTATTCCCTATCAAGGCAAAATACTTAGGTATTTTGTATTTTTCATATGAGCTATTTTTTGCGGTTAAGAATTCAGCAGGGGACAATGTTGCAAGATGGGCACATGTAGGTGGTGCCATTGTTGGCTTTGTATTGGTTTATATATGGAATCGAAAAAACAGAAAACACTTTTATTAATCTTCATTTGCATTTTATATGAGCGCTTCAACACAAAAACCATTATTTGGTGCAGATAATAATGCAATGGTAGCTTTGGTTTCTATTAATTTAGTAGTAGCAGTTACGTTGGGTTTAATCAAAATGATTTATTATTTAGAAGGGCATACTATTTTGCAATATGAAACAGAAGTGTTTGATATGGTGACTTTGATACCAGCTAAATGGTCAACACAAGCATGGTCTATATTTACTTTTAATTGGGTGAACCCCGGATTTTGGGTTTTAATAACGAATATGATTTGGTTAAGTGTTTTTGGGAATGCATTACAAGAAGCGTCTGCAAACAAACATATTTTTCCAATCTATTTTTATAGTGGTGTGGTTACTGCATTGGTTTATGTACTATTAGGATCAAGCACAGCACTATTGGGTTCACATGTTGGTGTCATCGCATTGGCAATAGCAACCATTTCAATTTGTCCTAAAACAAGAATACTAACTAGTATTGCTGGTGGTATTGCTGTATGGGTGATAGCATTATTTTATATAGTTTCTACAGGCTTTACCTTATTAAATAATTCATGGCAGCAAATAACCGCTATTGGATTGGGTGCATTAAGCGGATTAATATATGCGCAATTATTAAAAAAAGAAATAGATTTAGGTAACTGGATGCATCAATTATTAAGATGGTTGAATAACAGTTTAAGTCCTAAAAACTAATGAGCAGAAAAAAATCAAAGGCACGCGGTTATACGAAACGATTTTTATTAATCGTGCAACTATTGATTTCGACACTATTTTTATATCCTATATTTTTTGCACCACTTAGTTTAATTTGGATAAATGGATTCTTGGGAATAGCGGCGCCTTATTTGGTAGCAGCATCTCTTTTATTTTTTATAATCTGGTTATTGGCAAAGCCTGTGCTGTCTATTATTCCATTGGTAACAATGATTTTAGGGGGTCCTACTATTCTAGTTTTATTTGCATGGCACCCCGGCACCATGTTCTCACAAAAAAAGAAACCTAATTTATTGCGTATAGCAAGTTGGAATGTGAAAGAGTTTAATGGTAATGAGAAAATTATAGCAGCACATAAATTTAGAGCTGAAGAGATTGCTTATTCTATTCAAAAGTGGAATCCCGATATTATTTGCATGCAGGAATACAATACTAAAGAGCGTCCGAATGACGCTGCAAATCATTCTCAATATTTTGAAAAACAATATCCTTACTCGTTTTTCTCAAAGGATTATCAAAACAGCGATCCTGCGTATTTTTCAGGCTGCATAATTTATTCTAGATATCCAATTATTAAAGCAGAACGCATTCCCTATACCAATCAGGAGAGTTTAATTTATACTGATATTTTAAAAGGAGATGACACTATAAGAATATATACCACTCATCTAGCTTCTTACCGATTCAAGGAAATTGATTTTGAACAAAGTGATTTACCAAATAATGAATTGGAAGTAAAAGCAAATAGAGGTGTGGCTAGAAAAATGAAAAGAGCTTTTGTGGAAAGAGCTGTGCAGGCAGGAATTGTAAGGGCACATTTAAATAATAGCCCTTATCCCACCATTATAACAGGTGATTTCAATGACGTGCCAAGTTCTTATACTTACAAAACAATTAAAGGGGATTTACAAGATGCATTTTTAGTAAAAGGATTTGGTATAGGTGCTACGTTTTTAGGCTTATCTCCAACGTTGAGAATTGATTATATTTTAGCAAATGCTAAATGGGATATAAAAGGATGGGAGTCGATAGACGAAAACCTAAGTGACCACCATATGATTCTATCAGACCTGCAGTTGATCAAGAATTAAGCCCTATTATTACTTAAAATAAAATATCTTTGTGGCTACATTATGCCACTTAAGATATACAATTCCCTTACTAGACAGAAAGAAGTTTTCGAGCCTTTAAACGCGCCTTATGTGGGCATGTATGTTTGTGGACCTACTGTTAGTGGAGAAAGTCATTTGGGTCATGCAAGACCTTTTATCACATTTGATGTAGTGTATCGTTTCTTATTATATAAAGGCCTTAAGGTACGATATGTACGTAATATAACAGATGCCGGTCATTTTGAAGAAGAAGGGAAACAAGCAGAAGACAAAATAGCAACCAAAGCTATTCTAGAGAAATTGGAACCCATGGAATTGGTACAAAAGTATACACATTTGTACCATTGGGCAATGGAGCAGTTTAATAATATGCCACCAAGTATTGAACCAACAGCGACAGGCCATATTGTAGAGCAAATAGAGATGATTAAAAAAATCATTGCAGACGGATATGGATACGAGGCGAATGGGTCGGTTTATTTTGATGTTGTTAAATACAACGAAGACTATTCTAAAAAAAATCAGCCATATGGAATTTTAAGTGGTCGTAATTTAGAAGAGCAACTAGACACTACACGTGAATTAGAAAATCAAGAGGAGAAAAAAAATAAAGTAGACTTTGCTTTGTGGAAAAAAGCGCCGGTTGAACATATCATGCGCTGGCAAAGCCCATGGGGAGAAGGTTTCCCGGGTTGGCATATAGAATGTTCTGCAATGGCTACTAAATATTTGGGAAAACAATTTGATATACATGGAGGTGGAATGGACTTACAATTTCCTCATCATGAATGTGAAATTGCACAAAGTACAGTTTGTAATCATCAAATGCCTGCACGTTATTGGATGCATAATAATATGATTACTATTAACGGCCGTAAGATGGGGAAGAGCTATAATAATGTAATTAAGTTAAGCGAATTGTTTGAAGGGAATCATCCTGAACTAACACAAGCCTATTCTCCAATGACTGTCCGCTTCTTTATTTTACAAAGTCAATATAGGGGTACATTGGATTTTAGTAATGAAGCATTACAGGCTTCTGAAAAAGCTTTACGAAGATTAATGGAAGCCTATGAGTGGTTAAAAGCGCAAAGCTTTACTGCAGGTGCTAATGCTACTGACGCTGCTTTAGACAGTCAATTAAAAACATGGGTAAATGAATTAGAAATATTCATGGACGACGATATTAATACAGCAAAAGTTGTTGCTAATTTATTTGAAATCATTCCGTCAGTAAATTCTTTAAAGGACAAGCATATTACTGCAGAAGCTGTTTCTGGAGACACTTGGTTGTTTGTACAAAAGCAGCTTGAATTATTTATTGAGCAAATTTTAGGTATCAAAGTAGAACAGGGAGCGAATCGTCAACAGTTGAATGGGGTGGTTGACTTATTGGTTGAAATCCGCAAGGACGCAAAAACTAGAAAAGACTTTGCAACGAGCGATAAAATCAGAAATCAATTGGCTGCAATGGGTATCCAAATTAAGGACGAGAAGGACGGAGGTATGAGCTATTCTTTTTTATAATCCTTTTTAACATAGCATCAATTTAAATGTAGGCTTTAGGTATTAATGATCACAGTCGTCAGCGTGTGCATGATTATGCATCCTGCAACTATTGTGGTTATTAATATGTGCTATAATAATGAAGAAGGCAGCGGGAAATAATAAGATCAACTCCGCCTCTCTAAAAATCATTCTACTAAACATTAGGGCAATACCAATACTAAATAAGATAATGGGTTTAAAAGAATGGTGGTGTTTTTTATAACCATGATAAAGAGAGTAGGCGCCAATCCCAAAAGACAAGAGAATCATTCCAAATTCGAATTGAAAATTGTGAAGTACGTTAATTCCGAATAAAGGTAGGGTACTAAAAAACAAGGGCAATAGTGCACAGTGTATTGCACATGCCAATGAAGCGCCAATCCCAATTTTATCCCAATCCCAATTTTTAAACATAGCACAAAGATAGTTCAATGTAGCATGTAAATATTACCTTTACACTGCGAAAAGCAACTAAAATTGAATCCTATGTCAAAGAAGCCAGTAGTTTATATAGTGTTTTTTGTAGTACTGATAGCCGGGTTCTATTATTTCTTATTTAGGGGTACCGATAACTGGAAAGTTAAAATGCCTGTATTAAGTTATGTACAACCTTTTTCTTTTACAAATCAAGACGGTGAAAAAGTAACAGAAAAAAACTTATTAAACAAAATAACTGTAGTGGAGTATTTCTTTACAACTTGTAAAGGTATTTGTCCAAAATTGAATACCAATATGAAAGAAGTGTATTCGATTTATAAAATAGAACCAGACTTTCAAATTTTATCGCACACTTGCAATCCAGGCACAGACTCGGTTTCAGTTCTTAAACGTTATGCAGACTCTTTAAAAGTGGACACTAAAAAATGGATATTTGTTACAGGAAGAAAAGATAGTTTATATCAAATGGCAAGAGGGTCTTATTTATTAGATGACCCTAAAAACAATGTTGAAAAAATAGAAGATCAATTTATACACACACAATTTTTTGCATTGATTGACAGAAACGGAAAAGTACGTGGAAAAATTTATGATGGATTAAAACAGCTAGAAGTGGAGCAATTAAAGCAAGACATTTCTAGATTATTAAAAGAATAATTAGCACCTATGATTTTTGTAACTGGCGCAAGTGGTTTAGTGGGTTCTCATTTAATTCAATCTTTATTATTAAAAAGACAACAAGTTGTTGGCTTATACCGAAATCAGGTGCCTGTATTTGAGGGTTCAGAAAAAGTGATTTGGAGAAAGGGTGATATTTTGGATGTGTTTTCATTGGAATCAGGAATGGAAGAATGTACACAAGTATATCATTGTGCTGCAGTAGTTTCGTTTGTTCCAGGCGTAGCAAATAAAATGATGCAGGCGAATCAAGAAGGGACCGCAAATGTAGTGAACACTTGTTTGAGGAAAGGAATTCAAAAATTAGTATTTGTAAGTTCGGTAGCCGCATTGGGAAGAATCAGAAAAAATGCACCTATTGACGAGTCGGTGTATTGGACTCCAGAAACCAGTAATAGTGTTTATGGACAATCTAAATTTTTAGCGGAGATGGAAGTGTGGCGTGGTATGGCGGAAGGATTAAATATTGCTATTGTAAATCCAGTAATAATTTTAGGTGCGGGTGATTGGAATAATGGATCATCTGGATTGTTCAAATCAGCTTATGATGCATTCCCTTGGTATACCGAAGGGGTAAGCGGCTTTGTAGACGTAATGGATGTTGTAGACGCAATGCAATTATTAATGAATAGTGACATTAGTGGTGAACGATATGTAATAAGTGCAGAGAATGTTTCTTACAGCTCTATTTTCATACAAATAGCGAATGCTTTTAATAAAAGACCACCATTTAGAAAAGTTACTCCAGTGCTAGCTGCCATAGTGTGGAGATTGGAATCGATTAAAGCATTTTTTACAGGCAAAACACCATTACTGACAAAAGAAACAGCAGCAACGGCTCAAGCGGTAGTAAATTTTGATAATACAAAGTTCTTAAAAGCTTTTCCAGCATTCAAATACAGAACAATTTCAGCAACTATAGAAAGAGTTTGCGCAGAATTATCTAAAATGCATCAACTTTAGTTTTAATCGTTTTGTTCCATTATCTTTTTCCATAATTCAGGAATGCGCTTAATCCAAACATACTCACGACGTTTTATAGAAGCGTCTTCAGCAGGAAAACCCATATATACTTTATTGCCTTTTAAAGAAGAAGGAACACCAGCTTGTGCTAAAACCACCGCATTTTCACCAATCGTCAATGTTTTACCAACTCCAACCTGACCCCAAAGTGTTACTCCAGCTTCAACTTTAACCCCGCCTGCAATACCCACCTGCGCTGCAATCAAACAATTGGCCTGTGTTTGTGTATCATGACCAATATGCACCATATTGTCAATCTTAGTTCCCATACCAATAATTGTACTTCCACTTACACCTCTGTCAATGGTACAACTAGCACCAATTTCTACTTTATCTTCTAAGATTACATTTCCACAACTCAACATTTTTTTATACCAAGCAGTGCGATTCTTTTTTGTATTATAATAAAAAGCATCACTTCCAATAACCGTATTAGCTTGTATAATAACATCGTCACCAATTATGGTATCAGACATAATAGAAACACCTGCATGAATCACACAATTATTCCCAATACTAACATTAGTACCAATAAAAACATTCGGCATAATAATGCTGTCTTTACCAATTATCAAATCGGAACTAATTGCTTCGTTAGTAGCTTTGAATGGTTTGAAATGAGTAATTATTTTCAAATAAGCTTCAAAAGGATCTTCACAATACAATAAGGCTTTACCATTTGGAATAACAACATCTTTATTATTGATAATGATACAACTAGCTGCACTTTGTAAGCAGATATCATAATACTTAGGATGATCTACAAATACAATATCACCTTTTTCAACTTGGTGAATTTCATTCACTCCAGTAATTTCTAAATTGTCATTTCCAATAATTTCTGATGCGGTAAGACTAGATAACCATTTTACCGAAACGGGTGCGAGAAGCTTCATAATCGTGATTTTTGGGCTAAATCAAAGGTAATGCGGGAATTTTGTAAAAAATATTTTTTCGTATTTTTCTCGCTAAATAAATCACTTCTTCATTCCTTTTTTTACTTTTAAAATTCAATTTTAAAAATAAATTTAAAAAAATGCAAATCAATGAAATCCTTTGTTTGCAATAGTTTCACGTAATCTGAAAAAATTATAAATCATAAAATAAAAAGCTAAACAACAGATATTAATGCCTAAAAAATAAAAAAAGTAAAGCTGTTAAAAAGGGCAATTGTGGATAACCACAAAAAATTTGTTTAAAAAAATTTTTGAATTCGAATAAAGTATAATTAATATTGTGATGGGAATTCAATTCCCGTACTTACTAACCCATCTATATACGAGGTCCCACCAACAGTGGGACTTTGTTTTTTAAGAGACTTTTTCAATGGAATATTACTTATTATATAAACCTTTTCAAGTATTATCTCAGTTCACTTCGGTAGACGGGAAAAACTGTTTAAAGGATATTGTAAACGTATCAAAAGATGTTTATCCAGTAGGGAGATTAGATTATGATAGTGAGGGATTGTTGTTATTAACAAACGATACAAGTATAAATCATCAGTTATTGCATCCAAGTTTTGAACATGCAAGAGTATATTGGGTACAAGTGGAAGGCGATATTACGCAGGAAGCAATAATACAATTAACAAAAGGGGTAACTATAACTGTAGAAGGGAAGCAGCATAAAACGAAACCGGCAATACTTAATAAATTAGATACGACAATTTCTATATCAGAAAGAACTCCACCTATTCGTTTTAGAAAGAACATTCCTACTACATGGGTAAGTATACAATTAACAGAGGGAAAAAATAGACAGGTCAGAAAAATGTTTGCAAGCGTTGGCTTCCCCGTATTGCGATTAATTCGTGCACAATTAGGCAAATATCAAATAAATGACATGCAGCCTGGTGATTGCCTAAAATTAAGCCATCAAGACATTCAAGAAGGCTTCTTTCGTTAATTGACTGCTAAGTTTTACTTTTGCAGATATAATACAATATTAATGAGTCAAGATTTATCAGAACAAGAGATCATCAGAAGGGAAAAACTGCAAGCTTTAGAGGCTGCGGGCATCAATCCGTATCCAGCACCCCTATATCCAGTAAGCCATTATTCTAAAGAAATAAAGGACAATTATACAGAAGAGAACAAGGAGCAATATGCTGCAGTATGTGTTGCAGGTAGAATTATGAGTGTGAATGACAAGGGTAAAGTACTTTTTGTAAAAATTCAAGACGACCAGGGTTTATTTCAGCTATATGTGAAGAGAGACGAGATATGTCCAGACGAGGATAAGAGCTATTGGGATGTAATTACAAAAAACGGCATGGACTTGGGAGATATTATTGGAGCAACTGGTTATGTATTTGTTACAAAAACTGGAGAAACTTCATTACATGCTAGTACGGTAACATTATTAGCAAAGTCATTAAAGCCATTGCCAGTTGTAAAAAGAGATGAAGAAGGAAATGTATTTGATGCAGTAACCGATCCTGAATTTAGATATCGTCAGCGTTATGCAGATTTAATTATCAATCCATCAGTAAAAGATACGTTTACAAAACGTACTTTATTAATGACAACTATTAGAGATTTCTTAAATAGCCGTGGCGCATTAGAAGTTGATACACCGGTATTACAAGCCATTCCAGGCGGTGCTGCTGCAAGACCATTTGCGACACATCATAATGCATTAGACGTGCCATTTTATTTACGTATTGCAAATGAATTATATCTAAAGCGATTAATAGTTGGTGGATTTGATTGGGTCTATGAGTTTAGTAGAAATTTCCGTAACGAAGGAATGGACCGTACGCATAACCCTGAGTTTACCGTGTTAGAGTGGTATACGGCTTACAAAGATTATTTCTGGATGATGGAAATTACAGAAGTATTATTTGAAAAAATTGCTATGACACTCCACGGTAAAACAGAATTAACAGTAGGAGATAAGACGATTAATTTTAAAGCACCGTATAGAAGAATTAGTATCATGGATGCGATTCAAGAAAACACGGGAATAGATATTAACGGAATGGATGAAGCAGGATTAAGAGAAGTATGTAAGACCTTAAAAATAGACGTAGCGCCAACTATTGGAAAAGGAAAATTGATAGACGAAATATTTGGAGCTACAAGTGAGCATACCTATATCCAACCAACTTTTATAATTGACTATCCGGTTGAAATGAGTCCATTAACTAAAAAGCATCGTAGTAAAGAAGGTTTGGTGGAGCGTTTTGAATTAATGGTAAATGGAAAGGAATTGGCGAATGCCTATTCTGAGTTAAATGATCCAATCGATCAACGTAAGCGCTTTGAAGAACAATTGGCTTTAATGGAAAGAGGAGACGATGAAGCTATGTTTATAGACCATGACTTTTTAAGAGCATTGGAGTATGGAATGCCACCAACATCGGGCATCGGAATTGGTATTGATAGATTGTGTATGATGATGTTGAATCAACCGTCAATACAAGACGTTTTATTCTTCCCTCAAATGCGCCCAGAGAACAATGAATAAAAGCTTGTCTATAAATAAAAAAAGGCCACTCAAACGAGTGGCCTTTTTTTTACGCTTCTTTTATTAACTAGTCTCTATAGTTCAAAGCTGGTTTAATATCTCCTAATAAAGCTTTGTATTTATAATCACCTTTTGCTTTATTGAATTCTTCTGTAGCTTTTGCAATAAGTGCTGGGTTGCTCATTAAGTCAATAGCAGTTAATGCCATTGTTTTACTGGCTACCAACATTCCTTTTGTGCCTATTTCTGTACCGCCAGAAGCTACTGCTTGCCAGCTATGCGCTGGAGTGCCTGGAACCCATGTTGCTGCAGTAAGTCCTACAGTGGGCTTTACATAGCTAACATCGCCTACATCTGTTGAACCACTGTTTCCTTCGCTCACATAAGTAAGTGCTTTTACAGTAGCAGCAGATTCCATTGCAACAGGTGCTCCAATGAAACTAGGTTGAATTTTTTTAGCAAATGCTTTTTCTGCTTCTGTATAAGTTACGCCACCCACTTTCTCTAAGTTAGATTGCATTACTTCCGCCAATGTTTTATTGATTAACAAGTCGTGTGTTCCTCCAATGATATCATATTTCATGGTAGTACCCGTTCCTAAAGCTGCACCTTCTGCCGCTTTTACCACACGATCAAAAATTTCAACTACGTCTTTACGTCTTGGATGACGCACATAATAATATACTTCAGCAAAATCAGGAACCACATTCGGTGCTTTACCACCATTCGTAATTACATAGTGAATTCTAGTTTCCTGAGGAATATGTTCACGCATCATGTTCACCATATTGTCCATTGCTTCTACTGCATCTAATGCAGAGCGACCTTGGTCAGGTTGTGCTGCAGCATGTGCAGAGATACCATAAAACTTAAATTTAGCAGACTTATTCGCCAATGCGCTAGTAGTGGTAACAGCGTTAGCGTCATTTGGATGCCAGTGAATAACCGCATCCACATTATTAAACAAACCAGCACGCACTAAAAATACTTTACCGCTTCCACCTTCTTCAGCAGGCGTACCAAATACTTTAATAGTACCTTGTAATTTACCAGCAGCAATCAATTCTTTAATGGCAATACCAGCAGACACACTTGCCGTTCCAAATAAATGGTGACCACAACCGTGTCCTGCATTTTTACCCGCAACAGGTGTTTTTTCTGGAACTGCTGCTTGACCTAATCCAGGTAATGCATCATATTCTGCTAAAATGCCAATCACAGGACTTCCTGTTCCATAAGTTGCTACAAAAGCAGTTGGAATATCAGCAACGCCAGTTTCCACTGTAAATCCAGCATCTCTTAAATGTTGAATATGCAAAGCAGCGCTTTTAACTTCTTTATAACCTACTTCTGCAAAATCCCAAATCTCTAAAGCTGTTTTTTTATCAGTTGGATAGGCATTGTTTAATGCGGTTAATGCAGCGTCTTTGTTAGCTGCTACAGGATCTAGTTTTGCTTTCTTTTGCGCCCATGCACCAAAAGTCAACAACATCATTGCACCAAGGAATAGTTTTTTCATTTGTGTCAGTTTAAAATTTTTATAAAAAAAGGTCGTAAAATAATTTGGCACCAGGGACTACTGAATATTTTTCTAAGTCTGTAATTCCCTCAGCTGCTAATACTTCTTCGTCCACAAAAGTTTTGCCAGTATAAGCTAGTTTTTCTTTAGACAAAATATAAAAAGCAGCATCTGCAATAATATCGGTAGTTCGACTCATATTCGCCATCATTTCACCACCTAGTAAATTTCTTACCGCAGCGGTGTCAATGGTAGTGCGGGGCCATAAAGCGTTTACGGCAATACCATCATCTTTAAATTCTTCTGCCCAACCCAATGTCATCATGCTCATATTATATTTTGAAATCGTATAAGCAACATGTGGTCCCAACCATTTTGGTGCTAGATTAATAGGAGGAGATAAAGTTAAAATATGTGGATTCTTTCCCTTTCTTAAATAGGGTAATGCGTGTTGAACTACTAAAAAAGTGCCTCTAACATTAATGCTGTGCATTAAATCAAAGCGCTTACTTGGTGTATTAGGAGTATCGGTTAATTGAATAGCACTTGCATTGTTAATCAGAATATCAATGCCACCAAAAGTCTCTACTGTTAATTGAATGGCTGCAGCAATTTGAGCTTCGTCCCTTATGTCTACTTGAACAGCCAATGCTTTTACGCCCAAGGCTTCAACTTCTGCGGCTGCTGAATAAATGGTTCCTCCTAAGCGAGGGTCTTCCTCTACAGACTTAGCAGCAATCACAATATTTGCACCTGCGGCAGCTAGTTTTAATGCCATGGCTTTACCAATTCCTCTACTTCCCCCAGTTATAAAAACTGTCTTTCCTTGCATGGACATACTCGATAATTTAATTTTTTATAAAATCCTCAATCAGCTTAGCGGTTTGAGCACAAGCAGTTTCAAGCACTTCGTTTTTCACGATGGCTTTAAATTGATTGCTAAAACTCATTTCATAACTCGCTTTGTCAATTCTCATTTGTATTGCTTCTGGTGTTTCCGTTTCTCTTTTCTGAAGTCTTTCTTTTAATATGGCTACCGACGGGGGCATGATGAAAATAGAAAGGCATTGCGCTCCCAATTTTTCTTGCACTTTTAATGCGCCCTTAACATCAATATCTAAAACAGGCGTTTTACCTTGGTTCCAAATGCGGTCTAGTTCCAACTTTAGTGTACCATAGTAAACTCCTTGATATACCATTTCAAATTCTAAAAAATCGTCTTGATACATATGTCCCTCAAATTTTGCTAGGGATATATAATGATAGTCCACACCGTCTTGCTCCTTCCCTCTTGGGCTTCTTGTTGTAGCAGAAACTGAAAAAGCAAGATTTGGATAATGTGTTAAAAGGTATTTAGTGATAGACGTTTTACCTGCCCCAGAAGGTGCAGTAAGTATGATTACTTTTTTAGATGCATTATTCGCAGTTTCGGCCATGCTCAAATTTAATGAATTAGTCCCTAAATAAATTAATATGTATATTTATCCTACTAAAAAAAAGTACTATGCAAAAAAGACTATTTACTTATTTGTTGCTGTTGACTACCTTATTTGTTCAAGCACAAAAACCAGTAGATGAGGCTCCTGTTGCTGCAAAGCCTGCAGTAAAAGGGGACAATAACCCAGGTTTTAGAAGAGAGCTTTCTTTGGAAACTAAAACGGAGAACAAGGGAGAAATTACGATTAAGGGTCAAAAAGTATCTTATAAAGTTACAACAGGTACCATGCCTGTATGGGATGAGGAAGGAAAGGCAATCGCCGGCTTATTTTATGTATACTATGAGCGCACCGATATTACCAATAAGGACGAGCGTCCGTTGGTGATTTCCTTTAACGGAGGCCCAGGTACTGCAAGTGTTTGGATGCATTTAGGTTACACAAGTCCACGAAAATTAAAGATTGACGATGAAGGATATCCAGTACAACCTTATGGTTTTGAAGAAAACAAGAATTCTATACTAGACGCTGCAGATATCGTTTATATAGATCCAGTTAATACAGGATTCTCTCGTATTTTAGATAAATCAGTACCCACTTCAAAATTCTTTGGAGTGAATGCGGATGTTAAATATTTAGCAGACTGGATTAATGGATTCGTTGCGCGTCAAAAGCGTTGGGCTTCTCCTAAGTTTTTAATTGGAGAAAGTTATGGCACAACAAGAGTTTCTGGATTGTCATTAGAATTACAAAACAGACATTGGATGTATTTAAATGGTGTTATTCTTGTTTCACCAACCGACTTAGGTATTAAGCGCGAAGGTCCAATGAGCGCTGCATTAAGGGTTCCTTATATGGCAGCTACTGCATGGTATCATAAAAAATTGGCAAGTGACTTGCAAGCAAAAGACTTAACTGCTTATTTGCCAGAGGTTGAAGCGTTTACGGTAAATGAATTATTGCCAGCGATTGCACAAGGGGGTGTATTAAATGCAGATAAGCGCAAGGAAGTAACTAAAAAATTAGCACGTTATATTGGAATAGGTGAAACAGAAGTGGCACAACAAAATTTAGAAATTCCTTTTGATTATTTCTGGAAAGAATTATTACGTGATCAAGGTAAAACAGTTGGTCGTTTAGATTCACGTTATATTGGAATGGATAAAAAAGACGCTGGCAACAGTCCAGACTATAATGCAGAATTAACAAGCTGGGAGCATTCTTTTACCCCAGCAATTAATATGTATTTAAGAGACGAGTTAGGATATAAAACAGATTTAAACTATTATATTTTTGGACCTACATTCCCTTGGGACAATACGAATAACCATACCGGAGACGACTTACGTCAAGCTATGATGCAAAATCCGTATTTGCATTTATTAGTACAATCGGGTTATTATGATGGTGCATGTGATTATTTCAATGCAAAATATAATATGTGGCAAATGGATCCAGCTGGAAAAATTCAAGACAGAATGTTCTGGGAAGGATACCGAAGTGGACATATGATGTACTTAAGAAAAGAAGACTTGGCAACAAGTAATGATCATTTAAGAGCGTTCATTAAGAAGAGTATTCCAAAGTTCGGAACACCTGCGAAATTTTAAATTGCTATAAGAAATTAGCTCCTTAAAATTTTCGATTATGATTTTAAAAAAGGCCACGATTTATCGTGGCCTTTTTGGGTTTTAGAAGTGTATTAACACGCGATTTTTATATTTAAAGAAAGGGTAGTTTGACATAATTGAAATTATCAACTATGAACAAAACAATAATTAGTCAAGAGTATTTAGGTAATATAATATTTTCTATAAGAGGTCAACAAGTAATGCTCGACAGTGATTTAGCAGTTCTATATCAAATTGAAACAAAACAACTAAATAGAGTTGTAAAAAGAAATTTAGATAGATTTCCCAATCGATTTATGTTTCAACTAACACAAGAAGAGTGGAATGACTTGAGGTACCAAATTGGCACCTCAAGTGTTAATTATGGGGGTAGAAGGTACTTACCAATTGTATTTACAGAGCAAGGTGTAGCTATGCTTTCGGCTGTTATTAGGAGTCAGGTGGCAATTAAAGTAAGTATACAAATAATTGAAGCCTTTATTGAGATGCGTAGAATTATCTCGTATTGTGGTGAATTGTTAAGTAAAGTTACAAAAGTAGAGTATAGACAAAACGAAGCCAGCCGATTTGAAATTCGAAAAGATATTTAAAGCGCTAGAAAGTGTGGAAGAAATTCCAAATCAAGGAATATTTTATAATGGACAAACATTTGATTCTTTTAAATTTATATCTGACATAATAAGAACTTCTAAAGAATCAATAATATTGATTGATAATTATATTGATGAAAGTACTTTAATGCACTTTGCAAAAAGAAAAGGTTCAATTAATTATTTATACTAAAAAGCTCGATAAGACACAACAATTGGATATCAAAAAATTTAAAGAGCAATATAGTTTTTTTACTATTCGAGAATCAAATATTATACACGACAGGTTTTTAATCATTGATAAAAAAGTAGTTTTTCATCTAGGTGCTTCCATCAAAGACTTAGGTAGAAAAATATTTGCATTTTCTAAGTTGAATATTGATTCCATTGACCTTCTTTCTAAATTAGAAGATACTAATTGTTGATTTTTTGGACTACTTCTGATTATTCACTGCGTTTATTTCCAGCTAAATAATATCGGTATTATTAAAACAACAACGGCGGCCCATGCAGCATATATGGGCAAGTATTTTGCAATACTGTCTTCTATTTTTAAGGAGTCTGATTTTTTAGTTACCACTTTTAGTAAATCAAAAAATACCATTATTAAGTTTATGAAGATTAAAATATTACCACCCAAAACTGCTATTCTATTGGGCGTAACGCCTAATTCCCATATTCGAAAAATGATGGCAGACAGTGCAATACCGTTTATGATGATGGTTAATAAAGACAGTCCAAATAAAAGGAGCGCACTAAAATAATTTTCCTTGCTTATCTTATTTTCGGCAATGGAAAAAAAGATAAGTGCTAAAACGGCTACTAATAACAAGTTGTAGACTAGTAATAAATTTCTATCATTATGTGGATACTTACCCATGTAAATGAGTGTAACCAAGTATATGAATAGATTTATAAAAACCAAAGGAGTAAATATTTTTGCAATTAAGGGGGAGATCCTATTTATTAAATACGGATTATTATAAACAAGATAAGTTGCAAATAATGGAATGGCACCAATACCCCAAATGGCAATATATTCCATATAAAATTTTTCAATTTTAATACCTATTAGGTTAAACAGCCCAAATGTAATAACGGTAAATAGTAAGCAAGAAAGCAATATAATGACTGACATGATAAGTAGGTCACCATTGAATTTTAGAAAATTAATTCTCTTCTCTTTATTTAAAAATTCATTTCCTAAATAAGCGTAACCAAGTATGGACCATAATAAGATTGGCAAGTGGATGTAGACTAAGTTTATGGAACTACTTGCTGGATTATTAGGTAGCAAATTAATATAACAAGCCAGTAATAGTATGATTGTTCCAACTATTATTTTGGTTTTTAATAATAACGCTTGCTTAAAAATAAAGTAAGCACTTAAAAATGGTATGATAATAAAAGCCGTATTTCTTGTAAAGAATACTTCAGTATTTATTGAAGGCAAATTAGCAATATTGGCAATGAGGCCAGCTATAATAGCTAAAGCGATTATAAATCCAATTTCCCTTTGACTACCTAATGCTAATTTTGCTTCTTTATAATTAAGTCGAGCATCCCAAAATTGAAGCTGTATATTTTCTTTATGATCTGCAAAAACCTGATCGAATGCTTGTTTAAAACCAAGTTTGTCCTTCCTATATAATTGCTCTAATTCTATAGGGCTGTTAAGGCATTGAAGAATTTCATTTTTCATAACTAAATTTTTAATAAGCAGCTATGCTGAATTAAAAGAGGAGGCAAGCATTATTAAACGCGTTTAATATCTGCACCTAGTGCTTGTAAGCGTTGGTCAATGTACTGATATCCTCTGTCAATTTGCTCAATATTTTGAATGGTACTTTTTCCTTCTGCACTCAATGCTGCAATCAGTAAAGCTTGCCCAGCACGAATATCTGGACTGGTCATAGTAATGCCACGTAAAGGATATTTGCGACCTAGTCCAATCACGGTTGCACGGTGAGGATCACACAAAATAATTTGCGCACCCATATCGATTAATTTATCGGTAAAGAACAATCGACTCTCAAACATTTTTTGATGAATCAAAACAGAGCCTCTTGCTTGAATAGCGGTTACCAAAACTATACTCAATAGGTCGGGTGTAAAACCTGGCCATGGATTATCATAAATGGTTAGAATACCCCCGTCCATATAAGTTTGAATCTCATAGTCTTCTTGAGCAGGAATATAAATATCATCTCCTTTAATGGTAAAATCAATTCCGAGTAATCTGAATTTGTCCGGAATTATTCCCAAGTGTTGAACACCTGCATTCTTAATAGTAAGCTCACTTTTTGTCATAGCGGCTAAACCAATGAAAGAACCAATTTCAATCATATCGGGAAGTACTCGGTGTGTTGTGCCTCCTAATTTAGTAACGCCTTCAATATGTAATAAATTACTTCCTACTCCAGTAATTTTTGCACCCATTCTATTTAACATAGCACATAGCTGTTGTAAATATGGTTCACATGCTGCATTGTAAATGGTAGTAATGCCTTCGGCTAAAACTGCCGCCATTACTATGTTTGCGGTGCCTGTTACAGAAGGTTCGTCTAATAACATATAGCAACCTTTTAGTCCTTCTGTCTTAATTGTAAAACAAGCAAGCTCCTGGTCGTATGCATATTTAGCTCCCAGTTTTTCAAAGCCAATAATATGCGTGTCTAAACGACGACGTCCAATTTTATCGCCACCGGGTTTAGGCAAATAGGCTGTTTTAAATCTTGCTAAGATAGGACCCGCTAACATTACACTTCCGCGCAAGCGTCCACTCTTTTTTCTAAAATCTTCTGACGCTAAATAATGAGGATCAATTTTATCTGCTTTAAAACGATATTCACCTTCTCCTAATTTTTCAACAGACACGCCCATCTCATGTAAGAGTTCAATTAATAAATTGACGTCTACAATGTTGGGGATATTGGAAATCGTAACTGGCTCTGAAGTTAAAACAACTGCAGACAATATTTGAAGCGCTTCATTTTTTGCACCCTGTGGAATAATACTTCCTTTAAGGGCTTTGCCTCCAATAACTTCGAATGAACTCATATGTATAGGTTGTAAAACGAAATTAAACTTTTCTCATAATCCCCCACAAAAAAATCCCATCTTGAAATACAAAATGGGATTTTAAAATAGGGGGAATGAACTAGTATCTTTTTTTAAAATTTCGATTGTTTTGATTGCGTCCGCCGCCACCGCCTTGACCACCTTGGCCACTTTGACCAGCTTGTTGTTGACCACGTCCAGCACCTTGACTTCCACGGTTACGATTGTTCTGCCAACGTCCTGCTGCAGGACGATATTCGTCTCGTTCAAAGTTTTGATTGCGGTGTTTAATATAAGGGGTGTTGCTAAATTCAAGCTGACCACCTGTAATGGCATTCAATTCACTACGAATAGCGTCATCCTGCACTAATTCTTTATGCCAGTTGCTATAAGCTAGCTTCATGTAATGGGCAATAGTGTGCGCAAAACCTGCTTTTTTCTCTTCATCAGCCTCGGCCATGGCTTTATCAATAACCAATTCTAGGTTTTTACCCAAATGCGCATATTTAATTTTACGCTGAGGGTAAGGTAACGGATCTGGCTTTTGCTTATAAGTTTCACGGGTAGGAATAGGATAAGGGCTGTCCACTTCTAATTTAAAACCACTCATAAAAAACAAGTGATCCCATAATTTATGCTTGTAATCCTCAATATTCTTAAGCTGTGGGTTCAAAAAACCCATCAATTCAATCACGACCTGTGCTTGTTCTTGTCTTTTTGCTTTGTCCTCAATGGTCAATAAGTGGTCTACCATCCTCTGAACGTGACGGCCATACTCTCTCATCCCCATTATGCTTCTTGCTGTATTGTACTCCATGTATTAAATCTTCAACGAGTAACAAATGTAAGGAAAATATTTATCTTCGTGTCATGGAGCAATTGTTACAACAAATACAAGACATTCAAAACGAAATAACTGCAGTACAGGCAACGAATCACGAGGAAGTGGAGCAGTTTAGAATCAAGTACCTAGGAACCAAGGGTTTGGTAAAGCAGATAATGGGGGAGATGAAGCAGGTACCCAATGAGAAAAAAAAGGAATTTGGACAAATATTGAATGCTTTTAAACTGCATGCGGAGGCAAAATTGGAATTATTGCAAGCGAGTTTAGGAGTAGCGGCGGAAGCAGAGACAGGAGCAGATTACTCCATGCCGGGAGATCCAACACCAGTTGGAACAAGACATCCCTTGAATTTGGTGCGTAATCAAATGGTTTCCATTTTTAAAAGACTAGGATTTGCAGTAGCGGAAGGTCCAGAAATTGAAGACGACTGGCATAATTTTGGTGCCATGAATTTACCGTTGGATCATCCAGCGCGAGACATGCAGGATACTTTTTATGTAAAAGAAGGAACAGAAACAGAATCAGCTTGGTTGTTAAGAACCCATACATCTAGTGTACAAGCAAGGGTGATGGAAACACAAAAACCACCTATAAGAGTTATCTGTCCAGGAAGAGTATACAGAAACGAAACCATTTCAGCTAGAGCGCATTGCTTTTTTCATCAGGTAGAAGGATTGTATATTGACGAGAATGTGAGCTTTGCAGACTTAAAACAAACACTATATTTTTTCGTACAAGAGATGTTTGGCAAAGACGTGAAGGTAAGATTCCGTCCAAGTTATTTCCCCTTTACAGAGCCAAGTGCAGAGATGGATATTAGCTGTCAAATTTGTGCAGGAAAAGGCTGTAATATTTGTAAGCACACTGGTTGGGTAGAAATTTTAGGAAGTGGAATGGTGCATCCAAAAGTGTTAGAAAATTTTGGCATAGACCCTGAGAAGTATACTGGATTTGCGTTTGGTATGGGTGTAGAAAGAATTGCGCAATTAAAATACCAAGTAAACGACTTACGTTTATATTCACAAAACGACTTACGTTTTTTACAACAGTTTAAGAGCGTATAGCAAAATAATATGCTACACAACACGAAGGGTATTGTTTTACGCGTTACAAAATATGGGGACACGAGTGTCATTTGTTCCGTTTACACAGAACTATTTGGATTACAGCAATACATCGTTAAAGGCGTAAGAGTTACCAGTAAAAAGGGAGCCAATAAGGGGGTGTTTTATCAGCCTGCGGCTATTTTGCAAATGGAAGTGTATCATAGTCCCATGAAGAGTATGCAAATGGTGAAGGAAGTGAATTGGGATTATGTGTATCAGGAAGTATATTCCAATGTGGTGCGTAATGCAGTAGCCACTTATATTGTAGAGATCTTACAGCAAACATTACAGCCGGAACCACACCCTGAATTATTTTATTTAATAGAAGATACATTTAAGCAATTGGACAAAAGTGGCCCTGGTTTAGTAAGTAACCTGCCTATTTATTTTTTGATTCATTTAAGTGAGACACTGGGATTTGGATTGCAAGGACAATACGCAGAAGAGACGCCAATACTAGATGTTAAAGAAGGACAGTTTGTAAAAGAGAAGCCATTGCATCCCTTTTTTTTAGAAGGAGTGGAAGCGCAGACTGCTTCGACATTTATGCAGGTTCAGTTTTACAACGATTTAGAAAGTATCATATTAAATGGGAATCAAAGAAAAAAAATCCTCGAACTTTTTCAGCTTTCATTAAGCTGGCATTATAAAAAATTCACCGAGATAAAATCACTCACTATATTACAAGCGGTATTGCATTAATCTATTTGATTAATCCTCATTTCTTTTACTGTTACGATGTCTTCGCAACATGATCAGTATTATTGCGAATATGCCGAATAAAATTGGAAATGTCATAACTAGAATTTAATACCACAATCTACAAAAATTAGATAGCTTTATACGAATAAATCGAATGAAATTCATCATAGCAATAGCGACTTTATTATTTACAGGAGTGATAGCAGGATGTTCCAATACAAAACATACAACATCAAAAACTAATAATATGGATTTCCAGGCCCATAGAGGCGGTCGTGGTTTACTGCCTGAAAACACTATAGTTGCAATGTTATCGGTAATGGACAATGAAAAAGTAAACACATTAGAAATGGACTTAGCCGTCACCAAAGACAAGCAAGTGGTGGTATCTCACGATCCTATATTAAATCCAATTATAACTACCAAGCCAGACGGAACATTCATCAAAGTAAACGAACTCAATGATAATATCATTTACCAAATGGAGTATGCAATGCTTCGAAAATTTGATGTAGGCTTAAAAATTCATCCTGGATTTCCGCAACAAAAAAAAATAGCAGTTACTATTCCGATACTTAGTGCATTAATAGATAGTGTCGAATTAAAAGGCGTGCGCATTGGTCGCAAAATGTTTTATAATATTGAGATTAAATCGGTGGATGGGAAAGATGGTATCGAACACCCTGCACCCAATGAATTTGTAGATTTAGTGGTGAATTTAATTAAGCAAAAAAATACTGTAGAGCGAACCTCCATACAAAGCTTTGATACAAGACCCTTAAAAGTGTTGCATGAAAAATATCCAAACTTACATACTGCTTATTTAGTGGAAGGAAAAAATGCAGCGGATGTTAAAATGAAATTAGATTTGATTGGTTTTACACCAACTATTTACAGTCCTGAATTTAAATATGTAAGCAAGGAAACGGTGGATTTTTGTCATCAACATAAAATGAAAATTATTCCTTGGACAGTGAATACAAAAAACGAAATGGATGCATTAATGGCTTTAGGGGTAGATGGGTTGATTACAGATTATCCTAACTTGCTGAAAGATTAATTTATATTATTCTTCGCGACACTGCATTTGCTAAATTATTATCACTCGAAATATTTTCAATCACCACTACACTAGGTTTTTTTCCTTTTTCAAAACTTCCAATGGTATTATCCATTTGTAATGCGCGCGCTCCATTAAGTGTAGCCCAGCCCAACATTTCTTCCAAAGGAATCGCAGCATTATGTTTTTGAATGGTTTTTAATTCGTCTAATATATTCAAGCTCCAATTACTAGCATAGCTATCGGTTCCTATAATAATATTCGCACCGTTGTTTCTTAGCAGTTCAATAGGCGGCATGGTTTGTTCAATGTATTGATTGGCGTTAGGACATAAACACCAAAATGTATTAGGCATTTGCTTTTTCACAGCATTAATATCATCGTAGTTGGTAAAACTATTGTGTACTAAAATACTAGCAGCTGCATTTTTAAAAATAGGTAATACAGATTGAAGCGAAGACAAACCTGTTGCATTAAAAAAATCTAAACTCACTTTTGTTCTTTCATACATTCCTAAAAAACTTCCAGTTTTGGTTTTAAAGAAATCATTTTCGTCTGGCGTTTCCTGATTGTGCATGCTAATAGTATGCGCACCAAAATGGATAGCTAATAATTTCCACAAATTATTTGTAACAGAATAAGGTGCATGAGGTACTAAGGAGGCGCGTAATTTTTTTGCTTCAAATGCTTTTTGATTTTCAAGACCCGCATTTATTTTATCCTGTGCACGCGTTGGATCCAAATCATATAATTCAACGAATGTATAATACGATAAATTTTGTTTTACTTTTTGTTCTAAAGTATCTAAGGTGTTTGAGATATCTCCTACTGCAACAATCCCATTCGCCAACATTTCTGCTTCTGCTTTTACAATAGCAGCGTTAATAACTTCTTCATCCACTTTTCTTAAAGACACAATTTGTTTTACAAATTCTTGCAAACCAGTATGTGCAGGAATCATGTCCTTCATATGAGACAATTCCAAATGGCAATGTGCATTTACAAAACCAGGGCTTAATATCCCTTCAAAATTTTGAATATCATCTCCGGCATCTTCTATTCCAACAATAGCTTCTACCGTTCCTTTTTGATCAGTTATTAAAACCAATTGATCTTCCAATAGTTCGGTCCCGGTAAAAATTTGAGTTGCTTGGAATTTCTGATACATATATTAGGAAGTCGTTTAGGTAGAATCTGCTAAAATTAGGCCAGAATTGTCAAAAATAGGAGAATGAAGGGTACTGGAAACCTAAATGAGTACAATATCTCAAAATCTGGCTTATTATTGATTTTCTAACTCATTGATAATCAGTACCTATTTAGTATGATATAATTCATGATACAAAAATATAATTGATAATCAATTAGTTGCAAAGGTATGGTCAAAAATATCACTTAAAAAGAAGGGAAAAGCCAAAATCCGCTCGTACCTTTGCTCTCCCTTATAAAAGGGGATAATTTATGGCTAGCGGGATAGCGCAGCCTCATTTAAACAAAAGATTATGAGTAAACTACATTTCACCACGAAGCACGCCAACGCGGCTACCGTTACACATGGCTGGTACATTGTTGATGGTACTAATCAAACCGTAGGACGTATTGCTTCAAAAATTGCATCTGTTCTACGTGGTAAGAACAAGGCTTATTACACTCCTCACGTTGATTGTGGAGATTATGTAATCATTATTAACGCAGAAAAAGTAAAATTAACTGGAAACAAATTCCACGATAAAGTTTACTTAAACTATTCTGGATACCCAGGTGGTAAGAAAGAAGAAGCTGCTGAAGATTTAATCAAGCGTCGTCCAGAAGTTATTATGGAAAGAGCGGTAAAAGGTATGTTACCTAAAAACCGTTTAGGACGTAAGATGGTTAAAAAATTGTTTGTTTATGCAGGTGAAAAACACCCACATAGTGCACAACAACCTAAAGAATTCAAATTTTAATTAATTCCAAATCTAAATAAATGGAAAAGCAAACAAATGCAGTAGGTCGTCGTAAGGAAGCGGTAACACGCGTCTTCGTCAGCAAGGGTACTGGAAAGATCACTGTTAATGATAAAGATTACAAAGCATACTTTCCTTTAGTATACTTACAAAACCAAGTGGAAGCTCCTTTAAAGGCAGCTGAAGCAGAAGGTAAATATGATATCGTAATTAATGCAACTGGTGGTGGAATGAAAGGCCAAGCAGAAGCAGCAAAATTAGGTATTGCACGTGTATTAGTTGAATTGAATCCTGAAGTTCGTCCAACGTTAAAAGCGGCTGGTCAATTAAAGCGTGATCCAAGAAGTGTTGAACGTAAGAAGTTCGGTCACAAGAAGGCACGTAGAAGCTTCCAATTTAGCAAGCGTTAATCGAAAGATAAATTATACATTAATTCATTATTACAACTTATACAAATGGAAAATAATACTTCACTTCAACAGCAACTTTTGGAAGCTGGCGTACACTTTGGTCACCTTAAAAAGAAGTGGAATCCAAAGATGTTACCTTATATCTTCGCTGAGAAGAAAGGTATCCACATCATTGATTTAAACAAGACTGTAGATCATTTACAAGAAACAGCTGCTGCTTTAAAGCAAATCGCTAAGAGTGGTAAGAAAATTATGTTTGTTGCTACTAAGAAACAAGCAAAAGAAATTGTAAGTGAGTGTGCGAAGAAAGTAAACATGCCTTATGCAACTGAGCGTTGGTTAGGTGGTATGTTGACTAACTTTAATACTGTTCGTAAGAGCGTTAAGAAAATGCAAAGCATTGAAAAAATGTTGAACG